>CALWRA010000006.1 GCA_944383825.1 uncultured Acetatifactor sp. | reverse complement strand
TCATCGCTACACTTCATAAAAGTTTGATCTTTTTCAATTTAACTATTGACTTTCTCTAATAGTTAGTCTCGTATTTTTCACATCTGCCCGGCTCTTTTTCTTTCCCCCACCCTGCGTTTTATCCCTTTTTTACGCCGTCCGGCAAGCAGAATGATTCCGAATATACAAATACTCACAACGCTGACGCCAAGACCCGCCCACGCGCCCTCCGGCGTATAGCTCAGCTCTATGGTATATTCTCCTTCCTCCAGGTCAAAGGCCATGAGCGTTCCTCCGAACAAAGCCGGCTCCGCCTCTTCCCCATTGATCAGGACACTCCATCCATCCTCATAAGGAACGGACAAAATCAGTCTGCCGGCATGTTCAAGCGTAAGTCTTCCGCTGATATTACGACTATCATACTCCACCTGTTCCAGATGGCTCTCCGACAACGCCTCTAAAGCCTGCTGCAGCACCTGTGTGTCACAGACGTAAGCATCTGCGAAAATTTTCTGAGTCTCGTCCCCATCATCTGCGTTTGTAAGCGTTACGGCATCCCCCTTCTGCAGATAACCCAGATAGAGAATTGAACCGTCCTTCAGGTCTGAAAATGTGTGAGTTTCCAGGCTTCCTCCTATCAAATCCACCTTACTGGTGCCGGAGGCTGTAAGAATCGCGTAGTAAAAGCCCGCACGATCCGCAGTGATCCGCACGTCATCTCCTGATTCCTGTACGGCACCCTCCGTAAACAGTTCTCCCTCTATCCCAAGATCCCAAACCATTTGATTCTGCAGGCGTATCCCCTGGCCTAAATATCCCTCCGGCAGATCATATCCCTTTGGAGCCACATAGCCGAAGGGAAGATCATAGACGCACTCATACAGAAAAATATCTCCGCTTTTCTCCAGGAGCGTATATGCTTCGTTTTCATACTTATTCGACTCTCCGAACATATATTTTACATTCAGCAGAGCGGAGGTAAAAAGCGTAGCTCCGTCAAAGCAATAGTACACCTTACTGTGGCGCATCCCCAGTCTCTTATACATATCCATAACGCTGGAATTCATTGTTGAGGAAAAAACCGACGCCGTAGGGTATCCTGTAAGCGTCCCATCGTTCTTGGTCTTTCTGGTAAACTTTTCCAGACGGTAAAATCCGTCCTCTCTCTCCCCGGTCAGCTTATACAGGGCTTTATAATCCTCCTGCTGTCCTAAATAGGCTGAGCGGCTGACTGTCCCCAGACTCGTATTGGAAAAATTCACGCTGGCCTCCGCAACCACCGCCACCAAAGCCGCAGCTGCCAGTATCTGCTTCCAGCGCAGATTTTTTCTGGTTCTGTGAAGATAAATCAGTACTGCGTAAATAGTCACAAAGGTCAGTGTAAGAATCTCTATTCCGATGTCAAAATCCTCACTGACAATAAATTTTTCACAGCACAGAAGAAACGCAGCTGCCGCCAGATATCCGTACAGAATCTGCTTTTCTTCTATCTCGTCCACCCGCTTGTACGCCTCGTAGCACATGGTCAGAATCAGAAGGATATAGATGAAGGATTGCCTGGCAGGAAGAGAATCCGGGTAATTCATTCCATGCCAGATGAAATCCAGCATATTTGTGCTGAAGCTTAACAGAAAAACGCCCGCCAGAGCTAAATTGGCAAATCTTTTTCTTATGGAAATCTTCTGATTTAAGGCATACATGGGAAGAAGCATAAACACTGCTGTTCCGCAATAAAGGTTGGGCCAGTGCTCAAGTCCTCTCTCGGTAGTGACGCTCATACAATGCCTCGCCAGCATATCCAGAACGGAAAAATAAGAGGTCAGCGTCTCCGGAAAGTTCATATCTCCGAAATCCGTCTCCAGAATAGCGCAAACCTCCGGCACCAGCAGAAGCGCCGCCATTCCCCCTGCAAGAAGGGAATAGAGCACAAAATTTCCCACAATCCGAAGAGAGCGCTTTTCCGTCAACAAAAGAGCCAGAAAATAAAGCACCAGAAAAATACAAATCATTATGGAAATATAGTAATTGGTTAAAATGGACAGGCTCAGGGTAACGCAGTACATTCCGCATTTTCCCTCTTTTACCAGCCTTTCCAACCCCAGAATAATCAAGGGAAGCAACACAATACAGTCCAGCCACATGATATTCCAGTTGTAGGCGGCCATATACCCTGACAGGGCATAAAAGCAGGAAAAGAAAAGCACCGCCCCATCCTTCGTGGCAAAGTGCCGCTGAAGATACCAAAAGGAAGTCAGTCCGCAAAGCCCGATCTTTATCACTGCCAAATAACTCATAAATTCCATGAGGTATGCCTCCGGCAGCAAAAATGCAAGAAAATGCAGAGGACTTGCCAGATAATAAACATAAAGAGCCAGAAAATTAGAGCCTATCCCCACGTTAAAGGAATAGGCTATCCCCTCCCCAGCTCTGACCTTATGCAAAAATTCACTGAAGAAGGGCATGTATTGGTGATACATGTCGGAAAACAGGAAACTTCTGTCTCCAAAGGGATAAATCCCTCTGATCACGAACAGGCAAAGCACAATGGTGACCGGCAGCACAAAAGATAAAATAAGCGCCGTAGCCTGCCTTAGCTTTTCGTCTCTGTAATATTGTCTGATGATACCTTTCATATATCCTCTCATTCCAAAGCGCCGCATATCAAATTAAATTCATTTCCTACCTGCCGGAATCGTAATCAAACAGCAGATAATACTGCAGACTCCGGTAAGCGTTCAGCTCTTCCCCCCGCTCCTGAACCGTTGTGTAATTCCCCTCTCGGTCTCTTACCTGCACTGAGGTGATCACCGGATATTCCTCTCTGATCCCCTTCAGGAAATTCTGAAAGGAGGGAAGGGGAAGTCCGCAGTTTTCCAGTACGTCAATGGAAAGGTAATTGACACTGGTCTCTTGTCCGCTCTGCTCCTCAATGTCAAAATTGGACCAGATCACGTAGGGAACCTTGTATCTTAATAAATTTTCCTCTTCAGTTAAAGCGTCCGGATCCACTCCATTGCTCCTCAGTATCGGATTACTCACATAGGCAGCAGGCTGATGGTCTCCAAAAAACACGATCATCGTATCCTCTTCCACATTGGAAAAATAGGAAACAAGGTCCTTGAAAGCATTGTCCGTCTCCTTTATCAGCGAAAGGTACATCTCCAGTGCGCTTGAGGAAATTCCCTCCGCAGTGATGTATGAGGAAAAGCTCTCTGTTTTTTCGTACCCTCCGTGATTCTGCATAGTTACATTGAACACAAATAGAGGCTCTCCCGCTTCCTTCTCCTCGTACAGTTCAATGATTTTTTCAAAATCCGCCTCATCGGAAATATAGCTGCGCAGCTTTTTCGCCCCGGAAAAATCATTTCTGGAAAGAAAACGGTCAAATCCAAGGAGAGGATAAACCGCATCCCTCTCCCAACCGTCCGCGTAATAAGGGTGAACGGCCACAGTGGAATAGCCGAGCTCCTTCAGGTATGAGGCCAGTGAAGGCGTTTCCTGATTGACATACTGCTGATAAGCAACGCTTCCCTGTGGCAGAAAGGCCATGGTGCTTCCTGTGAGGAATTCAAACTCCGTATTGGCAGTGTTCCCTCCCAGCACAGATACATTCAGCCAGCCTGTAACAGTATTATCGGCGCCCTCCTGCAAACTATGTATGAAGGGCATATAATCCTCACTGGTATCCAGCTTTCCCAGCACGGAAAGATCCGAAAAAGCCTCATCCATAATCACAATGATATTCGGTCTGTTCAGTCTATCCGGATCCGCAAGCGCAGCTCCGGTCTCTTCCGGCTGATTTGCCAAATAACTGTTCTGTGTTTCCTTAGCGGAATAATTATCCGGCTTTTCCACGTTCATATATTCCATTTCCATCAAAAAAGCCACAATATTACCATCCCTGCGGTTCATTACCGTGGGCGTAAACAGCTTGTCATACAGTCCGAAGCTGCTCACAAAGCTGTCGCTTTGGATCATTCCGGTATATCCCCACAGCAAAATAACCGGAACAACAATAAAGGCTCCTCTCTTTAAAAGATGCCCGGGAGCTTTCATGGAAAACCGGCTTTCCGCCGCCATAAGAATCACAAAACACGCCAAAACCAAAATTGTCTCACGCTCAAGGCTGTAGTCATAATTCCCCGCCACACTGGCCGCCGTGCCCAGAGACAGAATGTCCCAGGGCATAATCGGCGCCGATCGGAAATTCAATACATAATAATTGATCAGACCCACAAGCATAAAAAAGCCGCTCTGCAGCATCAGCGCCGCACGGACGTATTTTACCAGCCCGAACAGCAGAAAAGCCGTGAGCTCATAAAATACGATATTCAACAGCTGGGTCTTGAAATCCATATCCTTCAGGGGATTATGCGTATAAAAATCAAACAGGTAGAAGGTGATAACCGGGCAGATCACAAGGGCAACGCAGGATGGGAATCTCTGCCTCGTAATTCCCAGGCTCTTAAGCTTCCCCCCAAAAAAGCCGGCAATTGCCCGGAGCACCACCCATATGGGTTTCTTCTGCAAATAATCCATAGCTGTCCTCCTCTTTTCATGTGCTCATTTTAAAGCAATGAATAGAAAATGACAATTTATGTTTTGCCTATAATTCCTGCAATTTCCGACTTTTTTTTGTTAAATATTACTTATTTTTTACAATATTGTTACATGCCGCCTTTTCTCTTATTTTAACTTGTATTTGCCTGCTTCCTTAAGGCGCAGCATGGCTCTTGCCAGCGATGCCTGTGATACGTGATACTCCTGTATGCTCTGCTTTTGACGCAGCTGCTCCTGAGCTCTCTCCAGAGCCTGCTCCGCTCTGACTCTGTCGATCTCTTCCGGCCGCTCCGCCGTGTCCACAAGCATGGTCACGCGATTATTGGCAATGTGCACAAATCCGATGCCCACCACAGCACGCCTCCATTCGGCCTCTTCCTTTTCCTTAAACCGAACCTCGCCTTCCCTGGTTGCAATTACCATATTTTCATGGTGGGACATGACGGCCAGCTCCCCATCCAGCGCCGGCACAACAATAATACCGCACTTTCCGGTGTAAAAGACCTTATCGCTGGCAATAATCTTTAAATTAAATGTATTCATTTCCGCACCTCATATCTGCTATAACCAAGTTCTGCACCGCCTTTTGCGGACGCTTATTCCGCAGTCATCCTTTTTGCCTTCTCCACAGCCTCGTCAATGGTGCCCACATTGAAGAAAGCGCCCTCGGGATACTGATCCATGTCGCCGTTTATAATGGCCCTGAATCCCCTGATAGTTTCCTTTACAGGCACATACTTTCCGGGTACGCCGGTAAAGTTTTCCGCCACATGGAACGGCTGTGACAGAAAACGCTGGATTTTTCTTGCTCTGTACACAGTCACTTTATCCTCCTCTGACAGCTCCTCCATCCCCAAAATGGCAATGATGTCCTGCAGCTCCTTATATTTCTGGAGCATTGCCTGCACCTCTCTGGCAGTTTCATAATGCTCCTTACCCACTACGTCCTCTTCCAAAATGCGGGAGGTGGATTCCAGAGGATCCACCGCCGGATAAATACCCTGTTCCACAATTTTTCTGGAAAGCACCGTCGTAGCATCCAAATGGGCAAAGGTAGTGGCGGGCGCCGGGTCTGTCAGGTCGTCCGCCGGCACATAGACCGCCTGCACGGAGGTAACGCTCCCGTTCTTTGTAGATGCGATTCTCTCCTGAAGTTCACCCACCTCGGTGGCCAAAGTGGGCTGATACCCCACCGCGGAAGGCATACGTCCCAAAAGGGCCGACACCTCGCTGCCCGCCTGGACAAACCGGAATATATTGTCAATAAATAAAAGCACATTCTGGTGCTCTCTGTCGCGAAAATATTCCGCCATGGTAAGCCCTGTTTCCGCCACCCGCATTCTCGCTCCCGGAGGCTCGTTCATTTGTCCGAACACCAGCGCAGTCTTCTCCAGCACTCCTGACTCCTTCATCTCCGTCCAAAGGTCATTTCCCTCTCTGGAGCGCTCTCCCACACCGGTAAAGATAGAATATCCGCCATGCTCTGTGGCAATATTTCGAATCAGCTCCTGAATCAGCACCGTCTTGCCCACCCCGGCTCCTCCGAACAGACCTATTTTACCGCCCTTTGCATAGGGAGCAAGCAGATCAATTACCTTGATGCCGGTTTCCAGCATCTCCACAACGGGACTCTGATCCTCAAAGCTGGGAGGATCCCGGTGAATTACCCAGTGCTCCTCGTTCTCCAGGGATTCTCCTTCGTCAATGGTCTCTCCCAGCACATTAAAAAGTCTTCCCAGAGTTTTTTCTCCCACAGGCACCTGGATGCCCCTTCCGGTAGCCGTCACCTTCATGTCCCTGCACAGACCGTCACTGGAGGCCAGCATAATGCAGCGGACAGTGTTGTTTCCGATATGCTGTGCCACCTCCATCACAAGACGCCTGCCATCGCAGATCACCTCCAGGGCATCCTTAATAAAAGGGAGGTCGTTGTTTTCAAATTCTACGTCAACCACAGGTCCCATAACCTGAACAATTTTACCATACGCATTATTCAATGTTCAGAACCTCCTTTCTTGCCTTCTTCTTCTTTTTCTGTGCCTTCGCCCCTGCAATGACCTCTGTGATCTCCTGAGTGATCATAGCCTGACGCACCCTGTTGAATTCTATGGATAGGTCATGGATCATTGCGGACGCGTTTTTATTTGCAGCCTCCATAGCCAGCATTCTCGCATTCTGCTCACTGCAGAAGGATTCCACCAGAGCACCGTACACATACCCCATCACGCAGTCCGGAATAACATTATTCAGCACCGCATGGGGAGAAGGCATCATTACAAGCTCCTCCTGATAAATACCCGCTTTCTGGACCTCCATGCTTGCATAGTCCTCCGCGACCATGGGCAGAAGCTTCAGAATCTGCGTTTCCGTGGTAATGCTGTTTTTCATGCTGGTATAGATAAGATAAACCTCGTCCAGCTCCTCTTCCTTAAACTGTTCCAGAACCGTCTCACTGATGAAGCGCGCCCGGTGAAGAGTAGGGTTCTGAGCGGTATAATGAAACTGCTCCGCAACAGGTATCCCCCTGGCGGCAAAGAATTGTCTCCCCAGCTCTCCTACCACAAAAAGCTTATACTTTTCCTCCGATTCCATCCACTCCTGGGCCAGCTTCAGCACATTGTGGTTGTACGCTCCCGCAAGTCCCTTATCCGCCGTCACAACAATCAGTCCTCTTGTGCGCTCCTCCGGCTTCTTTTTTGGTCTTGCGTCAAAGTACTTGTTTTCTATCTCGGGCAAATGTCTTAAAATTCTGGCTATCATCGTTTGCAGAGTATAGAAATAAGGCTCCGTCTCTTCCAGATTTTTTTTGGCTCTGCGGAGTTTGGTGGAAGAAATCATATACATGGCATTTGTTATCTTCATGGTGTCCCGAATGCTTTTCATCCGGCTTTGTATCTCTCGTGCGTTTGCCATGTCGGTCCCTCCTAATGTTTATTTTGGTACTCTTTCTTAAATCCCTCCGCAGCCTTTATAATCTGCTCCGTCAGTTCATCGTCCAAGGTCTTTGCAGTTTCCAGCTGTCTGATAATCTCAGAATGTTCCTGCTCCATATGGGAAAGAAGCCGCATCTGAAAATCCTTGATGCTCTCTATGGGCAGATCCAGCATCACTCTTCCATTTGCCGCGCAGAGTGTAATCACCTGCTCCGCCATACTTAGGGGACGGCAAAGAGGCTGCTTTAGCAGCTCCATAAGCACATGCCCGTGCTGGAGCTGATCCTTGGTCGCCTTGTCCAGATCAGAGGCGAACTGAGTAAACACCTCCATTTCCCGGAACTGAGCCAGATCAATACGAATGCTTCCCGCAGCCTTCTTCATGGCTTTGGTCTGAGCCGCACCGCCCACACGGGAAACGGAAAGTCCTACATTTACCGCAGGCCGCATCCCGGAAAAAAACAGATCGCTCTCCAGAAAAATCTGCCCGTCGGTGATGGAAATCACGTTCGTGGGAATATAAGCCGATACATCCCCTGCCTGGGTCTCTATAATGGGCAGAGCTGTGATAGAGCCTCCTCCCTTTTCTTCGCTAAGCCTGGAAGAACGCTCCAGCAGTCTGGAATGCAGATAAAACACATCCCCCGGATATGCCTCGCGGCCCGGAGAGCGCTCCAAAAGAAGGGACAACGCCCGATATGCCACCGCATGTTTGGACAAATCATCATACACAATCAGCACATCCTTGCCCTGATACATAAAATATTCCGCAAGGGCCGTGCCCGAATAAGGGGCGATATACTGCAGAGGCGCAGGATCACTGGCCGTAGCGGATACGATAATGGTATATTCCATAGCGCCATATTTTTTCAAGGTTCCAACCAACTTTGCTATGGTGGACGCCTTCTGCCCGATGGCCACATAAATGCATACCACATCCTTGCCCTTCTGGTTCAAAATGGTATCCACGGCGATGGAGGTTTTTCCTGTCTGACGGTCGCCGATAATCAGCTCACGCTGTCCCCGCCCGATGGGAAACATGGAGTCGATGGCCAATATACCCGTTTCCATGGGAACGTTTACCGACTTCCTGTCTACAATGGAGGGAGCAGGCTCCTCGATAGGACGGTAGCCATCCTCCTCGATGGGGCCTGCCCCGTCAAGAGGCGCCCCGAGAGCGTCCACGATCCTACCCTTGAAGGCTTCCCCTACGGGAATCCCCGCTCTCTTGCCTGTGCGGACAACTCTCGTGCCTTCCCTGATCTCTGTATCGCGCCCAAAAAGAATACATCCGATCTCTTCTCTGCGGATGTCCTGCACCATACCTTTAACACCGCAGTCAAAAATAACGATTTCGCCATACATGGCATGATCGATGCCATTTACATTTGCAATGCCATCTCCCACCCAGCTTACACAGCCAATCTCATTATCCTCTGCCTCCAGCTCAAAGTCCTCAATCTCACTTCTCAAAATGGATATGATTCCCTGTTCACTGAAAGATGCCTTTCCAGAAGCCTTCTCCAGCTTCTCCTGCAGCTGCTTCATTCGTCCCCGGGTGCTCCAATCGTAAACCTCATTTCCCGCCCTGATCACAAAGCCTCCGCCCAGGGAGGCATCCTCCCTGACCTCAAAAACCAGATTCTTCTGGCCGTACTTTCTTTCAACAAAATCGCGGATGCTGTCCAACTGTTCCCCGCTGGGAGGAGTGACATAGGAGAGCGTAACCGTAAGCTCTTCCTTTCTCTCAGGCGACAGCTCCCTATATGCCCGCAGAATATCCTCCCAAAGGTACACATCGTTATTGTCGCACAGAACCTTTAAAAAGTCGCGAATCTGCACGGGAAACACCTTGTCGATGACATGATGCTTCCCTGACAGCGCTGCTTCTGGATCCTCAAATTCCGTCTTTACCTGTGGCACAGCCTTAAATATATCATCCGCCTGACCCACAATATCGCCTGCTATATTCAGTTCATGTAATGTTCTTGCGTAATCTAAAGCTGTACTAATCACCCTGTTCACCTGTCTTTGCTATAAATTGATTATATAGTTCTCTGTCCGCCTCCGGATTCTGTCTGGAAGCCACAAGCTTTGCGGTTGCAGCCACTACCAAATCGGCGATCTGCTCCTGAGCCTGACGCATGCGTTTCTCCTGCTCTGCGTCCGCCATCCTTCTGGCGTCACAAACAATTTTATCCGCATCCGTCCTGGCGTCTGCGATGATCTTTTCATATTCCTCGCTTGCTTTCTCTCTGGCCTGGCTTAAAATCTGTGTTTTTTCTCTGTCTGCGCCCTCAAGGGATTGCTCATACTGCGTCTTCAGCTGATCCGCCTCATCCCGGGCTGTTTTTGCATCCGAAAACTGCTTGTCTATCTCAGCCTGTCGGGCCTCCAACACCTTTCTCACAGGCTTGAACAGAAACTTTTTTGCGATAAAGTAAATAATGAGAAGATTGATAATCGTCCAAAGGACATTGATGTCTAATCTTAACATATTTTTTCTTCCTTTCCTGCTTCGCTTTTCGTCCCGTTTCAATCAGCCCATAAACAGAATCACAAGAATGCCGATAACGAAGCCGTAAATTGCCGTTGCCTCTGCCAGCGCGCCTCCCAGAAGCAGAAGTTTTGTGATTTTGGATTCCGCCTCCGGCTGCCTTGCAACTGCCTCAGCTGCTTTTCCCGTTGCGATACCGATTCCGATTCCGGCTCCTATACATGCTATCGCTGCAATGCCTGCTCCAATTGCTACCATAATGATCCTCCATTCCTCCGTCGCACAGACGGCCTTTTATTTTTAATCAGTCAATTTGTTTTTATCCTTAATATTCGTTACTCTATGGCCTCCTTGATAAACAGGGAAGTCAGAAATACAAACACATACGCCTGAATCAGCCCGTCAAAAATGTCAAAATAAAAGCTGAAGGGCACCGGCAACACAATGGGTACCAAAAGCTTTATCAGCTCCATAATGACAAAGGCTCCCACTACATTGCCGAACAGACGCATGCACAAAGACAGTGGTCTGATGAACAACTCCAGAATGTTTATGGGGGTTACAATAGCTATGGGCTCTGTAAAGCTTTTCAGCCACTTTTTCACGCCCTTTTTCCGTATGCCTGCGTACTGGATGAGGATAATGCTCATCAACGCCAGAGCAGCCGTAACATTCATGTCCTTGGTAGGCGGTTTCAGTCCGAAAAGTCCAATAATATTGGAAATTCCGATAAATATCAAAACCGTTGCAAGATAGGGAACATACGCCTTTGCCTCTTCTCCCACCATCCCTGTCACAAAGCTGTCAAGCCTGGTCACAATGGTTTCCGCAACAAGCTGCCTTCTGGTAATGTTATTCACTCTGAGATTTCTTGTCAAAATCAGCGACGCAAGCAGAATAACCGCCATAATCACCCAAGTGATCACAACAGATTCCGCAATATCCAGTCTGACGCCCCCTACCAGGGGAACGCTCTGGGGAATCTGCAGGGAAAACGCCGTCTCACACTCGAGCTCCGCAAGCAGCTCTGCCGCTAATTCTTCCATATCTACACTCCCTTTCCGTAATTTCTGTTTTACAGCTTTAAACATTTTACAATTTTTTTCTATAAAAGGTAAGATAAAAATTGCCGATTTTTTAGTGCATTCTTTTCTGATTGTAGCATATATTAACTAAGACTTTTTTTTGGATGGATCACAGAAATGAAAATCTTCATTGCAGGACGCAAAAGTGATACAGTGAATTATGAAAGATACATAGAGAAATTTTCCGCTTTGCCCGTTACAGCCCTGAGTCTTGGGGAAATGTCCTCCTGCGACGCTCTGATCCTGCCCGGAGGGGGAGACATCACCCCCGCCTTTTTCGGCGAAAATAATCAGGGCTCCCATGGTATCGACACAGAGCTGGACATTATTCAATTCCAGGCTCTGGACTATGCTCTGCGCCGCAACATTCCCGTGCTGGGAATCTGTAAAGGGATGCAGGTCATCAATGTGGCCTTCGGCGGCACCATCATACAGGATCTCCCCACCGCCTCCATACACCGCTTTCAGGGACAGGATCAGTATCATTCCACTGTTATTCTGGAAAATTCCTGTCTCTACGAACTTTACGGGAAAAAAGCGCTGGTCAACAGCGCTCATCATCAGGGACTTGGCAAATTGGGCGCAGGTCTGAATGTCATTCAGTGGTGTCCGGAGGATGGCTGTATTGAAGCCATCGTTCACGACACGCCTCCTGTCCTGGGCCTGCAGTGGCATCCTGAGCGGCTGGATAACACAAAAACTACTCTGTCGGGGACACCTCTTTTGACTCTTCTGTCCTCCTGGATTTGTGCTTCCCGTGTCCCTTCCCTGAAGAACGGCGCTCACTGAATTCCCGGCGCATGTGTGCCCCTGCGATTTCAAACAAGGATCTGACAATCTCACGCAGGATTCTGGCCGTCTGCTCATCCACCTCCTTTAAGGCTGCGATCACTCTGTTCATGCTTCTTTTCCAGTTGCTTGTAAATTCAATCAAATCCTCCGCCTGGGAGGCGGAAATCACCTGATAAAGAGTATCTACAAAGGTGCACAGCTGCTGTTCGTTCAGGGATAAAATCCATTCGTTTATGGTATTGTTCATCCGCTTTCTTCTCTCGTAAATATCCTCCGCCTGCACAAACTCTCCCTCCTCCACCAGCCAGCTGTACGGATCATGCTGTGCCAGGCCGAAGCTCCTGCTTTCCACCACCTGATAACGAATATCCCGTTCAAACAGCATCCCCACCATAGAGGAATGGGGAAGAATCTTCACAACCCGGTCCGCTATTTTGTCATAATCTCCTTCTCTTAGAACCTCCGGCCGGAAACCCGGTCCATCCATACTATATATTTTCAAAATACATTCCCTTACTCCTGGAATGCACTTCATGGCGGCATACACCGCCAGATTGCCTCCTTTGGAATGACCACCCACATAAAAGGGTCGACGCAGACGTCCCATAACCATATTCAGGTATTTCACACTGTAAGCCTGTCCCGGAACCGGTGACAGAAAGGCCATATTAAAATCTTCTTTCCACCCCACAATGGTCTCGTCCGTTCCGCGAAAAGCAATATAAATTGTTCCGTCCTCCAGCAAAAAAGTAACGGCGCAAAACTGCGTTTCCCACTCCTTTTCCACCAGATTGATATAGCCGTTTAGTCTAAGGGTATTGAATCTTCTTCCGGCCAGCGCGGCCTCCACCATAGCGCGGTTACTTTTTTCAAAACGCACATCTGCAAACAGTCTGTCAAAATCGGAATGCTCCCGCAGCTCCTTTAAATATACAAAGGGCTTGTTTTCCCTTATATCCGGCACCATCCCATCAAATTTCAGATAGGCAAGCTGGCACAAAACCAGACTGTCCACATCATTCATAGGGCGCTCACCAAAGGAGCGATCCCCGTATTTCCGCAAATAATCAATAATTGTTCCCGCCATAGCCTTCCCTCTCTCCGTCCAGTCTATTTGAAAGCTAATCATAGCACACTCTGACTTGAAAATAAAATAAAATTAGTGTAAACATTGTATTTTTTCTGATAATATGTTATTTTTGAAGTGCGCTCTGCCGCATTTATATTTATAATGAAAGAAATGAGGAATCATTATGCCTGATATACAGTTAGTTGCGGATTCAACCTGTGATCTTTCGCCCGAGCTAAAGGAGATTTTTCACATAGTTACCATCCCTCTCTGTATTATTCTGGAGGATGCAAGCTATTTCGATGGGGAACAAATCACTCCGGATCAGATTTACCAGTGGTCCGATGCCAACCGCCAGACGCCTAAAACCGCCGCCGTATCCTATGAGAAGACATTAGAAATTCTAAAGCCCTTTATGGATGCGGGCAAAGACATTATTTTTATAGGGATCTCCGAACAAATGAGCACTACCTGCAATGTGATGCGTCTCATCAGGGAGGATCTGAACTATGATAAGCTCCATGTGATTGATTCCATGAATCTTTCTACCGGAATCGGCCTCCAGCTTCTTTATGCGGCCAGCCTGATTGCAGATGGAAAAGCTGTGGAGGAAATCGTTGAGCGGATGGAACAGCGCAGAGGCAAGGTCCGTGCAAGCTTTGTAGTGGAAACCCTGACCTATCTTGCCAGAGGAGACAGATGCAGGGCTGTAACGGCGCTGCTTGCCAACTCCCTGAAATTAAAGCCCCAGATTGTAGTGGAGCACGGAGCCATGAGAGTGGCTAAAAAATTCCGCGGAAAACAATCCTCTGTCATTATGAAATATGTAAAGGAAATGGAAGCTGATCTGCTCTGCGCGGATCCTTCCTGCGTGTTCATTACTCATTCCGGCTGTGAGGACAATATCATCAAGGAAGTTCGCTCATATCTGGATGGTCTTGACTATTTTGAACATGTTTATATTACCAGAGCAGGAGGCGTAATCTCCAGCCACTGCGGACCTGCTACCCTCGGCGTACTTTTCTATGACAAATGAAAAGCCCTTCCGTCAGCTTTGCAGTACGTAAAAAAGGCGTCCTGAATCATGAGCAAATCTCACGGTTTCAGGCGCCTTTTTCCATGGCCTTGTGTTACCTCTCCTCTATTTCCACATAACCCCGTTCCTCCATCACACTCTTATAAGCGGGGCGAATAATCTTATCCATATTAATCAGCTCTTCAATCCTGTGAGCGCTCCAGCCCACAATTCTGGCAATCGCAAAAATAGGAGTATAAAGCTCCAAAGGAATCTCCAGCATACTGTACACAAATCCGCTGTAAAAGTCTACATTGGCGCTGACGCCCTTGTAAATCCGCGCCTTCTCTGAAATCACCCTGGGGGCAAGCCTCTCTATCATAGAATAAAGCGCAAAATCCTTGTCTCTGCCTTTGGCGGATGCAAGCTGTTGCACAAACCCTTTGAACACCTGGGCTCTTGGATCGGACAGTGAATATACCGCATGCCCCATTCCATAAATAAGTCCCTTCTTGTCAAATACTTCCTTGTTCAAAATCCTTCTGAGATAATCTTCAACGGCCTCCTCGTCCTTCCAGTCCGCAACGTTCGCCTCTATATCCCGCATCATCTCAACAACCTTGATATTTGCTCCTCCGTGCTTTGGTCCCTTCAGGGAGGAAAGCGCCGCAGCTATCACGGAATAGGTATCTGATCCCGAAGAAGTCACCACCCGGGTGGTAAAGGTCGAGTTGTTACCACCCCCATGCTCCATATGAAGTACCAGCGCAATGTCAAGCACTATGGCCTCCAGTTCCGTGTATTTCTTGTCAGGACGCAGCATCATAAGAATATTTTCAGCGGTGGAAAGCTTTTTTTGAGGTCTATGTATGTACATACTGTCATCGTTGACATAATGATTATAGGCATGGTATCCATACACCGCCAGCATGGGGAACACGCTGATCAGCCCGATGCATTGGCGCAGAACATTCTCAATGGAGGTATCATTGCAGCTTCTGTCATAGGATGCAAGCGTCAGAACGCTTCTTGTGAGAGAATTCATGATATCGTTGCTGGAGGCCTTCATAATGACATCTCTGGTAAAATTGGTGGGAAGCGTGCGGTTAGCCGCGATAATATGATGAAACTTTTCCAGTTCCCGCTTGTCGGGAAGCTCCCCGAACAACAGCAGATATGCAATTTCTTCAAATCCGAAACGTTTTCCGCGGAAGCCGTTGACCAGCTCAATACAGTCATAGCCCCTATACCACAGTCTTCCATCGCAGGGAACTTTTCTGCCGTTTTCCGTCTTGAAGGACTCTATCCGGGAAATATGAGTCAGCCCGGCCAAAACGCCGTTTCCGTTTTTGTCGCGAAGCCCTCTTTGCACTCCGTATTCATCGAATAAATTTACATCGATTTTGTCCGCTTCCCTGCAAAGCTCCGCATAATCCGCAAAATAGCTGTCATTTTTTTTCATACCATGCCCTCTCTTTCTTGTTACGATTTAATCTGTTCCATATGAGCCAATTCGTTTGTCATATTCTCATTGATCTGCTGCAGCACGCGGATCACCGTTTTTGTATCCTCCTCTCCGATTCCCTGCATCAGGGAATGCCTCAGCTCTCTGCGCACTGTCGCCGCCTCCTCTATTACGGTGCGGGCCTCTTCTGTCAGTTCAATATGCACGCATCTTCTATCCTCTTTATCCTCCGTAAGCTCCACCAATCCCTTCTGGTATAAATGCTCCACCGACTTGGATACATTGGCCTTGGACATACCCATATCTACAATGTCCCTGGAAAGATTCCTGGGACCGGAATGGGCCACATAATACAAAATATCGATATCCGTCACCCGCAGATCATATTTTTTCGTGATTGCCTGACAGCGCCTTTCGTAAAGCCTTTTATATTTGTATACCACTGTAAGCATATCAAATAAGTTATTCATATCAGCCTTCCCGAGTAACAATAGTTTAATTTGAAACAGTTTCTTTTTAAACTATAATACACCCGATACAGCTTTTTTGTCAATAACAATAAGATGCGCGCTCTGGAGGCTTCCCACTGTCATGAACGAAAAGGACGCACCCGTTTACCGGATACGTCCCGCCTTTCTAAACGACTTATTTTTTTATTTCCGGCGCCGTCAGGCAACCGCATTATTTCTAGCTGCACAGACCGGCCACCACTTCGTTGATCACCTTACCGTCCGCCTTGCCCTTTAGCTCTCCCATAACCGCTTTCATAATCTGGCCTTTGTTTTTTGTGGCAAGCACCTCGGCAAAATGCTCCCTGATATAAGACGCCACCTCATCTGCCGTCATCATAGCCGGCGCATACTGTGCAATCACCTGATAACGGGTCCGATATTCTTTGAGCAGCTCCTCTCTGTCCGCAGGACAGGAATCAACCTGTTCTTTCGCTGTCTTTAACTCCTTCAAAATCACCCTGTCCACAAGCTGAGATGGAATATCGTCCCTGCATCCCTCGTCAATAGCCGCTTTTTTCACCGCTGACACCAACGATGAGATTGCATCCTTTCTGTCCTTGTCCCTGGCCTTCATCGCCGCAACCATATCGTTTCTAAGCTGCTCCAGCTCCATTTCTTCACCTTTCCCTTTCCGTCGTCCGTTAAAGCCCATTCTCCCTTTCTCATGATACCGCCTAAAGAAGATATACCGGAAGCTCATCATTGATGCCATATATTTTCTGTGCGGAATCGTCTGTTTCGGACTTTCCTTTTCTGTCCGCAGCGCCAGACTTTGCGGGCGTCTTTTTCAAGCGGGCTTTTTCCTGCTTCGCCTTTGCCGCGCCGGCCGCTTCCGCCGGTCTGACCGCCTCATCCGTCCCGACGGTTTTTACCGTTCTTGCCGCTCTCTTAATGCTGTCTTCTCCTATGGACATACTCTTCCACCTCCTTAGCTAATTCCAAATATTCTCCCGCGCTTCTTGCATTCCTTTTATATGCGTACACCGGTTTGCTGTTATCCTGAGCCCATTCTATTTCGCTGTCCACCCGAATTATTGTGGAAAACACCGAAACCTCCTCAAATCTACGAAGAGCTTCCAGCGTCTGTTTTCCATAATTCTTTCTGGAATCCATTTTGGTGACTACAATGCCAAGCAGCGCTGGCTTTGGCGCAAGCTTCTTTACGCCATCCAAAAATTCAAACATATTGGCGACTCCAAAAAGCCCCCAGGGGCTGGCTTCCACCGGCAGGATCACTCCATCCACAGCGCAGAGAATATTCGTTACCCAGCCTCCCAGAGTGGGAGGCGCATCTATCAGGATATAATCATAAACACAGCTTTCCCTTATTTTAGCAAGACAATTCTTTAAAATGAATTCCCTCTGCCCTTTTGCGAAAAGCTCATATTCAATGCCGCTCATTAAAACAGATGAGGGAATTACATCCAGATTTGTATAAGGAGACGCAATAACGTAATCCGTCAGGTCCTCCTGCTTCTTTACTGCATAGTACAGATTTTTGTCTCCGGCGGCAAAGTCAAGCACCCGTTCTTCCGGAAAAAAGGACAGGGAAAGGTTCATCTGCATATCCCCATCGATCAACAATACTTTTCTGCCCAACAGAGACAGTGAATATCCCACATTTGCGCAGGTAGTGGTTTTTCCGCTTCCTCCCTTGTTATTGGCAAAAGCTATTGCCGTGGTTTTCTTCCCCATAAACGCACTTGATTCCTTTCTCCGCGAAATAAGCCATCCACTCTGCAGAAGGTCTGACATCCGTCACGATCATATCAATATCCGTCAGGCCGCAGATATGAGAAAAGGCCACGTTATTGAATTTTGTACAGTCTGCTGCCAGAATACGCTGCTTGGCGGATTTGAGCATGGTCTGCTTCACCTGTGAAAACATTTCATTGGCGTCTGTGATACCCTTCGCCAGATCAATCCCCTTACAAGAAAGAATCGCCTTATCCACATTAAAGGAATTAATTCCCTCCACGGCCTTCGGCCCCACCAGCGCAAGATAATTTTCCTTCAGGGTTCCTCCCGTTGAAATTACATCCCACCCGCTTACATCTGATAATTCCACCAGCACTTCAATAGAATTTGTAATGACTGTCAGACGTTTTCTATTCTTAAGAGCCTTTACAATAGCCACTGCCGTGGTGCTGGGGTCCAGAATAATATGCTCTCCCTCACCCACCAGCTTTTCCACAAGCTGCGCAATGATCTGCTTGCCCTTCATATTTCTTTTTTTGCGTACATTAAACGGCATATCAATGCTGGCATTCTCATTCAGGATGGCGCCGCCGTAGCTTTTCACGGCAAGCCCCTCCTTATCCAGCTTATCGAGATCACGCCTTATGGTCTCCTCGGACACGCCAAAAAGGCCGCTTAGCTCACTGACCACGACCTTTTTTTCATCCTGCAGCTTTTCCAAAATCATATTTCTTCTCTCTGCCGCCAGCATATCTGTTCCCCCCTTATAAAATGGATTTACAGATCTGAGGATCGGGATGGGCAATCACCGAAGAATCCAGATACATTCCCCCGCTTTTCGCTTCATTCTTGGCTCTGTCAATGGCCGCGGTCACCGCAGACACCTCCCCGCACAAAAGCAAATAGGACTTTCCGCACAATCCCTTTGCGATTCGAAGCTCTATCAGTTCCACATCTGCAGTTTTCGCCGCTGCATCCGCTGCCACAATAATGGCTGCAGCGTCATAAGTCTCCAGTATTCCCAGGGAGCTGACATGATCTATCTGCGTCGTTCCGTAAATAGCGGGGAAAATGCCCACATGAGGGTTGCCCAGCACAAAGCTGTCTATCAGTTGTTCCTCATACTGTTTTTTTGCCGTCTCCACCGCAGCGTCCACTGCGCTCAAATTGCCTGTTATAACTGCAATATATTTTCCAGGACACACTGCCTGCGCTTCTATCAGCTCCACGGCAGCCGCTTTCACCATAGCGTCCGCCGCCGTCACTCCGGCGGAGATCGTCTTAAATTCAACCATTCCAATTGCTCTGCTCACAGGATGACTCTTCCTTTCTATGGCTATGAAAAGCACATCTTTCAACACTCATCTTCGTTCACGTATCAACCCGCTATTATGATATAGGTCTCCTCCACTTTCTGCACTGTTCCATCGATGGAGGCATGTATGGATACGCTCAGACCTTTTCCGGGCCGGGCAATCACGTCTCCCCTGCGCACTCTGTCCCCGGGTTTCACCACAGGCACCGCCGGCGCACCGATATGCTGTCCAGTGAGAATTTTCACTTTCCTCACTGGACAATGCTTCTCCACAAAGGAATTCTCCTGAAGGGGAGCCTCCACATCATATCTGGCAAGCCCTAATCGGGCTGCAAGGCGCTTTTCGGGCACTCTTCTATATTCCCTGCTCTCCTCCGCGGAAGCGGGCTTTACATCCTCTGGAGCCTTTAATCCCGCTTTGCGCAATCCCGCCTTATACTCTGTGATCAGCGTTCTCGGAGACAGGGACTGGGGGCAGGAATAGACCTCGCAAAGCCCGCAGGAGCTGCAGAACATTGTATTTAAAAAAACACTCATTTCCTGAAAATCCTGATTCGCCGCGCTGAGCATAAATTTATGGGGCTCAATGGGGTGCCCCAGGGCATGCCTGGGACACAGATCCGTACATGTCCTGCACTGACAGCAGGCCGACGCAGCTCTCTTTAAATCTATGGCAGTATTATGATTTTTCTTCTGTACCAGTGAATGGGCTTTGTCCAGTACAATAATGGCATTGGTGGTTTTAGTCACCACATCATCAGCCTCACAGAGATTTCCCATCATGGGACCGCCTACCAAATAACCAGGCTCCTGCACCAAAAGCTCTCCGGCGCAGGCTACAGTCCGGGCAATAGAAGCTCCCAAAGGCACTCTCACCGTCACAGGCCGTTCAACCTCGCCCACCACTGTCACCAGTTTATCCGTCACAGGCTCCTGCTTTTCTAATGCGCAGTATACATTATAAATCGTTTCTACATTAAAAACAGCCACGCCTTCCTCAATAGGAAGTCCTCCCGGCCGGATTACCCTTCCTGTGGCTTCATAAATGAGCACCACCTCATCCCCCATGGGATAGGCGCCCGGCAAAAGATGTATCCGCATATTTGAGTAAGCGTCTATATGTCTATGCAATGCCTCAAGGGCAGTCCTATACTCTTCCTTAATTCCGATAATTGCTTCCCTTGCACCCACTGTCTGCGCAATGAGATCAAAGGCTCTTAGAATTTCCTCCGTATGCTGTGTAAGAAGCTGTCTGTGTAGCTTGAGCAGGGGTTCACATTCTGCACAATTCATCAAGATGATTTCAGCCCGCTCATCCAGCTTTGCATAAGTAGGAAAGCCGGCGCCTCCGGCGCCGACCACCCCGTTTTCCTGCAAAATCTTTTTTAAAGTCTGAATATCCATAAATTTATTCCTCGTCCACAATTCCTACAATAGCCGCGTCCACCGGCGCCTGCTCCAGCCCCACCCGGGCGGCGCTTCCAAGTGCAACCAAAACCGTTTCACCTATACCCGCGCCAATATTGTCAATTGCCACAAGACGTCCCAAAGCCCCCATATTCTCCAAAGGCTCCACCACCATAAATTTATTTCCAATCAGATTTTCACACTTTCGGGTGGAAACAATGCTGCCTGTCACTCGTCCGATGATCATAGTCTGTCTCTCCTGTCCCAGTGTCACAAAATAGTTACCATATCGCCTGTCCTGATTCCGCAGGCGTTGGCCTCATCCGTATCAATATGCATTTCCAGCGTAAAGCTCTCATCCACACGAATTTTTACATGGTTGAACACGGTACCTCGTTCATTTTCTGCCCGAACGGATACCATATCGCCGTCCCTGTGTCCGGACGCAACCGCATCTGCAGGCGACATATGGATATGGCGCATGGCGATAATGCAGCCCTCCTTCAGGTATACGACCCCCTTGGGTCCCACCACTGCAATGGGGGCGCTCCCCGCTACGTTTCCGGATTCCCGGACAGGTGCGGCAATGCCCAGCTTCACCGCATCTGTAGCGGAAATCTCCAGCTGGGAAGCCTTTCTTACAGGCCCCAGCACTCTGACATTTTCGATGGCCCGAAGTTTGATTCCCACCACGGTCACCGTTTCATTCGCGGCAAACTGTCCTCCCATAAGTTCTTTCTTTCTGGTAAGCTGGTAGCCCTCTCCAAACAGTGCCTCCACATGCTCCTTTGTCAGATGAATGTGTCTTGCGGAAACGCCCACCGGCACCTGAAAACCATTCTTTTTTTCTTCCACCCGGTTCAGAGTCTGAATGACCATTTTTGTAATCAATTCAACCGTTTGCTGTTCCACCGTCTCACCTCGTTTTCTTTCCGGTCAGCCTTCCTTATGCCTTCACCTTGGGCAGAATCGTTTCCACATCCGTATGAGGGCGGGGAATTACATGGGTTGCAACCAGCTCGCCAAGCCTGGAAGCGCTCGCAGAGCCTGCCTCCACGGAAGACTTCACCGCTCCCACATCGCCCCGTACCATTACCGTTACCAGTCCGGAACCGATTTTTTCTGTTCCCACCAGCGTAACATTCGCAGCCTTGCACATTGCGTCGGCAGCCTCAATCGCCGCTACCAGTCCTCTTGTTTCCACCATTCCCAATGCTTCCTGTGCCATTTTCAAATCCTCCTGTTTTCTTTCTTCATACTTCCTGTATCGTCTGTTCGTCCAGAACGTCCGGCTGCAGTACATTCGCAAAGCGACTTGCGCTGAGGGCAATCAAACGCTCTATCTCCCCATGGGGATTGGCAATCACTCCTGACGCCACCGGTTTTTTTATGGCATTTTGGGAAGCGGTTTCCACCGCCTCCGTAACCGACGCCACATCCCCCCGAATGACAATGGTGACCAGCCGGCCGCCTAATTTTCTTTCCCAGGTCATAAATTCCACACCGGACGTCTTGCACATAATATCCAGCGCATCCACTGCGGCCACCACTCCCGATATTTCAATAAATCCCAATGCAGTCCCGCTCATGAGCCGGCTCCTTTCGTTTTCCCTCAAATCTTAGGCAGAATCTTTTCCACATCTGAATGAGGGCGGGGAATTACATGTGCCGCAACCAGCTCGCCCAGTCTGCTCGCCGCTGCGGAACCGCTCTCCACAGACGCTTTCACGGCTCCCACATCGCCCCGTACCATTACCGTTACCAGTCCGGAACCAATCTTCTCCGTTCCCACCAGCGATACCTCCGCTGATTTGGTCATTGCATCAGCCGCCTCAATCGCAGCCGTAAGCCCTCTTGTCTCCACCATTCCCAATGCTTCCTGTGCCATAATGCTCTCCTTTCCTATGGGCATTTTTCATTTCTTATTCCCTAAATTCCTTGCGGTCAACTCTTAATTTTTATCAAATGCGTTTAATTTCAGCATCTTTTCCGTATCCGGCGTGGGCCTTGCTATGATATGCCTCTGAACCACTCCCGTAAGGGACCGGGCTGTTCTCTCACCCGCCTCCATTGCGGCCTCCACATCCGCGACGGTTCCTCTGAACTTGACAGTCACCAGCAGAGGCACCGGCAGAGAATCTGCATTTGCAGGCTTATTTTTGTCGAAGGTCTCAAGCCTTACGTCTGCCGCCTTGCATCCGGCGTCCGCTGCCATAAAGGCACAAGTCAGGCCAAATACCTCTAAAATTCCTACCGCTTCTTCCATAATGCCGTCTCCCGATTATTCATTGATAATTGCAATCTTCAGCCCCGTCATCGCCAGATTGGTCCTGTGCCCTTCATTGATCTGATCCAGGGGGAAGGTATCCGTTATCAGCTTGTCAATGGGCAGCCCTATCTTTTTCGCGCTCTTTAAAAAATCAAAGGTAGTGGCATAATCCCTCAAAGTATACACCCAGGATCCCACAACTGTAATCTCTTTGGAGCAGATGTCAAAGTGAGGATTAATAGCAGCATCGCCGCCGTTGATAAAAAATCCCAGCTCACAGAGGCCGCCGCCGTTTCTCACAAATTTATAAATATTGGAATGTGCCGCCGGAGAGCCCGTGCACTGAAAAGCGAAATCCGCCAGATGCCCTCCAAGACTTTCCTTTACGGCCTCCGTCAGAGCCTCAATTCCTTTGTATTCCTTAAAATTCACTGCCTGTGAAGCCCCAAGCTCTCTTGCGAAGTCAAGACGCTTCTGCTCTCCGTCCACCGCCACAATATTGTTAATTCCCATTGTGCGCAGAATTGCAATACAGATCAGGCCAATAGGTCCGCAGCCCTGCACCGCCACTCTGCTGTTAAACCGGAGAATGCCGGTGCTCTTAGCTCTTTCCACCGCATGAATCAAAACCGCACAGGGCTCGATCAGAATTCTGGAATAAAGATCCAGATCACTTACATTAAATACGGTGGAACCTCCCCGAATCAATATGTAATCTGCAAACCAACCGTTAAAATGAACGTCATCATCCGGAAGCAGTCCGTATACGTCCGCCCCTCCCACATTCTGCTTATTCAGGTCGAACATGGTAATTTCCGGGTCATCCTTAAAGATCATGCAGGTAACCACCTTGTCGCCAAGTTTTAAATCCCTGCCTGCACTGTCCTTCTTTACATTTCTGCCCATTTTAACAATCTCTCCGGTTCCCTCATGCCCCAGCACTACCGGAATCAGTCCGAAGGGATCTCTTTTAAATTCATGGGCGTCCGTTCCACAGATGCCGCACCCCTCTACCTTTACAAGAATATCATCATCCCCTACCTCAGGCAAGGGGAATTCTTTAATTTCATAATGCTCCAAACCCGTGAGCATAGCCACCCTCGCCGTCTTTGGAATTTCCGAAGACTGTCCGCCGCTTCCTGCAGGCGAAACGGCTGTACCGCCTCCCGCCATATTGGCCAGCACCTGTTTTACAATTTCTTCTATATTCGCCGTACTCGCTTCCATATGCCGAAACACTCCTTTCTCATTTATTTTATACGTCATCGTATGCAGAGACTGTCGGCCATAACGCATCTCCTGCTTTTGGTAAAGGTTCTGGCACTCGTAAGCCCCTCTCCGGTACGACTTGCAATGGTAAAGGTACAGTATCCTTCCCCGCCGAAGCCAAGCGCTGCATAGGATGGAGCATTTTTCACTAAAATCGCCGTATCAATTTCTCTTGCATATTTGGTGATATGATCAATGTTTTTGGAATGAATGTGAGCGGAATGCCGATTTCCGTGCTCCAGCCACACCGCTTTTTCAATGGCGTCGTCAATGTCTCTCGCCCGAACCAACCCCAAAATCGGCATCATCAGTTCTTCCGCTATCAGAGGATGCTCCTTTTCCCCCTCAAAAACAATGCACCTGATATTATCCGGCACGGCAACGCCGATCATCCCAAGCAGAGTTTTGGCATCCCTGCCGACGCATTTTCGGTTCAGACCCTTTGGCGTGAGCACGGTTTTTATCAGTTTATCCTGCTCATCTCTGGAAATCAGATAACAGCCCTGCTCCTGTATCATATGATTCATCAGCTCATCCGCAATAGAGTCCACCGCCACAATCTCTTTTTCCGCAATGCAGGGAAGATTATTATCAAAAGTACATCCGTTTACAATATCCTGCGCCGCCTTTCTGACATCCGCAGTTTCATCCACCACTACCGGCGGATTGCCCGCTCCGGCTCCAATACCGCGCTTTCCTGAGGAAAGCACCGCTGTCACTACACCGGGCCCGCCGGTTGCCGCTATCAAAGGGATGTCCTTATGTTTCATCATAATGGCGCTGGATTCAAGGGTGGGCTTATCAACCGTGCACGCCACGTTGTCCGGCCCGCCAGCCTCTATGGATGCTTCATTAATCAGGTTCAGGGCAAAAATAGATGTCTTGATCGCCTGAGGATGGGGATTGAACACCACTGTATTTCCTGCGGCAATCATCCCAATGGAATTGCAGATCACTGTTTCGCTAGGATTGGTGCAGGGAGTGATGGCTCCGATTACGCCAAAAGGTCCCATCTCTACCAGGGTAAGCCCTCTGTCCCCGGACCAGGCAGTCGTCTTTAAGTCCTCCGTTCCCGGCGTCTTGTCCGCCACCAGATGATGCTTCAGTATCTTATGTCCCACATTGCCCATGCCCGTTTCATTGACTCCCATTCTGGCAAGGGTCTCTGCGCTTTCATGAGTTTTCCTTCTGATATTTCCTATGATCTTCTCTCTCTGATCCAGGGACATTCGGCGGATGACCGACTGTGCTCTTTTGGCTGCCGCAATGGCTTCGTTCATATCCGAAAACACGCCGCGGCTTCTCGCCGCCGATTCCGATATATGAAGCTGTGCCACAACCTCCTGCACAATGTCCTGCACCAGACTTTCGTTTACATGCACGCGATTACCTCCTCAAACACGGCTCTTCCATAAGCCGCCAGCTCCGTATCCTGTCTTGCAGTTCCGCCGCTGACGCCCAGCGCGCCGATAATCCTTCCATTATGTTCCAAAGGCTCTCCACCGCCGAAAATTACAATTTTCCCCTGGTTGGTGAATTGTATGCCGTAAAGGGATTCCCCTGGCTGGCTGAGCCTTCCCAGCTTCTCAGTGGACATTTGAAACGCAATGGAGGTATATGCCTTATTCAAGGCCACGTCAAAGCTCCCTATGTAAGCGCCGTCCATACAGTGTACGGCAACCGGACGCCCCCCCGCATCGGATACCGCCGTCACTACGCGCATATTCCACTCCTCCGCCCTGACTTCTATCTTTTCAATCAGCTTCAAAGCCAGCCTCAGCGTCATTCCCTCATCCCGGCGAGCCCTGCTCTGCCTTATGACCTCTTCTACCACTCTTTCCACTTCTTTTTGGTCCATAGCTTATTTTCCCAGTTGTTCCAGAACCTTCTTTGTAATCTCCGCCACAAGCTCAGGGGAAGCGGCCTTGTCCGATTTATCCTTGCTGCCGCAGCCTCCGCCACAGGTATGGCAGCTGGGCTTACCTTCCTTCAGGTTCTGGCACAGGTCTGCGGGATGTCTTCCTTTCATGCCGAACTGTCTTCTGATCTCATACAGATCCTCAACCTGCTGGGGAGTAAACTCTTTGGGCCCTCCCAGCATTTTGGACTGATACAGAAGCTGTGCATAAAACTCCACGGACTCCATTTTCAAATACGCGCTCAAAAGGGAATCAGAATAGGTCAACGCGCCGTGATTCTCCAAAAGAACGGCGTCAAAATGCTGTACATACTCGGATACCGCATCAGGAATCTCCATAGTGGAGGGCCTTCCGTATTTTGCAATGGGCACACAGCCCAGAGCAATTACCGCTTCTGGCATAATGGGCTGCGTTAGGGGAATGCCTGCAATGGCAAAGCTGGTGGCATATACGGGGTGTGCGTGAACAACGGAATTCACATCCGGTCTCTCCTGATATACCCTCATGTGCATTTTTATTTCCGAGGAGGGTCTGAAATTGCCGTTCGCCTGAATTACCTCACCCCTGGCGTCCACCTTGCAGATATAATCGGGCGTCATGAATCCCTTGGACACTCCCGTGGGCGTGCAGAGAAATTCATTGTCATTCAGCTTTACGGAAATATTACCGTCATTTGCGGCAACCATGTTCCTATTGTAAATCCTTTTTCCAATGTCACAAATTTGTTTTTTGATTTCATATTCGTTCTGCATTTCAAATCCTCCTGAACGTTTTTGTTGTTTCTCGTCTTATTATAGAGCCAAATACCACATAAGTCAACATTGTTATTGTTGTTTTTTGTATTCCTCTTCACATTTGAAGATAAGCAAGCAGCCTATCTATTCCTTCTCCCGTCACGGAATCCACCGGAAATATCCGTCTGCATCCGGCATTTCTCAGCCAGCTCTCCGCCCGCTTCACATTGGCGTTTTTTTCATGGATCTTGGTGATGATGCCAATTACTTCCCTGTTTACCATGCAGGTAATATTAGGAGGAAAAAGGGTAAAGGGCTCGTTAGCCGCCGTCAGAAGCCCAACCACATCCGCCTCATAGGCATAGAGAGCAAGAGCATACCCTAAATGATGCGTCTGAGCGTACTCGCCGGGAGTATCAATAATAATATCTTCATAATGTATGTACTGGGTTTTGTAATACTGTATTTTTTCTCCGGAAAGCGCCTGCTTCAGCGTAGTCTTGCCGCTTTCGCTGCGCCCCATAAGTATTAGCTTTTTCACGGTCCACCTCTTTTTCAGCCGCCCAGAGCGTGAACTCACCTGACAGGATATTTCCGGGCCTGATTATTTCCTTTGCACTATGTTCTTGTAATGCTGCAAACGGTGTACTTCAACTCGTCCCTTACATAGGAAAGAATTGCCGCCTCCGAAGCCTCCACCTCGGACACCGTCCCCGAAATAATCAGAGATCCGCTGAACCTGTCCACAAATCCCAGATCAACGGCCGCTGCTTTTACAGCCACATCGGCCATGATAATGGCCGTTTCCGCCGGAGACACCGTGAGAATCCCTATGGCCGCCCTTGCGTAATCCACGCTGGGATCCAAGCCCAGCTTCTCATAAAGCACGGGATCCGGACTCGCAATAATATGCGCCAGCGTAATTTGTTTTCCGGGCACCAGCTCCTGCACAATACGCTGCTTTTTTGATTCATCCAGAATATCCATGTAACCAACCTTTCTGCCACAGTGTACTAGCCTCCGATCTGGCACCTGAGTCCTGTGACTGTCTCCACCATCTTTTTCAGCATTTGCATATGCTCCGGCTCCGGCGGCAGAATATCAGGCATCTCGTAGACACGTCCCAGCCCCTCGTACTTGTCCTGTCCCAACCTGTGATAGGGAAGAAGATAAATATCCTCCACCCCCGGTAGCTTATCCGCAAACAGGGCAATGTCCCTGATTTCCTCCGGACTGTCGTTAAATGTGGGAATCACCGGAACCCTAATGCTGAGCTTTGTTCCGCCTTCCGATGCAACTCTCCAGACATTTTCAAGCATAAGCTCATTGCTTTTTCCCGTAAACGCTTTGTGTTTCTTCCCATTCATATGCTTAATATCGAACAGGTAATGATCCAGATAGGGAAGAAGCATTTCGATATTTTCGTAAGGCGCACAGCCCATGCTTTCCATGGCGGTGCCTATGCCTGTCTCATAGGCCGCCCGCAGAAGATCCCGGGCAAACAGGGGCTGGCAGAGGCTCTCTCCCCCGGACAGGGTAAGACCTCCGCCGGAACGCCTGTAATAAATTCGGTCTTTTTCCACCGTCTCCATCACTTCCCTCACCGTCACATCCCGCCCAATGGTTTTCGGTCTGCCTCTCACCAGCATCTGCTGAATCCCATATTCCTGGGATTCCGGATTACAGCACCACTTACAGCGCAGAACGCAGCCCTTCAGAAAGCAAATGGTACGGATACCGGCTCCATCATGGATGGAATAGCGCTGGATGTCAAAAATCCTTCCTTTCGTATCCAGAAAAGACATTTTGCTCCCTCCTGCAATTTTGTATTAAAATCCCTGCTCCGTCCTGCGGATAATGTCATCCTGCAAAGACTTGGAAAGAGTGGTGAACAGGGCGCTGTAGCCTGCCACTCTCACAACCAGATGCGCATACTTTTCCGGATGCGCCTGAGCGTCCAGAAGCGTCTGCCTGTCTACCACGTTAAATTGCATATGGCTTCCCTTCTGGTCAAAATAGGTTTGAATCAGCGCAACAAAATTTTCCAATCCTTTCTCGCCGCTTAGAGCAGTGGGATGAAACTTCTGATTGAACAAAGTTCCGTTGGAGGCGATTCCGTGGTCCAGCTTGGAAACGGAGTTTGCCGCTGCCGTGGGGCCATGGACATCCTTTCCCGCAGAGGGCGATACACCGTCCGCCACCGGGGTATGTGCCAGACGGCCATCGGGAGTGGCTCCGGTCTGCGCGCCAAGAGGTACGTTTGCCGATACGGGATAAAGCCCTGCCTGATACTGTCCTCCTCTGGGATTTCTGTACTTCAGCAGAGGCCTGGTGTATGTGTATGCCACATCTCTGGCAAACATGTCCACCTCCTCGTTATCGTTTCCAAATTTAGGCACCTGGGCAATCATTTCCAGAAGCTCATCATACCGCTTTTTCTCTTGCTGGGACAGCCTGGCATTCATCACCTGAGAAATCATGCCTGCAATTTGGTCTCTCTCCACGGTCATGCCGTTTTGGTTCAACTCCCGAATAATCTCTGTGACAATCTGAGCAGCGCTGGTCTCATCAAAGCCCCGGCCGTAATTCATGGCAAGAGCTCTCTTGTACTCCGCCAGAGTAACCTTTTTTTCCTCAAACACAAGCTTTTTGATCGCGTAGAGAGAATCTGCCATATTGGCAATGCCAAAGCCCTGGGGCCCGGTAAAATTATAGACCGCCCCGCCCTCCTGAACAGTTTTGCCGCGCTTTATGCAGTCGTCCACCATGCAGGAAAGGAAGGGGAGGGGACAGCGGGTTGCATGGGCTACATCGATAGCATTATCCGCATTTACCAGCAGGGAAATCTGATATTCCATCTGCCTTTTATAAGCATCATAAAACTCCTGGAAGGAGGTCATGTTTTCCACGTCCCCTGTTTCCACTCCCACCAATTCCCCATTTTCATATCCGCCCGAAAATACCATCTCCAGGGGACGGCACATATTAAAGAACGCCGCGTCATGCCAACCTTCGGTCTTGCCGGCCTTCTGAGGCTCCACGCAGCCGATGATATTATATTCCCTGGCATCCTCTAAGGTCAGTCCTCTGCTTAATAGGGAAGGAATGATTACCTCATCATTGTAATATGCAGGAAGTCCGATGCCCGTCCTGGTCAGATCCGCCGCCCTCAGCAAGAGATCATGGGGCGATTTGTTCCACACCCTGATGGACAGGGAGGGTTGGGGCAGAAACACATGCTTTGAGGCCGTAATACACATAAAGGACAGGTCGTTTGTAACGTCCACTCCGTCCTTGTCCTGTCCTCCAACAATCAGGTTCTGAAACAGACTATATCCTGCAAAGCCTTCTGCGCTGGCCGCATCCCTGCATTTATTCAGGTCGTTAAGCTTTACCCAAATGCAGTCGATCAGCTCCTGGGCCTCTTCTCTGGTAATCCTGCCGCTCTCCAAATCCTTTTTATAATATGGGTACATATACTGGTCAAAGCGACCCGGAGAGATAGAGTGACCGCTGGACTCGATCTGCAAAAGCTGTTGTACGAACCAGAAGCTCTGGCATGCCTCATAAAAGCTCTCAGCTCCTTTTGCAGGCACTCTTTTGCAGTTTGCAGCAATCTCAAGCAGCTCCTTTTTTCTTATTTCATTCGTACACCGTAAAGCCTCCTCTTCAGCCAGAGCGGCATAACGCAGCGCATAATCTATGGCAGCCCGGCAGCTTATGATCACAGCCTCCAGGAAGGGAATCTTGGTACAGTAGTCCGCATCGCCGGGAGAACAGGCTTTCAGTTCCTCCTCCACCTGAGCGATAATGCCCTCGTAACCTACGGACAATACCTTTTCATACTGTACGGTTACATGCCCCACACCGTTATAAAAATAATTGCCCGGCGTGAACATGTTATGTGCGATGGCCCTCTTTGTCTCCGGTGCCATAAGACTTTCCGCCAGCTCGCTGGTGGTCCTGCATTCCCAGTAAGCGTCCGCCTCCCTCAGCTCCTTTTTGGTCTGCTCAGATATGTAAAAAGGATCCGCCTTTCTGTGCTCCACAGTGTCAAATTCTTCTTCCAGCCATTTATAGGAAAACTCAGGATAGGTCTGGCAGCCCCGGGGAGCAATTGTAGTACTGCCCACAATCAGCTCCTCATCCCGGATGATGATGGGAATATACCTCAGAATATGCTCAAACGCCCGGGCTCTGCGCATAATAATGGGCAGATTTTCCGTGCTCCTGTAGGATTCTGTGATCAGCCTGGCTCTGGCAGATTCAATTTCCGGCATTTTTGCATATAAATGCTTTACCAGCCGGGGAATTCTCTCTGTCTTCGGAATTTCCCCTGAATAATATTTTTCCATTCCTATACCTCCTTGCCCGCTTCAGCGGGTATTTATTTATGACAATAGACAAGAACACGATATGGTTCATTATATTCCTCCGAATAAGGAATGTCAATAAAACTTACATATTTATTGTATGTTTTATGTTGTTTTATGTTTGTTTTAATTGGATTTTGTGGTTCGTGACTTGTTTTTTCTTGACTTTACAAAAAGAAAGAGGCATACTGAAAATGTCTTTGATGAATTTGATGAATAAGAAAGGACCTATGGACATATGGGCAATTTATTTCATATAGATCTGCACACTCACACCTGTGCCAGCGGTCATGGCACAGCGGATACCATCACTGATATGGCAAAGGCCGCCGCATCCAAAAAAATCATGCTTCTGGGGATCAGCGATCACGGCCCCGCCACCTCCGGCGCCGCCGGACTGAATTATTTTCGCAGCCTGCCCCTGGGGGAGCGAAAACGCTTTGGCGTTTCCATGCTTTACGGAGCAGAAGCCAATATTTTAGATAATGAGGGGCATCTCGATATACCGGACGACATTCTTAAGGCTCTGGATTATGTAATTATCAGCATGCATAGCCCCATTTATTCTCCCGGCTCCGTCAAAGAAAACACGCTTGCCTATGAAAGAGCCATGGAACACCCAAACGTGCGCATTATCGGTCATTGTGATGATTCCAGATTTCCGGTGGATTACCCGCTCCTTGTAAAAGCAGCGGCCAAACGAAATATTGTTCCCGAGCTGAATAATGTTTCCCTGCAGCCTGACAGCTACCGGAAAAACTGCCGCCGGAATGCCGTCAGGCTTCTGACGGCCTGCATGGAGGAAGGCCGCCCTATTCTTTTGTCCAGCGACAGCCACGGAAGCCGGTACATTGGAGATATGACTCTGGCATGGGAGCTTGCCAGGCAAAGAGCTTTTCCAGAATCTCTTATAGGAAATTTTCATCCCAAAAGTCTCCTGATGCCTTTGTTTCAAAATTTGTTACAGCATAGCTCCTCCGGCCTGTAATTCTTTTCTCGCTATCAGAACTTCAGGCTTTTATTTTAATTTTCTTATTGACGTATAGCACATTTTTAGGTACAATAAAAACCATGTATATTATTTTGAAAGGAGATCGTACATACACCATGGACGAAGGCGACAGTAACACCGGAGATAGTCACACCGTATGCCATATATTAAACTTAATGGGACATAGCCTGTGCTTGCGAGAATGATGAAGTAAGCGGAGGTTGTGTCTTTTTGCGTCTTTAAGACTTATTGCAGATATATTTTCTGCATTTTATTCTAAGGAGGATTTATTTTGGAAGATTCCATTTTTTTCATGATTTTATTACAGGTTATATTGATTGCGCTTAATGCAGTTTTTGCAAGTGCGGAAATCGCGGTAATTTCCATGAATGATGCCAGACTTGCAAAGCTTGCTGCAGAGGGAGATAAACGCGCTGTACGTCTGGCAAAGCTTACCAGCCAGCCTTCTCGCTTCCTGTCCACTATTCAGGTTGCCATTACCTTATCAGGCTTTTTAGGCAGTGCTTTTGCAGCGGAAAATTTTTCAGATGTCTTAGTGGACTGGCTTGTTTCCCTGGGAGTGTCCATCCCGGTTAAAACCCTGAACACGCTTTCCGTCATACTGATTACCTTGATACTCTCTTATTTTACTCTGATTTTTGGTGAGCTGGTGCCCAAGCGTGTAGCCATGCGCAAGGCAGAATCGCTGGCTCTGGGTATTTCCGCTCTAATCAGCGGTATAGCAAAGCTGTGCGCTCCCATTGTATGGTTTCTGACCCTTTCTACAAACGCTGTACTGCGGCTTTTAGGCATCGATCCCAACGCGGAGGACGATGAGGTCAGCGAAGAGGAAATCCGCATGATGGTAGACGCAGGAAGTGAAAAGGGTACCATTGACCACCAGGAAAAAGAGTTTATACAGAATGTTTTTGAATTTGACGATTTGACCGCCGGGGAAATCGCCACTCACAGAACTGAGATCACCCTTCTTTGGCTGGAAGAGTCCATGGAGGACTGGAAGAATACCATTTACAGCAGCCGACACACGCTCTACCCCGTCTGCGATGAATCCGCAGATAATATTGTAGGCATTTTAAATGCCAAGGACTATTTCCGCATGGAGGACAAAAGCCGGGAGGCCGTTATGAAAAATGCAGTGAAGCCTGCTTATTTTGTCCCTGAAAATGTGAAAGCGGACGTACTCTTCCGCAATATGAAGCATACCCGCAACAATCTGGCAGTGGTGCTTGACGAATACGGCGGCATGAGCGGCATTATTACCATGAACGATCTGGTAGAGCAGCTTGTAGGCGACTTAGGAGACGACGAATCTCTGGAGGACGAAATTCTTCCCATTGAGCCGATTGACTCCAAAACCTGGAAGATTCACGGCAGCGCTTCTTTGGAGGAGGTATCCAAGGCTTTAGGCATCTCTCTGACCTCTGAGGATTGCGATACCTTTAATGGCCTGGTTTTCGGCGCTCTTGGCACCGTACCTCAGGATGGCAGCGTTGTGGAGGTGGAAACTCCAGAGCTTATGATCAAAGTAACCCAAATTCAGGATCATCAGGTAGAAACAGCCATTGTATGTCTGAAGGATCCTGTTTCCCAGGAAGGCAGCGAAGAGCAGAGCGCTTCATAGAAATGTCGTTTAACGCCTGAAGAAGGGCATTGCATAAGGGAATATATTCTGCAAAATAGTTCTAATATAACGAACCCAGGGCTTTGCTTTACCACGCACAGCCCTGGGTTCTCTTCATAAGTCTGTCTCCTGATGTTGTACACGCTCGCTGCTCAACACGGATGTTCCGTAATACTACTTTATCAAATGCCGTCGGGCTCCTCTCTCTTCAAAAAAGCAGTTTTTATTCCTTTTCCAGCGCTTTCCGCGGTCCTGGAATTCGACTTCAGCAAATGCTCTTGCTTATCTCCCAAAATGCCACTGCACTGGCCGCCGCCACATTCAGCGAGTCCACCCCGTGCGACATTGGTATCTTCACAATGTAATCACAACCCGCCAGCGTACCGGCTGTCAGACCGTCCCCCTCGGTTCCAAGCACAATAGCCAGCCGTTCCAGCTCCTTCAGCCTTCTGTCATCAATGCCTATGGAGTTGTCACCCAGAGCCATCGCCGCCGTTTTGAATCCCATTTCCCGCAAAAGCTTCATGCCTTGCCGGGGCCAAATGTCATGGCAGACTTCTCTCCCCTCGCCAAAAAATGTCCATGGCACTTGAAAGACAGTCCCCATACTAACCCGAATTGCTCTTCGATACAAAGGATTGCTGCAGCCGGGCGTCAGCAGGACCGCATCCATATTCAGGGCGGCAGCACAGCGAAAAATCGCCCCCACATTGGTGGGATTCATCACATTTTCCAGCACGGCAATCCTGTGGGCATTGGCGCAAATCTCCCTGACGGGCAAAAGCGCAGGACGGCGCATGGCGCAAAGCATTCCTCTGGTCAGCTGAAAACCAGTAAGCTTCGTAAGCACAGGAAGCTCCGCCGTGTAGACAGGTATCTCTCCGCAGCGCTCGATCAGCTTCTTTGCCGGACCTTCCGTATACTTTCTCTCGCTCAAGAAGGAAATGGGAATGCATCCCGCATCCAGAGCCCTCTCAATGACTTTAGGACTTTCAGCAATGAAAATTCCTTCCTTTGGTTCATTCCACCTCAGCAGCTGAGTTTCGCTAATCCGGGCATAAAGATCAAGCTCCGGAGCTGCAAAATCGGTGATCTCTATAATATTGCACATATAAAATTCCTCAGCGCTCCTCCATTTCGCATCCAAATCTCCGGATGCCTCAATCCAAATTAACGTTCTCCTGCACCTGTTGGTTTACTGCCTAAGGCCATGCCTCATCCCCTGTCGCCTAAATTTCAGCAAAAACTTGAGGATTTTTGGATTTAATCCAAGAAACCACATCCGGAATCTCCTTCTGATGTCTCCCGGAAAATTCCATCCGATACCTCCCCCCCGAGACAGTCTGAATAACCAAAGCTCCCACAAGGCCATAAGTACGGCTATTCCTCACTTTCTGTACCACTTCAATTTGATCCAGTAAAATCACACTCAGCCTTCCCCCTTGCCGTAAAACCACGCAGTCCGGCAACAAATGTGCCTCTCCCATCGACAGCTTATAGACGGGGTGCGGATTCTGAAAGCTTTGCTGAATGCGTTCCTGCAAATGAGGGGAAAGCGCGTTGAAGACACTGTGAAATCTTCTTGCTCCTGTTGCAAACAGACGGATCACCGCTCCCAAAAACAGCACCCCTGGAAGCAGCATATAATATATGGGTAGATTTACAAAAAACACAAGATATGCCATTGGAAGCAGCATAAAACCACAGGTGAGAAGCAGACGCTTCAGCTCCCGCCTGTACAAATACGGCAAAATCCCGCTTTTTTCAGAATTCCCCCAAATATTTCTTCGCTCCGCTCCCTGCATCTGGTCTCTTGTATGAAGATCTTTTTCCTCCCCCATCTCAACATCTGTGTTCTGTCCCTTTCTCACAATCAGTCTGGAGCGACCGCTTCGGGCGTCAAATACCACGTCATAAACACCGTTCTGCTCTGCGCAAAAGGAAAAATGACCTATGAACCGGTGTCTGGCTCCTGCATCTGATCTGCGGGCGCCACAGGAAACCAGAACATTGAACTCCACGGGCCCCGGAGACGCATAGCACGCGGCGCCCTTCCTGACCTCTGAAGGTCCGGAATCCTTCACAGGAAATGCCTGGGACATCTTTCCTTTTTCGCAAGCAATCTTGGCGTCCCTTACCGGCTGGTCCATTATGTACAGGTAAATCATAGCCGCATCCGGATGCCGTACCGGAAACTTCCTGGCCTTTCTCCTAACTCTCCATCTCTCCAACCGAGCCAACAAATAAAAACACACGAAGCATATGACCAAAACAATAACAGCCTCCAAGCCGCTTAAAGGCTTGGAAAGAATCTCTTTCAGAGAATCCAGCATTTTCTTTCCCTCCTGTTTCCGTAAAATGTCAAGCCGCTTTTTCTGCTTTCCATTATGTCATAGTCAAAATGGTTATTCAAGCATTATCGCCCAATAAAACCCATAAGAACCGTTCAGCCCGCACGGTTGCTTTTAAAGCATACAGTGCAGGCTTCTTACCTTTTGCAATCGACGGGAGAGATACCTTCCTTCCGCACATTGTGCTTCTGATTTTGGTTTTCCGGTTTTGTTTTCTCCGTTACACTGTTAAACTTGCCCTGATTGATCTGCTTGTCATATTTTTGCTCCGGACTTCTTCCCACCTGCAAGCAAATAACTTTTCATTTGAAGTATGATTTTCTACGAAACGGTTAATCTAACATAAAAGGAGGTGTCTTATGAACAAAGAAAGCATTAGTGTTTATCCCAACGGTCAAAAACCGGCCAATCAATATGACGATGGGAATATTCCCCACGAAGATATTCCTCAGGACATCATACCTGACCAGGTTCCCCGCAAGGATGGCCCCGGCGGAGAAAACAGTGCTAAACAAAAATAGGAAGCTCTCTTTCAATTTTTTGTGTTCAGCCGCAGTCTATTGTCTGCGGCTCTTATTATGCTTAAAACTGCAGGACGGTGTCATGTAAAGATTATTTAATTAGTCTTGATGAAATCAATAGGGTAAAATTAGTTTTAACCATTATATTTATGCTGCATATTATATATAAAAAGCGGAAAGGAACCCATTCACATGAGTATGCCTAAAATCGAATGCCCCCACATCGACAAATGCTGTGCGGCCGCTTCCCTTCTTCAGTCTGTTGCGCTGGAAGAAACCGCCATTTCCCATATTCTGAATGCAGAAGGCGAGAAGCTTCAGAAGGCTTTGGAAATGAAGGAATGCTCTCATCAGGATTTGCTTGAAATAAATAAATCTGTAGAAGAAATGGTTACAAAAATTACCACTTTGGAAATTGTTTTAAAAACAAAGCTCGAATTGGTAAAGCCTCTTCTTGATGACTGCAAGGATCCATTCAAACCTTCCTGCTAAATTTTCGGGCGCCCCAGGACAATGTCCTGGCAGCGCTCCTACATAAACCTTTCCCTTTCACTAACCGCAGAAATTTTATTCACATATCACGAGGTCTCTTCCGCAAAATCAATCCCACCCACAATTATTACACGTAAAAAGAGCCTGCTGTAAAGCAAGCTCTCTGTATCGGAGTGGCGGGATTCGAACTCGCGACCTCCGCCTCCCTAAGACGGCGCTCTAACCAAGCTGAGCCACACCCCGTAACACAATAAGCATTATAACCTGTCCTAAAGAAAAATGCAATAGTTTTTTTTAATTGTTTTAATTTTTGTAACTATTTATAACAGTTCTACCCCCTACTGCTCTTTCAACAGTTGTCTGTACAGCTCTGTCCGTCTGTCACTTTTCAGAGGGAATTTCCTCCGGCACTCTTGGGCCAGCTCTTCCTCCAGGTTCACTATGATCAAACTATCCTCCGCCCTTCCTTCGTGCAGGAGTATTTTCCTTCCCTGAACTGGTTTGCCCCAGGGATCAAAACACAGGCTGCTATCCTGATATTCCAGTCCTCCGCCCCGACCTGTGCGATTAATTCCCAGCACATAGCACTGATTTTCTATAGCTCTGGCCTGCAAAAGCACTTTCCAATGCTGTATACGCTCTCTAGGCCAGTTTGCAACCACCAATATTCCGGAGCAGTCTCCTGAAACAGCCTGAAAGATTTCGGGAAATCTCAGGTCATAACAGATAAACATGCTGAATAAAAAGTTTCGCAGCCGGCATCTGCACAGTCTGCTGCCGCCCAGAAAATATTTCCCCTCTTCTCCATACGAAAAAGGGTGTATCTTCTCGTAATAACCTGCAATCTGTCCTTCTTCTGCCGCCATAAGGCAGTTTATCCCCTTATCCTCTCTCTTAGCCGCATAACCTGCCACAACGGCTATATCATAGCGGCCCGACCATTCCAGAATTTTTATGGCTGAAGGCGTTATAAGGATATGCTCCTGTTCTTCCGCCTTCTTTACCGGTTCTTCAGCAGTTTTATCCAGGTTCATGGAAAAGCCGGTGAAAGCCATTTCCGGAAAGATAACAAGCTGTGCTCCTTCCTCTCTGGCTTTTCTCACCAGCCTCTCCGCCTTTTTCAGGTTGGCCTTTCTGTCTTCCCATATAATGTTCATCTGCGTCATAGCCACCTGCATAAATCTACCTCAATCCCCATATTCCTCAGATGCCCTTAAAATAAAAAGCAAATTCCATTCTTTTGCTTGCATCCAGCAGGTATTCTTTGTGGGTTCTGGCTCCCCAGCTGTTGTCTCCTCCTACTCCCATCTGGCTCAGAGCTGCCCGGATAACCGTATAATGTATCTGGGGAAGCTCGAAAGAATGCATGGCGTTCTCCAGCTCGTGAGGTGTATAGGGAAGCGCGGAGAAATGAATTTTATCTCCGGCAAAGATCAGTCCTCTCCCCTTCTGATCCGTCACTTTGGCATAACGCACGTCCGTTTTATTTCCGCATTCCTGGGGAACCATGTACCTGGCCAGATTATCTGTCACTTTATTACGATAAAGTCCCAGCTTCGCCCCTCGCTTTCTGTCCGCATAAGTCTCCTCCGGTCCATTTCCGTACCATTCCAGCGTATTATAATCCGCATCCATCTTAAACATTACGCCGAATTCCGGCATATCCCCCAGCTCCTTTACCGGATCATAGGAAAGCGTCACTTTTACGGTTCCATCTCCGTATACGCGGTAGCTCAAATAGCATTCAGATGCGGGCTTCGTCGGCATCCAATAATGATAGATTACCTCTACACACCCATCCTGCTCTTTCACAACCGGATTCATCTCTTCCGGCCGTTTCACATCGTCCGCCTGATGATTGTGAGTCAAATACATGCTTGCCAGCTTCCACTGCCCATAACGGTTCATCATACGATTTCCGCAGTCATTATCTATGGGTGCACGCCAGAAATTAGGCTTTGGAATGGCCTTGAGCATTTCCTTGCCACCATACCTGTAGGACACCAGCCCACCATAGCTATAGGAAAACAAGGCTTCAAATTCTTCTCCCCGAACACCCAGATTCCACCTTCCATATATTGTCTGAAGAGGCCTCTTCACGGCAAGGGGAGTGTCAGAAATTATCCCCTGACATTTGGTAAATATCCCCTGTCCAAAAGCAATCTCATGTCCGGCCTGAGCCCACAGAGTGTCCTCCTTCAGCCGGAAAGACACAGTTATGGCGTACTCTCCCTCCTCCCCGGGCAAGCTTAGCGGCAAGGGAAGCTGCGCACTGCATCCCGGCTCCACATCTGTCATCCAAAGCGCCTGCTCCAATAACTCTCCTTCTCTCTCTATGGTTACCACGCAGTCAAAATCACTGGTATCCACAAACAGATTTCTATTGTGTATGATCGCGGATCCCTCAAACACTTCAATACTGATATTCTGGTAATTGTATTTTACCTCCTGCATCTTTGGGGAAGGCATTCTGTCTCCGCCGTATACAATTCCATTCCCGCTGAAGTTGAAGTCACAGGGGCGGTCATTAAAGTCTCCTCCATATGCCTGAAAATCGTTTCCATACCGATCCTTTTTGTAAAGGGACTGATCAATATAATCCCAAATAAAGCCCCCCTGGTATAATGGCTCCCGGTCCGCAAGATCGGTATACTTATGTAACGCGCCGCAAGAATTCCCCATAGCATGAGAATACTCACATAAGATGAGCGGCTTGCTTCTATCCTTCTTCAGCCATTTTTCAACGTCTTCCGCAGTAGTATACATCTGACTCTCCACATCGCTGCTGTCCGGATATCTTCTGTCATGAAAAATGCCTTCATAGTGAACCACTCTTTCCGGATCATTCGCGCGGAAAAACTGAGACATATCATAAATGTTTTTCCCGCCGAAGGATTCGTTGCCGCAAGACCAGATCAGGATAGATGGGTGATTTTTATCCCTCTGATACATGGAATTGGCACGATCCAATACAATAGCATTCCACTCCGGCTCATTGCCGGGCACAACAATGTCTGTCTCGGCATCCTTTCTGGCTGCCGGATCCCAGGAGCCATGAGACTCCAGATTACACTCATCTATCACGTAAAGCCCAAGTCTGTCGCAGAGTTCATAAAATCTGGAGTCATTGGGATAATGGCAGGTTCGAACCGCATTGATGTTGTGACGCTTCATTGTAGTAAGATCCTGCCATAGCTCCTCTTCACTGACCACACGTCCTGTTACGGAGCTGAACTCATGACGGTTCACCCCCTTGAAAACGATTCTCTTCCCATTCAGACGCATAATGGAATCCACGATCTCAAAGCGCCGAAAGCCCACTGACTGAGGCACAATCTCCTGCAGGCGGCCATTCTGATGAAATACTTCTATATACAGTTTATAAAGATTGGGCTCCTCGGCGCTCCACAGAGCGGGCCTCTCCACAGGAATTTCAAAATGGGCTTTCCCCTCTGCCGCTGCCTTCACATCCGCAATCACTCTGCTTTCATCCTTATAATCCCGCAGAGTAACCTCAACTCGTCCTTTGCCCATCACATCCATATCAAGCACAAGCGTTGCCTGATCAAAGCTGTCGTTTAAAAGCGTCCGCACCTTCAAATCCCTGATATGAACCTCCGGCACAGCATAAAGAAACACATCCCTGAAAATCCCCGAAAATCGGAAAAAATCCTGGTCCTCACACCAGCTTCCGCCGCACCATTTGATAACCATTGCCGCCAGTTTATTTTCTCCATCCTGCAGATAGGGTGTCAGCTCAAATTCCGAGGGTGTAAAGCTATCCTCCCCATATCCCACAAACACACCGTTGCACCAAAGCGCAAGAGCGCTTTCTACTCCCTGAAAGGAAACGTACAAAGACTTCCCCTTCATCTCCTCAGGAACACGAAAATACTTTACATAACAGCCAACGGGATTAAAATTCTCCGGTATTTGGCCGGGCTCAATCTGTTCTCTGCCATCCCATGGATACTGGGTATTCACATACTGAGGAATATCATAGCCCTCCATCTGGATATGAGCGGGAACACGAATGTCATCCCACGCCCTGCAGTCATACTCCGAAGCTTCAAAGCCCCGTATAACAGACCGATAATTAGACGCATACGCAAATTTCCACAAGCCGTTCAAACTGTAGCGGAAGCTGTTTCTGTTTTGGGCCAAGGCAGCCATATCAGGATAAAAGACATGATCTGAATGAGCCGGCAGCCTGTTTTCCCGAAAATATTCCGGATCTTTTACCTTTTCATAGTCAAACTGATTCATTGTTTCCTTCATTTTTTGTTCCATTTCTACTCCTTTTTTTATCTATATTTTTTTCGTCCTGAGACTTTGCCAGTCTTTTCGTATTCCCGGAACCAGCGATCACAGCGGCCTTTGCTTCCGCCCCTTCTTCTCTGCATTTTTCCGCATTCCTGCTTCTCACGCTTTCTCTGAACAATACATAGCAGGTGGAAAAAAGCGGGATAAAAAACAGCATCCCTGCCACTCCAAAAAGGCTGCCTCCCAGGCTAACTGCCACAAGAACCCACATAGAGGGCAGTCCTACGGAGTTCCCCACCACCTTTGGGTAAATCAGATTTCCTTCAATCTGCTGGATGACCAAAAACATCACCACAAACCAAACCGCAAGGATGGGATCGTCTATCAAAATCAGAAAAGCTCCCACAATACATCCGATAAAAGCTCCCACAATAGGAATCAGCGCAGTAAAGGCGATCAAAACTCCCACCAGAAAAGCATATGGCATCCGGAAAATAGTCATTGCCACCACAAACATGGTTCCCAGTATGACGGCTTCCGTGCACTGTCCTGTGATGAAATTGCTGAAATTTTTATATAAGAGCGCCATTACCTCCAGAATCTTTCCCGCAGCCTTTTTGGGAAAATACGCCGTAATAATGTTTCTTCCCTGTCTTTCCAGCTTTTCCTTCTGTCCAAGAATATATATGGCAAACACCAAGGAAATAAACAGATTTACCACACCGCCGATGATACTGCTGGCCACGGTCACTGTAGAGGTCAGCATACTGGTCATGCCGTTTTTGAGAAAATCAATGGCGCTGTTGGCTAGATTTTCCCAGTTAATCTGGAGTCTCTCCAGCTTTGCAACCTGTTTGTCCAATTCAGGATAATTCTGGCTGAACTCATCCAACATATCAATTACCTGCTGCGCAAATTCAGGGATTTTCCTCCCTACCTCAGCAGCAGTGGCAGTAACCTGAGGCAGCACAGTGCTTACCACCAGGGTAATGATAAATAGCACAAACAAAATGGACAGAATCATGCTGACAGGTCTTTTCAGCTTGGCCGCAGCTTTTCCCTTCCATTTTTTCAGAAGTTTATTTTCAATCATCCTCATGGGGATATTCAAGACAAAAGCAATTGCTCCCCCGTAAAGAAAAGGCTTTGCAATGTTCACGGCCAGCACAACCCCTCCCACAACCGCGTTGCTGTAAATAATGATCAGCACCAATATCGCCGCCCACAGCATCAGCCCTTTGATTTGTTTTATCTTTTCCTTGTCAAATCCCACCGAAACACCCTGCGCTTTAAAACGCTTCCTTTCTCCTATTTATCAGTCATTTATTTTCATTTAAAATCCATGTATGCTCAGAGGACGTCAATTTCAATTATCCTTTTCTTCCAGCAGCCTGACGAGATATTCCCACACCCGCTTTACAGAAGAAATGCTAAGGGTTTCCTCAGTTGTATGAATATCGTTCATCTGGGGTCCGAAGGAAACGCAATCCAGATCACTTATTTTTGCCGCCAGAATGCCGCACTCCAGTCCCGCATGAATAGCTTCCACCCTTGGCTTTTCGCCGTACATATCCTCATACAGAGCAGTCATTTTGTCCCTGAGAGGCGAGTTTATCCGGTATTTCCAGCCCGGATAGTCCCCTGTTACATTCTGACTGCCGCCTGCAAGCGCAGTAACGGAAGACAGCCTGGCAATCAAAGCATTCTTTGCGCTCTCCACGCTGCTGCGGACCGAAAAACCGGCGCACAGTCCTTCTTCCGTCAATCTCAGCATTCCCAGATTCAGAGATGTCTCAACCAGTCCCGGCATATCGGGGCTCATAGCCTGTACCCCGTTGGGAAGGGCATTTAAAAAGCCTGCTGCCCTACGGGCATCCTGACCCTTTACACACAAAAAGCTCCCTTTTTTCTTTTCTGTCACCGATATACGAAATTCCGGATCTCTGGTCGCCAACTCTTCCCCGATTCCGGCGGCGGTTGCATCACAGATCTCCGTGAAAGCCGCGCTGTCCTCAGGCGTCGCCACAAGCACTGCTCTCGTCTCTCTCGGAATGGCGTTATCCGCCAGCCCTCCCTCCAGCGCCTGTATTCCGATTCCCAGCCTTTCTGTTAGATTCCACAGCAGTCGTCCGAAAAGGCAATTGGAGTTTCCTCGTTCCTTATGAATCTCTGCTCCTGAATGTCCTCCCTTTAACCCACTGATCTCGATTTCATAGGCAATGCCTTCCATATTCTCCAGCTCAAGGGGCAGTCTGCAATCCACTCTGGCTCCTCCTGCGCAGCTGGTCAGAAAAATTCCCTCCTCCTCCGAATCAAGATTCAGCATTCTGCGCCCCTGCAGCATGGACAAATCAATCATCCGAGCGCCGTCCATACCCACCTCCTCATCTACCGTAAGCACCACTTCAAGCCGGGGATGCTTTATTGTATCCGAGTCCAAAAGGGCAAGAGCATATGCCACTGCTATCCCATCATCTCCGCCCAGGCTTGTTCCCTCGGCATAAATCCTGTCCCCATCCACTGCCACCCGCAGTCCATCCTTTTTCAAGTCAATATCACAATCCGGCTTCTTCACTGCCACCATATCCATATGTCCCTGCAGAATCACCGCAGGTTCTTCCTCGTAACCGGCGGAAGCCTCCTTAACAATGATCACATTTTTCCATTTATCCTGAATGCAGAAAAGCTGTCTCTTTTCTGCAAAGTCAACCAGATAGTCACTGATCCCATCCACATTTCCAGATCCATGGGGAATTTTGGTAATCTCCTCAAAATAATAAAATACTCGCTTGGGTTCCAAATCAGATAAAACGCCCATAATGCCCTCCATTTCCGTCTTGGGCCATGCCGAAAACTCACGGCCCTGCTGCCATCATTTTACCTCTTTTTCTTCTGCTTGCATAGAGGTTTTATGGATTCTTTATTTATAAAAGTCATATACGAAATTTAAGCCCAATCAAAAAAGGAAGCACAGGCTGGGGGCTTCCTTTTGGCAAAAATAAACGCGCAGCACATGCACAACCGGAATTACGCATGTAAGCTACACGTTGTAATGGTATTATAAAGTGATTTAAAGAAATTTTCAAAGGGAGTTTTGCACAAAATTTTCAGCTGAAACGTTTTTCCTCTATTTCTGTTTCCCTTTTTCGATCGCTTCCCAAAGTCCGGTCAGGTATGACGCACCCAGAGCTCTGTCGTAAAGGCCATAGCCCGGCCTTCCCGTTTCTCCCCAAATCATTCTTCCATGATCCGGCCGGATATATCCCCTGAATCCATTGTCAAAAAGTGCTTTCATAATCGCATACATATCAAGCGTTCCGCAAAAGGATGGGTGCGCCCTTTCCTCAAATCCCCCCGGCAGCACAGCCACATTCCTCATATGCACAAAATGAATCCGTCCCATGGCGGTATATTTTGCTGCCATCCGGGCCACATCGTTGTGCCCCGAACAGCCAAGAGAGCCTGTGCACAGCGTGATCCCGTTATTGGGCACGTCCACAATCCTAAGAAAACGATCTAAATTTTTTTCATTGGTTATAATTCTCGGAAGTCCGAAAATGCTCCAGCAGGGATCATCCTCATGTATGGCCATATTCACGCCGCACTCTACGCTGACAGGAATAACGCGCTCCAAAAAATATTGCAGATTTTCCCACAGCCTTTCCTCTGTCATATGGCGATACCGGCCCACAATATCTTTTAGCTCTTCTCTGGAATAGCTGGCGTCCCAGCCCGGCAAAGTCAGATCGCTGTCCGTCCTGAGAGGATCCACCTGGTCCACTCGCTTCTGAACGTATGCCAGCGCAGTGGATCCATCCGGAAGTAAATGAGCCAGCTCCGTTCTTGTCCAGTCAAACACGGGCATGAAATTATAACAAATACATTTCACCCCCGCTTCAGCTACTCTTCGGATATTCTCGCAGTAATTTTCTATATATTGGTCTCTTTTTCCTTCTCCCAGCTTTATATCCTCATGCACGGGAATGCTCTCCACAACCTCAAAACGCATACCCGCTCCTTGGATTTTTTCTTTTAGTCGAGCAATACTCTCTCTGCTCCAGACTTCTCCCGCAGCCACATCGTACACGGCAGTGACTATAGAATACATGCCCGGTATCTGTCTGATTTTCTCCAAAGTAACCTTGTCCTCGTCCCCAAACCAGCGGAATGAAAGCTTCATGCCTCTTGCTCTCCTCTCACAGGCTGCACCAGCCTTTTTATCTGTATTATCCTGCTTTTCCTGGATTTTATTCTAAATACAGGTTTTTCTACCCAAAAGGATCTCAGAGCATCACTCGACAGAAAAAATATTTTACATCAGTTTCAAATTTAGGGCTGGTCAAATATATCAAAATGTTGTATAATGACTAAGTCAGAAGTTTCTGGCTTATGCAGATATGGTTCATCGGTAGAACGCTAGCTTCCCAAGCTGGAAAGGCGGGTTCGACTCCCGTTATCTGCTTTTTTCATGTGTCCGCAAAGTGGATACGTCACATCGTTAATTTATGAAATCTCAATCTGTCATGGGGATATAGCTCAGTTGGGAGAGCGATACGTTCGCAACGTATAGGTCACGAGTTCGAGTCTCGCTATCTCCATTTTTTGTGTCATTTTATCTATTGTTTTCATTCTGTACTCTTATAATAACAAGCTAGATAACTCCCAGCCATCCCAGTGCTCTCTCTATTCCATCCTGATCTGCCCTGCCAGTCACATAGTCCGCCATTTTCAAAACTTCTTCTGAGCCGTTCCCCATGGCAATGCTGATATTTGCGCATTCCAGCATAGGAATATCGTTGCTGCTATCCCCTATGGCCACAGTGTCACACATTGGAATCTGCAGGTGCTGTGCCAGAAAACGCATTCCTGAAGCTTTGGAAATTCCTTTGGGCATAATTTCATAAAAGCCTCCTTCTCTATCCACAAAATCAAGTTCCGCAGAAAACTCTTCGATAAAAGCATCCATTCCTGCTGTATTTTCAGTATAGGCAAAAAGCTTGTCAAAATGCCCCGGAGCATTCTCAAAGGTACCGTAATCGTTTTTTTGCAGGTCGGCGATAAAATCGTGGAACAATGGTGTGTGTATTCTCTCCGGTCCGTCGCAGAAATTATTTTCCCTGCCCTCCAGCACCGCGTCTATTTCATTTCGCCTCAGGCTTTCCACGATTCTACAGGCAAGCTCCCTGGCAAAGATCTTGTGAAAAAGCACCCGATCCCTATAAGTGACCATCGTTCCGCATCCCAGCACATATCCATCAAACACCGTATCATTCGTTATAATTCCGTTGACCATTTTCCAGGTTCTTCCGGTGTTAATCACACATATATGGCCGTTTTTCCTTGCCTTTTCAATTGCTCTTTTCGTGCTCGGAGGCATTTTTTTGTTTGCTCTTCAATAACAGTTCCATCTACATCAAAAAATATCAGTTTCATTTTTCTCTCCCGCAATTTCTCTCGTAATATCTTTTTGAAAATTTCATTAAAAAAACACCTGGCGAATTTCTCCGTCAGGTGTGTATTCTCACGCAATTTTAGTCTTTGCAAGCTCTGCCAGAGTTCTGAAGCCTTCCGCGTCATTTACTGCCATCTCCGCCAGCATTTTTCTATTAATCTCAATCCCCGCAAGCTTCAGGCCATGCATAAACCTGCTGTAGGACAGCCCGTTCATTCTAGCCGCTGCATTGATTCTCGCAATCCAAAGCTGTCTGAACTGGCGCTTTCTCTGCTTTCTTCCCGCATAAGAACTGGTCAGCGCTCTCATAACGGACTGTTTGGCTACTCTATATTGCTTGCTTCTCGCGCCTCTGTAGCCTTTCGCCAGCTTCAGTACTCTATTGTGTCTCTTCTTGGCATTCACGCCGCCTTTAATTCTTGCCATGTCTTATTCTCCTCCTAAGCCCTGATTATAAATAAGGTAAAATCTTCTTCATATTCTTAACATTGGTTGCATCCGTAATTGCAGGCTTTCTGAGATTACGTTTTCTCTTGGTGGATTTCTTGGTCAAGATATGGCTCTTATATGCTTTCGCTCTCTTTAACTTACCTGTTCCTGTTACTTTAAAGCGCTTAGCTGCTGCTCTGCTTGTCTTCATTTTTGGCATAACGGGTTCCTCCTAAACTTTTCTTAATCTATTTTAACTGTGCAAACTAACGTTTTTCAGTTAAAAACATGGTCATACTTCTGCCCTCCACCTTCGGCGCCTTTTCCACTACTGCAATGTCCGCCAGGCTTTTCGCAAAATCATCAAGAATATGCTTGCTGTTGTTCATATGGGCCATCTCTCGGCCGCGAAAACGAAGCGTTATCTTGACCTTATCTCCCTTTGTGATGAATTTTCTCGCTGCATTCACTTTGGTATTCAGATCGTTAGTGTCAATATTGGGAGACAGTCGGATCTCCTTCACCTCAATAGTTCTCTGCTTCTTTCTCGCTTCTTTCTCTTTTCTGATCTGCTCATATCTGAATTTGCCGTAATCCACAATTTTGCAGACGGGAGGCTTTGCAGTGGGCGCAATCTTCACCAGATCCAGTCCTGCTTCCTCTGCCATTCTCATGGCCTCTCTGGAAGACACGATTCCTAGCTGCTCGCCGTTTTCTCCAATCAAACGTACCTCTTTGTCTCTGATCTGTTCGTTAATCATTAAATCGCTAATGGCCTTATACCTCCCTAAGAAAACAGTAAATTTTGCAACAAAAAATGGACAGCAAAGCCATCCACCGAAATTCCTATCTCCAGCTTCCTCCTTCCGCAAAGTAAATACCTGCCTTGCCGGTCTGATCCCGTTAGAAAGCCTGATGCCACTGTAGATAAGATATTAACGCTTACAAGCCCAATTGCCGTAAGGTGAGAGCGGATACTCTGCTTGTTGTTCTTTCTTTTTGAACTGTTTTAGTGTATCATGTTATTGATTCTTTGTCAATCCTGATTTTATAAAATTAAGCTCCAGGCTCCACTTCTTTTGCCACTACAACAAAACGCCCCTCCTCCACCTGGTATGAACAAGTAGAAAGCGTAAGAAAGCGATCTCCAAACTCTGCCTCAACTCCCGTATCAAACAACGACAGCGCTTTGATATTATCATAAAAATACTGGAATTCCTCTTCTGTATCCGCCTGAAAAAAATTATAATATTTAAAGACAAGATCTGTTGTAAGGTATACCTGCGAATAAAACACAGAAATTACTTCATAATTTCTCTCCGTCTCTCTGGTAAACAATCTGATACGACTGTGATTTTTGCAATATTCCTCATCCTGATACAAATCCAGATCTCCGAACATAGTTCCTGCACGCATATTATGGCCGTGTATAATCTGATTTGTTGTTATCTCCCCTTGAAGGCTGCTGTCCGTATCCAAAATAAGGCAGCCTGCCTGATCCTCATTTCCGTAAAAATCTCTATGCAGATAATAATTTTCATCCTCCGGCGTCTGCATAACAGGATAATCTATTTTTGTCCCCTCTATTAAAAGCCATGCCACCATATCATCATTCATGCTGAAAACTTCCGCATAAGGATTTTCTGTTTTCACCTCTGTCTTTTCTTCATGCGAAACAACAGTTTGAGGAAGCGTTTGATCTGCCCCTTCCCCCACCGGCTCCGCCAGCTCGCTTAACCTTCTAAGCTCATCGACTTTACCTTCTGATATGGCATAAGAACGTCTCATGTCATAAATCACAAAGAAGACTACCCCAAAGCAGATAACGGCCAAAATACAAAAAATAACAGCCAGTCTACTACGCCATTTTCCATGTAACTCAATGAATTTCCATAAATCAGTCAAGTTCTTCATCTATATGCTCCTCGTCAAACTTTCTTCCCGTCGATAGCTTTCCAACATTCCAAGTATTGCAAAAGCAGACGGAGTAGTAACAATCTGCTGAAAACTGCCCAATCCATATGCGCAGTATCCTGTAATTATCATAAGCCCCAATATAAAAATCGGATTATCTTTTTGCCGGATCCAAAAACCACAAAACGCGCTGCAGTAAATCCCGCAATAAAGCATCATCCCTGCAACGCCGCCGGTTACCAGCATATTAAGCCATTCATTATGAGCGTTTGCAAAAATTGCCCCTTCCCATTGTCCTGTAACATGAAGCTCTTTCCGCAGATCTGTCAACTCATAAACAACACATGCATAGCAATCAGGTCCAGCTCCTATCAGCTTCTGCCGCCAATCTCCTCTCATAAAGCATTGTACCGCAGCCTTCCACAATGCCCCCCTGCCGCTTCCCCATTCTGCATCAAGGTTAAACGCAGCTGAAATCCCGCTTTCTCCCTGTAATGCCCCATAAAATTGAAAGATTGCAAACAACGCTGCGCTTCCCAAAACACCCCAGAGAACAGCCCATCTTACAAATCTTCTTGTCCCTTCACCCAGGGGCAAGCCAGGCTTCTTTGCAAAAAAACATTTTTTTACCACAAAATACAGCGCCAAAAGAAAAATAAGGCAAGGCATCCAGCCCCTCCAGTCCAAGACATTTGAGTCTACAATCTGCAGCCCCCTGGGAGCCAGAGGAATTGTAGCATTAATAAACAGGGGTGCGCTCACAAACAAAATCAGCACCTGCAGGAATTTAAGAAAGTAAGCTCTTTCTTGCAGCGATATGCAAAAAAGCACAATCAGTACTGCCCCTGCGCCAACATATCCTCCCATACTGCCCTGCGTAAACAGACTTACGTTTCCAATAAAACTAAAAATATAGCCGGCTGCTCTCTCCTTTCCTTTTCCCTTCCACATAAAATACCATGACAAAGGCAGCGTGAGACATAAATAGCCGCAGTACCAGTTAATATTCCCTATCGTCGACAATAGGTTTGCATGATTCCAGTCCCATATGTCTATCTCCCGAAAGTTTCCCAACGGATCAAACTGATACCTGTTCAACATTCCAATAGTAAAAACGATCGTCGAAGCAATCCAGATGATTTTCCACACAAATTTATCTTTTTCAAAACAGCGAGAGACAAAAAAATAGCCCCATACAAAAAAAAGTTGTGTTATCAACCCCATATGCCAGTCAGTATAACCCCAAAGGGCAATCTCCTTATATGGGCTTCCCAAAAAAGACACTATCACAGATATTCCATACAAGGCAACAAACATATCCAAAGCAGACCAGCCGATTCCTCTTTTCTGTTTATATACTGTTAAAAACGGCGCGAATCCCGCCAAAAACAATAATAGAAAAAGAATCGATACCGTCAGAAAAAAAGCGTACTTGGCATCGCCAATCATAACGAATCCATTTTGCATATAAAGAGGCAGCACTGCACAAATTAATATCACATATCCGCATACCAGCGCATTCAAATACTCCAAAATTTTCTTCTGCATTTTATTACCCTTTTAACATAGAGGAAAAGCAGGGAGGAAACATTTGCTATAAAGCCCTGAATCATGTTTCTCAAATTCCCTGCTTACCTTTAAAAATCAAGCGCCTCTCTGCTTACGCCTGCTTTTTTCTTCCCAAAACAACCGCAGCTCCCGCCAAAGCAATTCCTGTCAACGCAAACGGAATAACAACGGGATATGTTTCACCCGTTTTGGGTACACTGTCTCTAACACCTGCCGCAGATGCTGCAAAAGCGTCAAAGCTTCCTTTTTCACCATAAATTACCGCATAAACGGAAAATCTGTCCGTAGCAAAGGTAATCGTCTGAGAATCATTGTCCAAATCAGGCAGTATATCAACGACGCTATCATGAATACGCACAATTGCAAAGTCATAATTAGCCGGATTCTCAACATTTGAAGGCGTTGAAATTACTATTTGAACAGGAGAAGACAATTGCGTTACTTCTCTTTCCAGCGCTCCGTTTGCCTGATAAATATCCAAATCAATCTCTAAAATAGCCGCCACGGAACTTCTAAGGGAAGCAGCCGCATTCTGTATGGCCTGTCTTGCCAACTCACCACACTGGCTGTCAGCAACTGTAAGAATAACGCTCTGTCCTGCCGCTGCCATATCAGAAGTCAGTCCCGCTGCTGCATTCACATTTGTTCTTGAGGTTGCCATCGCGACAGACGAAACACTGCTACTTGTATTCACTGTTCCAATGGTGGAAACTAAAGTTTCTCCCAGGGAATTCGTAACTGTAATAGCCACTCCAGTAAAGCGGTCCTGTGAAGCAGATACACTGCTTGCGCTACCAGGATTTGTGTTATTTCCGCTGGCTGTACCACCACCAGGGGTTGTATCTGTACCGCCACCAGGGGTTGTGCCTGTACCGCCACCAGGGGTTGTGCCTGTACCGCCACCAGGAGTTGTGCCCGTATCGCCACCAGGAGTTGTGCCCGTATCGCCACCAGGAGTTGTGCCTGTATCGCCACCAGGAGTTGTGTCGTTTCCACTGACCGTACCGCTTCCTGAATCCACCGTATTATTACTGGATGCAGTCGCAAATGTTGCAAAATGCCCGCCAAACGGCATCACCGCCAACGCCAGGGCAATCGCCAGTGCTGTAATGGTTTTTCTTTTCATAATTTCATCCCTCCATAAAAAATAAGTATTTAGTTTGACTAAATTATACAGTATATAATATTAAATATCAACTATAAAACGCATATTATTGCATATTTCGGCAAAAATTATTCCTTCTGTTCAGGTTTAACCAATAATGAGGGTGGTTGGTAACATTCATAATAACACTAAGATGCAATTACGCTGCTAATTATCCATTGCACCTTTCAAAAAAGGAGGATGCCTTTTCCGTGAATTGAAAGTTCACAGTTCTAGAGCATCCTCCTTCAAGTATTATTACGTTTTACTTATGAGCCTTACCGCTCTTTAAATGTGGCGCAGACCGTCTCTCGGCAGTCGCAGGCTCCGCTGCCTTTAATATCCACACGCTCTGCAACACATTTATAGTTGCTGTTATAAACACACTTTACAGCTTCACAGTCAATGCTGATGGTCTTGCTGGGATGAGACAGCGCGCTGGTAAAAGAATCGTGTCCCTCCCTTTTCTGTGCAAAGCTCTCACAGCAGGTTTCATCACAGCTGCAGGCATGCTTTCCGCCTACCATAATGTCACCCTTGCAACAATAACAATTTTCATTGTAAGTGCAGTTGTTTACACCGCATTTCAACTCCGCCATAGCAAACCTCCTTCTGCGCTGCTTACAGACTCAAGTCTATGGAAGCAGCGCAGACGATAGACTTGGACACAATCAACAGTATGTCCTTTTTAGTCTGCCCGGGCTTGATGAAAAAAATTCGCAATAATATATTTTTATTCTTCCTGAGCTTCTTCTTTGCGGATAGCCTTGGTACGGATTTCTTCACAGATTTGTTCCAGGAAATCGGAAATCGGCTTTTGTCCCTCGTCTCCCGCAAAACGGCTTCTTACAGATACCAGCCCCTGTTCTTCCTCCTGCTGACCTACCACCAGCATATAAGGCACTCTCTCCAGTCTTGCTTCTCTGATTTTGAAACCGATTTTTTCGGAGCGATTATCCAGAGCCGCATCAATATCCTTTGCCCGAAGCTCTTCAAGCACTTTTTTTGCATAATCCTCATACTTGTCTGAAATTGGCAAAACGCGGACCTGCTCCGGACAGAGCCAGGTAGGGAATTTGCCCGCATATTTCTCAATCAGCCACGCCAGCGTACGCTCATAACAGCCCATAGAGGTTCTGTGTATAATATAAGGCCTCACTTTTTCACCGTGCTGATCCACATAATACATATCAAAATTCTCGGCAATGGCACAATCAAGCTGAATGGTAATCATGGTATCTTCCTTGCCATAAACGTTTCTGGCCTGGATGTCGATTTTGGGTCCGTAGAAAGCCGCCTCCCCATCTGCCTCCTCGAAAATTACTCCCTTCTCCCTGAGCACTTCCCGAAGGGCATCCTGGGTCTTATTCCAGTATTCATCATCTCCAAGATATTTTTCCTTATTTTCGGGATCCCATTTTGACAGCCTGTATGTCACATCATCCTGAAGTCCCAGGGTTTGGAGCACATAATATGCCAGATCCAGACAGCCCTTCAGCTCTTCCTCCGCCTGATCGGGCCTGATCACCAGATGACCCTCGCTGATTGTAAACTGACGCACTCTCGTCAGACCATGCATTTCGCCGGAATCTTCACTTCTGAATATCGTAGATGTCTCACTCATTCTATAAGGCAAATCACGATAAGATTTTTGGGTATTTTTATAAACATAATACTGGAAGGGACAGGTCATGGGGCGAAGGGCAAATACCTCTTTGTCCTTTTCTTCATCCCCCAGAATAAACATGCCATCCTTATAGTGATCCCAATGCCCTGAAATCTTATACAGATCACTCTTTGCCATAAGAGGAGTCCTGGTGCGGACATAACCCCACTCCTTATCCTCCAGATCCTCAATCCAGCGTTGGAGCTTCATAATCATTTTTGTGCCCTTGGGCGTAAACAGCGGGAGCCCCTGGCCGATTACATCCACAGTGGTAAACAGCTCCATCTCTCGGCCAAGTTTATTATGATCCCTGCGCTTTGCCTCCTCCATACGCTGCAAATGCTGCGCAAGCTCGTCCTTTTTGTTGTATGCCGTACCGTAAATACGCTGAAGGCGCGCCTTGTTGGAGTCGCCTCTCCAGTAGGCCATGGATGAGGATGTCAGCTTAAATGCCTTAACTCCTTTTGTGCTCATAAGATGAGGACCTGCGCATAAATCCACAAACTCTCCCTGCCTGTAAAAGGAAATTTCCTCACCCTCAGGAAGCTCTTCTATGAGCTCCACTTTGTAAGGCTCGTTCCGTTCTTTCATGAATTTAATGGCTTCTTCCCTGGGAAGGGTGAATTTCTCCAGCTTCTCTCCCGCCTTTATAATTTTTTTCATTTCCGCCTCAAGACTGTCCAAATCCTCTCTGGTAAAAGGATCGTGATCAAAGTCATAATAAAATCCTTCCTCAATACTCGGTCCAATAGCCATCTTTGCGTCTGGAAACAGATGTTTTACCGCCTGCGCCAGCACATGGGAGGCAGTATGCCTGAGCGCTGCCAGTCCCTCTTTGTCCGCTGCGGTGCAGATGCCCAGCTCACAGTCCTGATCTAGCACTGTTCTTAAATCCATCACTTCCCCGTTAACCTTTCCGCAGCATGCTGCTCTGGCCAGACCCTCGCTGATATCAAGGGCAATGTCATAAATACTTTTGCTTTCCTTGTATTCCCTCACAGATCCATCCTTTAATATGATTTTCATTTTTCACTATCCTTTCTTTTTTCTTTATACAATGGCCGTTCTACAGAAACAGACAACTCACCTCACAAGCTTTCTATTGTCACGAATAATAAAAAATCCCTTGCAACATTTCTATTGCAAGGGACGTAAAATTACGCGGTTCCACCCTTCTTGCAGTTTCTCTGGCTAAAGACATCCAATGCGCCCGACACTGTTCCGCCTTTCGAGAAAGCTGCCGCCTTCTTTGCTCATAACGGGAGCTTCCGGGCTGTATTGGAGCCACTCTGAGATGGTCTTCAGCTATTTTCAGCAAAACCGTTTGCAGCGCTGCTCTTTTTCAAGTGCAGACGGTTCTCTCTGATACCTTCCATAGCCTACTGTTCTCTTCAACGCTTTCTCATTACTTTAATTGCACTGTATGAAGCCTGTAAACTAATCATAGTACTTTTTCCGCAAAAAGTAAAGTTTTTTATTCACATATCTCGTGCTTATTCATTTCCCTGATAATATAGCTCTCCACCTCATTCTTCTCCACGTTCAGAGAAATTGCCAGTTCTCCGTACAGGTTGTCCTCAGCTATCCGAAAGTACTTTGCATCCACCGCCGTTACCTTACGCCCGGCCTCCATTCTTTTTTGCTTTCTCTGATATATTGTTTTAATAATCCTGATCCATTCCTCACAGCAGTTGGTCTTCATACAATTGCGGTACTCCTGCTCCAGCAGCTTATCATTTGCGATAACAATCCGGGGTATCTGAGGAATGGATTCAATCAGCCGATCCGCTTCCTCATGACTCAGTATCCTGCGCATGGATTCCTTCGCTGTATCCACCGGGATGTAGACTGTGCTCCCCGCCATGTACACCGGTTTCAAAATGTAATACTGTCTTTCCTTGTCAATGCCAGAAATATTCAGCGTAGTCACATCATCCACAACACAGACTCCCTTGTTGCCGCATACTACATATTCACCTTTTACAAACACGAAAATCTTCCTTTCTTAGAATCTGCCATTAAACTGACTTACCGTTTCCTTCGCCCTATAAAACATTATAACCATATTTTAACAGATTAACCCCTGAAATGTCAGCTAATAATAAGATTTTAAAAAAATTTCGTGAAAACTGCTCATGATAATCCCGGATACCATTGTGCAAAATACCGCTCCGTTTTCCATAACAGCTCCTGCGGCAAAAGCGTTTCCCCTGGCTTTACAGAAGCAGCCAAATCAAAGCCAAAAGCCGACATCTTTGACTACAGCAGCATTTTTGCCCACTCTTCCTCCTTAAAGCCTAAAACAATGAAATCCTCTCCCACAAGCAGCGGCCTCTTCACCAGCATTCCATCTCCAGCCAGCGCAGAAAGCTGCTCCTCCCGGGTCATCGCAGGCAGCTTCTCCTTCATCTTAAGCTCCTTGTACAGATTACCGCTGGTATTAAAAAATTTCTTTAAAGGCAGCCCGCTTTTTCGGCTCCACTCATCAAGCTCCTCCTTGCTGGGATTTTTCTCCCGGATAGGACGCTCAACATAGGCAATTTTATGCTCCTCCAGCCATTTTAAAGCCTTTCTGCAGGTTGAACACTTTTGATAGCATAATACTGTCAGCATTTTTCTTCTCCTTTACGTATATTTATTCCCTGCCCGCCGAAACGGACAGCAATTCACGAAGTCCTTTATAAAGAAGCACTTACTGTAAGCTCCAGTACAGGATTTCCCCCGCAAATTCCATGGTAAGGAAGCTCTTCTCCCCTTCCGTTACCGGGGTGAGAAAAATGTGTGTGTCCTCCTCTTCCACATAGGGCGCAACAACGGCAGTGAAGGAACCGTTCTCCCATTCCCATTGTCCCTCGCCGCCAATTCCCACTCCGATATAATAACTGAATTTATGGTCTTCACTTATTTCCATAGCCGCGCCATAGGAAAGTCCGGTTCCGAATATTTCCTGCAAAGAAGAGTGAGTATTTAATGACTCCTCCGTCTTCTGTCCATCCAGCTGCCAGGTTCCCATATATGCTTTATATTCATTCAAAGTCTCTCCTGTACTTTCCGCCAGCTGCGTATCCTGAACTGTTTCCTGAATTTCATCAACCGTAACCGCCTGCCGCCCTGTACCGCATCCGTTCAAAAATAAAACGAATAAAACGCACACGCTCCATCGAAAATTTTTGTTCATAACTCATATCTTTTTCCTTCCATTTTATTCTCATCCCTCTATATAACGAACACTGGATTCTTCCCAATATTTTTGGAATACTCTGTCCTGCTTTCCATCCAGATTCAGCTGGTACATCCGAAACACTACTCTTATATCCTTTGGCTGCCACTGTTCTTCGTAGGAATACCGGTAAGTCATCCCTAGCCGTATCATTACATCACCGCTGCGGGGATTTTTTCTGTCATGGGTAGCTGTAATATAAGGTAATCCATCCTCTCTTATCTGCTGTATTACCCGGGAGGCAGCTTCCGTCATAATCCCTCTGCGCCAAAATTCTTTGCGCAGCCCATAGCCCAGATCATGACTTTCATCCATACTAACATTTACATATCCTATTGGCGTATTATCCTCCTTCAGACAAATTCCATAGCGATAGCCCGCAGGCTTTTCATATTCCGCAGCATATCTCTTTTCATAGAACGCCCTGGCTTCTTCCATGGTTTTTAAAGGAAACCATGGAAGAAAGGTATTTACCTCTCTGTCTCCCATAATGGCAAACAACGCCCCCACATCATTTTCTGTAATCCTTCTCAGTATAAGTCTTTTTGTTTCCAGCATTGGCGTGTTTTCAATGCTCATTCTTTCATTCCCTTCAATTTTCCTGCAATTTTCACCCTGTAAAAAATCAGGCCCGTGAGATCGGCCAGAAGCCAGCCAATAGGCACCGACCACCAAATACCTGTCACACCGAAAGCGGGTACAGCAGAAAGCAGATAAGCTAAAGCCACCCGGGTTCCCAGAGATATGACCGTGAGAATTACACTCATTCCAGGTCTTCCTATGGCTCTGTACAGTCCATACAGCAGAAAGAGGCAGCCGATCCCACAGTAAAAGGAACCTTCAATTCGCAGATATTTTACTCCCTCCACAATGATTTCCGTTTCACTGCTATCCACAAACAGCAGCATAAGCGGTCGTGCAAACGCCCATATTCCGGCCGTTATTGCCAAACAGAAAATCACGGAGGTTATCACCGCTCCTTTAAGTCCGGCTCGAATGCGTTCCGTTTTCCCTGCGCCATAATTTTGTGCAATGAATGTGGAAAAAGCATTTCCAAAATCCTGCACCGGCATATACGCAAATGAATCAATTTTAACCGCCGCCGCAAAGGCAGCCATAACCTGAGAACCGAAGCTGTTGACAAGTCCCTGCACCATTAAAATTCCAAGGTTCATAACCGACTGTTGAATACAAGTCAGAGCCGAAAAGTTTACTATCTCTCTGATACAGGCAAGCCTGATCTTTACCGGGCCTTCCTTTGATCTCAGTCCAGGAAATCTGACTAACGTATATATGGAAATGCCGATTCCCGACACATACTGGGAAATTACCGTAGCCTCTGCGGCTCCCGCTACTCCCCGTTCAAGTCCCAGCACAAACCATAAATCCAGAGCAATGTTCAATATTGCGGAAATAGCCAGAAATATCAGCGGAATCACAGAGTTCCCCACTGCCCGCAGAAGAGAGGCAAAATAATTATACAGAAAAATTCCAGCCAGACCTGCAAAAATCACCACCAGATATTCTCGCATCAATCCCTGAATTTCCGCAGGAACCTGAAGAAAATGAATAATTTCATCCAACCCAGCAAAAATGAGAATGTTTACAATGACCGTTACGGCCGCCAGCAGCACAAAGGACGCATAAATTCCCTCCCGAAGGCCCTTTTGATCTCCCTGTCCGAATCGGATGGAAAACACTGTTCCGCTTCCCATAGACAGTCCCAGCAAGATAGAAGTCAGAAAAGTCATCAAAGTAAAAGAAGAGCCGACCGCCGCAAGGGCATCCGCTCCAAGAAACCTTCCCACAATCAGTGTATCGGCTACGTTATAGCACTGCTGCAAAAGATTTCCCAAAATCATGGGAACCGCGAAGCGCAGCATACGCCCCATGACAGGTCCCTGCGTCAGCTCTCCTTCTTTTTTGCCCACACGCCTTTTCCTCCTTCCATCAGAATGAAATGTTCCGACATCCTTTCTCACAGCTTTTGCCGCCTTGGTCCAAGCCCATCAGGTGGGACTTAAGATTCATTCATTTTTGCAAGCTTTGCCGCCTGGTCAGCCGCGATGCAGGCATCAATGATTTCTGCGATGTCTCCATTCATCACTTTATCCAGTTTATAGATTGTCAGACCGATACGGTGATCGGTAACACGTCCCTGGGGAAAGTTATAGGTCCGTATCTTCTCAGACCGATCCCCTGTCCCGATCTGGCTCCGGCGCAGCTGTGCCTCCGCGTCATGTCTCTGCTGCTGCTCCATGTCATATAGCTTTGCTTTCAGTAACGCAAATGCCTTTGCCTTATTCTGAAGCTGGGATTTTTCCGTCTGACTGTATACCACAATGCCGGTGGGATAATGCGTCAGTCTCACTGCGGAATCAGTTGTATTGACGCACTGGCCTCCATTTCCCGATGCTCTCATGACATCAATACGAATATCCTTCTCATCAATGACAATGTCAATATCCTCGTCCACCTCCGGCATAACCGCGACACTGATGGTGGATGTGTGGATTCTTCCTCCGCTTTCTGTCTCAGGCACCCGCTGCACACGATGTACACCGCTCTCATACTTCATCTTTGAGTAGGCGCCCTGTCCGTTAATCATAAACTGAACTTCTTTCATCCCGCCAATTCCGATTTCATCCACATTGAGCGTTTCCACTTTCCAATGCTGCCCCTCCGCATAGTGCACATACATGCGGTAAATTTCAGCAGCAAAAAGCGCCGCCTCATCTCCTCCGGCTCCCGCCCGTATTTCCACAATTACGTTTTTGTCGTCGTTGGGATCCTTGGGCAGAAGAAGAATCTTCAATTCCTGCTCCAGTTCCTCCACTCGTTTTCTGCTGTCGTTCAAAGCTTCTTTAATCATCTCCCGCATCTCTTCATCGCTTTCGCTGTCAAGCATTGCCAGAGAATCCTCTATTTCCTGTCTGCATTTTTTATACTCTGTATAAGCGTTCACAATCGGAGCAAGATCACTCTGCTCTTTCATCAGCCTGCGGAATCTTTCTTGATTATTGGCTACTGCAGGATCCTGCAGCTCATTCATAATGTCCTCAAACCGAATCAACAGATCTTCCAATTTATCAAACATATTTCCCTCTCATTCCAAACTGTTCTTTGCTGAACATACGATGTACGTCAGCTTCTGTTTTTCCCTTCCAAAATTCCGGACACTACTCTGTCCAGTCCTCCGTAATCCTTCACCGTCCGCACATGGGTAAAACCGTTTTGTCTCATTAGGTCAGAAACCGCCTCTCCCTGGTCATATCCGATTTCAAAATAAAGCTTTCCCCCACCGACTAAATGTCTTTTGCTTCCGAAAATAATTTTCTGATAGAAGAACAATCCATCTTCATGGCCATCAAGGGCCTGCCTGGGCTCATGATCCCGCACCTCCGGCATCAGAGTCTCGAGAACCGCAGTTGCAATATAGGGAGGGTTAGAGACGATCACCTCATATTCTCCCTTCACTGAAAAGAACAAGTCGCTGCATAAAAAGCCGACTTCGGATTCTCTGCAGAGCCCCCACTCTTCTTCAGCGCCCCACGCCCCATAAGGCTCTTGTAACCGCAAGCCACATTTTACGGCATTCTGCTTGGCTATCTTAATAGCCTCCTCTGAAATGTCCACTCCTATGCCCCTGCATCTGTTGGAATAATGAAGCAAGCTGATCAGAATGCAGCCAGAGCCGGTGCACATATCCAAAATACGACTCCCATCGGAAAGCTCCCTGAGCACTTCCTCAACCAGGATTTCCGTATCCTGGCGCGGAATCAGTACATGCTCGTTTACTTGAAACTTAATCCCCATGAACTCCTGTTCACCGGTAAGATGCTGCAGGGGCCTTCTTTCTCTGCGTCCCGCAATGAGGTTTTCATACTCTTTGATCTGTTCCTCTGAAAGTTCTCTGTTTCCATGCACCAGCAGATCATTTCTGTTCGTTTGGCACACATGCTCCAGCAACAACCTGGCATCCAGAGCTGCCTCATCTATTCCTGCCCTTTCCAGCGCAGTCCTTCCTCTATGAAAGCATTCCTCATATGTCATAAGCCGCTCTTTATCCTGTCAGTCATCTCCAAGCCGATCCGCTCTCTCCGCAGGAGTCTCCTCCACTTCATAGCCAAAGTTTTCATAAAGATATTGCTTCCAGTCAAACACAGCCTCCACAGCCGCTATGGCTACTTCCGCCATGCTCTCATCAGGCTCCTTCGTTGTCATTCGCTGTATCCACATGCCCGGCGCGGAAAGAATTCTGACAAGCAAATTATCGCTGCGTCCCGCAAGCCGAATAATTTCATAGGAAATTCCTGCAACCACCGGAAGAAGAAGCACCCGAAGCACAACCTTTTCCAAGGTATTGTCCACCTGTATAAAGAAAAACAAAATAATACTCACAAAAAACACAAAGAACAGAAAACTGGTACCGCATCTTTTGTGAAGCCTGGAGCTTTTCATGACGTTTGGAACCGTGAGCGGTCTTCCTCTTTCAATACAATTAATACATTTGTGCTCCGCTCCATGGTAGCCATACAGTCTCTTGATGTCCCGCATGGCGCTGATACCCCATACATACAGCACAAAGATTACGATGCGGATTACACCTTCAATAATAGTCATCAGCGACCGATTGCGGATAAAGCCGTCAAAAAAAGAAGAGATAAAATAAGGCAGCAGAATAAAAACGCCTACCGCAAGCACAATGGAAATCACGGTCACCAAAGTGGTCAGAATCTTTTCCCCGTTTCCTCCCGACATTTTATTTAGCGCCTTATCAAGTTTTGTCTCCTGTTCATCCTCATCCTCATAAAAGGAGACGGAATAATTTAATGCCTTCGTTCCCAGAATCAGTGAATCAATAAAATTAAAAATTCCTCTGACAAAGGGAATGTCCTTTAGCTTATTTCCATGCAGCGTCCCCTGAAAATGCTCCAGTTCCACCTCAATTTCTCCATTGGGCTTTCTGACGGCTACCGCATAGTGATCCTTGTTTTTCATCATAATGCCTTCCAGCACGGCCTGTCCGCCAATACCGGAATAGCGATTGCATTTTTTTCTTGCCATAACTTCTGCATCCTTACACGCTGTCGTTGCGTTATTATGAACAACGAGCGGCACGCTCTGCGAACCGCCCGTATGTTAACAAAAGGTTGAGATAGAAATACCTCAACCTTTTCTGCATCCTTATTTGACACCGTATTTCCTGTTGAACTTATCAATACGTCCGTCTGCCCTTACAGTCTTCTGCTGTCCGGTATAGAACGGATGGCATTTTGAGCAAACCTCCACGTGGATTTCAGGCTTTGTGGAACCAGTTACAAAGGTATTTCCACAGTTGCAGGTAACAGTTGCCTGGTAATATGCGGGATGAATTCCTTCTTTCATTTGTCTCACCTCTCTATAAATAAATTCGCATTCATAATTCTGCATTCTCATCCTCACTGCCTATGGAACCACAAACAGCGGTATTATTGTAACACAAGGTCACAGCCCTTGCAATACTTAAATCAAATAAATTTATTCTTTTTTACCATCCCCACAAATTCCATATTGTTCCTGGTGCGCGCAAACATATCCAATATGCGATCCGTGGCCTCGTCTGGCTTCAGCCCATTCAGGGCTCTGCGCATAATGTTGATGGCTTCCATCTCTTCCTGGGAAAGCAGAAGATCTTCCCTTCTTGTGCCTGATTTAGCAAGATCAATAGCAGGGAAAATACGCCTCTCGGAAAGTCTGCGGTCCAGTACCATTTCCATGTTGCCCGTTCCCTTAAACTCCTCATAAACCACATCGTCCATTTTACTTCCCGTATCTACCAGAGCAGTAGCCAGAATCGTAAGGCTGCCTCCCTCCCGCATATTTCTGGCAGCGCCAAAAAACCGCTTGGGCATATGCAAAGCCGAGGGATCAAGTCCGCCTGAAAGCGTCCTCCCGCTGGGAGGAACCACCTGGTTGTAAGCTCTTGTAAGACGTGTAATACTGTCTAAAAGAATCACCACATCCTTTCTGTGCTCAACAAGGCGCTTCGCCCGTTCAATCACCATCTCAGACACTCTTTTATGATGCTCCGGTAGCTCGTCAAAAGTGGAATGAATAACCTCCACATAATCTCCTTCAATGGCCTCTTTAATGTCAGTCACTTCCTCCGGACGCTCATCAATCAGAAGAATCAGCATGTGCATATGAGGACTGGTGCGCAGGATGGATTTTGCCACCTCTTTAAGAAGCGTAGTCTTTCCCGCCTTCGGCGGAGAAACTATCATGCCTCTCTGCCCCCTTCCCACCGGGCTCACCAGGTCCATAACTCTCATGGCAATGCTGCAGCCGGGCGTTTCCAATCTAATCCGTCTGTTGGGGAAAACAGGAGTCATATCCTCAAAGGCCATGCGCTTTGCGGATTCCTCAGGGGTATAGCCGTTAATTGAGCGCACGAACAAAAGTGCGCTAAATTTCTCCTGCTGTGTCTTCACTCGCTTATTGCCCCGTAGAATATCCCCTGTTTTTAGCCCAAAACGGCGGATCTGGCTGGGAGCCACATACACGTCGTTCTCTCCCGGAAGATAATTCTCACAGCGGATAAAGCCGTATCCATCTGGCATAACCTCCAAAATGCCGCTGGCCTCTTCTCCGCTGTCCAACTCTTTTGGATATTGGCCCTCCTCATAGGACTCCCCTGTCCGCGGAACTCTTTCCCTGTTCTCCTGTCTGGCCGGATTTTCACTACGCTGGGCCGCCTCCGCCCTCACACCGTTTTCATATCTGGCGCCGTTTTCCACTCTGGCTCCCGATTTATATACCTGATCGCCCTTACCCGCTGTTTCTCCTCTGTGAAGCGTCTCGCTCCTTATTCCTGCTTCGCCCTTATGTGCAGACTCACTTTTGGACTGACGTTCCTTTCTCCTTGTAAATTCTGTGCCCGCGGCCGACGCTATCCTCTGTTCGCCTTCCTTTACGGTTACGGCTTCGAGCTCATTTTTCTGCCCGTCCCCTGCTTCCGGCGCGCTCTCACTCTTCAGCCTTTCGTCCTCCGCAAGCATTGCCTCCACCAGCTCCGCCTTTTTCATGGAAGAAGTGCCTTTCAATCCCCGCACCTTGGCTAACTCTTTGAGCTGTACCAGCGCCAATGATTCATATTTTTCTTTCATTTACTCCCAAATCCTCCTAATTCAAAGCAGTCTTTTGCAATTTCATTATCACAATATATTTTGCATCTCAGGGGTTTCCTTGTCAGACAGGTCATGGACGTGTTCCTTGACTTTTAATGAATCAATTACTTTTCTGAAAGCATTATAATACAAGATTGGCAAAATAGAAAGCACTATTTTGCCAAAATACCCCTTAATCATAAAACAGGAGGAATCTCATCACATTTTTTACAGCAGAAAAATGGCTTTCCGCAGGAAGAAAGACGCTAACCTTTTACGTGCCTGTTATGAAAATCAGTCCTGGCGTCCGTGCTTTCCAATGAACCAAAATGTCTAATTCAAATCCGAAGTTTTCTGTCAAAGCTGAAATATTTCAGGATTTACCAAAATAACTCTCTTTTGCAGAAAAGACTGCTTTACATCGATAAGTCTCTGATTCTCAGAGCCTCTGAATGCTAGCCGCAGGTTCTTCAGCTCTTCCACAAACTCTCCGTCCGCAATGACATCCAGCTGCTTCAGAAGCTCCAGCATTTGCCGGTCTCCCTTCTGTACCCAAGTGAGCAGATCCTTTTCAAAGTCATATCCCGTGTAACACCAAATATCCTTTAGAGGATAGGTTCGGCGCACCTTTTTCACCAGGGAAAGCACCTGACCCTTGTTTTGGGGCTCCAGCGGCTCTCCGCCAAGCAGGCTCAGACCTCTGATATAAGAAGGTTCCAGCGCCTCCAATATCTCCTTTTCCGTATTGCAGTTATAAGGATTACCATAGCAAAAATCCCATGCCTCGCTGTTAAAGCAGCCCTTACACCTGTGAGTGCAGCCGCTCACAAAAAGTGATACCCGCACCCCCGGACCGTTTGCCACATCCGTTTTTTTGATCGCAGCGTAATTCATAAGTGCAGCACCCTGGCCCTTATTTCCTTTGTTTTTCCCGCATTCCAGAAATTCTCTCCCAGATAGCCGCAGGTTCTTCTCGTGACGTTCATCTTGGAATGATCCTTATTATGGCACTGGGGACACTCCCACTCCATATCATCGTTGATCTCTATTTCACCATCAAAGCCGCACACATGACAGTAATCGGATTTTGTGTTGAACTCCCCGTACTGAATATTATCATATATAAATTTGATCAGCTCCTCCAGAGCCTCCAGATTGTTATTCAGGTTAGGAATCTCCACATAAGAGATAGCCCCTCCCAAGGATTTATTCTGGAACTCACTCTCAAAGACAAACTTGCTGAAGGCATCTATATTTTCCCTCACGTCCACATGATAGGAATTGGTGTAGTATCCCTTATCCGTCACATTTTTTATATCCCCGAATTTCTCCCGGTCAATCCTCGCAAAGCGGTAACAAAGGCTTTCTGCCGGAGTCCCGTAAAGACTGAAGCCGATTCCCGTCTCCTTCTTCCAACTTGCTGCCGCATTCTTCATCCGGTCCATAACCCGAAGGGCGAAATCCTTTCCCTCATGACTGGTGTGGCTACATCCCTTCATAAGATAGGTAGTCTCATAAAGTCCGATATATCCAAGGGACATGGTGGAATATCCTCCATGCAGGTATTGATCTATCTTCTCACCTTTTTTCAGTCTTGCTATGGCCCCGTACTGCCAGTGAATAGGACTCACGTCAGATACAGTTCCCTCAAGAGCCTTGTGCCTGCACATCAGCGCTTCATAACACAGCTCCAGCCGTTCATCAAGCAGTTTCCAAAAAACCTTTTCCTCCCCTTTTGCCAAAATTCCTATCTGAGGAAGGTTCAGACTCACCACGCCCTGATTAAACCGCCCTTCCCACTTGTAGCTGCCCTTTTCATCCTTCCAGGGAGAAAGGAAAGAGCGGCAGCCCATACAGGAAAACACATTTCCCTCATAATTTTCCCTCATTTTCTTGGCTGAAATGTAATCTGGATACATCCGCTTTGCAGAACATCTTGCCGCAAGGCGGGTAACAGCGTCATACCTGCCGCCCTTCAGGCAGTTGTTTTCATCCAACACATAAACCAGTTTTGGGAAAGCGGGCGTTACAAACACACCCTTTTCGTTTTTAGTGCCCTTCAGGCGCTGATTCAGGATCTCTTTAATGATCGCCACTGTCTCTTCCACATATTCATCCTCCTCATCCATGTGGAGGAACAGAGTCACAAAAGGAGACTGGCCGTTTGTTGTCATCAAAGTATTGATCTGATACTGTATGGTCTGTACGCCGGATCTCAGCTCGTCCTTAAGACGTATATCCACGATTTTTTTCTTTTCCTCCCGGCTAAGGCTGTCTCCAAATTCCTCATCCAGCTGTTTTTCAAATTTTATCCTGCTCTTGCGCAGATACTTCCCTAAGTGCTTTACATTTACGGACTGTCCTCCGTACTGGTTGCTGGCGACTGCGGCAATAATCTGAGTTGTGACGGTACATGCCACCTGAAAGCTTTTGGGAGACTCAATCATTTTCCCATTAATGGATGTACCGTTATCCAACATGTCCTGAATATTAATAAGACAGCAATTAAATATGGGCTGGATAAAATAATCCGCATCATGAAAATGAATCACTCCATTATCGTGGGCCAGAGCAATGTGTTCCGGCAGAAGCAGACGCCTTGTCACATCCCTTGACACCTCTCCTGCAATATAATCTCTCTGGGTTGAGGCCAGTCTGGTATTTTTATTGGAATTTTCCTCTGCAAGCTCCTTATTCTCGTTCCGGATCAGCTTGAGAATCGATTCATCCGTGGTGTTTGATTTGCGCAGCAAACTTCTCTGATACCGGTACACAATATATTTCTTGGCAAGAGCATATTTGTTGTGTCCCACCAAGCCTTCTTCGATAATATCCTGAACATGCTCCACGGTCTGAAGCTCTCTTCCCTCCCGCTTCACATCCTCAAGAATCTCCCCGATCAGTCCTTCATCGGCGCGATATTCCTCTTCCACCTCATTATTCGCCTTCCGGATGGCCTCTACAATTTTTTCTTCCTCATAGGGCACAATACGCCCATCCCTTTTTTGTATTCTCATGCTTATACCTCCCTGCCTGTTTTCTCAGCCTTCAGACATGCAGTTCTCATGAACCTGCGCCTGAAACGCGATTATGGCCGTACCGGGATAAAGGCTTCCCGTACGGCCACACCAATGCGCTCTGCCAGCATCAGGCAAATTCAGCACAATATTTTGTGTTCCAAAACTTAATCCACACCTATATCTTGTATTTGTATTATAGTTGCATCTCAGAAAAAATGCAAGATTTTTCTTTCAAACTACAAGATTTTTCAGCAAACAAGACGGATCGCTTTTCCGGTCGGGGACTAATAGTAAAAGCCTCTTCCTCCGCAGCACATCCCCCCACCGCTGCAGCAGAGATTACAGATCAGGTTTGCAATACAGAGTTTTACACAGATATTTCCTCCGCCTGAAGTGGGATAGCCGTAGGCAGCCTGTCTTTGGGAGTACCACGTTCCCCCGTTTTCAAAACGGTAAACCAGATTTTGATAATCCGCATTGCCGGGCTCCAGAGCTGCGGCTTTCTTCGCATGATCCATGGCCGCCACATTATTGCCCAGCCCTGCATGCGCCAGAGCGCTGTAGTAATACCATCTGGCTCCTCTCTCGTGCTGTCCCATGCTGTCCAAAGCATTTCTCGCCTCTCTGTAATAGCCATTGCGCACATAGCTGCCCGCTGCCCGAAGGTGCGGCTCTTCCTCATATCCGGCGCTCTGCCCCTGTCCAAAGTCGCCAAAACCTCCAAAGCCGCCGAAGGGACCATAGCCGCCGTCCGCCCCTCTGTAGCCCCCTCCATAGTTGCCTGAACCGCCGTAGCCTCCTCCATAGCTGTAGCCTTCCGTGCGTTCTTTCATAATCTGCTGGTAAGCGGCCTGTATTTCTTTGAATTTTTCCTCCGCCTGATCCTTGTTTGGATTATTAATGTTTGCATCTGGATGATATTTTCGGCTCAAAGCCTTATATGCTTTTTTGATCTCTTCCTCGGAAGCGTCTCTGCTCACTCCCAGAATCTTATACGGATCGTTCATCTTTTTTCTCCATGGCCGCTTTTCTTTTTTCCCTTACCGACTCATATCTGCACCATACTCCGGAATACAGAATGTTCCGCAGAATCTCCACATTTTCCAAAATAGGCAGTCTTTCAAATTCCCTGCAGCATTCTGACATCATCATGGTCAGAATCATTCTGCACTCCTCCTCAAAGTCAGGCTCATTGTATTTCTTTTTCAGAGGGTTAAAATTGCCTTTCCTAATATCCTCCTCAACGTCCTCATAGGCATCCAGAAGATATATGAATTTTCCCAGGAAAAACCCAAAGCGGCTTAAGCTCTCACTCCACTCATCCTCCCTGCAGACTGCAATCTGAGCCATAATTTTGCCAAACAGGCCGGCCATTGTGTCTATATCCGCGCCGCCGCCTTTTTCCGCCTCAGAAAAGTCGTGCATCAAAAGGCTGATGTTTCGAACCTTTGAAGCGTACATTTCCCTAAGCCTCTTGCTTTTGCCCTCAATCATTTTGCCGTAGACAAGCTTCCAAAACTTTTTTTCGTCCTCCCAGTCATCCTGACATTTATATCGGGTGAGCAGTACATTCATGTCAGCCGCGTATTCCGTAAAAATATTCGTCCTGATTTCATGTCTTTCAAAGGGATGCGCTATACATTTGCAGCTTCCCGTCCGTGTTTTGGGCTCATAAAGACCTGTAAATAGCATGAGAAGAAAGGTCATGTCATAGCTTAGGGACATCTGCCCTGGAAGCCCGTATTTTTCCTTCAGCTTCCGGCACAGTCCGCAGTAATAAGAGTGGTATATATCAAATTCCTTAAATTTCATCTCAGCTTTGTTGACTATGATATATCCAAACATGAAACTGCCTCCCTGTCAACTCTTTTTGATAAATTCCGTGCCGCATTTACGGCAGCGTATGGCAATTCTCCCCTTTCCCCGGGGCACTCGTATCTTCTGTCTACAGTTTGGACATTTGTATATGTGATATTCTTTCAGCTGGCCCCACTCTCTCTTTTTCCTCTGCCAGAGTCCCCGAAGCCACATTTCCTTCCTCAGATACCACTGATTTTCCGCAGCACGTCCGGTTATGTTGCGGGAAAACATACGGAAATACACATAAATCATGAACGCCAGGGCAAACAGATAAAACAGGCTTCCTCCGAAAAAGGAAATCACCAGACAGATCAACGCCACAATCATCAAAAAACGGTTCAGTCTGTCATTTCCGTAACGCCCCCACATAAATCGCTGTAATTTCTCTCTCATATTTCCTCACAAATCCCTTCATTTCAGTTTTCCATACCGATCGGCACATCCGTTTTCAAATGCGGGGGCTGTCCCAGCAGGCCTCCAAAATATCAACACATCTTTCAATGCCCAAAAGACCGCTGTCCAGAACGATATGATAGTTGCCGTTGTCTCTCCAATCCTTCCCGGTATTGGTTCTGTAATAGCTGCTGCGGCGCCTGTCGGCCCTTTTTATGACCTCCGCTTCCTTCTGGGCCGGAATTCCGTATATCTCTCCGGCGCGCCTTTTCCGGAAAGCGTCATCCGCGTGGATGAACACCCTGAGCACATCCTCCCTGTCCTTTAAAGGATGTGCTGCGCATCTGCCCACTATCACCGCCGGCGTCTGAGTCAGCCTGTGAATGATTTCCGCCTCCGCCAAAAACAGCTGGCTTTCTCGGGAAAGCGATTCGCCCTTTGAAAGACCGGCCAGACAATACATGGAATACATAAAGCTGCCTGTGGCTTTCTCCTCAAGCTCCTCAAGATATGCCTCCGGCCTGCCCATTTTTTCGGCCGCCATTTTTAGAATTTCTCTGCCATAGCAGGGAATCCCAAGCCTCTCTGCCGTCCTTTGTCCTATTTCCTGGCCGCCGCTGGCAAACTCCCTCTCTATCGCTATCACATGATATCTCATACTTACCTCCATTCCAAAGCCGCACAAGCATTCAATCACTGTAAAATACGCGCCCCTACATTTCTATGACGCCTCAAACTGGCTATTGTACAGTTCAGCGTAAAAGCCGCCCTTTTTCAGAAGCGCATTATGATTACCGCTCTCAATAATATCTCCATCCTTCATCACAAGAATCATATCCGCATTCTTTATGGTGGAAAGTCTGTGTGCAATCACAAAAGAGGTTCTTCCTTCCGTCAGCTTATCCATAGCTTTCTGAATCTGGATTTCTGTTCTGGTATCCACAGAGCTGGTTGCTTCATCCAGGATCAACAAAGGCGCATTTTCTATCATGGCCCGGGCAATGGTGATCAGCTGCTTCTGTCCTGCGGACAGATTGGCCTTATCGTTAAGTACTGTATCATATCCCTGAGGAAGAGTGCTGATGAAATGGTGAATGCCCACCGCCCGGCAGGCTCTCTCCACTTCCTCCTGGCCGACGTTCTTCTTGCAGTACACAATATTTTCCCGGATAGTTCCCTCAAACAGCCATGTGTCCTGTAATACCATACAGAACAGATCATGGACGTTTTCTCTGGTCAGATCCTTTGTGGAAATACCGTCTATAAGAATATCCCCTCCATTCAGTTCATAAAACCGCATCAAAAGATTGACCATGGTGGTCTTTCCCGCTCCGGTAGGCCCTACAATGGCGATCTTCTGTCCGGCTTTTGCATGGGCGGAGAAATTTTTAATGATGATCTTATCCGGCTGATAGCCAAACCGCACGTTTCGAAATTCCACATCTCCCGCCGCGTGTTCAAGACGCAAGGTCTTGCCGGTCTCATCAGGCATTTCTTCCTCCTCCAAAAATTCAAAGACTCTCTCTCCTGCCGCAGCTGTAGACTGAAGACTGGTCATAGCCTGGGCTATCTGGCTTAAAGGATTTGTAAACTGTCTGATATACATCATAAAAGCCACAATCACTCCAAAGCTGATCCTGCCATCCATGGCAAGGGCAGCTCCCACCACGCAGACCGCAACATAACCAAAATTGCCGATAAAGCTCATAATGGGCATCATAAGTCCTGACAAAAACTGGCTTTTCCATGCACTGTTGTACAGTTTATCGTTGATCTGTGTAAAGGTGGCAAGAGCGGCGTCCTCTCCGTTATAAGCTCTCACCACATTATGTCCTGAATAAATTTCTTCGATATGCCCGTTGATCCGTCCCAGCTCTCTTTGCTGAGCCATAAAGTGTTTCTGAGACTTTGACATAATAGTCATCATAATTCCAAACCCCAGAAATGTGGAAAGCACGGCGGTAACAGCCATAATCCAGTTTGTATAAAACATCATTATCAAGGAACCGACAAACATAGTGATGGCCGTCACCAGCGATCCGATACTCTGGTTCAAGCTCTGTCCAATGGTATCCACATCATTGGTCACACGACTCAGCACATCTCCAAAGCTGGTTTTGTTAAAGTAATTCAGAGGAACCTTATTGATTTTTACGGAAATGTCGCTGCGAAGCTTTCTGGTAACGGACTGTGTAACCGTAGCCATTGTAAAGGACTGAATATAAGAACACACTGCGCTGACTCCATAGAGTCCCACCAGAAAAACGGCGATACGCTTCACCTCATCCATGTCAATCTCCGTTGCCAGCCCCTGCGTAATGATATTGGTCATATCCTTGAGCTTATCCGGTCCCATAAGAGCACAAAGCGCCCCGGCCATAGCCAGAAGCAACGCTCCCCCCAAAAAAGGAAGGTATTTTTTACAGTAGCGGATCAGCTTTCCCCAGGTTTTTGCAAAATCCTTCGGCTTCTCACCGGCTCCTCTTGCAGCCCCGTGGCCGCGCATCATACCTGCCGCTCCGGGTCTTTGTCTGTTCTCACTGCTCATTTTCAAGTTCCTCCTTTGACAGCTGGGAAAGCGCAATCTGTCTGTAAACCTCACAGCTCCTCAAAAGCTCCCCGTGTGTCCCCATCCCCACTGCTCTTCCTTCGTCCAGAACAATAATCTTATCCGCATTTTTTATGGTGCCAATGCGCTGAGCCACAATAAAGGAGGTGGTGTCAGAGGTTTCCTTTTTTAGTGCCTCCCGCAGAATTTTATCTGTTTTATAATCCAGAGCTGAGAAGGAATCGTCAAAAATATAGATTTCCGGCTTTCTGTAAATCGCTCGCGCTATGGCCAGCCTCTGCTTCTGTCCTCCTGAAAGATTCGCGCCGTTCTGCGCTACCATACCCTGATAAGCGTCCTCCATCTTTTCCACGAATTCTCTGCCCTGAGCAATGGCCACCGCTTTCTTAACATTTTCCTCATCTATTCCAATGTCTCTTCCGTTGTCTCCGTACGATACATTGCTCTCTACCGTGCCTGCAAACATTACCGCTTTCTGGGAAACGTATCCTAGTTTATTATGCAGCGCTTTGGCCGTGTACTCCTTCACATTCACTCCATCCACCAGCACCTCGCCCTGGGTAGCGTCATAAAAGCGGGGAATCAGATTGATCAGCGTAGATTTTCCGCTTCCTGTGGAGCCGATAAAGGCAATGGTCTCTCCTCTGCGGGCCGTAAAGCTGATATCCTTCAGCACATCATCCGCGGCGTCCGGATAGCGAAAGCTCACATGACGAAACTCCACCTCTCCTTCTTTACCGGGCAGGCCCTCTGTTCTGTTTCCATCAATAATACGAGGCTCCGTGTCCAGCACTTCATTGATACGCTTTGCGGAAACGCTGGCTCTGGGAAGCATGATAAAAATCATTACCAGCAGCATAAACGCCATAACCACCTGCATGGCATAGGAGGAAAACACCACCATATCCGAGAAAAGTCCGATGCGATCCATGACAGACGCCTGATTGATCAGCATGGCTCCGATCCAGTATATAGACAGCGTCAGTCCGTTCAAAATAACATTCATTCCCGGCATCATCAAGGCCATCATGCGCTGGGCAAAAAGGTTATTCTCTGTCAGCTCCCCGTTGGCCCGCTCAAATTTTTCTTCCTGATAGGCTTCCGCATTATAAGCGCGTACCACGCGGATACCGGTAAGGTTCTCTCTGGTAACTCTGTTTAAATTATCTGTCAATGCCTGAATTCTTCGGAATTTCGGCATCACAAAAATCATAAGAATCAAAATCAAAAGCATCAGAAGCGCCACCGCTACTCCCGTAGCCGCCGTCCACTGCCAGCTTTTGCCGGAAATCTTCAGGATAGCCCATACCGCCATAATGGGCGCTTTGATCATCACCTGCAGTCCCATGGCAATAATCATTTGTACCTGGGTAATATCATTAGTGGAGCGCGTAATCAGGCTGGCTGTGGAAAACCTGTTGATTTCCTCCATGGAAAAGCCCTCCACCTTTTCAAAGACAGCCTCCCTGACTCTTCTCGCCAGCGTGGCAGCAAGCCTGGAAGCGAAATATCCCACCGCCACGGCCAGCAGAAGACTGCCCAGAGCGCACAGAAGCATCTTAACTCCTGCGGCAAAAATATCTTCCATAAGGCTTCCCTCTGTCTGTACCAGACTGGTGATCTCCGACATATAATCCGGAAGCGTCAGATCAAGTCCCACTTGGGCAGCCACAAAAACAACACACAGAAGCACAGTCATCCAATCCTGCTTTTTAAAATACCTGAGAAGTTTTATCATGTCCGTACGTACCTTTCTATTATCGTCTGCTCTATTATCGATCATCGCATACAAAAGTACAATTAAATAAATATAAACATTTGTAAAGAATCAGTGAATGAAAAAATCCGTGTCATTTTGACACGGATTTTCCTCCTGCCCGGCTTTTACAGATATGTCACTACATCCCGAAGCCGGCGCTTGGGCACAATATAGTCCTTTTTATCGTCCAAGTAGTATTTACAGTCACCCTCAGGTTCCATATCCGCTATACGGCTGTTATGGGAGGGATAACCGAATGCCACCACAGTATGAAGGCTTTGATTGGCCGAGAGCCCAAACATCCCGGACAGTCTCTCCTTATTACAGGCGCCAATGATACAGCTTCCCACTCCCCGATTCCAGGCGGCCAGCGTCATATTTCCAATCGCCAAGCCTGCGTCGGTGTCGCAGTCTCGGCTAATATCCGTATTTTCAACTACGCCGATGAACAGCACGGGTCTCTCGCCTTCCTTTGGCTGTCCCAGCTCGGGAGGCAGCGCTCCTGCCCAGCGTGTATGGACGAAAACCTCCGCTATCTTTCTTTCATCCCGTACCACAATATAGCTCAATGGCTGTCTGTTGGCAGCGCTGGAGGCCAGTCTTGCCGCATACAAGATTTCGTCAAGCACCTCCTGGGGTATCTGTCTTTGCTTAAATCTCCTGTAAGTTCTGCGTCCCTCCAGAAGTCTCATCAAATCTTCCATGTCCGTACCTCTGTTCTCGATCTCAGCAGCCCGCGGCAATGCCCTAACGCTGAGCCACGTCCTTCATGGAAAAGCTGATCCTTCCCATCTTATCCTTGCCCAGACATACTACCGTCACAACATCTCCCAGTGTCAGAACATCCTCCACTCGGTTGATTCTCTCTTTTGCAATCTTGGAAATATGAACCATGCCTTCCTTTCCGGGAGCAAACTCCAAAAATGCGCCGAATTCCTTAATGCTCACAACCTTCCCTTTAAAGATCTGGCCTTCCTCAAAGTCAGTGGTAATGATTTTCACCATCTCCACCGCCTTGTCCATCATCTCCTTATCCGTACCGCATACAGATACATTGCCGTCATCCGTAATATCGATCTTAACGCCTGTACGGGCAATAATTTCGTTAATGGTTTTCCCCCGCTGACCTACAACATCACCGATTTTCTCCGGATCAATCTGAATGGAAATAATCTTGGGAGCATAGGGCCCCACCTGGGGCCTGGGAGCCGCAATGGCCTTTTTCATGCAATTCTCCATAATATACAGTCTTGCTTCCCGGCATCTTTCGATCGCTCCCTCCACAATGGGTCTGGTCAGTCCATGGATTTTAATATCCATCTGAATGGCCGTAATGCCCTCCGTGGTACCTGTAACCTTAAAATCCATATCTCCGAAAAAGTCTTCCAGCCCCTGAATATCGGTGAGCAGTATAAAGTCTTCATCCCTGTCCCCTGTCACAAGGCCGCAGGAAATTCCTGCAACCATCTTCCTGATAGGCACTCCCGCCGCCATCAAGGACATACAGGAAGCACAGGTGGAGGCCATCGATGTGGAACCATTGGACTCGAAGGTTTCCGATACGGTACGAATGGCATATGGGAATTCTTCCTCACTTGGAAGCACTGGAAGCAGCGCTCTTTCAGCCAAAGCTCCATGTCCGATCTCACGTCTTCCCGGCCCTCTTGAAGGCTTTGTCTCACCTACGGAGTAGGAGGGGAAATTATAATGATGCATATATCTTTTACTTACTTCGTTTTCATCCAGACCATCAAGTCTCTGCTGCTCCGACAGGGGCGCCAGAGTGCATACATTACAAATCTGAGTCTGTCCTCTGGTAAACATGGCTGAACCATGCACCCGGGGAATCAGATCCACCTCTGCCGCCAGCGGACGGATCTGAGTCATTTCGCGTCCATCCGGTCTCTTGTGATCCTTCAGGATCATTTTGCGCACCGTCTTTTTTTCATACTGATATACGGCTTCGCCCAGCATGGCAAGCCATTCCTCATTCTCAGCAAAAGCTTCCTCCAGCTTCTGCGTGATCACACGAATATTTTCCTCTCTGGTCTGCTTGTCATCTGTAAAAACAGCCGTTTCCATTTCCTCTGGAGGAACGATTTTTTTGATCTCCTCAAACATTTCTTCCGGAATGGCACAGCTTGTATACGCATGCTTCTTCTTGCCTGTCTCCGCAACAATCCTTTCTATGAAGGCAATGATTGTCTGATTGATCTCATGGGCCTTATAAATAGCCTCGATCATTTTCGCCTCCGGAATCTCGTTTGCGCCCGCTTCAATCATGATCACCTTTTCTTTGGTAGAAGCCACTGTCAGATTCAGGTCTCCGTTCTTCCATTGCTCTTGGGAAGGATTGACGATAAACTCACCATCCACCATTCCCATCTGCGTCATGGCACAGGGTCCGTCAAAGGGAATATCAGATATACATGTGGCAATGGACGCTCCCAGCATAGCCACCAGCTCGGGACGACATTCCGGGTCAACGCTCATCACCATATTGTTGAGGGTGACGTCATTGCGGTAATCCTTGGGAAACAAAGGGCGCATTGGTCTGTCAATCACACGGCTGGTAAGAATAGCGTTCTCGCTGGCCTTTCCCTCTCTCTTGTTAAAGCCGCCAGGTATTTTCCCCACCGCATACAGCTTTTCCTCATATTCCACACTCAAGGGGAAAAAGTCGATCCCCTCCCTTGGCTTCTCGGAGGCCGTAGCCGTGCTGAGCACCGTAGTGTCTCCATAACGCATAAACGCGCATCCGCTGGCCTGCTTGCCCACACGGTTAATGTCAACCTTCAGAGTACGGCCGGCAAGCTCCATTTCATAAGTTTGATACATAAATTCCTCCATTCCACCGCAGCTGCGGTAATTGTTTTATATTCCGCGGAACGGAAGATACCGAAACTACTGAAAAAAGCATGTGCAAAAGGCCATATTCTTTTCAGCGGTCTCGGAATTCCTTTCCGTTCCGTAAAAGCAGTTTCCTGTCGTCATGAACCAAATTTCCCGGTTTATCCGCGCAAAAAGCGGAGGGCCGAAAAATCGGACCATCTCCGCCTTTACCTCTCACATTATTTACGTAAGCCAAGCCTCTCAATCAGGGCGCGATACCTCTCAATATCCTTTTTCTTCAGATATTCCAGAAGTCCTCTTCTCTGCCCTACCATCTTCAGCATACCGCGACGGGAATGATGATCCTTGGGATTATCCTTCAGATGGTCCGTAAGCTCCTGGATTCTGGCAGTAAGGACTGCAACCTGCACCTCCGGTGAGCCGGTATCGCCGGGAGTTCTGGCATATTCATTCATAATTGCCGTCTTCTTCTCTTTAGAAATCATTTTGTTTCCTCCTTTTTCGCTTAACCGCCGGACACTAAGACAGGGTCGGAGCGTCCCTCGCCCGAGCGTCGGCTAAATCATACTTTCACATTGTAGCATAAGCCCCCGGAAATGTAAACACTTTTTTCCTTCGCCAGTTCCGTAGCTTACGCTCTCCGCAAAATATACACCTGCAAAATAACAAGTGACAAATGCCTGCTTATCCGTTACAATGGAGAGTGCAGTATGCCGTTTCCCTCGGGAAGCGGTAAATAAAATATAATCTGAGGTATAAAAATGAACACAAAACAAACAGAAAACCCATCTATTTTAAAGCTTCTGCTTAAGATACTCCAGGGCGCTCTCATTGGTCTGGGCGCAGTTCTCCCCGGTATTTCCGGTGGTGTGCTGAGCGTAGTATTCGGTATTTACAAAACCATTATGGAGCTTCTGGCCAACCCCTTTCGCAATTTCAAGACTCACGTTCCAAAGCTTCTTCCTTATATTATAGGAGCTGTTATCGGTTTTATGGGCATTGCCAATCTTCTTGCATTTCTGCTGGAGAAATATCCTGATCCTTCTGTCTGTCTCTTTGTGGGACTGATCGTGGGAATGTTCCCCTCACTCTGGAGGGAAGCCGGCGAAAAAGGTCGCTCAACGGGCTCCTATATCTCTATGGGTCTCGCCTTTCTTGTGCTGCTGGCTCTTTTGATTGGGCTGAATCTGTCCTCGGTGGTGATTACTCCTAACTTCGCATGGTATGTCTTCTGCGGCTTCTGCCTGGCGCTCAGCATTATCGCTCCCGGCATGAGCTTCTCAACCCTGCTGATGCCCTTAGGTCTTTATACTCCTTTTGTGGATGGCATCGGACATCTGGATTTTGGCGTTCTGATTCCCGGAGGCATCGGAGGACTTGTGACAGTTATCTGCCTGGCCAAGTTGATCGACTCCCTGTTTGAGCATCATTACTCCCTTGCATTCCATGCTATCCTGGGAATCGTGGCTGCCGCAACGTTGGTAATCATCCCCTTTTCCAGCTTTGCCGCTTCGGCCTCCTCCTGCGCAGTAAACCTGGTCTGCCTGGCCGCAGGGATTGCGTCGGCTCTTATTCTGGACCATTTTAACAGTAAGGTCGACGTTAAGGACTGACCAAACGGTTCTTTCTCTGAAACAGATGCCCGCCGGGCGGGATAAAAAAGCTCCACGCAGACGCCTCAAAAGCGCTGCATGGAGCTTTTTATCAATCATTGATTACTCTTACGGCCTTTACAGGAGTCCTGTAATTGTAACTGCTGATCTTTATTCCAGTCTTAGGACTGCTGGCATGAATAACCTGTCCGCCGCCGATATAAATTGCCACATGGTTAATGGTGCCGCTACCGTTCCCGTAAAACACAAGATCACCGGGCTTCAGCTCGGAAGTGCTGATCTTCGTGCCCTCATTGGCCTGCGCCCTTGAGGAATGACTCAAAGTAATTCCGTATTTCTTAAATACACTTAATACAAAACCCGAGCAGTCTGCGCCGTTGGTCAGACTGGTACCTCCCCAGACGTAGGGATTTCCCAAAAACTGCTTTGCGTATTCCACAAGATCCACCCGAACATCGGATACTCCCTGTCCGTATAAAAGTTCAGTCATCGTGATGGCAGTGTCCAGCTTTTCTTCCACAACTACATACTCAGAGGAAATAAAGGCTTCCTCTCCGTCAATGGATACCTTGATCCATTCTCCCTGATCTTCCAGAAATTCCAGCTCTACTCCCTTGGATATTTGGGTAACCACCTCGCTGTCCAGCGTAGCCTGGGCTCGGATATTCAGTGCATCCGCATTGGAAGTCGCCACTGTTCTGACCAGATTGTCCGCCGTCAGCTTCGCTTCGGGCCCAGTCAGAAGGAATTCTACATTCACATACCCTTCCACTTCACCTGACTTAATGTGAGCCCAGCCGTTTTCCGCGGTAATAATCTCGCAGGCGGCATTTTTCGGCAGCTTTCCAACAAGCTTGCTGTCTGTTGAAGGCTGCTCCCTGACATTCAGATTACCGCTTTCCACATTTGCTATGCCCAAATTTGTGTATCCCCAAAGAGCTCCCTGAGCCTGCTGCGCAATGGCCAGATATTCTTCCGCAGACAAGCTTGCCTCCAATATGGAAGCAACTCCTGCAGTCTGCAGCACATCAGCGCTTACTGCCGCAGATGCCTGAATGGGAGTAATCGCCATGGAAAATACAAGGCCCGCGGAGACAATCATAATCCTTCTGGAAACTTTTTTATTTTGATTCATTTGAGTACCTCTCTGAGTATGTAGGCGCTCTTTTAAGCGCTCGTACTTTTGTCCTGGTTAGTATTACAACTTTGTTACAAAATTATTACGCTACATCTCAGATTATACAATCCTTTATATGCCCTGTCAACCTTTTCCTGAACTTTCCAAAGAACCCTCATTCGCAGGCTGGAACCTGCGTCCCGCGGCGATGTCCTCCTGAAGCTGCCGCTTAAGCGCCTCAAGACTGTCAAACTGCTTCTCCCGGCGGCAAAAATGTTGCAGATAGACCTCTATATTTTTTTCATATATTTCTTCATCAAAATCATACAAATAGGATTCCACGCCCAAAATGCGCTCCCTTGCCACAGTGGGCTTAAATCCCACATTGCTAATAGCCCGGTACTTTTTTTCTCCATAGCGCACCTGGGAATAGTACACCCCGTTTGGAGGCAGCAGCTTCTTTTCCTCAGGCAGCAGGTTCACTGTAGGAAATCCCAAAGTTCTTCCTATGCGGTTGCCATGAGTCACGGTTCCCATAATCACGTAGGGCATACCCAAAAGTTGTCCCGCCATCTCCATATTTCCGTCCTCCACCAGGCTTCTGATATAAGTGGAGCTGACCTCCCGCCCCTGGTAACAGATTTTGTCAATTGTCTTTACCCGGTAACCCAACTCCTGGCTGTAGGACAGCAAAAGAGTCGTATCCCCCGCTCCGCCCGCTCCGAAAGAAAGATCTTTTCCCGCCGCCACAAATCTGGCGTTCAGCCGTTTCGCCAGAACATCCGTCACAAAAAGATCGGGAGAAATAGCCGACGTACGAGCATTTAAAGGAAATTCCACCAGAATATCCACACCCATACGTTCAAAAAGTGTTCTTTTTTCCTCTTTCACAGTAAGCTCTCTGCCATCGCTGAAGCCAAACAACACCACAGGAGCCGGTTCAAATGTAAACACACAGGCTTTCAGCCCGCTCTTTTTTCGCTCAATGATCTCCTCCAGAAGTCTTCTGTGTCCCACATGAACTCCATCAAATTTACCGATTGCCACGGCCGTTTCCTTTTCCAGATAAAAATCTGTTGTACCTGTTATGATTTCCAACTGTATTACCACTCTTTCCGCTGCACTCTGCAAATTACAAAAACATCTTTACAGGTCTGTACCGTCTTCGTTCTTTATCATAAGTGTAAATACCTGCAAAGCTTCCATTTTCCCGATACATCCTCACCCAGCGTCCCGACTCGTAAATCTTCTTTTCTTTGGTCTGGGACGGCTTCAGAGCATTACCGTTTTCCAAAAGCCTTGTCCCCTCTGACTCGGTATGCAGTGCGGGTTCAGAGAGGAATACAGAGTCCACCGGGATCAGAGCCTCTTCCAAACGTCCCTGATCCCGCAGCTCTTCCAACCTGGAGAGCGTAAAAGCGCTATCCAGACTAAAGTCTCCTGATCTGATTCTTTTCAGGCTTTTCATCACCCCTCCGCAGCCCAGTCTATCCCCTATGTCGGCGCACAGGGTTCTGATATAGGTGCCTTTGGAGCATACAACGCGCAGAACTGCCTCCGGGGGCCGGCACTCCAGAATTTCTATCTCCCGTATCCAGACGGTTCTGGCCTTTCTCTCCACTTCCCTGCCCTCTCTGGCAAGCTCGTAAAGTTTTTTGCCATTTACCTTCAGGGCGGAATACATGGGAGGAATCTGACGATATTCCCCCTGAAATTCAAATACGGCCTTTACCAGCTCTTCTTCACTGACTATGGCCTCACTCCGGGAAAGCTCTCTCCCCGTCATATCCTGAGTATCTGTGGTAAGGCCCAGCAAAAGCCCCGCCACATACTCCTTATCCTTATTTGTCAGCATGTCGCACAGCCGTGTGGCAGTGCCCAGACATACGGGCAGCACTCCCGTTGCGTCAGGATCCAGCGTTCCTGTATGTCCGATCTTTTTTTGTCCGAAAATTCCCCGCATTCTGGCCACAACATCATGGGATGTGTATCCCGCCTCCTTATTAACCACAATTATGCCGCTCCACATCTCAGGCCTCTTCTCCGTTCAGCTGCTTCTCAATATGCAGGGAAAGGTTATTAACACAGTCATGGAAGGTTCCCCGCATCGTACAGCCTGCTGCCCTCACATGGCCGCCGCCGCCGAAAAAGGCCGCCACCCTGGCCGCATTCACCTTTTCATCCGTGCGCAGACTGACTTTATATTCCAGCACTCCTGTCTGATACATAAAAATAGCGCAGCTGACTCCCTTAATATTTCTCAGCTGGCTCACAATTCCATCCAGATCCTTAGGCTCCACATCATAAAATTCCATGATTTTTTTATCCATGGCGCTGACAATACACCTTCCATCCAAAAAGCGGATGCTTTCCATAAGCGCCCGGCCCATCACCTGAGCCTGTATGTAGGTTTTCTGATAGAAGGTTTCCTGGATCAGTCTGGAGAAGTCAAACCCATAGGAGATCAGCTCCGACGCCTTTTTCAGCGTTTCCGGGGTAGTGTTGGAATACTGAAAAACGCCGGTGTCATGAATCATTCCAATGTAAAGAGCCATTGCAATTTCTCTGTCAATCCATTCTTTTTCCAGAAGATCATACAGCACTTCACAGGTAGAGCCCATCCCTGGTTCAATCACATTCACATCTCCACTGCCGCCGTTGCTCACATGATGATCAATATTAATCTTCTTTTCTGCTTTCCAAAAATATTTTTCAGAGCCTCCCAGCCGTTCCGCCCCGCAGTCCAGTGCAAAGAAGACGTCAAATGCTTCTTCCTCTCCGAAAATGCTGTGAATTTCCTCAAAGCCCTTAATACTTCTGAAAATATCCGCCGGTTTTTCCAGAAAAACCTTTACCGTAATTTCCGGAAAGCATTTGACAAGGTACTGATAAAGCGCCAGACAGGATCCCACACAGTCCCCATCCGGGCGGATATGCCCGCCAATGCCAATTCTCGCTGCATTTCTGCATTCTTCCAATACATTTATTGCATTCATCCGCTACTCCTGCCCTCCACGCTCTTCCTTCTCTTCCTGTTTTTCCTGCTCTTCCCGAGCAATTACCTCATCGATTTTATGGGACATATTCACACCGTACTCGATGGACTGATCCATAACAAAGGTAATATCAGGGGTATTTCGCAGGTTTACGATCTGCGCCAGCTTTCTTTTGATAAATCCCTCGGCGCTCCGAAGGCCCTGGAGCGTGGCCTCCCTTGTCTCTTCCCCGCCCAGAACGCTGATCCACGCCTTGCAGCTTTTCAGATCTGGAGCCACCTCCACGGAAACTACGCTTGTCCATGGACTGATCCTGGGATCCTTAATCTCCCCCCTGATAATCTCCGCCAAGACTCTCTGCACCTCTCCATTTACACGTATATTTTTCACACTATTCTTTCTCATTTCACATCATTCCTATCTGCTTTGAATCCTGCGGCGTGCAACGCAGGGCGGGATATTTCACCCGCCCGAAACTTTTCTCATCGCGGCACTTCAACCATAATATAAGCCTCCACTATGTCAAGCTCCCGCATCTGATCAAAGCCCTCGAACACAAGACCGCATTCAAAGCCTGCCTTTACTTCCTTTACATCATCCTTAAATCTCTTGAGAGACGCCAGCTCTCCTTCATAAATCTGGCTGCCCTCCCTGGTTATTCGTATCTTGCAGCCCCTTTGGAACACTCCATCAAGAACATAAGAGCCCGCAATGTTTCCAATGGCCGAAGCCTTGAAAATCTGACGCACTTCGGCATGACCGATGACCTTTTCCTCAAAGACAGGATCCAGCATACCCTTCATTGCAGCTTCCACATCCTCGATGGCCTGATAAATCACTCTGTACAGCCGTATATCCACGCCTTCTCTTTCCGCAGTAGCCTTTGCCGTGGCGTCAGGCCGCACATTAAATCCGATAATAATGGCGTTGGAAGCGCTGGCCAGCGTCACATCGGATTCATTGATGGCGCCCACGCCTCCGTGGATACATTTTACAACCACTTCCTCATTGGACAGCTTAAGCAGGGACTGCTTCACGGCTTCCACGCTGCCCTGTACATCGGCCTTTACAATCAGGTTCAGTTCCTTTAAATTGCCTTCCTGTATCTGGGAAAACAAATCGTCGAGAGACATCCTGCCCTTGGTTTCCTCCAGCATTTTTTCCTTGTTCTGGGCGAGGTAGGTCTCTGCATAGGATCTGGCGGTCTTATCGCTTTCATGCGCAAGAAATACCTCTCCTGCGCTGGGAACATCGGAAAGTCCCAGAATCTCCACAGGCGTGGAGGGTCCCGCCTCCTTTACTCTCTTTCCTTTGTCATCCACCATGGCTCTCACTTTGCCGTGGCTTGCTCCTGCAGATACAAAATCGCCTACACGGAGGGTTCCCTTTTGCACCAATACAGTGGCTACAGGGCCCCGACCCTTATCCAGCTCCGCCTCGATGACCAGACCTCTGGCCCGTCTGTTGGGATTCGCCTTCAGCTCCAGAATGTCTGCGGTCAGCAGAATCATTTCCAGAAGCTGTTCTATCCCCTCCCCGGTCTTGGCGGAAACAGGCGCGAATACCGTACTGCCGCCCCAATCCTCAGGAATTAGCTCATACTCTGCCAACTCCTGCTTTACCCGGTCAATATTGGCTGAGGGCTTATCAGTTTTATTCACGGCTACAATAATTTCGATGCCGGCAGCCTTGGCATGACTGATTGCTTCCACAGTCTGAGGCATAACGCCGTCATCTGCAGCGACCACCAGAATGGCAATATCCGTGGCGTTGGCTCCCCGCATACGCATTGCGGTAAAAGCCTCATGTCCGGGAGTATCCAGGAAGGTAATCTTTCTGTCGCCGACATTTACAGTATACGCACCTATGTGCTGCGTAATACCGCCCGCCTCCTTATCCGTCACATTCGTCTTTCGGATTGCGTCAAGCAAAGAGGTCTTTCCATGGTCTACATGACCCATAACGCAGATTACAGGAGGTCTTTCCGTCAGATCAGCCTGATCCTCCTCCTCTTCCCGCAGAAGCTCTTCAATCACGTCCACCTTTACTTCCTTTTCGCACAAAATATCGTATTCCATAGCGATATTTTCCGCATCCTCATAGGAAATCTCCTGGTTTACGGTGACAATCTTTCCTTCCAGGAACAGCTTTTTCACAATTACGGAAGGCTGCAGCTTCATTTTTTCCGCAAGCTCCTTAATGGTTATAGACTCAGGAAGCGTAATCACCTTTATGGTTTCCTGTGCCGTCTCTTCCTTTTTCTTCTCCGGTTTGATAAATCTTCCGGGCTTATTCTTTAAAACATCCTCTTCATAGATATGATCCTTTTTGGAACGCTTGTCACGTTCCTGGCTGAAGCGTCTCTTTTCTTCTTCCCGCTTCTTCTCCATATCCTTTGCCGGAGCCTCTGGAGCAAAGCTCTTGCTCCCTCTGTTATCTCTGGATCCACCTGTCTGCCCACCGGCTCCCGGTGCGTGCATTCCTCTGTTATCGCGGTTAGAATTGTGAAAGCCCCGGCTACCGCCCTGACCGCCTCCAGTCCCCCGGCGATCATTCTGGCCGCTCTGAGCGCCTTCTGCGCCCTGTCTCCCAGGCCTCTGGAAACCGCCCTGTCTCTCACCCTGATATCTGCCATTGCCTGCGCCTCCTCTGCCTGTCTGATTCTGCTGACGGGCATCCTGTCCCTGTATGCGTCCGCTCTGGCTTCTGTTGTCACGGCTGCGGTTTTCCTGCCCTCTGTTTTCCTCTCTGCGGTTCTCCTGACTCCGGTTTTCCTCCCTGCGGCCATCCTGTCCATGGGCTTCTCTTACCGGTCTGTCAGTCCTGATAGTCTGGGAAGGCTGCGTGCCGGCTTTGATCTGCTCATTCCCTTTCTCCCCACTCTGAGACCTCTCAGGGCGCGGTCTGGAAGGCTGATTTTTATTGCTCGGCACCATCTGCACGCTGGGAGTTGGCGAAGGCGGAGTCAACGGCTTAATGGGGCGAACGGGAGCCTGGGGCTGAGGTCTATTGCTTCGGCCTCCCTGTGTCCCCCCGGAAGCTTTGGAGGGCTGCCCGCCGAAACGGGACTGCTGTCCTCCCTGTTTTTGTCCCGGCATCTTTGAATTTTGAGGGTTACTGACAAAAATAATTTTCTTTTTCTTTTTTGGAGCCTCTCCCCCAGGAGCAACATCCCGCTTTTTCTCCTCTGTCCTGGAGGGAACCGCCTGATTCTGCGTTTTTGCGGGCGCAGAGCTTTCGGATTTTCTCCCTGCGCCTTCCTCTGCTTTCGTCTCCTGTGCCTTAACGCTCTGCTCCTTTGGAGTCTCTGCAGAAGAGGCAGACGTTTTATCAAACGCATTTCTCACCATTTGCGCCACATCCTCCTCAACGGAGCTTTGAGGGGCCTTTGCCTCAATTCCCCTTTCCTGTAAAAAGCTCAGAATATCCTTGCTTTGTTTATCTAATTCCTTCGCGAGTTCATGTACCTTTATCTTCGCCATGCTTTCCTCCATTTCTGCCGTCTTTGGCAAACTACTACCTTTCCAACTGTTTGATGACCGCATCCGCCAATCCGGCGTCGCATACGCCCAGAGAAGACCTTATATCCTTTCCAATAGCCCGGCCCAAAGCTTCTTTCGTACCGTATTCGTATACCGGAACTTCATAAAAAGAACATTTATCAGTAAATAATTTCTTGGTATTCGCTGATGCGTCCTGCGCAATAATTACCAGCATGGCTGAACCATTCTTTACTGACTGTAGCGTCTGAAACTCACCGCTGACCAGATTGTGCCCTCTCATAGCAAGCCCCAACAGAGACATAACTTTATTCTGCTTCAAAATCTTCAAACTCCTTTTCCAAAAGATCATATACCTCGCCGGGGATATTCATCTTAAAGGAGCGTTCCAAACCTTTATTTTTCCGGGCAAGCCGAAGGCATTCGCCGCTCTTACAAAGATATGCGCCCCGGCCGTTCTTTTTGCCTGTAGTATCCAGACAAATCTGATCTTCGGCCGTTTTCAGCACCCTCATCATATCCTTTTTGCCCTTCATTTCACCGCATCCCACACACTGCCTCAAAGGAATCTTTTTTGCCATAGAAAATCCTACTCCTCGTCAAACCCTTCGTCACTGCCGCTTTCGTAATCCTCCTGCGGACTTCCATCCTCCAGGTAAGGCTCTTCCTCATAAGATTCCTGACCATAAGACTCCTCTTCATAAGCCCTTTCCCCATAAGATTCATCTTCATAGGAGGCATCCTCATAATCCTCTTCTTCGTAATCGTCCACATAATCCTCATAGCGGAAGCCCGGAGCATCCTTTGCCTGAGTTTCCGACTTAATATCTATCTTATATCCTGTGAGCCTTGCAGCAAGCCTTGCGTTTTGTCCTTCCTTTCCGATTGCCAGAGAAAGCTGATAATCCGGAACCACCACCTTCGCCGTCTTTTCATCCGGGTCCGCAAAAACCGCTACAATCTTCGCCGGGGAAAGCGCATTCTGAATCAGATTGCCGGGATTCTCATCCCAATTTACGATATCAATTTTTTCTCCCCTCAGCTCTTCCACAATCGCGTTGACTCTGGCTCCGTTCATTCCGACGCAGGCTCCCACCGGATCTACATTAGGGTTGTTGCTCCAGACGGCAATCTTAGTTCTGCTGCCTGCCTCTCTTGCAATGCTCTTGATCTCCACCGTGCCATCCTTAATCTCCGTCACCTCAGATTCAAACAGCCTTTTTACCAGCTCCGGATGAGTACGGCTTACATTGATGCGGGGACCCTTGGGAGTGTTTTTCACTTCCAGAATATATACCTTAATTCGCTCGGTGGGCTTAAACACCTCTCCCTTCACCTGCTCGCTTTCATTGAGCATGGCGTCCGCCTTTCCCAAATTAATGCTGATATTCCTTCCGATATAACGCTGCACTACACCGGTTACAATATCCTTTTCCTTCTCATAATATTGGTTGTAGATCACGCTTCGTTCTTCCTCACGGATCTTCTGGAGAATCACATTCTTGGCATTCTGAGTGGCGATACGGCCAAATTCCTTGGACTGTATTTCCACATTCAGAACGTCTCCCACCTGTGCCTTCTGGGAAATCTGACTGGCGTCCTCCAGACAAATCTGAAGGCAGCTGTCAATCACATCCTCTTTTTCAGGGACTACCTCCTTTTCCGCATATACCAGAAAGTCACAGGTGTCGCGGTTGATTTCCACCTTTATATTGTCCGCCTTTCCAAAATGGTTTTTGCAGGCTGTCATAAGAGAATTCTCAATTGCATCAAACAGCGTATCCTTGCTGATTTCTTTCTCCTTTTCCAAAATATCCAGTGCTTCCATCAATTCCTTATTCATCATTTCCTCCATTCCGGCTTACCGCCATCGTCCGTTCGTGAGCGTTTCTGCTTTAAAAATCAAGAGCAAGACGTATCAATGCTATATCTGATCGGGCAAAGGTTCTCAAAGAGTCCCCCTCAAGTATGGTAATATGCTCCTGGTCAAAACCTTCCAGCACCCCTGCAAATTCCTTGCATTTGTCAACAGGTTTAAAAAGCTTGATTTCCACTTCCCGGCCCAGGCTCTTTTTCAGGTGCTTATCCTTTTTAAGAGTCCTGCCAAGACCCGGGCTGCTGACCTCCAAAATATAAGCGTCGGGAATAAAGTCCTCCTGATCCAGCGCTTCCGACAGCGCGCGGCTGACATTCTCGCAGTCAAGGATATTCACTCCGCCTTCTTTATCAATATAGGCCCGCAGATAATAATCGCCGCCCTCTTTCACATATTCCACATCATAGATTTCCACTTCGTTTGCCTGTGCGATGGGCTTTAACAGCTCCTCCGTTCTGGCCTCATAGGTTTCCCTTCGGGACATCTGCCTCCTCCTTTTTCATTCTGCACAAAGAAGAAAGAGTGGCGCGCGTCCACTCTTACTCTAGTAATCATTGTATTTAACCGTAGTATAGTCCCCTTTCAGGGAAATGTCAACACTTTTTGTCATTCATTTTAAGGATGCGGATTTACGGCATATATTGCAGTATCAGACATATCGGATCTCCAGCGCTCCAAAAGCCACCTCTCCCTGAATCTGCAGGATGTCCGTCCCCATTGGATTACAGCTTCCCTTCTCCTCCACACCTCCAAAGACTGCGCTTGTGTTCACTACTACCTTCCAATCCTCAGGTACATACAGCACAATGCTGCCAAAAGAGCATTCCACATAGATGTCAGCCTTGCCCTCCTTGAGGGACGCGCCGTCCAAATAGACCTCCAGACTTCCAAAAGCGCATTCCATCTCCCCACGGCTGAGACTCTTGCTTGTGACATACTTTACAGCCTGGCCGAAGCTGCAGTCAAACGCAACATGCTCTCCGTCCATGCTTTCCTGAAATTTATAACTGTCACTTTTCACCGTTTTTTTATAAATATGTCCCTTTCCCAAAAAGGCTCCCCTGGCTCCTTTTTTCGGAAAAATAATCCCCAGTCCAATGGTTCCAAGCAACGCTGCCCCCAGTACCGGCCAAGGCGTAATCGCTTCAATCCCAAGAAGCTCATCGTACAAAATCGCCAGAAAAGCCAGAGAAAACAATATGGTTCCAAAACCTCTGCGGAAAATGCCATCAATCAACAAGCCCAGCAAACAGATGGTGAACAGAATCGTCCAAAACCCAAAGCCCTCCAGATACCCGAGCTTTCCCACAATCAGGGCAAGGGCTCCCAGAATAAATAAAATTCCCCAAAATAATTTTTTTCCTCTTTTCATCCTTACACCTCCCTGCCCACTTTGGCGGGCATCCATTCAAATATTGTTATTCATCCTTTGAGCCGACCCAGCCTTCTCACACGCAGGCTCTCAATCAGCGCTTTGTAATATCCTCTGGACACCATGACTCTTTTACTGCTGCCTGCAAATTCCACTGCGCTGGATGCCGTCAGGTTTCTTGTGATGGAATAGATATGATCCAAATTTACGATGGTCGATTTGGATATTCTCATAAAGCCTCCCGGCAAAAGCGCTTCCAACTCATAAAGCTTAAAGGCCGCCGTAAAAATTTTGTCCGCCGTGTGCGCGGTAATATCCCTGCCATCTGTTTCAAAAAAATAAACGTCCTTTACCGGCACATAATATTCCGTTTCTCCCTTATAAAGCGAAATACATTGCTTGACATCACTCTTCCCTGCAATATAGCTCTGCAGACTTATAATGGAATCATCCAGTTCCTTGCAGCGGATAATCACCTCGTCCTCTTCCAGCGCTTCGTCTATCTCTATTTTTACCTTCATAACGCCCCTTCCTCTGTGTGCAAAGAACACCGGTGTGTCATCTCCTGCTACAAATCCAGTATATCTGAAATTCTATTTCTGTAAACAGCTTCTGCGCAAGAGGTCATTTTACCCAAGTAAGTGGTAAAAGATGCGCCATGGCAGTCCCAATGCCGCCTCTTTCAGGCGCCAAAAAAGCGCAGGAATGATACCTCCTGCGCACATGGCATGGGGACGGCTTTCCGGCTCTGCCGCTTTTACGATTACGACTGCTCTATTATAGAATACTGCATCCATTCGTAAAGCAGTCTGGTTCCCTCCCCAATTTCCGGAGGCAAAAGGGCTCTTGCCACCAGCTTAAGCTCTCCTTCGGCTTGCTCCTCCTGCTCCGTACGCCTCAAATGGGCGTAATCTCCGTCAATTTCCTCCACAATATACTCAAAGCGGTTCACTGTATATCCTCCTTTCCCATTAAAATTCCAGCAGGATGCCGTACATCAATGACTCCCATTATTTTTTATCCAATCCTGTTTTATTCTCCAAAGAACACTTTCAGATCATCTTTCACCGTACCAATACCTGTGATCCCGAAATTGTCCACCAGCACCTTGGCTACATTGGGGCTTAGGAAAGCCGGAAGCGTAGGGCCCAGATGGACATTCTTGACTCCCAAATACAGCAGAGCCAGCAGGACGATAACCGCTTTCTGCTCATACCATGCAATGTTATAAACAATTGGCAGATCGTTGATGTCGTCAAGTCCAAAAACTTCTTTTAGCTTCAGGGCGATGACCGCCAGAGAATAGGAATCATTGCACTGCCCTGCGTCCATCACACGGGGAATGCCGCCTATATTGCCCAAATCCAGCTTGTTATATTTATACTTAGCGCATCCTGCGGTAAGTATGACCGTATCTTTTGGCAGCGCCTTGGCAAATTCCGTATAATAATTGCGGGATTTCGCACGCCCATCGCAGCCAGCCATAACCACGAACTTTTTGATCGCACCGGATTTGACTGCCTCCACAACCTTATCTGCCAAGGCCAGCACCTGTGCGTGGGCGAATCCGCCCACTATCTCTCCCTGCTCCAGCTCCTGCGGCGCGGCACAGCCTTTGGCGTGAGCGATTAATTCGGAAAAGTCTTTTTTCTCCCCAATATCCCCGGGAATATGCTTACATCCAGGATATCCCGCTGCACCCGTAGTATAAAGTCGATCCTTATAACTGTCCTTGGGCGGTACAATACAGTTGGTTGTCATCAGAATGGGGCCGTTGAAGGATTCAAATTCCTCTTTCTACTTCCACCATGCATTTCCATAGTTACCCACAAAGTTAGAGTATTTCTTGAAAGCGAGGTAATAATGGGCGGGGAGCATCTCCGAATGGGTATACACATCCACCCCTGTTCCCTGCGTCTGCTTAAGCAGCATTTCCAGATCCCTCAAATCATGGCCGGATATCAAAATACCAGGATTTTTGCCCACACCGATATTGACCTTTGTAATCTCAGGATTGCCATATGCTTCTGTATTGGCCTTGTCCAAAAGCGCCATGACATTGACGCCATATTTTCCGGTTTCCAGCGCCAGAGCCACCAAATCATCGGCACCCAGACTGTCATCCAGCGTGGAAGCCAGCGCCCTCTGGAGGAAAGCATCCGTCTCATCATCATCCTTAAGCAGCGCGTTGGCATGCTTGGAATAGGCAGACAGCCCTTTCAGCCCGTAAGTGATTAACTCCCGCAGGGAACGGATATCCTCATTCTCTGTGGACAATACCCCTACCTGCGCGGCTTTTCCGGCAAATTCATCCTCGCTCCCATTCCATACGGCAGCTTCAGGAAGCCCGGAGACATCCTTAATTTTCATAAGAAGCTCCTGCTTAACCGCCAAGGTCTCCCTGATTCGCTCCACGATTGCCTCCCTGTCAAAATTGGCATTGGTAATGGTAACAAACAGATTCAGCGTAATCTTATGATTTATCTCCGGCGTTACCTCCGTTCCTTCGCCGCGGAGCAGCGTTGTCACCACGGAAAGGCCCTTGGTCAAATAGACCAGCAAGTCCTGCATGGCAGCTACATCCGGTTTCTTTCCACATACGCCCGCCTGTGTACAGCCGGTGCAGCCTGCGGTCTCCTGACATTGATAGCAAAACATCTTATTTTCCATTCTAAATTCCTCCTGTCTTTCCGTATCCAACGCTATGTCACTTCATAGCATCTTGATCTTTTAGATACATTATATTACAATGAAAAAAACATTTCCGTTCGTATACGAACAAAAGGAGGGAATATGGAGATACAGGAGCTTACGAAAACAGTATTGTTTCACGGTACGGAGCCGGAAGAAATAAGAGCTATGCTCACTTGTCTAAAGGCAGAACAGAAAAAATTTGCAAAGGGGCAGATGATATACCGCATCGGAGACGTGGTTTCTTCCCTCGGAATCGTTCTATGCGGCAGTGTGATGGTTGAGGCGGATGATTTCTGGGGGCGGACAACGGTTTTCGACAAAATTGAACCCGGTCAGATTTTTGCTGAAGCCTATGCCTGTGCGTCAGGAGAACCGCTGATGGTCAATGTCATCGCCGCGGAAAATACAACTGTACTTTTTTTGAACGCGAACCATGTCTTGCGCACCTGTTCCCGCTCCTGCGAGTATCATGGGAAGCTGATCCGGAACCTGCTATCCCTTTCTTCCCGGAAAAACCTGAATTTATCCAGAAAGATTTTCCATACTTCCCCTAAATCCATACGAGGAAGGCTTCTGTCCTATCTTTCGGACCAGGCTGTCCGCAACGGCTGCCGCAGCTTTTTCATCCCGCTCAACCGTCAGCAGCTGGCCGACTACCTGAACGTCGGACGCAGCGCAATGTCAAACGAGTTGAGTAAAATGCAAAACGAAGGACTGATCCGGGTTCAGAGGGATCATTTCGAGCTTCTGGATATGTATCCTGATTTATAGCAGCCGTGGATATATTGAGATTTACTGTTTTCTTTCCACTTCCAGACAGGCTCGGAATCTTCACACTTTAAAAGACGTACTCCCCTGGGTTCACTATTCAGAAAGCGCCGACATGTAAATGCCGACGCTTTCTGCCTGATTCTTATATCATCTTTGGGAAGCAGCTTACATCATGCCGCCCATTCCGCCTGCCCCCGCAGGCATTGCAGGAGTCTCTTCCTTTATATTAGCCACTACGCTTTCAGTAGTAAGCAAGGTGCTTGCAACGCTGGTTGCATTCTGCAGAGCGCTTCTGGTAACCTTTGCAGGATCAAGAATGCCTGCCTTCACCATATCTACGTACTCTTCCTTCAGAGCATCAAAGCCCATTCCCACCTCAGACTCTTTTACTCGGTTTATGATTACGCTACCCTCCAAACCTGCATTTGCAACAATGTGATACAGGGGAGCCTCCAGAGCCTTAAGCACAATTCCTGCACCGGTCTTCTCATCACCCTCCAGGGTGTTTGCAAGCTTCTCAACCTCTTTGGAGGCATGAACGTACGCAGAGCCGCCACCGCAGATAATTCCTTCCTCCACTGCCGCTCTGGTTGCTGCAAGAGCATCCTCCAGACGCAGCTTCGCTTCCTTCATCTCTGTCTCCGTAGCAGCGCCCACACGGATCACTGCAACGCCGCCCGCAAGCTTTGCCAGTCTCTCCTGAAGCTTCTCTCTGTCAAAGTCAGAGGTGGTTTCCTCGATCTGATTCTTAATCTGTGCAATTCTTGACTGAATAGCTGACTTCTCGCCCTCGCCGTCAACAATCACTGTATTTTCCTTCTGAACCTTCACAGATTTTGCACGTCCCAGCATATCCATGGTGGTATCCTTCAGCTCATATCCAAGCTCAGAGCTGATTACCTGACCTCCTGTCAGGATTGCGATATCCTCCAGCATAGCCTTTCTCCTGTCGCCGTAGCCGGGCGCCTTCACGGCCACAACGTTAAAGGTGCCGCGCAGCTTGTTTACAATCAGAGTTGTAAGAGCTTCACCCTCTACATCCTCAGCGATAATAAGCAGTTTTGCGCCAGACTGTACGATCTGCTCCAGAAGAGGCAGAATCTCCTGGATATTGGCAATCTTCTTATCCGTAATCAGGATATAAGGATTGTCAAGCACAGCTTCCATCTTATCCATGTCCGTAGCCATGTATGCGGAAATATACCCTCTGTCAAACTGCATTCCTTCCACCAAGTCAAGTTCAGTCTGCATGGTCTTGGATTCCTCGATGGTAATCACGCCGTCCCCGCTTACCTTTTCCATAGCATCTGCCACGAGCTGGCCTACTTCGTCATCTCCTGCGGAGATAGCCGCTACTCTGGCGATATGATTCTTTCCGTCTACCTTCTGGCTCATTTTCGCAATGGCCTCCACCGCGCGCTCGGTAGCCTTCTTCATGCCTTTTCTCAGAATAATGGGATTTGCTCCCGCAGCCAAATTCTTCATGCCTGCATTTACCATAGCCTGTGCAAGGACGGTTGCGGTAGTGGTTCCATCTCCTGCAACATCATTTGTTTTAGTAGCAACCTCTTTTACAAGCTGAGCGCCCATGTTCTCAAACGCGTCGGTCAGCTCAATCTCCTTGGCGATGGTAACGCCGTCGTTCGTAATCAGAGGTGATCCGAAGGATTTATCCAGAACTACATTTCTTCCCTTCGGTCCCAATGTCACTCTCACAGTATCAGCCAGCTGGTTTACGCCGGACTCAAGTGCCTTACGGGCTTCCGCACCGTACTTTATTTCCTTTGCCATTTTAATACGCCTCCATTATTATATTATGATTAGTTTTGAACCACTGCCAGAATATCATTCTGTCTTACAATGATATATTCCTCTTCGCCGACCTTCACTTCATTCCCAGCATATTTGGAATAAATAACCTGGTCTCCGGTCTTCACTTCCATTTTCACTTCCTTGCCGTCTACCACACCCCCGGGGCCTACGGCAACCACCTCAGCCTGCTGGGGCTTTTCCTTGCTCTGGCCGGGAAGCACGATGCCGGATTTGGTCGTCTCCTCTGCTTCTAATTGTTTTAATACCACTCTGTCGCCTAAAGGTACTAACTTCATTATAACTGCCTCCTTTTCATATTCCCATATTCACTTGTTAGCACTCAAAACAACTGAGTGCTAATCACTAAGACATATATTAATTTTATATGTATGTGTTTGCAAACGCATTCAAGGTTATTTATTTTTTATTATCTCAATTTTTCTTTGTTTTTCTTTATTATTCTTTGATTCTCTTATTTTGTCCTCAAAAATATGATTTAATACTTTTTTTCTGAATTGTTTTGAATCTTTTTACCAACTCCTGGTCAGAACAGCAAAAGCCACCCGCTCACGAACGGATGGCCCCGACGGCACTGCGCTAGCATTTAATCTCCAGATACCCCAGAAGCTTGCTCATATCGTACTCCTCCAATACTCCCAGGGTGGAATCATAATACTTTCCATCATAGTGAATCAGGTAATGGCAGTAGCGCCCCATTTTCTCCATCATAATACAGCATTTGGGGAGAACCGCATCCCTTCCCTCAGTATATACAATAATCTCAGTGTGATCAATTCCATAATAATTCAGCGCCGAAATTACCCGGCCCATTGTTGCCTGCCATTCCCGACAGTCCATTACGCTGATTACCTCCGCAATGGTGACATCTGCCAGCATGGCCACACATGCCTGGCCGCAGAGGCCGTCATCCGGCTGGATAATCACCTTCATGCTGTCTATCCTGCGGATAGGGTGTTCGAAGCTGTAAGGACTGTTCTGATCCATCCGGATCAGAGAATTATTGATATGAAGCAGAATCTTGTGAGGAACCCCCAACTCCACGCTCACAGCATCCTCATCCTCTATGTGAATCTCATAATTGCCCTTCTCCTTCGGAAGCAATTCGCAGTCGATGATTTTATTGTCCAGAACCACCTCTCCCTGTATCACATCCCGCTGCCTGCATACCTCCCATACATTAAAAGGAATTTGAATCATATAGCCCTTTGCTTTTTTTTCGATTTTGGATTCAAAAAAATATCTCATGCTACCTCCATTCCGATGCCTGCGCATCCGTTACCTTCCTGTAATCGCTTACAAATACTCTCCGGTACGATTGTAGCAAATTCTCCAATCCTTGAAAACCGTTTTCAGTCAAGTATTGAAAAAAAAACATACTGATAAAAAACTGTCAAAGCCTCCCGGCGGACTACGCCTTTTTCTTGGCCTGAGAGGGAGAAATCCCATAGCGCTTTTTAAACAGCTTACTGAAATGATAAGCATCGTCATAGCCAACAGAGGCCGCCACCTCCTGTATGCTTCCTCCCTTTCCTCCCTCCAGAAGCTCCTTTGCTTTTTCCAGACGAATATTGATTAAATGACGGATGGGAGTGTCTCCCGTCTCGCTCTTAAAAATCTTGGAAATGTAAAAGGGACTCAGGTACATGTTCTCCGCAATATGATCCAGAGAAATTTTCTCATGATAATGATCCTCGAAATAGCTGACAATCTGCTCCACCACATATTTCTTGTTGACCGATTCAAAGGCATATCCTCCGTGCACCACCATGGGTTCGCATTGCTCCCGGATCACCAGCAGCAACATCTGCACAAGGTAAGACTTCAGCATGAAATACCTGCCCTGGCGGCATACGGCGTTTTCCGCCTCCATGGATGAACAGATGCGGAACAGCTTCTGACGCAGCTCTCCCCCGGTATGGATTATGTATTCTCCGCAGGGAGCCGGAAAATGGTTGCGGGGCATATCCTTTATCTGTATATCGCTGAATCCCACAAAAAATTCCGTTGTAGGAAATTCATCGTCAGGCTCCGACACCGATTGATGTCTTACTCCCGGGTTAAAAATCAGAAGATCCCCCTCTCTGATTTCATAAAGTCTGCCTTCTATCTTATATCTTCCCACACCTGACAGCACAAAGGCAATTTCCGGAAAGTCATGACTGTGATACTGATCCCGATCCCCTTTTCTGGTTCCCTTCCAGGTAAATAAAAAAGTGGGATCAAGCTCTTCAATGACAATGTTCCTTTTTTCTTCGGCAATGTTATTTTTCTCTGCTGTCATTTCTCTTCTGCCTCCGTATATACTGGATTTTGTCCATTACCTATTCTAACCTTTTCCGGTCCAAAAGTAAAATGTATTTTTACAAAATCATACATGTTTGTTGCAAGATACTCCATTTCTTTTTCCATCCTCTCACCTAAAATGAAGGTATCAATCAGCATTGTATATGCCCGGGGCAAAAAGCCTCCGGAGCATAGGAAGGAGCATCCTATGACGCCTATGAAATGGTTTTTTTCCTTTCTCAAAAAGTACCGGGGACTGATGATTCTGGGAATAGCGCTCACCACTGTTATTTCGGCGCTGTCCATCGTAAATCCCTACATCTCCGGTATCATTGTGGATGATGTGGTTCAGGCAGGCAATTACAGTCTTCTGCCTGTTCTGGTTGGCTGCCTTTTGGGCGTTACCTTCTTAAACGGCATTCTACGCTTTCTCTATCAGGTGGTGTTTGAGACCGCTTCCCAGGGAACACTTTACGATATGCGCGATAAGGTGTACCGCAAGCTGCTTCAGGAGGATTTTGCTTTTTACAATAAGAAGAGAACCGGAGATCTGATGAGCCGCCAGACAGGCGATATGGACGCCATCCGACATTTTGTGGCTTATGTAATTTATGTGGTTTACCAAAATGTCCTTCTCTTTTTCTTTGCGCTTCTTATGGTGTTTACAGTCAGCACCAGGCTTGCCCTGTGTATGCTGCTGGTGCTGCCTTTTACGGCCATTGCCACCTGGAAGCAATCCAAGGAGGTGAAGCCCGCCTTTCAGAGAAACCGCGACTGCTTCTCATCCCTGAACGCCTTCGTACAGGAAAATGTCAGCGGTAATCGGGTAGTGCGCGCCTTCGCCAAGGAGGACTACGAGATCGAAAAATTCCAGAAGGAAAATGACAAATTTCGTGATTCCCAGATAAACGCCTCGAAAATATGGATGAAGTACGTACCTGTTTTTGAAATCCTCTCCTACGCTTTGACTATTATTCTAATGGTATACGGCGGGTTCATGGTTATCCAGGGAGAAATTACTCTGGGCGATCTGGTAAAGGTAAACGGGTATCTCTGGATGCTGAATACCCCACTGCGCATGGCAGGCTGGTGGATCAATGACATTCAGAATTTTGTCACCTCCGTGGAGAAAATATACGCAACCTACAGCGAGGAGCCCAATGTAAAAACCCCTGAGCGAGGCGGGATACATAAAAAAATTCGGGGGGACGTGGAATTTAAAAATGTATCCTATCGGGCTGATGACGAGGATATTGTCATGGACATTCATTTCAGGGTACGGGCGGGACAGACTGTGGGCATAATCGGCTCTACCGGAGCTGGCAAATCCACCCTGATGAATCTGCTGTGTCGTTTTTATGATGCCACCTCCGGCGAGGTTTTGGTGGATGGAAAGAATGTACGGCAAATGGATCTGTATAATTTGCGGGACAATATCGGCATGGCTATGCAGGACGTATTCCTGTTTTCCGATACCATAGAGGGAAACATCGCCTACGGCAGGCCCAACTGCAGCTTTGAAGAGGTGAAAAAAGCCGCTATTATGGCCGACGCCAATCACTTTATTTCAGCGCTGCCCGAAGGCTATGACACAATTGTGGGAGAACGGGGCGTAGGGCTCTCCGGAGGGCAGAAGCAGAGAATCTCCCTGGCAAGGGCGTTGCTCAAGAATCCTTCCATTTTAATTCTGGACGACACTACCTCGGCAGTGGATATGGAAACGGAAAGCTACATACAAAAACAATTAAAAACCATTCAGCAGACTTCCGACTGCACCGTGTTTGTAATTGCTTACCGGATCTCTTCCATTAAGGACGCCGACCTGATTCTGGTTATGGATCATGGCCGGATCATTGAGAGAGGAACCCACGATTCTCTTTTGGCTCAGGGAGGTTATTACGCAAAGGCCTTCCACAATCAATATGGTGAAATTCCTTATGATCTTTTGGAGGAAGAAAAAAAGATTGACGGGAAAGTGAGGTAATTAGAAATGGCCAGAAACAGATATGATGTGGACGAGATTTTAGAGGAAAGCTTCGACATAAGCCAGCTGAAGCGGCTGGCAGGCTATATTGCTCCCTACAGGAAAAAAATGGCGGGGATTATATTTCTGATGCTCTCCTCCTCTGCCTTGACAATGGTAATTCCCATATTTTTTCAGCGGATTATGGATATTTATATCCCCTCAAAGGATATGCGCAAAATCATCCTGGTCAGCGTGCTTACCCTTATCATTGCCGTTTACTCCGCAGTCAGCCTCAGATGCAAGATAAAAACCATGAGCATTATCGGACAGAATATCGTACACGCCCTCCGAAGCGATATTTTCTGTCATCTTCAGGAGCTTCCTTTCTCCTATTATGACGACCGTCCTCACGGTAAAATACAGGTCCGGGTGGTAAATTATGTAAATAGTCTAAGCGACCTTTTAAGCAACGGCATTGTAAACACCATCACAGATCTGTGCAACCTTTTTTTCATTATAATATTTATGTTCTTCTGCGATGTGCGGCTTACAGCCGTCTGCCTGTGCGGTCTGCCTCTTCTTTCTCTGGTTGTGATCTTTATTAAAAAGAAGCAGCGAAAGGCATGGCAGATTCAGTCCAACAAACAGAGCAACCTAAACGCCTACATTGCAGAAAGCATCAACGGCATACGGGTCACACAGTCCTTTGTGCGGGAAAATGAGAATACGGATATTTTCAACCATCTCAGCAGGGGCTATCGGAAGTCCTGGATGAGGGCTGTCATGTTCAATTTTACCATGGGCCCCAGTGTGGACGTTATTTCCGTAATTACCACCTCTTTTATCTATGTGCTGGGAATCCGATGGATTCTGGCTCCCGACGCGACCCTTACGGTAGGTACGCTGATTTTATTCACCTCCTACATCAGCCGCTTCTGGGCGCCTGTGAACACATTGGCAGGCTTTTACAACTCCCTGCTGACAGCAATCTCCTATCTGGAGCGCATTTTTGAAACCATCGACGAGCCCGTGCTGGTACATGACGCTCCGGACGCGGTTCCCATGCCTCCCATTTCAGGCACTGTGGAATTCCAAGATGTCTCCTTCAGCTACGAGAAGGAGCACCGGATTCTGGATCACATTAACTTTACGGCGCGCCAGGGAGAGACCCATGCCATTGTAGGGCCCACCGGCGCAGGAAAATCCACTATTGTAAATTTGATCAGCCGTTTCTACAATGTGGACTCCGGACATATTCTGATCGATGGAGTGGACATCTCAAGCGTAACCATACGGTCCCTGAGAACACAGATGGGTATTATGATGCAGGACAGTTTTATTTTTTCAGGCACTATAATGGACAATATCCGGTACGGCAATCGGGCGGCCACCGACGATCAGGTGGTGGCCGCCGCAAAAACTGTCTGTGCACATGAATTTATTTCCCAGATGGAAAACGGATATTATACGGAAGTGAATGAGAGAGGAAGCCGCCTGTCCGCAGGCCAAAGGCAGCTAATTTCCTTTGCAAGAGCCCTTCTTGCCGATCCCAGAATCCTGATTCTGGATGAAGCCACATCCAGCATTGACACGGAAACGGAACTGCTTTTGCAGAAGGGCTTAAACGAGCTGCTGAAAGGCCGGACTTCCTTTATTATTGCCCACAGACTCTCCACCATTAAAAACGCGGACTGTATTATGTATGTGGACAAGGGCGGCATTCTGGAGCGAGGCACTCACGACGAGCTGCTGGCCCGGAGAGGGGAATATTACAACCTTTATATGTCGCAGTTTGACTTTCTAAAACAATAGATCGGCACTGCAGCATTCAGGAACTCATTCCTTTTTGTTTATCAGCCTCCAGGCCGTTGCGAAGAACAAAGTTACGGTTGTGCACACCGCAATGGTATCCGACACAGGCTCCGCCAAAAAAACCGCAAATACCTTATTGCTGAAGAAATTAGGCAGTATATAAATCATGGGTATCAGCAGGATCACCTTACGCAGCACCGCCAAAAACAGGGAGTGCACTGCCTTGCCCAGAGCCACAAAGGTCTGCTGGCAGGCGAGCTGAGCCCCAAATATGCAGGCAGCCGCCATATATATGCGCATCGCCCACGTAGAGTATTCAATCGTACTTTGATCCGTAGTGAAAATACGCGCCAGCCATTGAGGAAAGAGCATGGCGGCCCCCCACAGAAGAAACGAATAGGCAAGACAGCAGCCCAGAGTAAGGAGGAATGCCTTTTTTACTCTGGGCAAATTATTTGCCCCATAGTTAAAGCTGACGATTGGCTGCATTCCCTGAGTCATACCTTGGAGCGGCAACATGGCCGCCTGCATGACGCTGGAGAGAATGGTCATAGCTCCCACGGCCACATCGCCGCCAAATTTCTGCAAAGAAGTGTTAAAGCACACCGACAGAAGGCTTTCCGTGGCCTGCATAATAAAGGGAGATACCCCAAGGGCCAGCACAGGAGCCATAATCCTTGGAGAAAGTCTCAGGTTTGCTACGCGGATACGCAAAGTGGTCTTCTTGCCCGACAGGAAACAGATCACCCATACTGCCGACACTGCCTGGGAAAGAATGGTTGCCAGAGCGGCCCCCTTCACTCCCATCCCGAGTCCAAAAATAAACACGGGATCCAATACCAGATTCAGGCCCGCTCCAATCAGAACCGTCTTCATGCCGGTGGAGGCAAATCCCTGGGCGGTAATAAAGGTATTCAATCCTGTCGTAATCTGTACGAACAGCGTTCCCAGCACGTAAATGCGCATATAATCTACCGCATAGCCTATAGTATCTTCGCTGGCTCCGAAGGCATACAGAATTGGCTCTGCAAAAGCATAAAAAATCACTGTCAATATGACGGAAAATATACAGAGGGTAACCACGCAGTTGCCCAGAATTTTTTCCGCACCGTCATAATCCCCTTTTCCCATGGCAATGGAAGCTCTTGGCGCGCCTCCAAATCCCACCAGCGCCGCAAAGGCCGCAATCAACGTAATCACCGGCAGCGTCACTCCCAGTCCCGTCAGCGCCAGCGCTCCCGTGCCCGGAATATGCCCGATATAAATACGATCCACCATATTATAGAGCAGATTTACAATCTGTGCCGCTATTGCAGGCGCCGCCAGAGATAACAGCAGCTTTCCCACCGGCATCACTGCCAGCTTATTTTGATTGCTTTGACTGTTTTGTTCCATATACATCGCATCCTTTCTTCAAAAAGAGCCCTGCGCAAAGGGCTTTTTACCGTGCGGAGATCCTGAAGGAGTTCCCCGGCAACAAGAAGGCGCCAGACTTTCCCGTCCAGCGCATGTTCCTTTTCTATATTCTAAGGATCACCGTCGCCACCTGGAAATAAACAAGCAGCGAAAGGGCGTCCACAATGGTTGTAATAAAGGGACTGGCCATAACTGCGGGATCAAATCCCAAGCGCTTTGCACCTACGGGCAAAAGACAGCCTATGAGCATGGCCATTAAAACAGCTACAACAATAGTCAGACTCACAACCATAGAAACCTGAAATCCTACCCTGTCAAGGAGCATCAGCTTGACAAAGTTAGCGGCCGCAAGGCTTACTCCGCAAAATATAGCCACTCTTACCTCCTTCCACAGCACCCTGGGTACGTCCCTGTATTGAATCTCTCCCAGGGAAAGACCGCGGATTACAGTAACGCTTGCCTGCCCTCCGGCATTCCCCCCCGTGTCCATAAGCATGGGAATAAAAGCCGTCAGTACCGCATATACGCTCAGAGCCTCCTCAAAAGAGGTGATAATAGCTCCGGTAAAGGTGGCGGATACCATTAACAGCAAAAGCCAGGGAATCCTTTTTTTATAGGTCTCCCATACAGTAGTCTTCATGTATGGCTTATCACTGGGCACAATAGCCGCCATTTTTTCCATGTCTTCAGTGGTTTCCTCTTCCATGATGTCCACGATGTCGTCCACTGTGATAATTCCCACCAGACGGTTTTCATTATCCACCACAGGCATTGCCGTAAAATCATATTTTTTAAACTGCTTTGCCACCTCTTCCTGATCCATCAAGGTGTTTACGGCAATCACATTTTCGTGCATGATGTCCTCGATGACCTCATCGCCATCACTTAAAAGCAGATAACGCAGCGCTACTGTTCCAAGCAGCTTTCGCTGGGGATCCAGCACATAACATATGTCAATGGTCTCGCTGTCCAGACCCACCTTACGGATACGCTCAATGGCCTGATTCACGGTGAGGCTGGCCTTCAGATCCACGTACTCCACCGTCATAATGCTGCCTGCGGAGTCCTCAGGGTACCGCAGCAGATGGTTAATATCCCTTCGGGTATCCGGACTTGCATTGGCCAGCAGCTTCTTTACTACATTAGCAGGCATCTCCTCCAGAAGATCAACCGCATCATCCGACATCAAATTATCGATAATGCCGGCGGCTTCCCTATCGCTTAAGGAAGTGATAATCATTTGTTGATTGTCCACATCCAGATAAGAAAAAACATCCGCCGCCAAATCTTTGGGAAGAATTCTGAATACCTTCAGCATATTCTCCCCCTCCAGCTGCTCCAGCAAAGCAGCGATGTCAGCTTCATTCAGCTCCGCAAGATATTGGCGCAGCTTCGTATACTGCTTTGTATCCAAAAATACAAGCAGTTCCTTCAAATCCTTTATTCTTTCCATGGCATTTCTCCTTTGATGGTTTTTTTATGCCCCTGCAACTTCGGGGAAGAGGATTGTCCGTACCGCATATATGACTATTCATAAAAAACCACCACCTTTCAAAATGCCTTTTTCCGTGCCTATTTCATTTTAGCTACCATCCTATTCTTTGTCAATGAAATAAACTTCATTCAATTTTTCAAAACGAATTTTGCCGCAGGATGCCTCTGTCATGGCAATCCGAAGGCTTTCCTCCTCCTCTGCAGGAATCCGAAGATCCAGCGTCACCGCTTCTCCGTAATCGCTGTATGCAGGCTCCAGTCCCTTTTTACCCAAAAGATACAGCACCCTGCCGATATGATTGTAATCAGCGGATATCCTCACCTCATATCCATAGCGCATGACGCCAACCCTGCAGTTGGACAGCCCCTCCTTTACCGCCCGGGTATAAGCCCTTACCAGTCCTCCCGTTCCCAGAAGCGTCCCTCCAAAATACCTCGTCACCACTACCGCAATATTTCTGATCTCCTCTCCCAAAAGCGTTTCCAGCATGGGCCGCCCCGCTGTGCCGGAGGGCTCCCCATCGTCGCTGCATCTGGTAATCTCTCCCCGGCTCCCAATCACAAAAGCAGAACAGTTATGGGATGCGTCCCAATATCGTTTTTTCATTTCATCAATGAAGCCCACAGCTTCCTCTTCTGTCTCACATTTTTGTATGGTAGCAATAAAGCGTGACTTTTTCTCCACTATTTCCCCGCTTCCGCCCTCCAGAAGCACTCTGTAAAATTCCATGAAGTCTTTTACCTCCTTGCCCGAACAGCGCTTTCGCATCCTCGTTCCTCAGAAAGCGCGAAGACGCCCTCAAGGACTTTATACCGCAAAAAAGCTGATTGATTCGGGCTCTGCTTTCTCTGTAAAATATAGCATAATTCCCCAAAAATGTGAAACAATTCTTAATATGGGAAAGAAAACCTTTATTTACATAATATTTTTTGCTATAATAATTTCGTCTGTTACCACAGGCAGAAAGGTGATTATCTCTATGAATTATGGTAAACGAGGCGTCAGGGCCAAGCAAAAAGCACTGAATGCCAAATCTGCAAAGTGGGGGAGAAAAATCATTCTTACCTTTTTCAAGGTAGTTTTAATAGCGATTGCAGGCATGGCCATCTGCGGCGTTTCTGCAGGTATCGGTGCGTTTCAGGGTATTCTTGCCTCCACGCCCACCGTCCGCTTAAGCGGCGTCATTGCTTCCGGTGAGGCAACTATCGTTTACGACCGCGAGGGAAATGAAATTGACCAATACGTAAGCACGAACTCCAACCGAATCGAGGTGGATATGGATCAGATTCCCGCGCATCTGGGCCAGGCCTTTGTAGCCATTGAGGACGAGCGCTTTTATGAGCACAACGGCATTGACGTAAAAGGCATCCTCAGAGCCGCCTATCAGTTTGTCATAACCGGCGGCGAGGAGACCCAAGGCGCCAGCACCATAACGCAGCAGCTTCTGAAAAACACGGTCTTTACGGACTGGACTTCCGAAGGTGACAATGTGATTAAAAAGGTCAAGCGGAAGCTTCAGGAGCAGTATCTGGCCCTTGAGATCACAAAGCAGCTTTCCAAGGACGAGGTTCTGCTGCGCTACATGAACGCGATTAACCTGGGGCAGAATACCCTGGGGGTTGAGGCGGCCTCCCTGCGCTATTTCGGAAAGTCCTGCAGTGATCTGACCTTATCCGAGTGCGCCGTCATTGCCAGCATTACCCAAAATCCTTCCGCCTATAATCCCATTCGTTATCCCGAAAATAATGCCAGGAGGCGTAAGACCTGCCTGGACAAAATGCTGGAGCTCGGATTTATCACACAGGCGGAATACGACGAGGCAATGGCGGATACAGAAGCCGTTTATGAACGCATCGGGCTTTACGATACCGACTACCGGGTGGGAAATACTACCTCCGGTTCCTATTTCTCTGATGCAGTGTATGAACAGGTAAAAGAGGATCTGGTAGAGGCAGGCTACTCCGAAACCCTTGCAGAGAGCATGATGGTCTCCGGAGGGCTGAGAATAGAGTCTACCATGGACCCCACCATTCAGGCCATTGCAGATGAGGAATTTGCCGATCCGGACAATTATCCACAAAATGTAAAATGGTATCTTGATTATGCTCTGACCATCCGGACAGAGGACGGGGAGGCCCACAATTTCAGCAAGGAAAATATGATGTCCTGGTTTAAGGAAAATGAAGACTCCAAATTCAATCTTATTTTCTCCTCACAGGACGAAGCAAACGAGGCCATTGCAGTTTACCGTGCCGCAATGATGGCGGATCTTGGCATGGAAGATATTGAGGATAACTACGAGGAGAGCATTTCCATGACTCCCCAGCCCCAGGCTGCCATGGTAATTGAGGATCAGAGCACAGGATATGTGGTTGCACTTGTGGGCGGCCGCGGAACCAAGGAGGGCCGCCGTACTCTGAACAGAGCTACTAATGCCACCCGGTCTCCCGGCTCTACTTTTAAGACGTTGGCCGCTTTCGCTCCCGCTCTTGACAGCGCAGGGCAGACTCTGGCCACCCCTTACCTTGACGCTCCCTTTAATTATGCGGACGGCAGACCGGTCAGCAACTGGTATTCAGGCTACCGCGGCATCAATTCCATACGCAAGGCCATTGAACAATCCTTGAATATTGTGGCTGTCAAAACACTGACTGTCATTACCCCCCAGCTGGGCTATGATTATTTGCTCAATTTCGGTTTTACCACCCTTACGGACGGAGTGGAAATCAATGGCCAGATCTTTACGGATGTTCAGCAGACTCTGGCATTAGGGGGTCTGACCTACGGCGTGACTCCCTACGAGCTCAACGCGGCCTATGCCGCCATCGCAAACGGAGGCACCTACGTGGAGCCCAAGCTTTACACCAGGGTGACGGATTCTGACGGCAACGTGATTTTAGACAACACGAATCCCTCTTCCCGCCAGGTGATTAAAGAGACCACTGCCTTTCTTCTGACCGACGCCATGGTGGACGCTGTCACCACGGGCACCGGCGCAAGAGTTAATTTCGGCGGCGTGGCCATCGCAGGCAAAACCGGTACATCCACAGACTATCACGATGTATGGTTCGCCGGCTATACGCCTTACTATACCTGTACCACCTGGACCGGCTATGACAATAATATAGGAATGAGCACAAGCAGCTCCAACAATGAATCCGCTGTTGCAAGAACTCTCTGGAGAGCCGTTATGGAAAGGATTCATGAGAATCTGCCAAACGAACAGTTCGGCATACCAAACGGCATCGTACAGGCTCATGTCTGCTCCAAATCCGGCAAGCTTCCAATTCCCGGATTATGCGACACTCAAAATTGTGTGGTAACCGAATATTTCGCAGAGGGAACTGTTCCTACAGAGAGCTGTGACGTGCATTATCAGGGCGATATTTGCGACTACGATCAGGTTCCTGCCAGTCCCGACTGTCCTTTCAAATATTCGGGCGTAATGGAAATGCCTTTGCCTGAGGATCCTTCCCTGGCCAGCGGCTCCAACTCTATTGTAACCAACCCTGATGGAACCATCAGCACCTCTTCCACCACTACGCACTGTCAGCATGATGCTACATTCTATGCAAATCCTGACTATGAAGCTGTGATTAATCAGCAGCGGTGGGAAATTGATCAGAGAAACGCTGCTGCCATTGCCGCTCAACAGGCACAGCAGCAAGCTGAAACAACTCAGGAGTAGATGGACGGACGGCTCCTGATCACACAGCATTGCAGGCATGCAAAGGGGCTGTGAATTGCAGTAAAAACTGCAGCCCACAGCCCTTTTCCTTCTAGTATACAGCATTGGAAGTAACTTCAAAACTTTTACAGCCCTTTTAGTTTTTTGATCTTTTCCTGAAGCTCCCTTATCCCCGTCTCTGCATTCCTTATATATCTGCACTGCTTCTCGAAGGGGGCATCCTGCTCATTACCGTATTCCTCATAATAAAGTCTGCCGATCTCCATATAATTCTTTTTTATGATCTCCTCGCAAGTGCCAATCTGGCTCTTTAAACTGGCAATTTCAGCCAGTTCTTTCGCCTTATCTGCCGCTTCTTTCCCCTTAGCAGAGATTGTGTCGCCGATTTTCTCAATAAAATCCATGTCCGTACGCTCCTTATTCCTATTATGATACAAGTCAAAATACCTTGCTTCCAGCTTGTATGGTAAAGCAAGTCTTCATCTCAATATAAGCCTATTATAAATCTCCCATATAAAGGACGCAAGTATTTCATTGCATATTACCGTCATACTGTGGTATAATGACCTTATTCCCGACAGGACGGCCACTGGCCATGCCGGATTTATATATGAATTTTCCAAAAGAGGTAATTCTATGCAGCCATTATATACTACACTAAAAGTCAATAATGAAATCGAGTTGTGCGAGGTGATTGATCTGGAATGCAAAAAACTGATTGAGCGCCAGCTTTTAAAAAACCGCATTTCTTACTACATCCGCTGGCCTAAATCCTCCTTCTTCAGCCGAAAAAAGGATTCCTGCATTATCTGCATCAATGACAATGTACGTGACGAAGCGGAAAATATTGTACGTGCTGTGTGTGATGAAACCGGATACAGTGTTAAATTTATACTCAAAAAATCTCAAAACAACTACTTATAATGATAAATCTGTTTTTAGAGGCATTTTTATTTATAACGGCAGAGATCATGCGCTGGTGATTTCTGCCCTTTATACAAGGGCTGCTGCAAAATCATTTGCATCAGCCCCTTTCTTTTTCATTATATCCTAATAGCGGCAAAAATTACTGTTTTACCGGAGCCTAATCAAAGTCAAACTTGGTATATCGCTTTGCCATAGCTCCGTAACGAAATCTTGCCATTTCATTTTTCTCCAGTACATCCGCCTCATTTCCTCTGTACTGGCAACGGATACAATAATATTCATCCTTATCTTTGTCATAAAACATATCCATATCCAGATCCCTCATAAAGCAGGAAGGACATCTGTAATTTAATTTGCCTTTTCCAGCTTGAGCCATGTGCCAATTACCTCCTTATCTTTTACTCTTGCAGTATAGCCTAAAGTAAACATGGGCGAGAAAGCATAGCCCTCTTTCACATATCCCACCGCGTTCACCGCATCGGAGCGCATGGAAACCTTTGTTTCGATCTGAGGCACCGTTGCAATCACCTGCTCTGCTCCTGACATTTCCAACTCACGGCACTTGTACTCATAGGGCAGCTTCTCCTCTTCATTGCCTTTTTTGCAGCTCAATGTAATTCCCAGCATATCCTCAGAATACTCGGTTGTTCCATAACAGGCAACCATATACTCATTGAGTTCAACCTCCGCATCAGGATTGCTCATCTCAAAAATCTTTCTCTGGATTTTGATTTCAGAGCTTCCCTCTTTGAAGGAGATCACTGTCTGCAGCTTCAAAGTCAGATCCTGGAATTCAATATCCACAGGATCCAGCGTCAGAATTCTGGTGTCGCCCTCCTTGGAAAAATGAGCCTTTGTACGGCACAGACACAAATCTACCTCTTCTTGGTTGTATTTGAGCTTCGCACTTCTTACGGTTCCTTCTCCTGCATAATGAGTAAAATATCCCGCGCGATATTTCTCCTGGATCAGGAAGGGATAGGAGGCGTCCGTTACATGCTTTGTTCCAATGCCCACAGGCCACTCCAGCTTCGCAGTATAAGGACGCAGGTCAACAATAGCGCCGCCTTGATCCATATTTACGCACACCCGCATGAAAGGATCACAATACCAGAAAAGCTGCTTGTCAGAACCATAAAGAATATCTCTCCACAGTGCGCACTCAGGCTCGGTGTAGGTTTTTTTCTGACGATAATAATCTGCGAACTCTGCCATGGTCATATCGGTAAGTTTACCTTCCTTCTTCAGCTTGCCGTAGTATGCCATACCATCCTCATAGCTTTTCTTCAAAAGCTCATAGGGCTGCTCCCAGCGTCCCATTTTATTCAGCCAGCCCGGTCCTACAAACATCATATTGTAGGCATAGCCGTTATTGTATTTCTCAAGATCCCTGTACTGGTCAATCAGATTATAAAGATACGGAAATTCCCAGGTCTTTGTATCATAAATCATACCGCGGAGCACATTCTGAGGGTGCGTGCCGAAATTGGAGCCATTGCCATCATAGCAGGCAAGAAGATCTCTGGAAAGATGAGGAATCGCAACCACGCCGCTGTCCTCAGCTTCATTGGCTGCAGGCGCATGGGTATTCTGTTTAGAAGGAATCCATGGAGCCCAGGGACCGCCATCCATAAATGTGTACCAGGAATTATTGCAGGTATGGTAAGCCTTGGGACCTTCCTCCCAGCAGGTAGCAATCTCACATTTTACACTGGGATATTTTTCCTTGATATAATTGGTCAGATCCGCATCCATATAATAGGAACCGGTGGATTCGGGATAAAATCCAAATCTTTCATAAAACTTTTCAAACACATCATCCACTATGGATTTCTTGTCTTCCATGGAGAACATCCATATGCAGAAATCCTTTGTCTTATATTTCTCCCGAAATTCCTTACAGGGAAGTCCCAGCAAGGACAAAGAAATCTCGTCTCCGTAGGTCTCATGATCCTTCTTTGCAAGCTCTACGGCTTCATCGTTGAAAAGAGATGCATATGTCATTTGTATGGTAGTTTTTAATCCATATTTATGGGCAGTTTCCTGCTGGAATTTAAAAATATCCAGAGATTCCGTAAGCAGAGCTTTCCTGCCAATATCCTCCTCCTTTCCATGTCCGGTTACCTTTTCCGCATATTCAGGCACCATCTCAGGACGGTGAATGATATTTACAATAAATTTGTCCATTTTTACCTCCGTTCAATATCTTATATTTTCGCATGTCACATCCCTTTTGGATGAAAATCCCGAATGACAGCCAGCGCAGGCAGAGCATTGCCGTCATAATCAAACAGCGCCTGATTGGCCCATTCGTTTCCTCCCGGCCCCGGATCGTTCATATAGGCCAAAGATTCCGTATTGGCCCAGCCGCAACCGGGAACCGGTATCCATGCAGGCTCCCAATAGTAAAAGCCTCTGCCCCTGTTTTCAGGAACCTCCGTAATTCTCTTCATTATTTCTCTCATGAAATCAGCCTGGCCCTCCGGTGTCATGGGATATTCCACCGCTTCCGCAAGGTGAGGCTTGGTTGCCATTCCTTTACGCTGATCGTCGTTCAGCTTTTCATAATCTTTATAATCCTTCATGGTATGACCCATGGAAACCTCCGCCACAATAATTTCCTTGCCATATCTCATAGCCAGATCGTTCATATTGTTTGACAGGTCTTCTATTGTGCCGTGCCAAAAGGGATAATAGGAAAGGCCGATCACATCGAAATCCTCGCCACGCTTATTATATTCGTCAAACCATTTCCTGCATTTTTCATTGTTTCCGCCACAGTCCAAATGCAGCATAATGGGAATTGAGGCGTCTGTTTCTCTGACCGCCCTGATGCCTGCGCTGATAAAGCGGGCAATATTGTCATAGCCTTCTCCCTGTCCCAGAGGCCAGAGGAGTCCGTTGGTTACCTCGTTTCCCACCTGAACCATATCGGGCAGTAAATTCTTATCCCTAAGCTTTTCCAAGGTTTTCTTTGTGTAGGAATATACTGCCCTTTCCAGGCCCTCTGCGTCTAGCCCCCGCCATGCCTTAGGAAGAAGCTGTTTTCCGGGATCCGTCCAGAAATCGCTGTAGTGAAAATCCAGCAGATAGGTATATCCCTGTCTTTTTCCTTCTTCCGCAATCCACACCAGCTTGTGAAAATCGTTGGTTCCTGCTCCGTAGGGTTTTCCCTCCGCACTGTAGGGATCGTTCCACAATCTTATCCGCAGGGAATCCGCACCGTATTTTCTCAGGATGGAAAGAAGCTCCTGTTCTTTTCCGTTATCGTAATATCTTGCCCCCAGCCCTACCAGCTCGGGCAGGGTGGACACATCCATTCCTTTAATAAATTCTTTCATAAGATTCGTACCATTTCTCATTCTGTCTCAGCCCTTGACAGACCCGCCGGTAACTCCTTCCACATAGAACTTCTGCATGATTACAAACAGAATGGAGATGGGAATGGACACCAGCACGCCGCCTGCGCAGAACTGGGTAAAGTAGGTATTGATCAGACTTTTATCAAGCATGTTATACAGTCCGATTGCAACTGTCCACTGCGAGGAAATCCCTGAATTAAGCATCATCTTTGCATACACGAAGTCCATCCAGGGAGTCAGGAAGGAGCTGATGACCGTATATACGATAATCGGACGGCTCATAGGAATTACAACCCTCCAGAAAATAGTCACCTCGTTTGCGCCATCCAAATAAGCGGCTTCTCTCAGGGAAGCGGGGATGGTATCAAAAAATCCCTTTGCAATCAAATATCCAAGTCCGGAGCCGGCGGTATAAACAATAATCAAACCTAAATGGGTGTTGGTCAGGTTCAGTGTCCGAAGAATGAAGTATACCGCTATCATGGACAGCACACCCGGGAACAGATTCAGAATAACGCCAATATTCATCAGAGGCTTACGCATCTTAAACCGCATGCACGAAGTAGCATAGGCCACCATCAACACAAATATGGTGGAAATCACACAGGTAAAGCATGCAATGATAAAGGTATTCTTAAACCAGTTCGGAAACTGCGCCACACTGTCCGAGGAAAAAAGCAGGTTTTTATAAGCCACAATGCTCCATTCCTCCGGAAAGAAGGTGCTCGTATTCCTTCCCGGATAGGCGCTGAAGGAAGTTACCAAAAGCCACACAATGGGCACCAGCCATATAAAGGCAAGGAACATCAGAAGCAAATGTCTCAGCACGATATTCAATACTTTCTTCATTACCGGAACGCCTCCTCTCTGTCTCCCTTCAGGAACCGGTTAAAGGCAACGAGGGTGAATACGGCGCAAATCACAAACACCACAATACCAATGGTTGACGCCATTTTGTAATTATAATAATTCTGAGTCAGGTTAAACAGCCATGTAATCAAAAGGTCCGTTTCCTTTGCCTGGGAATTGGCCATAAGCTGATCCGTCGTAGTGTAAACGCCCTCTGTCAATAGGTAAATGACATTGAAGTTATTGATATTTTTTACAAAATCCGTCACAAGAGTGGGGCCCGTCACAAACAGCATATAAGGCATGGTGATATGAAAAAATGTCTGCCTGGGCGTAGCGCCATCGATTCTCGCGCTCTCAAGCTGCTCCGTGGGAATATTCATCAGCACGCCGGTGGCAATCAGCATCTGATAGGGAACGCCGATCCAGATATTGATCAAAATAATCATTACATGAGCCCAAATGGGAGCGGATAAAAAGGGTATATAGCTGGTACTGATCACCCCCATGTCTCTCAGCCAGCCCGTAAGGCCGATACCGGAACAAAATGTATTGAAAATCCCATTGTTTGCAAAAAAGTTACGAACCAGAAGCAGGGAAACAAACTGAGGAACCGCAATGGTAATTACAAAAATAGTTCTCCACATCCTGGGAAGCTTTGTCTTCTTATTATTGATCAGCATGGAAAGGAGAATTCCGCCGATATAAGTGGTAATCGTGGCAAAAACCGCCCACACCAAAGTCCAGATCAATATTCTTCCAAACGCATAGCCAAAGGTCACCGTCAAACCGCCGCTGCTGAACAAACTTTTGAAATTGTCCAGCCCTACCCAGTCAAACAGCGCACTGGGCGGCATGTGCTGCTGGTCATAGTTGGTAAAGGCAACCAGAATCAATACCAAAAGCGGAATAACCGTAAAGACTACCACTCCTGTTACCGGCAGGGCAAGAAGCGTAACATAAAATTTCTTGTTGACATATTCCTTCATGTCCTCGCTGAATGTATTGATATGAAGGCCTGCCTCAGACCGCTTCTGCAGTCTGTAGCAGTTTACAATATTGCACAGCCAGACTACGGCAAAAATCGCCCACACCACAAAGCTTAAGAGAGAAAACAGCAAAATCATGAACGAATGATCGTAATCATTGAATTCATTCTGCATGGTGGCAATGTTGAAAACCGCTTCTTGCTGAACTGTTCCCAGTGAGACGAACTTGGGAACATACTCCACGGCAAATCCCAGGGTAAACCAGATGACCGCCGCTTCAAATATTGTCATCAGTATTCCCTTCACAAACTGCTTTCTCCGAATGTAGCCGGCGCCCATCCATATCAGCGACAGTTTTACAAAAAGGTCGCCCTTCGCCACCGCCTGTCCGAATTCCTTGAAAAAACCGCCTACAGCGCAGAAGAATGACTGCAAGCCTTTTTTGACCTGGCTCATTTTCCGCCCACTCCTTTCCTTTGCCAAACGTTTTGGGTTTTAAAAGGCGCCCATCCACTACGTTTCTTCATTCATAGCTTCAGGACGCCTTTCTCCTCTGCTTCAGTTTTTAAATCCCCCCGAAACAGCCTCCTAACAGATTATTGGGTTGGTGCTGAAACACCTTCTACTAATGTATCCAGCGCTTCCTGTATTGCCGCAGTGTCGTCTCTGTTAAGGCTGCCCTGTGCGATCATCTCGCCAAAGGTTTCTGTAGGATCCCAGTAATTGCCCCCTACAACCTGCACTACACCGTAAGCAGACTGCTCAGACAAAGCCGCAATGGCAACATTACTCAAAACCGCCTCGGAAGCCGCTACATTGCTGTTGGAAGGTCCAATCTCTCTCTGCTCAAAACGAAGAGCCTGATTTTCCTCATTGGTGATCCACTCTGCCAAAAGAGCTGCCCAGCCAGCATTCTGAGAATACGCATTCACCCCTACAAGCTTGAAGCCTGCCACAGAACCCTGCTGAATCTGCTGATCGCCTACGGTGAAAGTAGGAAGCTTCGTTGCCGCATAGCCTTCGCCGAATGCATTCTGGGCTGCCGTAGCGTCCCATGTACCGGATACCGCTGCGCAAAGAGCGCCGGAAGCGATCTGATTGGAGATGTCTCCATCTGCAACCGCAAGGAAAGCATTGTGTCCTGCAATGTCAAGCATCGCCTGAACTACTTCAACCCCCGAAGCATCCGCGGTGCCGTTCCAATCCATTGCGGTGCTGCCATCCTCATTCAGGCCGGTGGTAAAGCCCGCCCCATAGAAAAAGGAAGCGTTGTACCAGCCGGACGCCAGGGTCATACCAACCTTCTTTCCTGCCGCATCGGCAGCTGCCAGAAGGCTGTCCCAGCTTGCAACATCTTCTTCCGTAAGAACGGTAGAATCATAATACAGGAAATATCCATTGTCTGCGCTCATAGGGAACGCATACAGAGTATCATTGTAAGTAGCCGCTTCCACAGAGCCGGATGCGTTTGCACTTTCAATGTCCGCAACGCTCTTACCTGCATAAGCCTGCAGCGCCTCATCCATGGTATCGATGGACAGCAGCGCACCTGCATTTACAAGGTCAATCAGCTGATCCGATGCAAATGCGTAAACATCCGCAGCAGACTCAATATCCGTGAGAATAGTGTCTTTTGCCGTGGACTCGGACTCCACGCCTAATTGAATGTTGAAATTTGCATAATCTGCATAGTGCTGGGTGAAGGAATCGATCATACTCTGAAGCAGCGCCTGATCTTCCTCCGCTCCCCACATAGTCAGACTTACGTCCTGCTTCTCTGTGGGCGCTGTCGCCGTGCTCTCTCCCGCGGCAGTCGTTTCTGCCGCCTGGCTGGTTCCCGCAGCGCTGCCGGTATCTCCCTGTGTGTCGGAGCCACATGCCGCCAATGAAACCGCCATGGTCATGGTCATCAATAATGCCACTAACTTTTTCATTTAGTTTCCTCCTTTTCCTTCAGGCGTATGCATCATAATATTGCGCAACCGCTTGAATACGTCCTTAGTTTAGCAAGATTTGACTGTATTGTCAATTTATCATATTTACCGATAATGCAGTCTTTTTTTGTGCACTTTTACCAATTTCTTATTCATTTTGTTGACTCCTTTAAAATTACCTCATAATCCAGCAGCGTTCTGATTGGCACATCTTTTCCGCTGATGCTGTCCAAAAGTATTTTACAGGCTCTTCTGCCCAGATCCATAATGTCAAATTTCAGAGAAGTGATGGTTATGGGATAATTTTCCAGTACGCGGCTATAATGACAGGAGGCCACCTTCATCTGTCCTGGTACCTGCACGCCTTCCCTCGCCAGTTGCCGTATCACCTCATTACAGATATAGTCATCCTGGCAGAGTATGCAGTCCGCCTTTTCCTTCAGTTCATCCACCGCCTTTTCCACCATTGCGCGATTATTCAGATTTGTATAAATAATGTCGCTGCGTACCGCTCTTCCTGACTTTTTAAAGCCCGCAAGATACCCCTCATACCGGCAGCGGTTTACCGTCTGTTCCATGCCTCCTCCCAGATAGGCAATCCTTTCGATGCCTTTGGAAAAAAGCACCGTCACAAGCTCCTTGCACGCTCCAATATTGTCATTGTCCACCTGGGTGATTCCCTTATCATTCACCGTTCCCACTGTCACAAAAGGGATCTGCTTTTCCTTCAGAAAATGCGCAAAAAAGTCATCCTCATAGGTTCTGGTCAGAATCATGCCATCCACCTTGCGGTTCAGAATCAGACGTTCCAAAGGTTTCGTGTCCCTTCCGTCGGCGATCACCACCAGAATATCATAGTCATTCGCCTGCGCCATCTCCTCGATTCCATACATGCAGGTGTGGAAAAAAGGCATGTCCACCAACGCCTTTACCTCCGGCAAAACAACGGCAATATTATTGGTGCGCGATTGCGCAAGGCTCTGAGCCGACGCATTGGGATAAAAGCCGTGCTCATCTATATATTGCAGTACCCGGTCTCTGGTTGCACTGCCGATCCTTCCTTTGCCGGAAATCGCCCTGGACACCGTACTGGCAGAAACACCCAGCTCCCTGGCCACATCGTGAATGGTCATTATTTTATCCAAATTTCCATTTCCCATACATTATCTCCATTCCTGACCAACCGCCGCGCTCTTGTGCGCAAGCGATTGTCCGAGATAATAGTATCATTTTCAGAAAAGAGAAGCAATCTGCCAATATAACCAAAAAATTTTGTTTTTTCTATTCAATTTTCCCAAAGAGCTTTTCTTCTTCCACACATGCCGCCGCAACTGCCCAGGGGATTGGTGAACAACAGCAAAAACAATGCTTAAGAAGCCCCTTCAGATTTCTTAAGCATTCATTGCATATAAGAATAATCTTTACAACGGCAGACTGTCTACTACGCACAATGCGCCAAAGCCAACACGTTCATTCGGATATTCTGACTCTCCCCGTATAGGTCTTGCGCCGTTTCTCAAATATGCCTTTACCTTCTCTCCGTATAAAAACAAATCATTGCCCCTCACAATCCCCGTTCCTGTCAAGTAGCTGCCGTAGAATTTATAAGCTTTTTTATCCTCATTTTTCCTTGAAGCTTCGTGGACTGGCGTTATTATTAAATTTCCAATAAATGTTGATGGTTTTCTCATTACTTATTTCTATCGCTTCCGTAAATACATCCGCCATTTCTTTTGTAAGTGTCCCAAAATTGGCATATCGCAGGAAGCTCTCATAATCCCTTGTATCTGCACACAATAAATTATTACGAGTATCTGACTTCTTCTTTATCTTCTCCTGCTGCATCCGTTTTTCAGAAATCTGCTGTTCCAGCTGCCTGCGGTATTCCATATACTGCTCTTTCGTATAATTACCCGCATGATATGCCTCCAGCAAGCCAGCCTTGCTCGCTGTCAGTTTTGTTATTTCTGCTTCTACACGCTTCACTTCTTTATCTGCTTTCCTGGTGCTTATGCGTTGTTCCTCTACAGCTTCCTTTCTGACGCTCGCCAAGTCTGCCAGTTTTGTTATCTGCACCTTAATTTCTTCCAATATAATTTTCTCTAATACCTCATTACTAACGCTTCCGGAGAGACATTTATTATTACTATTCAGCTTTTGATTCGGACAATAATAAAACAATCTGTCACCTGCCAGTTTCATAATTCTTAGCCTGCGATGGCAATATTCGCAATACACCTTTCCCTTCAGTGCATATTGAACAGACTTCCTTACCATTGCTTTTTTGCAGAAAAACTTTTCCTGCACCTTATCAAACACTTCTTTGCTGATGATAGCGGAATGATGATTTTTATATACCTTCCATTCTTCCCTCGGTTTTATAATTGCCCGGCTTCCGCCCACTTGCGCTTGAACAGATTTGTTATAAACCATGCTGCCAAGATAGCTTTCATTTGTCAGTATTGCTCTTACGGTTCCCGGCTGCCAGTATTTATGTTCCTGTTGCAATTCCTTTCGGTTCTGTTTCTTTCTTTTATTTTTGTATTCCAGCGGTGTAGGCACTTTCTCATCATTCAATGTTCTGCATATCTGCGTCAAATTCTGCCCTGACAAAGACAGTTCAAAAATATGTCGGATTACTTCGGCTTCCTCCGGCACAATCAGTAATTCCTTCCGGTTGTCCTCATTCTTCACATATCCAAAAGGTGTATTTCCCGTTGCATATTTGCCTTGATTTTTCTTTGCCATTACAGAGCTTCTCACTTTTTCAGAAACGTCCTTGCAGTAAAAGTCTGCCAGCAGACTTTGAAAGCCGATATCAATATCAGCCGTTTTCCCTATATAATCCTTACTGTCATAATGTTCCGCGACAGAGATAAAACGGATACCCATAAATGGGAAAATCTGCTCCATGTAAGTACCTAATTCGATGTAATCCCTTGAGAACCGTGACAGGTCTTTCACAATGACACATTTGATTTCATTTTGTTTTATTTTTTCAAGCATAGCCTGCAGACCTGGCCTGTCCATTGTTGTTCCCGAGACGCCATCATCATAAAATTCGCAGTATTCATAACAGGAAAGCTCTGGATGCTCTGAAATATATCTCTTAATCAACCGTCTCTGATTTGTAATACTGTTGCTTTCCACCTTAATGTCATCATCCTCCACAGAAAGACGGTAGTATCCTGCAAGTTTATTATCAGGCATCTCCTTCACCCCCAACTTCATTTTTAAACTGGAACTGGATATCTATCGCTCCATCCGGTGAAACAGTAATCTTCTCTATCAAAGACTCTATCAGCTGAATATTTAGTTTTTTACATCCTTTTGCTTTCTGCAGGGAACGCAAGAACTTATTCTGTTCCTCTGCCCTTATTTCACTCTTTCTTATTTTCCGCTTTAATTCCTCCATTCTCTTCTCATAAAAATTCTCATACTCAGCTCTGTTTTCCCGAAAAGAAAAATACTCCTGAACGCTTACACAGCCTTCTTTATGCTGCATATACAAAGTTGCTGCCTGCACACTGAGTTTCTGTCTCTCCTGCATGATTTTATTTTGTTCTTCCAGATAAGCTGCCTTCTTTTTTTCACATTCTAAATTGTTCATATCTGTCAGAGTCTTGGAAGAAAGCTTCTGTTCTTTCAAAATCCGCTTCATCTGCTCTAAACAGCAGCGTTCAAGCTGTTCTTCTTTTATGTAATTTTTAGAGCATCTTCTGCCATCAATATAATAGGCTCTCCGGCAATGATACGAATAACTCTTTTTTCCATTCACCCTGCTCTGGTAATATGTTGCGCGCATTTTACCACCACAGTTCCCACAGTAAAGAATATGGCGGAAAATATTTTCATCGTCCGCCACAGCACTCTTTCCGGATTTTCTCGTATCAGCAGACCTCTCCTCCGTTTTTTTCAATCTCGCATTTACCTTCTCAAACAATTCCTGCTCTACGATTGGTTCGTGGCTGTTTTCTACTGTAATCCATTCATTTTCTCCAGTATAGCGGTTTCCTTTCTCTCCCTCCTGTAATCGGGATTTTTTCCTGCATTGCACGAGCTTGCCTGTGTATACCGGATTTGATAACACACCCATGATAACACTTGAATTCCACTGATGAAGTATCTCTCCTTTTTCCCAATATGTATGGCCATATTTATTGTAATCGCTGATTCTATGCACTTTCTTCTGATAAAGGCATGATACCATTTCGCCCCAAGAAATGCCGGATGCATAGCTTTCAAAAAGATAACGTACAATCTCCGCATTTCCGGAATGAATTACCAGTTTCCTTATTCCGTTTATTTCTTTCGCAGTATATCCATAAGGTGTGATACTTCCGATAAACGCACCTCTCCCGGCGGCAATTTTCCTTGCCGCCATAACTCTTTTTGATATGTCCTTTGCATACATATCATTTACAAGATTCCTAATGTTCATTGCCAGTTTTTTTTCCGAAACATTTTCAGACATGGAATCAAATCCATCTGTAACCGCTATAAACCGAACCCCTAAAAACGGTAATATTTTTTCTATATAATTTCCCGTTTCTAAATAATCTCTGCCAAATCTCGATAAATCCTTTACAATAATGCAGTTCACGTTATGCTTTCTTATATCCTCCATCAGCCTGTCAAATCCTTCTCTTTCAAAGGAAGTGCCTGAAATTCCCCGATCTATGTAGGTATCATAAATTTCAAATATCTGCTTTTTTTTCGGATTACTGTTTTCAGAGGTAATATACTGGCGGATTATTTCTATCTGATTTTCTATAGATTCGGATTTTCTGTCATCATGATTTACTGATAATCGGCTGTATATTCCAACAGAGTACTTTACAACCGGCACTTCCATAATTTCTGTCTCTGTCGGCATTTCCAAGTATCTTTTCTTCGTCCTTGCCATTTATATCACCTCCTGCATGGAGTTTTTTTCGTGATACATCCGGTTCATAACAGCTAATTTATCCATTTCATTAGAAAATCGAAACTCTATGTCTAGTCTTTTGTCCTCATGAACATATATTTTACGGACTGTTGTTACCAGCAGTTCTCTGCTCAGTTCTTGAAGCTCCAATGTTTCTTTAATCTTTACGAGCTGTGATTTTGCCACAACACCATTCTGAAACATATCTTTGATCATTTTCTTCTGTGCAGCCATGGCACTTTCCAAATCACTGCATTTTCTTTCATATAAATTATAAAATTCGTCAAATTCCTTTTTATCAATCAGCCCTTCCTCTAAGTCGGCAAACAGACTGCTCTTCAGCTCATAATATCTGTTATATTCTGCCTGGAGTGCTGCTATCTGTGAATCATATTCAACCACCTGTTCATAATTGACATTCATCTGCTCTAAATACTCGGCAACTTCCGAATAGGATGCCATCAATTCAAGGAATTTTTTAATCTCCTTAAATACAATTTTTTTTAACGTCTCCTCCTCTATACTGTGTCTGCTGCATCCCATGGACTTATTTTTAGTCTGACAGATAAAAAATACTTTCTTTTTCCCTTTATAGGTATTTACTCTTTTTATCATCGGGGCTTTACAATCTGCGCACATCAAAACACCACTGAACAAATTAGCCTTATCTGAGTTGCCTGAAGCCCGCCCATCATATTTCAATAGCTCCTGGACTGTTAAAAATTCAAATTCTGATATAATGGCCTTATGGGTATTTTTTACACAAATCCATTCTTCCTGCGGTTTATTGATTCTCTTTTTTACCTTATAATTTACTTTCTCCTGTTTTCCCTGCACCATAGTTCCGATGTATACTGGATTCACTAAAATGCGTTTCACAGATGTCGCCGCCCATTTTGCTGCAGAGGAACCTTCAAATCCCGTATAATACTTCATACCAAGGAATTTTTTATATTCCAGTGGTGATAAGACGCCTGTGGTATTCAGTTTTTCTGCGATTGCTGCCATACTCATTCCTGCTACCTTCCATGCAAAAATTTTCCTTACAATATCTGCAGCATATTCATCAACAACCAGGCTGTTCTTATCCTCCGGGTTCTTCTTATAACCATAAGCAGTAAATGCACCGATACATTTTCCTTCCATGCGCTTTACTTTCTGCTGTGCCTTGACCTTCATAGATATATCTCTGCAATAGCTGTCATTTACAAAGTTTTTAATTGGCAATATCAAGCTGCTGTCTGTATTGTCTGCATACAGGCTGTCAAAACCATCTGTAACCGCAATAAAGCGCACATTTAAAGCCGGGAAGGTCTTTTGTATCAACCGCCCGGCTTCTATATAATCTCGTCCAAATCTTGACAAATCTTTTACTAACACACAGTTCACTTTTCCGGCACGAACATCTGCCATCATTCTCTCAAATTCCGGTCTTTCAAAATTCGCTCCCGAATAGCCATCATCAATGTAAATATCATAAATCCGCAAATCTTCATGGCTTTGAACGTATGCTCTTAAAATATCTCTTTGACTGCTGATACTGTTGCTCTCTGTTTTTTTATTGCCGTCCACATCTGCATCATCTTTGGACAGACGCAGATAGAGACCAGTATCATAAATTTTTTTGTTATCCATTTGCATCGCTCCTGACTTTATATTCGCTAATAAGAAGTCTCACAAATATCATGCTAAAGCCAGGAATCCGCTTTTCAATCCTGTCTTTAGATTAACATAACTTTCTGTATTTGTCGAATCCTTTTTAATATTTTAACTCTGCAATTTGCTTCAGATAATGTCTCAGCGCATCTGTTGCGGAATAATCGTCCTTGCTGAAATGCACCCTGACCACATATCCCTCATTCAAGTGCGTTGATAAATCTCCATCGTTACCTGATACAAATTCTTCCAATTTCTTCTCTACGGGATGCGTTTTATCGATAGCGACCGTGTCAATATCCAATAAATCTCCCTTTTTCACTTCCATGATATCTGTTTTTTGGATATCTTCACACTGAGCATCTTTCATATCCTGTAGTTTCCTCATAGAACTGCTATATTCCTCCGTTTCTTCTATCTTATGCAAAATATGGATTGTCTTATGACCTGAAATCTCGCCAATCTCATTCTTCTTCCCGCTCCTTATCCATAAAATAACTGTCTGCTTTCTTGCTGATAATAAAGTCTGCCACGTCCATGAGCCTGTCCGTGACCGGCATGGCCGGCAGGGTATTCAAAATCTCTGCCCGGTATCTGCCACGCAGGGATGCCCTGCTGTCTAAAATGGAAAATACCGCCGTGTCCTTTTCCCTGCGGATACCGCGCCCGAACCACTGCCTTAGCTTAATCAGCATTTCCGGAATAATGATTTCCCTGCGGTATAAATCAAAATCATCATACTGGTTTCTCTGGTATTCCATAACCGGATCCGGCACAGGAAACGGCAGTTTTACCACAATCAAGCTGGAAAGGATATCTCCTGCAAGGTCAATCCCCTCTCCGGCACTGTCACTGGCAAACAACACTCCGTTTCCGCTTCTTCTAAATTTCCTTATCACGTCCAGTCTGCCTCTGCCCATGAGAAACAGCGGATAATCAGAAAGCTGCTCCTTCAGACCATAAAACACCCTCTCCATGAGCCAATAGGATGTAAAAAGAATCAGGGTATGCCCATGAGTGGCGGACACAATCTGAATGATTTCCTCCATGGCCGCCTGTATGTATCTGTTATCCCGGATATTCGGAAAGGGCATACGCTCCGGTATATAGAGCAGACCATTACTCTGAAAATCAAAGGGCGAAGGCTTGCTGGTTTCCATAATCCTGGACTGAGACGCAAAGGAAATCCCTGTCGTTCTTTTAAAATGAGTGAAATTTTCCCGGACTGACATTGTGCCAGAGGTGACAATGACCGGTATCTGCCTGCTCCATAAGTCACGGAATAAAACTTGTTCCAGCTCCATGGGAACCGCACACAGGGCAAGCCTGCCATTCTCCCTCTTTTCCATCCAGCAGATGTAATTATCACTGTTTAAGAACACGGTCAGCTTGTCCGCCAGCTCCTGACAACGCTTTTTCAGGCTTTGCAGGCGCATTTTCTGCCCACCGTTTTCCTGATAGGACAAGGGAAGCTGCTCTAAAGCCTTTGCCATGTTCCTCATATGGATTTTTTCCACGGACCTTATTACGATTTCACTCCTGCTTCCCTCCCTGGTGTGGTTTCCTGCTAAATCTCCCGCCAGTCTGCCAAAAATTTTTCTGTTATATTCCGCAAACTGCCCTCGCAATACAATAAGCTCGTCCACAACCGCAGCCCTTCTGTTCCCTTCACTCAAAGTCACGATAGTTTCCGCATCCTGCTCGTCCCAGACTGTACTGTACATCTGTCTTGCGGCATCTAGCAGCTTGTGGGACTCGTCAAACACCATTGCCCCATATCCCGGGAAAAGAGGTTTTTTCCCCTGCCTCTGTCCAATCAGATCGGCAAGGATATAATTGTGGTTCGCAATCTGGAAATCAAAGCTGCCCGTCATACACTCCTTCTTCAAAATCATAAATCTGCATAAAAGAAAATACGGACACGACTGATTACAGCGAAGCACATTGATTCTGCCCTTTACATAAGATGTCAGCGTTGAATTGTCCAGGTCAATCCTGCCGTCCCCCGGTTCCCCCAATCTTGCCAGTTCCAGTATTAAATCGGCATCCGCTTCCCTTTGCAAATTTTTGATAGATGTCTCATATATCTTTAGTCTGTAGTCACAGACATAATGGCGTTTTCCTTTTCGCACCACAAAGGATAAGGGTCTGTCGATAACATGGTGTTCCAAAAGGATGCCGGATATCTGCGGTATATATTCCTCCGTCAATGCTTTCTGCAAGGCTATGGTTGACGTGGATATGACCGCCGGAGCCTTTTTGTTTGAATATATGTTATGTACCGTCAGCGCAAGGATATATGCGTGGGTTTTTCCTGTCCCCACCTCTGCCTCACATAAAGCTAGCTTGTTTTCCCGCAAAGCCCGGAGCATCTCCAGGGAAAGCTCTTTCTGCTTCACTCGCAGGTTCATCCCATGTTTCGGTAAAATCTCATCAAATAAATAAATCAATAATTCTTCTGCACTTTTCGCCATTTGTTACGCCTCCTAAAATTTCTTAGTGCCATAAAGCAGCACAGGAACAGGCTGGAAGGTATCGTTTTGGCTTTTTATTAACAAAAATAAGCTTCCATCCAGCCCATGATCTCTACTGCTTAAAAAAGTGCATCAGGCATCCTGCCGGTAAGCAGGCATCATAAAAGCCGCCCACATTCTTTCTCAAACGTGGGTGTGCATTTTCCCGCCACTTATGCGGGCCATCACTGGAAGTATCATTATCTCCGACCGGTATCATCGCATCCTGCCCCACCACGGGCAGTAAAGCCACAGATATTTCCCGCTCAAGATAGAGTGGTTCTTTTCGCACTTATCCATCATGGCGTACCCTGACTTGTGCTTTCCGGCTCTCCGGCCGGTCGGATGTGTGCCTGATACACAGATATGAAGTTGTCAAAGTGCAGTAAAAGGGGAATATTTTTGAACAAAAGAAAACCCCTTCACCTAATTTGCCGCTAGGTAAAGGGGCCTGCCGAAAAAATTTTTATTTTATTTTAATTTGGTAACGATAATTAGGAATTATAGGGTGAATTTTATCTATCGTGTAGATGAGATACCGGATGATCCGCTGGATAACAAA
>CALWRA010000005.1 GCA_944383825.1 uncultured Acetatifactor sp. | reverse complement strand
AAGCACATTTCCAAATCAAATATAAATAGTCCTTGCCATCTTTAATTGCCACGCTACTCCTCCTCTCCAAAATAGACTATTCTCAACATATGCCTTTTTTCCAATAAATATTTTAAAATTAGCTTTTTCTTATTATCCGACAATTCTTCCTTCGAATGTAACTTCAGTATATCATAAATTTGTTTTTCCGTCATTATAGTAACAATTCTTTTCGCAAATCCGCACGTCTCTTCAAAGTAGTTCTCTTTTAAATATTTCAGCACTTTCAAGTGAGTTGGACGCTTTTCATCAAGCACTTTGCAGCGAAGTAACGATCTTGATTTTGTATCAACTAGCGAATTCCACCTATTTTTATCTTTTCCAAAATAACCTGCTATCTGTTCTTCTGAAATATATGCACATAACGAAGAACTATTATCATACAATGGGGACCATACCATTTTATCGTCTTCTATAATAATTGCCCAGTTATTCTGATGTCTGTCTGAGTTTCCTATTAAATAGTCAAACATTAACATTTTTAGGAAGCCTTCTATTGATACAAATTGTTCTATTGCTTTTTTTACCATTTCAATAGAATATCTATGCTTCGTTATACTATCAATAAACTGTTCAGGATTATATCCTGGATAATTTAATGTAATAAAATATATACCCTCAACAAGAATTTGATTAGTTTTTTTTATAATATTATAACTCATTGAACCTTCTCTTCCATAATACATTCCCACTTCAAATTTAGCGCAAGGAATTTCCAACAACTGCGCTATTTCATAAGCAATGCATTCAGAAACATGATCCGTTGTACCAATATCTTTTTTAAATTTAAACAAACCCGTTTGACCTGTATCGGGATTTTGAAGCCAAATTTTTTCACTTCTACCACTTCCTTCAGATGCACCTTCATATTCCTCCCAAAAAGAAAAGTCTTTCATTATTTCACTCTCTTTTCCATTTTACTCTGTTAAATGGTTCATTCTATGTACTTAATAATAAATATACGCCAAACTATCGTTACGAATTTTTCCTGCAAAAAGTCACAAAATCATTTTGTCCGTCTGGTATCATCCAGTACGTTTAGTCCTGTTCTGTCCACAAAATCTGGACGAAGCAACACGAAAAAACACTAAATATACCTCATTTTCCGGCTCCGGCACACTAGGAGACAAAATATTCCACTGCGTTATTTGGGAAGAACTCCTTAAACTCACCATAGAGCTGTCCGGCCAGCGTCTTGTTGTGGGCAATTACCAGTGTGGGCTTATTCAAAGCCTGAATCACATTGGCCATTGTAAAAGTTTTTCCCGAACCCGTAACTCCCAGCAAAGTCTTTGCTTAATAGCAATATTCAAGTCTTACACCTATAATATTACCATTCGGCTTATAACATAAGTCATTCTTATTTCATCATCACGGGCCAGTATTTCGGTTCTCTGTGCATGATCATTATAAATTAAATCACCCTTTTCCCTTTGCATTATAAATAGCCCTCTATCCTCTCATGGTCATATTGCATACTTCATTTCTTCAAATTATATCATGAACTAATAAAAAAGTATAGCGGCAATCTGAACGTTTGTTCTTTTCTCGCCGAATACCTATAACAAGTTTTACTTTCCAAATTATCATTATCCCAATATCGCGCAGTAAAAACACGGAATGGAATCTGCCCCTGTATCCATGAACAGATGGTTCCATTCCGTGCCTTTGGTTTTTTCACGATATTATATTTAATTCTCATGCGGAGCAGGCCATCGGTTTTTATTCAGAATCTTATAATAGTCCCAGAGGGAGGAATCTGGTATTTCTTATTGTCCTTGCTGCTTTGTTTCCCTTTTCCCACATCTCGTAAATCTCATTATATTTTTGTTCAATTAGGTTTACGCAGGATTCAAGATTTCTCTGCAGCCGCCATCATAACCGCCGTCTGCATGGACCGCCGGAAGCGTTAGCACGTTCAAACCCATCAATTCCGAACAGCATAATATCTAAAATAATCAGTTGGCACAGATTATGATGCCACGCTTTCCTTATCCTCGTTTAAAAGCCTCATCTGCCTTGTAGAGTGTCCTATCATATAAACCGCCATTCCCAACACAATGATACATATGCCCGCTCCTGTAGCCCCCGTCATGGAACGTCGAAAGCCCGCGTCTTCCGCCGCTCCAAACTGTGTGAGCATGGCGGTTTCCAGGGAAAGTACAGACACCAGGGCCGCCGTCAAGCTGATCGCTTTTGCCGCCGACAACACCGGGCTTCCATATTTCCTGAATTTTATTACATTCATAACTGCCGTAATGGCAGCGTAAAAAGTATACAATGCCATTATGTAAATCAAAATTCCCGGATATTCAAATCCGCTATTCTGATATACCACAAGTATAATAATTCCCGCCAGCGTTTGATTCATAAGCAGCAAAATAATCCCGCAAAGACGGTATCTGTTCCACTCAAAAATAATTTTTTCTCCGGTCTGCCTCCTTCCCCTCACATAATGGAGCAGAATAAAGCGCATAACCGCCAGAAGGATATAATATCCGGCCAATGCTCCGAACCATACGGACCGATACCATATTCCCGAAAAAAACTTAACCGACGCATAGGCAAGATTAACAAAGAGCCCTTGATACAGGGACGCCTCTGTCCTGAAAGCCACTTCCCCAAAGTACCTTCGCAATAAAGGAATACTTAATATTTTAGCCGTCAGAGGATTCTGCATGATACCCTTTCTAAGCCAGTCCCCAATTCCCAGCGCCCCCGTCACAGTAATTACCAGGGCATAGGCCGACAGAAAATACGCCGTATAAGTAATGACCGGGGGCTCGTTCCCAGCCGATAACGCGTAAATAACAAGGGCAAAGGAGGGAATCGCAACCAACAATGTGGGAACCGGCGGAAGGCAAAATAATTTTTTCAATAGATTCCAAACGCGCTGCAAACCTTTATATACCTCCTTCAAAAGATTACTTTTGAGTTTCTTCAGTTTTATTTGTAAAAAATATCAACACAGCAGACAAAAAAAGGAAAACTATTTGGGTCGGACACCGTCTTTTTCAACAGCGTAAGTTCATAAAAAAGCACGCGGCAAAAATCTCTTTTTGCCGCGTGCCCTTTACCAGCTTTGTCTCAGCACTTCCTTAGCTTTTTCCAGCTGATTGTCATAATGCTCTTCCGTACTGTAATACGTCTCCCCATCAAATTCACAGACCACATCCGGCTCAATTCCAATTTCGTGAATATTGTTTCCATTCGGTGTGAAATAGCTGCTAATAGTCAGCTTCACCGCCGAGCCGTCCGTAAAGGGAATAATCTGCTGGACAATCCCCTTTCCAAAGGTAGTGGTTCCCACCAGAGTCCCAATGCCGTAATCCTTAATGGCCCCGGCCAATATTTCCGCAGCACTGGCAGAATTCATATCCACCAGAACCACCAATGGCACATCCAGCTGTCTGGTGCCATCACAGGTATATTCCTCCCTCTCCCCATACTTATTCTCGGTATATACGATCAGCCCCTCCGGAAGCAGCATCCGGGCTATCTCCACCACGGCGTTCAGGCTTCCTCCGGGATTTGCCCTCAGATCCAGAATCAGTCCCTTCATCCCTGAACCCTTGGCCAGCGCCAGAGCCTCCGCAAATTGGTCTATGGTCACATCATCAAACTCCACAATCTGAATATATGCCATTTCCTCGTCCAGCATCTCAAATTCTACAGTGGGAGCTTCCACCCTGCTGCGAGTTACCGAAAGCTCCACATAATCGCTCTCTCCTTCCCGGATAATAGTCAAGTTGACCTGCGTACCTTCTTCCCCTTTGATCAGGGCAACGGCCTCTTCCAGAGTCAGCCCGTAGGTAGATGCTCCATCCACTTCATAGATCAGATCATTGGCCCGCAGTCCTGCCTCCTGAGCCGGTGTTCCTTCAATCACTCCGCTGATTTTTGGAAGGGAAGTTTCCGGATCCAGGCTCACATATGCACCTACGCCATAATACACTCCCTGTGTCTGCTCCATCAGCGCCGACAATTCCTCAGCAGAGTAATATTCGGAATAGGGATCATCCAGAGCCTCCAGCATTCCCCGGTACATCCCCTCCGCCAGCTCTTCATCAGTGACCTCTGAAAGATAAAAATACTTCTCTACCGTGTCCTCTATCGTCTTAAGCTTGGTAAGCGTCTCCTCGCCCAGAAGCGTGTCTCCTGCGAGAAACTCCTCCAGCGAAAAGCTCCCGCCCCCCTGGCCCGCCCTCAAAACCTCCGCCGCTCTTGTGCCCAGCCATACGGCGCAGAGAATTAAGAACGCCACTGCCATTCCTGCGATGACGCCGCTGGTAAAAAGCCCCCTCTTTCCCCCGGAGCTTACCCCTGAGTTTTCATTGTTTGCGGAATTTTCTCTGAATTCATTTTTGTTATTTTCCATATTGCTCATATTTGCTGCTGCTATGCAGCGCTCCTTCCATACCCCTTGCCGGCTCACTCACTCAGATAATTCCAAGGTGACACATAGGAGCCATTCAGTCTGACGCTGAAGTGGAGATGATTGCCCGTAGACCGTCCCGTACTCCCTACAGCCGCAATGGTATCGCCTCTCACTACGGCATCTCCCGAAGATACATATAATGCAGACGCATGCATGTAAATGGTATAAAGCCCGTCACCATGATCTATCATTACATAGTTCCCCATAGTAGCGCTGTAGGTTGCCGCTACTACTTTCCCGTCATAAGCTGCATAAATAGCCGTTCCCTTAGGAGCCGCAAAATCCACTCCGTTATGAAACTGCTCCACTTCCAGAATGGGATGTATCCGCATTCCATAATCATCAGAAATTCTGGTGTAGGATGCGAGCGGAAATTTAAACATTCCGCCGTCATAGGAAAGCACCGTACCATTGCTTTGCAGAATCTGTCTTTTCTCTTCCGCAATTGCCGCCTCCAGGGCCTCTATCACGGCATTTTCCGCCGCAATCTCTTCCTCGTATTCCCTGATGGCCTGCTCCTTATTGCTAATATCAGATTCGTATTCAGTGATATCCCTATTCTTCTGGTCTATCAAATTCTCCAGGTTTGCCTGCTCAGTCTCCACATTTACCTTTGCCTGCTCCAAAATCTGCTTATCCAGCTCAAGCTCCTGCATGCACAGCTCAATTAACTGACGGTTCTCTTTGTATTCCTCCCACATCTGTCTGTCGTAGGCCACCGTTTTTTCCACATAGTCTGCTTTATTTAAAAAATCACCGAAACTTTCTGATCCCACAAGCAGCTCAACCATATGTGGGCTGCCCTTCTCATATATACATCTTATGCGGGCAATCATGGATTCTTTCTGACTTTCTTCCTTTTCCAGAGCCGAGGCGAGCTCCGCCTCCGTTTGGGCAATTTCTTCCTCCTTGGCGGTAATCTGAGCTTTTAATTCAGATATATTCGCTTCAATCTGACTCAGATTCCTGTCCAGCTCCGCGACATAATTCGTCAGGCTGGTTTTTTCCTCCTCCAGACTTTCCTTAATCTCTTTTAGATCACTCAGACTGTTTTCGAGATTTTCCTTCTCCTTCTGGGCCTGCTCAATCTGCTCCTCTTTTTCCCTGATGCTGTCTGAGGTAATAGAGGACGTGGCGGCTGCCAAAGTGCTCGTACCCATCCGGAAAACGGCGGTCAGGGCAAGGCCGACTGCCAGACAGGCTAATATCATTCTTTTTCTCATAGGCTCCTCAAATTATACGTGAAGGTGCTTTCTTACCGTAGTTACACTTCCCAAAAAACCGATTCCCACACCCACAATCAGTGACGCAGGAGTCAGAAAATGAAAAATCTCTTCCTCGGTAAGAAAATTTAAAAACTGGCTCAAAACAGAAAACCGCTCCACCACATAAGACAAAACATAGTTATAGAGGCTGCGTATGATCCAAAGAGGGATCGCCGCGCCCACTAGCCCAATCAGCATACCCTCCAGGACAAAGGGCGCTCTGACAAAAAAATCCGTGGCGCCAATATATTTCATAATATTGATTTCTTCCTTACGGACTGAGATACCGATGGCCACAGTATTGCTGATCAGGAAAATACTTACCCCCAGAAGAATCACAATGATTCCCACTGAAACATAGGCGATCAAAAGGTTCACTCCGCTTAAGGTATTGGCGGTAAGCTCCGAATAATTCACCTTGCGGACCTCCGGGATGGATTCCAGCCAGGTTACAAGGGCGCTCTGCATGGATACGTCGCTCAGATACACCTCATAATTGTCCTCACCCTCCAGGGGGTTCTCAGGAAATCCCACGGAGTAATCCTCTCCGTAATATTCAGCGGCGAAGGTCTCCCATGCCTCATCATCGGAAACAAATACAACATCCGACACTTCCACCCGGTCCGCAATCTGCTGGCCGATCTCCTCAATTTTTTGATCTGACGTGCCCTCCTCAAAAAATACCGTTACCGACACGCCTTCCTCAGCCGACTTCAAAATACTGCGAAAATTCGCCACTATGGCAAAAAACAGGCCGAACAAAAACAGGCAGGAGGCTATGGTTGCAATGGATGCCAGGGAAAAAAGCTTGTTACGGAAAATATTGACAAACCCCTGTTTCACAGTATAAAACAATGTACTAATCTTCATCAATATAACCGCCCTTCTCCTCGTCGCTGACAATGATGCCCTTCTTCATGGTAACTACGCGCTTCTGCATTGCGTTCACAATCTCTCTGTTGTGAGTAACTACCACCACTGTGGTTCCGCTCTCATTGATTTCTTCCAAAAGGTGCATGATTTCCCAGGAATTTTTGGGATCCAAATTTCCAGTAGGCTCGTCCGCAAGCAAAATGGCCGGATTATTCACAAGTGCTCTGGCAAGCGCCACCCTCTGCTGCTCTCCGCCCGACAGCTGCTTGGTTTTCGCCTTATACTTGCCCGCAAGTCCTACCGTAGCCAGAATGGCAGGCACGTTTCTCCTGATCTCACTAACTGGAGTCTCAATAATCCTCTGGGCGAAAGCCACATTCTCATACACATTCCTGTCGTTCAGAAGACGGAAATCCTGAAACACAATGCCCAGATTTCTCCTGAATTTCGGTATCTGCCTGTGCTTTAATTTTGCCAGATCACTGCCCATAACATAAACACTGCCGCTGGTTGCCGTAAGCTCCCGCAGCAGAAGTCTGATTAAAGTTGATTTTCCTGAGCCGCTGTCCCCTACTACAAAAACAAACTCTCCCTTTCCTATGCTGAGGGTCACTCCGTTCAGAGCGGGGGAACCGGTAGAATAGGATTTACTCACATTATCCAGATGGATAATCCCCTTCTCCTCTATCAGCTGCTCCCGTTTCTTCCTTAAATATTCCTTCTTTGCCATTCGTACTCCGCCTATCTTTCGTTTTCTAACATTATACAACGAAATTAATACTCAAAGGTTTCCATATATTTCATGTACTTTACTACCATCAGCGCAATCTTAAAAGTGATGGCATCCTCAAAGATCCGCAGATCCAGACCTGTGCTTTTCTGGAGCTTATCCAGACGATATACCAGGGTATTGCGGTGAATAAAAAGCTGCCTGGAAGTCTCAGAAACATTCAGGCTGTTTTCAAAAAACTTATAGATTGTGGTAAGCGTCTCCTCATCAAATTCGTCGGGACTTTTACCGCCGAAAATTTCCTTGATAAACATTTTGCACAGAGGAATGGGAAGCTGATAAATCAGCCGCCCGATTCCAAGCTCGCTGTATGCAATGATGTTTCTTTCGCCAAAAAATATTTTCCCCACGTCCAGGGCCATCTTAGCTTCCTTGTAGGAACGGCTGACCTCCTTAATCTCATGAACCACCGTGCCATACGCAATGCGGATGCCTGTAATTCCTTCCTTCTGAAGGTTTCCCTCCAGGCCGCTCGCCGCCTTTTCAATCTCCCTTCCCGTGTCGCTCTCCGAAAGCTCCTTTACCACAATCACATTATTTTCATCTACTGCGGTGACAAAATCCTTACTGTTGGGGCCAAAATAACCCCTTGCGATTTCCAGGGCGTTATTATCCTTGCCGTTTGAGGATTCCACGATCATGACCGCCCGGGAAACATCCGTCTGGATGTGCAATTTTTTGGAACGGCTGTATATGTCCACAAGAAGCAGGTTATCCAGCAGAAGATTTTTGATAAAATTATCCTTATCAAATCTCTCCTTGTAGGCCACCAGCAGATTCTGTATCTGGAAGGCCACCATTTTCCCAATGGTGTAAACATCCTCTCCCGTTCCGGCGGTAACAAGAACGTACTCCAGCTGCTGCTCATCAAAAATCTTAAAATACTGATAACCCTGTATCTCCTGGGAATCTGCCGGGGATATCGCAAATTCTACCGCCGCCTTCGAACAGCTGCTCATGTCAATGGTAGAGGCCACGTCCTTGCCATCCACGTCCATAACGCACAGATCCACTCTGGCAATGGCCTTTAACCCTTCGATGGTGTTTTGTAAAATTTGATTTGATATCATAGGTTCCCACTCCTTATTGATTTTGAACGTATAATACAAATGTACAAAAAAATCGCCAAAAAAGCAATAGGATTTTATGTAATTTCACAAAAGGGCTGACCGTATCTGTGTCATGCGGTCAGCCCCTCACACTTCTTCCTGTTAAATTCGCATATCAATGTTTGCTCCCAGCTCAGGATGCACGCTCCTCTCCATGGCCGCCGCATCCATCATCTCCACTAATCCCGCTCCCAATGCCTCTCCTGTATCCATAGCCTTGCTGAGCATCTGCGTTCCCACCTCGGTCATCAAAGAAATCGATGCCAATTCCGTCGACAAACCTGCAATATCCATATCAATATCCCACCTTTCTCCTGGGCGTCCTCTTTGTTGTTTCCTCTCCGAAACAAGGTTATTATATCATAACTCTCCGCCCTTTTCCAGTCTGTTTATGGATTCTTTATATCTTCCGCAGAAATTTTCCTACAGTTTTTTTACTCTGCGAATTCCCTTTTCCGTAATCTCAATCCGTCCCTCCTTCAACAGTCTGCCCACAGCTCTCTTGAACTCGTTCTTACTCATTCCGGTCTCCTGCCGTATGAGCTCCGGAGAAGCTTTGTCATGAAAGGGCAGCGCCCCTCCAAGGCTGTCCATTAACTCAAGCAGCCTCTGGACGTCCTTCTCCATCTGAATGTATGCCTTCTCCCGGATGCTCAGCTCCAGTCTTCCATCATCCAAAACCCGAACCACTCTGGCGGAAATATCCTCTCCGATCTCTACTCTGCCGAACAGCTCTTTTTTCGGAATCAGCGCTGAATACAGATTATCCACCGCCACAAAGGCTCCGAAGTTGCCGCTGATCTCATATACTCTGCCCGTCACCCTGTCGTCCTTCTGATAGGGACTGTCACTTCTCAGCTGACGGTAAACATTCATAGTGGCGCAGAGGCGCCCGCTTTTATCCAAGTAAAGCGCCGCCAGCACTCTATCCCCCGCATTCACCCTTTTTGTCTGCTCCTTAAAGGGCAGCAGCAAATCCTTCTCCAGGCCCCAGTCCAGAAAAGCCCCTATCCTTCCCGTCTGGGAAACCGTAAGCTCCGCCACCTGCCCCATAACAATTTTCGGCTCCCTTACCGTGGCAATCATACGATCCCTGGAATCTCTGTATACAAACACTTCCATCTCGTCGCCCACATCACTCATGGGGGGAACCTGTTTTGCAGGAAGAAGTATCCTCTCTTCCTGTTCCTTCCCCTGCTCCGACAGATACACGCCGAAATTCACTTTTTTAACAATTTTCAGCTTCTGCTTTTCTCCCAGCCGTATCATCCCTTCTCCCCATTCTCCTTTCCAAGAAATTCCGTCACAACATAAGGCTTCTCCCCTGCGTCCCGAAGAGCCACTACAATTCTTCCGTCCTCACAGGCAACATAGGGATAAAAAACATCATCCAAAAACGCCTGCTTTTTGTATTCCGCTCTAAGCTGTGCCACTGTAAAACCCTCCGGCAGAAATTCCATGGCAATATCCACATACTGCCCATTATTCACATGATGGTTCATGTCCAGATTATGCTTCTTTACCACAATCGGCTCCATTCGGCTTCCTGCCCGGGGAACTGCGATTTTCCGCGGCGCATATTCCATTTCCAGCCTCTCCTCCAGCGCATATCCTGCAACCATCTCCTCCGATGGCATCGCGGGCTTTCCCGTATCCGTATCCAAAAGGCTCCACAGAGAATTTGCTCTGGCAAGATATTCCCCCTGCTTTGTAGTCATCACAAAATTTCTGGAACCCAGAAAGCCCTTGAACGCGTACGGAAAGGTTCCGATCCTCACCGGCTCACAAAGACCCGGATATCTGTCCACTACAATCTGCCAGGAGGACAGCACCCATACCCGCCGCTTCTCCTTCAGATATTCAATCCCAAGCCCCAGGGACTCCGACTGAAAGGTCGAACAATCCTGAAAATAATTCAGAAGGGAAGCTAAGGTCAGCTTCCCTTCGCTATCCGTCTCACTGTATCGGATTCTTCCTTCAAATGTATACATACCCTCCTCCGGTTCCTATTGAAACAGCTGCAGAACGATCATTCCAACCCAAAACAGACAGTACACCAACATCCCAGGGTTGAGAATAACTGCCGAAAAGCGCCTGCCCCGGGGGATGTCGGTTTCCTTCTGTTCCAGGCGGAATCTCTTTCGGAATACGATCAGAAGTATCACGCCTGTAATCACAAGCGCAAAAAGCAGAAACATATATATGCCGTAAACCGTCCAGCCAAAGAGATTATCCATCATCATCTGCATGAGGGCATCTATGTCACCGCCTGCATAAACTTCCATAAACCGTTCATAATCAATCAGATCCAGGAGCAGTACCCCAAGAATGCCTCCCAGAAAGTTGATAATCATATGCAGTCCAATGGTTATTTTTAAGTTTCCTGTCTTGACATACAGGATTGCCAGAAATACACCCAGACCAAAGGCATAAACGAACTGATTCAGATTGCCGTGAAACAAACCGAACATCAGCCCTGACGTGATCACCGCAACCTTCTGTCCATAGCGGAGAGTACTGTCGATGATCAACTTGCGGAAAATATATTCCTCAAATATGGGAGCGCAGATCACCATATAGACAAAGGTAATCGCCATATTGGAGGAAGTGGCCACATCCAATATAACATTCTGAACCATTCCGCCCTTCAGCAGTCCGATAATCGTTGTAAGAATATTGCCCGCAATGTTGCAGCAGTACATAATGGCATAGCACATAACCGCCACCGCCAAAAACCAGCCCACAGATATATCATGACGCTCCGGCGCCGACGCAGGCAGCTTCTTCAGCAGCCAGATCAGAAAAGGCATTCCGAGAACATACATGGGAACAATGGAAATCAGCAGGGAAATATTTCCGTTCGCCATCCATTCGGGCTTGATTGCCGCCGCCAAATACATGGGGATCAGCTGCACGGCATAAATCCCTATGGTACCGAACATGAAAATAAATCCAAGCTTTGAATAAAACTTTTTTGTCTGTTTGATTGATTCTTGCATATGACAGGTATACTCCTTTTATTTCATCCGTTATAATTTTTATTTTTATCTGCATCCGGCAAATACACTTTATCAAAATCCTGGGATAAATTCAAGACAATTCCCTTAAATTCCTTCCTCTGTCAAACAGGGTAAATACAGGCACACATCAAACCCGCCCCTTTCCGTTTCCGTTCTCTCAGAAAAGCTCATCCGTCCCCCATGGGTGGCTGTGATTTGCCAGACCACTCTAAGCCCCATAATATGCACCCGCGAGCCGCTTTCCGCCGCTCTCCCTTCCTTTTTTTGAAGCTCCCGGATCACTTGTGGGGGAATCCCCGTACCCGTGTCGCAGAAAATGCATTTCACTCCTTCCTGCGTCTTCTCCAGTCTCACCAATACAAGACATCCTTCCGGATTATGGCGGATACTGTTGCCCATAAGATTGCGGAACGCCCGAAGCAGCAGCGCCCTGTCCCCTTTCAGCCTTGCCTTTTCCGCCTCAGGCGCAATGACCAGCTCAATCTCGTGATTTTCTCCCAATCCTCTGTTGTAAAATTCCGCAGCGCATTCCCGAAGCAGCATTGCGGGAATACATGGCTCTCCGCGAAGCGGCTCCGCATTGTATTCCAGCCGGGAGACCAGATTCAGGTCTGAAATAAGCTGCTTGATCAGCAGACTCTGGCTGCGTATGATTTCCGCCTTCCTTCTGCTCTCTTCATTCCACGCCTCATCTTTGGCCAGCTCGTCGGAATAACCCGTGATCAGCGCCAGGGGCGTACGTATGTCGTGGGAGACCCCCGCAATCCATTCTGTCCGCGCAGAATCTCTTTGCTCAAGCTTTTCCCTCTGTCTTTGGATTAGCTCCGAGGCTTTGTTAAGCCTTTTCCCCAGCTCCCCCAGCGCCCCCTTTTCAGAGAGCCGCAGGGATGCCCCCTGGGACAGCGCTTCAATTCCCTTGCCCACCGGCCTTAAAGATCTATAAAAGCGCCATGCAAAAAACAGGATAACCATACACAAAAGAGCTATATTCAGAATCAGAAATCCAGTGGCCATCTCCGGTAGCTGCCGCACCCTGTCCGCCCCTATAAGATAGCTTATTCTGATAATGTCCTGGGAATCCATTCCGAATACCAGCAGACCATCCTGATGCCTCCAGGTGATGACGGGATAATCCTCCAGATACCAACGGCTGAATACAGCCACATCCCCAAGGCCGTAATCTCTGTCCAGCTCTGGGGGAAGGTTTTGACTCCAGTCCACTCTTCCCATACTATCCAGGCGCATGACCCAGACAAAAATCCCTTCCTCAAGCAATCTCTGCCCTTCTGCAGACAACTCCCACCGGCCTTGCTCACCCATTTTCAGTCCTTCTGCAATCTCTCCCACTCTTTGCCGAATAAAAAGCAACCCGTTTTCTCTTTCCTGCATCTTTGTTCCGATATGGACAAACAAAGCAATATTTGCGCATAAAACAAAAAATGTGATAAAAACTGCCCGCAGGATATAGCGGGTGCCGATTCTCCACAAGCTTTTCACAGACCTTCCTCCTTCACAGTCTCAGCCGGTACCCCAGTCCTCTGGCGGTCAGGATCCAATAAGGATGAGAGGGATCCTCCTCCAGCTTTTCCCTCAGATGTCTGATATGGACCATAAGCGTATTTTCATACCCGTAGTATGAGTCGTTCCACGCCGCTTGACAGAGCGCATCAAAGGTAACAATATTCCCTCGATTTGCATTCAGTTTTTTCAGAAGGAGAAGCTCCTTTGCCGTGAGAGCAGCGCTTTGGTCTTTCCAGGTTACCACAGCGTTGTCCAGCGACACTTTCCTCTCCCCCAAAACAAGAACTTTTTCTTCCTGATGAGGCATGAAAAGGGCTGCGTAGGAACGTTTCAGTACAGCCCCCACCCTAAGCGCCAGCTCCTGAGGCAGAAAGGGCTTTGTAATATAGTCGTCCGCCCCCAGACCCAGCCCCAGCAATCTGTCATTGTCCTGATCTCTTGCTGATAAAAATAAGATGGGGGCCTGAGTACGCTCCCGGATTTTTCTAAAAAGCGTAAAGCCGTCTCCATCCGGAAGCATAATGTCAAGAATCACAAGTCGCGGCAGCTCCGGCTCCAGCTTTTCCATGGCCTCCCTACAGTCTCTGGCCCATTCCACGGTTTCATATCCGCTTCTTTTCAATATGCTCACGGTCATTCGGGCCAGCTCCTCATTGTCATCTACCAGAAGTATTGAACAATCGTATATATTCATATCTGATCATCCTTCCTTTGCTTTATATAAAATCTAAAATCACTCATTTCCATGGCCGGACACATTTATCTTAATTTATTTTGCTTTTTCTTTCTACGTTAGACGTTAAATTTAAGGTAAAAATAAGGTTTCTTTCAGCTTCCCTTAAGCGGGCCTCGTTATGATAAGCATTGCGGAACGGGAAGGCTGACCGTGACCCGGGTTTACGATCCTGCCTTCCTGCAAAAAAACGAAAGGAAGTCAAATTATGGAATATGCAGTAAAAACCGATTCTCTAACAAAAATTTACCGGAAGGCTACGGCTGTATCCGATCTGGATCTGGCAGTTCCCACCGGAAGCATCTACGGCTTTCTCGGCCCCAACGGAGCCGGAAAGTCCACCACCATGAAAATGCTTTTGGGACTGGTAAAGCCTTCCCGTGGACGCATTTTCGTTCTGGGCAAAAATGTAAATCACAAAAATCGTCTTGAAATTCTGCGGGATACCGGATCACTGATAGAGTCACCCGCATATTACGGGCATCTAAGCGGCAGGGAAAATCTGCAGCTGATTGCATCACTCAAGCAGGCGCCGGCGGCGCAGATCCACGAGGTTCTCCGCATTGTTCGCCTGGAAGGACAGCAGGACAAAAAGGCAGGACAGTATTCCCTGGGAATGAAGCAGAGACTTGGCCTTGCCTGCGCCCTGCTGGGCAGCCCCAGACTCCTTCTTTTGGACGAGCCCACCAACGGTCTGGATCCAGCCGGTATTCAGGAAATGCGGGAACTTATCCGTACCCTTCCCGCCCGCTTCGGCATCACAGTGCTGGTATCCAGCCATCTGCTGTCGGAGATAGATCAGATGGCCACCCATGTGGGCATCATCAACAACGGCGCCCTGATTTTCCAGGATCGTCTATCCGTGCTTCATGAGCACAGCCGTTCCCGCATGAGGCTTCGCACAGATCAGGACGAAGCCGCCTGCAGAATACTGCTTCAGGCAGGTCTGCCCTCAATCTGCAAAAACGGCGTTCTCTATCTGAATTCCGGCGCCAACGATACCGTTCTGCGGGCTGTCAGACTGTTGGTCCAGGCAGGCATAGGTCTATACCGTCTGGAGGAGGAACAGAAAAGTCTGGAAGAAATTTTCCTAAGCCTGGTGGGCCGAAACTCGATTTGAATCGGCTCGTCTGTCCAAGCAGATACAATTTTTTGATGAAAGAGGTGTGAATGATCATGACACATTGTTTTACCGTTGAATTAAAAAAACACAGACGCATGCACATGTGGCTGATACCCGCCGGATTTCTTGCGGTTTTGTTTTTCTGGGCTATGTTTTCTCACAAAAATACAGACGCCTATGATTTGGCCCAGGGCTATACCAATTTATTTTTTCAGCTCCCCATGCTGAACTGCATTCTGATGCCTCTGATGCTGTCCGTCATCGCCAGCAGACTCTGCGATATGGAAATAAAGGGGGAAACTCTGAAGCTGATCCTGACGCTTGAAGAGAAGGGCTGCTTTTATGATCTGAAATTTATCCACGAATGTATGTATCTTTTCGCCTTTGTTCTCGGAGAGGGCGGCATTATGCTACTGTGCGGCAGACTTTATCATTATACGGAAACCCTGTCCCTTTCTTTGCTTCTGCGCCACCTTGCGCTTACATTTCTCGTGGGAGCCGTCGTACTGGGGCTACAGCATTTTCTGTCTTTGCTGTCCCACAATCAGATACTGCCCCTTTTGACAGGACTCGCAGGTTCTTTCCTGGGACTTTTCTCCCTGTATTTTCCACCTGTCGTCGCGAGGCTGATATTGTGGGGCTACTTCGGCGCTTTTCTTCCCTATGGAATGAACTGGGACAGAGCCGCAAAGCAGACCAGCTATTATCCTGTAGCATTTCCCGCTGTAACCTTTGTTTGTTTCGTCCTGTTCGGCATACTGCTCTATCTGCTGTGCCGCTGGATTTTTATAAAAAAGGAGGTGTGATACATGCTTTTTGAATGTATGAAGGCCGAAAAAAGAAAGCTCCGTCATTCCATCATATGGGTTGCCCCTCTTTTCATACCGGTAATTCCGTCCGTCATGGGAGCCTTTAACTATCTGCAGAACCTGTCCATCCTCACAGGGGAATGGTATTCCCTGTGGACGCAGTATACATTATTTTATGCGGATTTCTTTTATGCGCCGCTGATTGCTCTTTACTGCTCCTACCTATGGCGCATGGAACATGTCAATCATAACTGGAATCTGCTGATGACCATGCCGGTTTCTCCCGTCCACATTTTTCTGGGAAAGCTTTGGGCGATCTGCAAAGTGACAGTAATCACACAGCTATGGATGTTCCTCCTGTTTGTTGTCGGCGGCCGGCTGATCGGTCTGTCCGGATGGCCTTCCGGTGAAATCCTTCTGTGGGCGCTGAGGGGCACTCTGGCCTCACTGGCCATTGGTTCCCTGCAGCTTCTTCTTTCCATGTGTATCCGTGGCTTTGCCGTTCCCATCGGCATAGCTCTGGCAGGCAGCGTAGCCGGACTTCTTCTGTCCAACAGCGGCAAAGGTCTGTATTTTCCATATTCTCTCATGCTTATGGGTATGAATTCCAGCAGCTATGAGGATAAGCTTGCAGGAAGCGTTTATCCCTTCCTGGCGAGCACCCTGTTTTTCAGCCTGTTGTTCTGCACTCTGGGTATTCTCCTGCTGCGGCAGCGAGACATAAGGGCCTGATGTACACCCGAATTCCCATATTATATGCAGCCGCAAAATTTCCGCGCAGAAAAGCCTCAGCAAAATTCGCTGAGGCTTTGACAGGGCTACAAGGATTCGAACCTTGAAATGACGGAGTCAGAGTCCGTTGCCTTACCGTTTGGCGATAGCCCTATTTCGTGTTACCTGATGTATTATACACGATTTTTTTTTATTTTGCAATACCTAAATTAACAATTTTCCTGTCACAAAAAAATAATCTATAATTTCAATATATTACATTATTTATTTTATTGCTTTACAGTGTCATCATCTGAAATTCCGTTCCCCTTTATAGTGAATAAAAAAGTGTTAAGCCCATGTTCTGAAGCCATAGCTTAACACCATTTTCATCCATCACTCATTTGTATCATCCAGCTTCGTATTCCTGAATTCTTCCGTAATACGGCTTCCCTTCTCCGGATAATGCTCATTTATTTCTTTGAGATACAGCAGATTGTTTCCTTTGTATTTCTGGGCCTCTCCAAACAGGCCTATCTCATAGCAGTTTCTGATTATATTCACAATGCAGTTGTCGAAATGGTCTTCCTTGCAGGATCTGCATATTTTCAAAATATGCGCGATGCCGGCTTCAAAGTCCTCTTCGTTATATACCTTAAAATCTGTATAAGGAATTTGTTCGCTGCCGTTTTCCACATATGTAACAGAATTTCGCAAACAATGCACCAGACAGCGCTTGGCATATCTCACAATACACTCCGGCTCCTGACATCCGCCGTAATCCTCCTTTTGCAGGCAGCATTTATACAAATCATTTGCCACTCTTTCATAATGAAACTCCGAGTTTAAAATGCCCAATACGTCCCCTCCTTTCAATTTAATTTCATCTGCAATTTCACACTACATTCTAACACCTTTGAACATGCAGTTCAATATGAAATTTCTTGAAAGGAGGGGCAAGCCGCACAAACGTCTTCCGGCTCATCAAACTTCAAAAATCAGATCGCCATAGGTAGGCATAGGCCATATTTCCTTATCCACCAGCATTTCCAGCTCGTCCACGGGCGTTCTCAAGCCGCTCATTGCCTCACGGATCTCATCCTTGAAAAAGAATGCAAGCTCTTTCTGACTCTCAATCCCGGACGCTTTTTTTACCTTTTCTTCCAAAACCATCAGCGCCACTTTCACCTCAGCCAGCTTAGCAGATACCTCTTTTAAAAGCTGTTCCTGAACAGACGCATCTGCTCCCGCTTCCTTTACGGCTATGACGGTATCCGCCAGGGACTTGGTATATTTGATAACCGCAGGGAGAATCTGCTTCCTTGCCATGTCGATCATTGTCAGAGCTTCTATATTTATGGTCTTGGAATATGTTTCATACAGCACCTCTTCTCTGGACTCCAGCTCTGCCTTAGTAAAAATGCCAAACTTCTCAAACAGTCTGATAGACTTTTCAGTGGTAAGGGTTTCCACAGCGTCCACCATGGATTTAATATTCGGAAGTCCTCTCCTTGCCGCTTCCTCCACCCATTCTTCGGAATAGCCGTTACCGTTGAAAATAATTCTCTGATGCTTTGTCAAATACTCTTTAATCAGGTCGTGAACTGCAAGGTCAAAGTTTCCCGTTTCCTTCTCAGGCTCCAAAAGATCCGCCGCCTCGCAGAACGCTTCCGCTACGATAGCATTTAAAGTAGTGTTGGGGCTTGCAATGGAATCTGAGCTTCCCACCATACGGAACTCAAATTTATTACCCGTAAAGGCAAAGGGCGACGTCCGGTTTCTGTCCGTAGCATCCTTATCCAGATCCGGCAGTGTGGAAACACCTGTCGCCAGCTTGCCTCCTTCAATTAGGTGAGCAGCCTCTCCCGTCTCCACAAGCTGCTTTACCACATCCTCAAGCTGCTCGCCCAAAAATACGGAAATAATTGCGGGCGGAGCCTCGTTGGCCCCCAGTCTGTGATCATTACCCACATCGGATGCGCTCTGGCGGAGCAGATCTGCATGAGTGTCCACAGCCTTTAGGATACATGCGAGCACCAGCAAAAACTGAATGTTCTCATTGGGGGTATCGCCGGGATCCAGCATATTCACTCCGTCGTCCGTACCCAAAGACCAGTTGTTATGCTTACCGGAGCCGTTTACCCCTGCAAAGGGCTTTTCATTCAAAAGACAGTGCATCCCATGACGGCAGGCAATTTTCTTCATTGTTTCCATAACAAGCTGATTATGATCCACCGCAATGTTGGCCGTTTCATAGATGGGGGCAAGCTCATGTTGGGCCGGAGCCACTTCATTGTGCTGAGTTTTGGCCGTAACGCCCAGCTTCCACAGCTCTATATTTAAGTCCTTCATAAAAGAGCCGATCCGTTCTCTGATGGTACCAAAATAATGATCTTCCAGCTCCTGGCCTTTGGGAGCCGGAGCGCCAAACAAGGTGCGTCCCGCAAAAATAAGGTCCTCCCTTTTCAGGTATTTTTCTCTGTCCACCAAAAAATACTCCTGTTCAGATCCTACGCTGGCCACCACCTTGGTAGCCTGTTCATTGCCAAAAAGGCGTACGATGCGCAACGCCTGCTGACTTAGTGCCTCCATGGAGCGAAGAAGAGGAGTTTTTTTATCCAGAGCCTCTCCTTTGTAAGAGCAGAAAGCGGTGGGAATACACAGAATAACGCCGGTGGCGTCTTCCTTCAAAAAGGCCGGCGAGGTAATATCCCATGCGGTATATCCTCTCGCTTCAAAGGTCGCTCTCAATCCGCCGGAGGGGAAAGAAGAGGCGTCGGGCTCACCTTTGATGAGCTCCTTTCCAGAAAATTCCATAATCATTTTCCCATCTTCATCGGGGTGGCTTACGAAAGCATCATGCTTCTCAGCCGTAATTCCTGTCAGCGGCTGGAACCAGTGAGTATAATGAGTGGCACCGTTTTCAATGGCCCAGTCCTTCATCGCCTTCGCTACTACATCAGCAGTTGCAAGAGACAACTCGCCGCCATAGTCCATAACTCTTTTTACCTCTTTGTAAACATTTTTCGGCAGTCTTTCCCGCATTTTTCCCAGCGTAAACACCTTACTGGCAAAAATTTCTTCCACATTCAAAACTTCACTCATTTCCCTACTTCCTTTCTCTGTCCGCTTCCATGCTCCACTGACATAAGAGAGCTTCGGCGCAGTCTCCAACCTGTCTAAAAAAAAACGTCCCAAAGTAAACCTGTTACTATTGGAACATCTTCGTTCTTAGATCCCTATGTGTGGAAAGCAAAAGCCTTTGCAGCTCCTGCTTCGTTTTCTATAAGATACTCTAAATTATTGCAAATTGCAATACCTAAATTATTTTTTTTACTTTTTGTAATAAGCCGGAGCATTTTCAGATGTTCGCTGTTCACATTGTACAATAGAAGCGCCGCGCCGGTCAATCAGAATTTTTCTGTTCCGCAGAAGCCCCATGCCCTTCCGCCTCAGGTCCGACTATTTCCCCCGGACCCGCAGCAGATCAAACGGCTCCGCAGCGTCGGACAGTTTCACCCACAGAAGCTGTCTGGGATGGGGGGCGCTTTCCATACTCCCTCCCTCCTCGTTGTAAATGGCCTCCACTGTCACCGGCACATTCCTGCCATCCGGCTTCATAATCTCAATCTCATCGCCTGTGCAAAATTTGTTCTTCTGCTCTATTCTTACCAAAGAATCTTTTGCTTCCTCCACAATTCCCAGATATACGTATTCATTCACATAAGTATTATTATCATAAATCTGGGTGTTCTCGTCAGGCTTTCCAAAATAAAATCCCGTAGTGAACCGCCGGTAGGTGCATTTCTCAATCTCCTCCCTGTACCAATCAAGATTGGCTCTGTATTTCCTTTCATCCTCAAAGCAATCATCAATGGCCCTCCTGTAAGTTCTGGCCACCGCTGCCACATACAGAGCGGTCTTCATGCGTCCTTCGATCTTAAAACTGTCAATACCTGCCCCGACCAATTCCGGAATATATTCAATCATGCACAGATCCCTGGAATTAAACAGGAAGGTTCCCCTTTCATTTTCAAACACAGGCATATACTCTCCCGGCCTGGTCTCCTCCACAACAGCGTATTTCCAACGGCAGGGATGCGTACAGGCTCCTTTATTGGCGTCCCTCCCTGTAAAATAGCTGCTAAGCAGGCAGCGCCCCGAATAAGAAATGCACATGGCTCCATGCACAAAACTTTCAATCTCCATTTCCTCCGGAATCCGCTCTCTTATTTCCCGTATCTCCTTTAAGGAAAGCTCTCTTGCGGTCACCACCCGTTTTGCTCCCTGATTCCACCAAAAGAGAAAGGTTCCATAATTGGTGTTATTGGCCTGGGTGGATATATGGATCTCCACCTCCGGCCATACCCGCCTTGCAATGGTAAACATTCCAGGATCCGAAATAATCAGCGCATCAGCCTGCCCCGGCTCCATTTCCCTGAGTTCCTGAAAATATTCTTCCGCACCCGCCAAATCCTCATTATGCGCCAAAATATTAGCCGTCACATACACCTTCACTCCTCTGGCATGGGCAAAAGCGATTCCCTCTGCCATCTGCGCCATGGAAAAATTCTTTGCCTTGGCCCGAAGCCCGAAAGCCTCTCCGCCGATATACACCGCATCAGCTCCAAATATCACCGCAGTTTTAAGCACCTCAAGGCTGCTTGCCGGTATGAGAAGCTCCGGCTTTTTCCTTACTCTACTGTCCATCCTAACACCCCCTGCCCGCTTCAGCGGACATCAATTTATGACAATATTTTCGATCTTAGCTAAATTTAGCAGTTTAGCCTTGCAGCTTTGTGCTCAGCGTCACCCCGTCTCCTGCGGGCAGGATCACTGTTTCCAGCTTTGGGTGATGCTTCAGCTCATATAGGTATTCCCGCATGCGGGCATGGATAGTGCGGTTCCTTCTGGTTACCGCAAATCTGGATTCCACAATATCTCCCTCCTGCAGCACATTATCCGAGACCAAAAGCCCCCCGGCATTCAGCAGCCTGAGGATCTCAGGGAGAAAATGAATATACTGCCCCTTTGCCGCATCCATGAAAATCAAGTCAAAGCCCCCCTCCAGAGTGGGCAGCAGCTCCATGGCATCCCCCTCCAGAAGGGTAATTGCATTTTCCTTTTCCGCCCGGCGGAAGTTTTCCCTGGCAACGGGAATTCTCTTCCCATACTTTTCGATGGTGGTAATTCTGCAGTCAGGAGGAGCGTACTCGCTCATAAGCAAAGCAGAAAAGCCGATGGCAGTTCCCACCTCCAGGATGCTCTTCGGCTTTGCATATGTGACAAGAAATTTCAGCAGGCTCTGTGTGGATTTCCGGATAATGGGCACCTGCTCAGAAATTGCATATTTTTCCAATTCGTCCAGAAAAGGCGTATTCCCCCGATCCAGAGAGTCAATAAAAGCGGTGATTCTGTCATCTGCTGCCATATTCACTCCTTATGACGCCTCCCCGGTTTCATCCTCCGCATCGGAGGAAGCCATGGCCGCCATCATTTCTTCGGCCGTCATAGCCGTGTTCAGCTCAAATACTCCGGGTTTTACATCCCGGCGGTATTCAGAAAGATAATACTGGAGCATAAACAGCGTGGAATCCTCCACCAGCCCCTCCTGTTCAAATAAATCTCCGATGTCCGCAGCAGACATGTCTTCCGTAATGGTTACCGTAACGGTTCTGCCCTCTCCCTCCGAAACAGCCGGCTCCATAAAAATACGATATCCGTAGTCATAGCACATGGCGGCTCCCCGATAGATCAGATAGATCATCGCGACGGCTGCAATCACCTTTAAAACCGCCCCTAATACCGCTGCAACTAAATTACCAGAGTTCATTGGCTTTCCTTTCCTTTTCTCTACTCAAAGTGAACTGCTTCCGTAATGCGCATGTTGATCCCCTGTATCATTCTGCAGAAGGCAAGCTCTGCGGCCAAAAAATCGGATACAAGAGGGTTTTCCCGAAAGCCCTCATACTCCTTTTCAAACTGGTCAATCTTTTCAAAGGCAGTATCCTCTCTTGTCTGAAGCAGGAAATTGCGGCGGCGGTATTCGTCAATCTGTGCCTTCAGCTCAGGGTACTTCTTCACTCGGTTTCTCTGCAAATCGTACTCCCTGTACTCGTCTGTATCCATTATTGCAGTGATAAACGTTTCCACCGCACTGTCAATTTTGCTCATATTGTACTCTTACTCCGGCTATTTTGCAATTATTTTATACTTCCATAATAATGGGAAGTATCATGGGACGTCTCTTTGTCTTTTTCCAGACATAATCTCCCAGCACATCCTTGGTGGTGGATTTCAGCTTGCCCCAGTCCGTGACTCCCTTATCCAGACAGCTCTGAATAGCGCCGTCCACCGTCTGACGGGCCTCTTCAATCAGCTCGTCGGATTCCCTTACATAAACAAACCCTCTGGAAACAATATCCGGTCCCGCTACCAAAAGGCCGCTTGCCCGCTCCAGACTCATGACAACGATCATAATGCCGTCCTCGGCAAGGTGCTGCCTGTCCCGAAGCACCACATTTCCCACGTCTCCCACGCCCAGTCCATCTACCAGAATTGCTCCCACAGGCACTCTTCCAGCAATCCTGGCCTGCTCCTGTGTCAGCTCCAGCACATCGCCGGAGGACAAAATAAAAATATGGTCCTTCTCTATACCCAGGCTTGCGGCAATCTTAGCCTGAGCTGTGAGATGCTTATATTCTCCGTGAACGGGAATGGCGTATTTCGGCCGTATCAGAGTGTAAATCAGCTTGATCTCCTCCTGACAGGCATGTCCTGATACATGTGCGTCCTGGAAAATCACATCCGCTCCTTTTCTCAGAAGCTCGTTAATAATTTTCGTCACGGACTTCTCGTTGCCCGGAATAGGGTTAGAGGAAAAAATCACTGTGTCTCCCGCTCCGATGGTAATCTTACGGTGCATGCTGTTTGCCATGCGGCTCAAAGCAGCCATACTCTCGCCCTGGCTCCCGGTGGTGATAATCACCTGCTGCTCATTGGGATAATTTTTCATCTGGTCAATATCCACCAGCGTGTTTTCAGGAACGCTGATGCATTTCAGTTTCATGGCCGTATCTATGACATTTACCATGCTTCGGCCTTCCACTGCCACCTTTCTGCCAAACTTATATGCAGTATTTATGATCTGCTGCACCCGATCCACATTGGAAGCAAAGGTAGCAACAAAAATTCTTGTGTTTTTATGCTCCTCAAACAGGGTATCAAAGGTTCTTCCCACCGTCTTCTCCGAGGGTGTGAAGCCGGGACGCTCCGCGTTGGTGGAATCGCACATCAAGGCCAGCACACCCTTTTTTCCCAGTTCCGCAAAGCGCTGCAGATCAATGGCATCCCCAAACACTGGAGTATAATCCACCTTAAAATCTCCGGTATGCACCACCACACCCGCCGGTGAATAAATAGCAAGAGCCGCCGCATCAACAATGCTGTGGTTCGTTTTGATAAATTCTATGCGGAACTGCCCCAAATTAATAGATTGTCCAAACTTCACCACCTTGCGTTTAGTGCCGCGCATCAGATTATGCTCCGTCAGCTTATTCTCGATAATTCCCATGGTAAGCCTGGTGGCGTAAATGGGCACATTGATTTCTCTGAGCACGTAGGGCAGCGCTCCAATATGATCCTCATGCCCGTGAGTAATCACAAAACCCTTTACCTTTTCAATATTGTCCTTCAGATAAGTCACATCCGGAATCACAAGATCTATCCCCAGCATATCATCCGCCGGGAAAGAAAGACCGCAGTCCACCACAACAATACTGTCCTCGTACTGAAAGGCAGTAATGTTCATGCCGATTTGCTCCAGGCCCCCCAGAGGGATAATTTTAAGTCCCGAACCGGTATTATTCTCTTTTTTCTTTTTCAATAAAATTTCCTCCATATTCTACGCGTCAGCTGAACACCGGCCTTCTGATGGACATCAGAATACCCGGAAATGCCGCAACTTCTTTCCGGCACCTCCGTTAAATCATCGAAAAATGTTTATTTCTCCGGATTTTCCTGCAGACCGAATTATGGCAACAGCATCTACGCTCCCGCTTTCGTCACTCTCTGTCTTACGGCAGTCAAAGCCATTGCCAGAATCCGCCCCCTCCAACAGCCCGGTTCCGCGCTGTCCGCGTGATTGATTCTATAAACAGCAAGCCGCCCCTGCTTCGGGCCTCCCGCTTTTATGACCACGTTTCAGTTCCATCAGTCCTGTATAAACTCAATGTCTTCAAGCATATTTTCAAAGACGCCGGATACGGCAGCAAGCTCCTCATCGTCCGAGACAATTGCATAAACGCTTTCTTGCTCGCCATCCTCAGACAAATCCTTAAGGATCAGAGCCTCCCCATCTCCCTCTTCAAAGTCCGTTACCAAAATATAATTGAAGCCGCCAATTCTGGTCTGTTCCAAAACATAAAAATCAACAGGGTCCTCCCCATCCGGATTAAAAGTAATTTTTTCCAGTTTTGCCATTTTTATACCTCTCTGTCCGCATAAGCGGACATTCCGTTCCATATTTGAAAGGTACTTTCAAAATGATACCTCTCTGTCCGCTTCAGTGGGCATTCAATTCATAATTTCTTCTGTCCAGATAGCCCTGCAGAATAAAAACCGCCGCAATTTTGTCAACATACTCTTTGCGGCGCTCTCTTCGGATGCCCGACTCTATCATAGCCTTGTCCGCTGCAGCAGTGGTGAGACGTTCATCCCACAGCGTCACAGGCAGCCCCGTCCTTTTCTCCAGCTTGTCCTGGAATTCTCTCGTCAGCTCTGCCCTGAGCCCCTCTGTCGCATTCATATTTCGGGGAAATCCCAGCACGATCTCCCCTACCTCGTATTCGGCAATCAGCGCTTCGATTCTAGCCATGGTCTGCCTCAGCTTATTCTCCTCCTTACGCCGGATAATCTCTAATCCCTGGGCAGTCAAAAGCAGGCTGTCACTGACAGCCACGCCCACTGTTTTCGAGCCGAAATCCAATCCCATGATGCGCATGGAAGCTCCTCCTATTTCCAGTTGTTATTTCTGATATATTCCGTTAATATTTCCTCTACCAGTTCATCTCTCTCAACCTTCATAATCAGGCTTCTTGCGTTTTTATGGCTGGTAATATAAGTAGGATCACCACTCATGATATAGCCCACGATCTGGTTCACCGGGTTATAGCCCTTCTCTGTTAATGCTTCATATACGGTAGACAGCACCATCTTCACTCCGGTCTCAGGCTCTGTCTCTACCTTGAAGTATTGTGTATTTCCCAAGTCCTGCATAGCTTCCTCACATTCCTCTTGTGCCGATTCTTCTCTACTGTTTTTTATCTTACCTCATTTATGGGCAAAATTCAACGGTTTCTTTTTGCCAGCAAAATCTCGTCCGTAAGGAAGCCTTCCGCCATGACCTTTTCCAGCATGTTGGGAAGGGGGGCCTCAGCTGCAACAGGAACCGCTATTTTCACATAATCTCTGGTATATCCTATGCGGTAAAACAAACCGCCTATTTCTTTTGTCTCTTCAAACAACACTTCCGCCTCTTTACCCAGGCAGCGGCTTCTGAAAACTTTGGACTGTTCTTTTTCCAGAGCAAGGAGCTGACTGCTGCGTGAGTTTTTTACCTGTGACGGTATCTGTTCAGGCATGTCCGCAGCCCGGGTGCCCGCTCTTCTGGAATATTTAAAAACATGCATTTCAAAAAACTCTGTCTCTTTCAAAAAGGACTTCGTTTCTTCAAACTCCTCCTCTGTTTCTCCGGGGAATCCCACTATTACGTCTGTTGTAATGGCGGGATGGTCAAAAACACTGCGCAGAGCCTTCACGCTCCTTCTGTATTCCTCCACAGTGTAATGTCTGTTCATCCGTTTCAAGGTAGCGTCACAACCGCTTTGCAGCGACAGGTGAAAATGGGGACAGAGCTTCGGCAGAGCGGCCAGTCTTGCAGCAGTTTCTCCGGTTACAATGCGGGGCTCCAGGGAGCCAAGGCGGATGCGGTCCAAGCCATCTATCTCATGAACTCTTTCCACCAGCTCTACTAATTTGCTGCTTCCCGAGTAATAAACGGACTTCCCGCTGCCTGCTTCAAAATCCACTCCGTAAGAGCTGATGTGTATGCCGGTGAGCACCGCCTCCCGGTAGCCCGCTTTCACAAGCCCACGGATTTCCGCCAGAACATCCTCCTGTCTCCTGCTTCTCACTCTTCCTCGGGCATAAGGAATGACGCAATAAGAGCAAAACTGATTACAGCCATCTTGAATCTTAATATAGGCGCGGGTATGCTCAGCGGTACGCTTCAAAGTCATTTCCTCATATTCACAAGGTTGGTTCATATCCATGACAGTAGTGTCATGCAGGGTCTTATTCCTCTCTCCAAGATACTGCTCCAAAATGCTGACAATGTCCTTTTTGCGGTTATTGCCTACAGCCAAATCAATACTGTCATCCATCTCAATCTTCCTGCCTGCGGTCTGCACATAGCAGCCCACAGCAACAACAACGGCATCCGGGTTCTTCTGCTTCGCCCTGTGTAGCATTTGCCGGCTTTTTCTATCCGCAATATTGGTCACCGTACAGGTATTTACGATATAAATGTCTGCAGCTTCATCAAATGGTACAATATTATATCCTTTTTCTTGTAACATTTGTTGCATTACTTCAATTTCATAAGAGTTGACCTTACAGCCAAGGTTATGCAATGCTACATTTTTCATAGTATTCCTCGCTTTTTTTGTATTGTTTTCTCCTTGACTTTTATCTGCCCAACCGTTAATATGTAGTCAGAAGGTATGTCACACATTAAGGAGGTAATCAAAATGAAGACAGTTCAGATTTCTTTAAATTCCATCGACAAAGTAAAATCTTTCGTGAATGATATTACCAAGTTTGACTATGATTTCGATTTAGTATCCGGTAGATACGTTATTGATGCGAAATCTATCATGGGCATTTTCAGCCTGGATTTATCCAAACCCATTGACTTGAATATCCATGCCGAAGACGGCGTGGATGAAGTGCTTGAAGTGCTGAAGCCCTACATGGTGTAGACAGCCGCCATACCAGTCAATATCGAATGAAAATGAAATGTCTCAGAGGCCGCAATCCCTTTGAGACATTCTTTTTGCCGAGAAAGCCCCGGACGGCGGCTGTATATGTGCAGGCACACACAGACAGCGGACGGCGTTCCTACTCTGCAACAATCAGCTCCTTCGTTTTCAGCGCATTTTCCATCAGCTCATCTATACGCTCGTCCAAATTATGCTCATGCCTGCGTATCACGTTGAGATTCGGCTTTGTCACAGGATGCTTTGCCACAAAAATAGTACAGCAGTCCTCAAAGGGCTGAATGGAGGTTTCATAAGTTCCTATTTTTTCGGAAACCTCTATAATTTCCTGCTTGTCAAAGCCGATCAGCGGGCGGTATACGGGAAGCCCGCACACTTCATTTGTGGCCAGAAGAGAATTCATGGTCTGAGAGGCCACCTGTCCAATACTCTCTCCGGTAACTAGCCCCAGGCACTGCGTTTCTTCAGCAATTTGCTCAGCAATACGCATCATATACCTCCGCATAATGATGGTGAGTTCCTCATGGGGACATTTTTCATAAATGTAAAGCTGAATATCCGTAAAATTGATCACGTGGAGATAAACCGGACCGGCATATCCAGCCAGCAGCCTGGCCAAATCCATCACCTTCTGCTTCGCTCTCTCACTGGTATAGGGCGGAGCGTGAAAATAAACCGCATCAATTTTAACGCCTCTCTTTGCTATCATATAACCGGCCACCGGAGAGTCAATCCCACCGGACAGAAGAAGCATTGCTTTCCCCCCCGTACCTACAGGCATACCCCCCGGCCCCGGAATCATTTCAGAATAAATATATATCTTTTCCCGCACCTCGATGTTAAGCAGAATATCAGGCTGGTGCACGTCTACCTTCATTTCAGGATACGCTTTTAAAATAGCTTCTCCCATTTCCGTATTAATGCCCATGGAGTCCTTGGGATAATTCTTTCTTGCCCGTCTGGCATGAACCTTAAAGGTCTTATTCCGCTCAGGATAAACCTGTGCAATATAGCTCACAACTCTGTGGCAGAGCTTGTCAAATCCCTCATCCTCCACATACACAACCGGGCAGATCCCGGAAATGCCGAAAACCCTCCTCAAACGTCCTGTCACTTGGTCAAAATCAAATTCCGTCTGAGCTTCCACAAAAATACGGCCCTGGGTTTTATGCACCGAAAATTCACCCTCGCACTTTTTCAGCGCATACTTAATCTGCTGAATCAATGCGTCCTCAAACAAAAAACGATTTTTCCCCTTGATACCGATTTCGGCATACTTTATCAAAAAAGCTGTAAACATGGCAACCTCTTTCTTTTCATGGGAAACAGCCCTCAAATTTCCCCGCGGGATCATGTTCCCTCACTATCTATATCTGCGCAGCATGGGAATTTTATCATATAATGCTTGTAATGTATAGTCTATTTCTTGCTGTGTAGTAAAAACAGAAAAGCTGAACCGGATGGTGGACTCCAGCCAGGGCTTCTGGACCCCAATCGCCTTTAATGTGGCTGAAGGCTGAGGCTTACGGGCGGCGCATGCACTTCCGGCAGACACATAAATCTCTTTTTCCTCCAGAGCGTGAAGCAGAACCTCGCTTCTCACTCCTTCAAAGGAAACGCTTACAATATGAGGTGCGTTTTTCTCCCCCATTGGATCATCGGGCAACAGGCCGTTAATTCTGACTCCGTCGATTTTTCTGATTCCCCGTATAAAATGCTCCCTGCACCGGGAAAGCCTGTTCATATCATCGTCAAAATGACTGTACAGCATTTCAGCAGCCTTTGCAATTCCCGCTGCCCCAGGTACATTTTCAGTTCCAGACCGCAGATTGAGCTGCTGCCCTCCTCCATGGATAATAGGCCTTATTTTCACCTTGTCTCTTACATAAAGCACCCCCACGCCCTTTGGCCCGTGTATCTTATGGCCGCTGACAGAAAGCAGATCCACATTCATTTTCTTGGGGTGAATCCTGGCTTTGCCAAATCCCTGAACCGCATCTACATGAAAAAGTATTTCAGGATTCATTCGTTTTATCATCGCTCCCGCCTCTTCTATGGGCTGCAGAGAACCTATCTCATTATTGGTGTGCATAATAGACACCAGAATGGTTTCAGGACGGATGGCCCGGTGAAGATCCTCCAAGTGAATACGACCATAGCCATCCACAGGAAGATAAGTCACCTGATAGCCCTGATCCTGCAGATACTTCATGGTCTGCAGAACGGCCGGATGCTCTATCTGTGTGGTAATCAAATGGCTGCCCCTCCTGTTATTTGACAGTGCGCAGCCAATCAATGCCAGGTTATCCGATTCCGTTCCTCCCGAGGTAAACAGAATCTCTTTTTCCTCCACCTTCAGGATCCTTGCCAAAACTTCCTTTGCATGGCGCACATATTGCTCTGCACGGACTCCTTTCATATGCAGGCTGGAAGGATTACCGTAATCTTCGCACATAATTTTTGTCATCAATTCCGCCACCTCCGGAAAGGCACGGGTAGTGGCGGAATTGTCCAAATACACTTCCATCTATGATCTCCTCTTATCTTTTTTATGGTATCTTATTCTTATTATATGCAACGGCAAAGCCCCCTGCCAATATCCTCTACTCGCAAAGATACGTAATCCATGACATAACTGCAATTCCCGCGGTTTCAGTACGAAGTATTCTTCTTCCAAGCGTAATGGGCGTAATGCCGTTTTCCGAGGCAAGCTGCACTTCCTTCTCCTCAAAGCCTCCCTCCGGCCCGATAAAAACGGCGACGCTCTGTCCCGGCATCAGTCCTTCCAGCAGCTCTCTTGTACGCTCCATTCCCTCTGCAAGCTCGTAGGGTATGATTTTTAAGTCCATGGAAGAGGCCAGCCGTACCGCCTGCCGGAAGCTTATCACCTCTCCCACCCTGGGTATGATCCCCCTCCGACTCTGCTTCGCCGCAGCTTCAGCGATTTTCTGCCAGCGTAAAACCCGGGCGCCTGCTTTTTTTTCGTCAAGCCTTACCACACAGCGTCCGGAGACCACCGGAATAATTTCATGCACTCCCAGCTCCACCGCTTTCTGAACGATAAGCTCCATTTTATCTCCCTTTGGAAGTCCCTGAAACAAAAATACCTTTACAGGAAGCTCCACACCCTCTTGCTTCACAAAACGCAGTTCGCACAATACCCGATCCTCAGAAAGCTCCAGAATTCCACAGCGGTATTCTTTTTGATCCCGCCCGTCGCTCACAGAAATCTCCTCCCCAGGCTTCATGCGCAGCACATTTTTGATATGATTTACATCTTTTCCCCTGATTACCACACGCCTGCATTCGAGGTCAATCTGTTGAGGCTCTACAAAAAACTGATACATGTCCGTCTCCATTACACTCCAAAAAAACTGCCGGTTCAGATTCCGCCTTTCCTTTATGGGCGCCTGGCGGTGATGCAGACCCATTCTCCCTGGCGGTTTATCTCCCGCACTTCAAATCCCGCTGTCTTAACAGTCTCCAGCACCGCCCCCTCCTTGTCGTCTATAATGCCCGAAGTAATATAAATGCCTCCCCTTTTTAACCGCTGCAGGACGACAGGGGTCAGAGGGATCAATACATCCGCCAGAATATTCGCCGCCACAATATCATATTTCTCATATCCCACAGCGTCCTGTACCGCCTCGTCCGTGATAAGATTGCCAATGATCCTGTCGAAACGCCCGGGATCGATTCCATTTGCATGGCAGTTCTGCTCCGCCGCTTCCTCGGCGCAGGGATCCAGATCCGTTCCTACGGCATGCTCCGCCCCGAACATCAAAGAAAGTATTGCCAGAATGCCGCTGCCTGTTCCTACATCCAGCATCTGTGCTCCTTTGGTCACATATCTGCGAAGCTGTCTGATGCAGAGCTGAGTGGTTTCATGCATTCCTGTTCCGAAAGCAGTACCCGGGTCAATATGCAGAACCATTTTGTCTCCATCCTCTTCCTTTACCTCTTCCCAGGAAGGAATTACTAAAATATCGTCAATATAAAACTGGTGAAAATACTGCTTCCAGTTGTTGATCCAATCTATGTCCTCCGTTTCATCCACAGATACAGCGCCTTCTCCCACATCCACAAACTGCCGAAGCTCTTCCAGCTCCCTCTTTATTTTCCTTAGAACCGTTTCCGCATCCGTACTCTCTCCCTGAACCTCCAAAGTGCCATCCTCTTTTTTCTCTGCAAAAAAATTCAGATAAGCAATTCCATCGTCGGCAGGCCCATCCGGCAGTATATCCACAAACATCTGCTCTTTCTCCAAAGAGGTCAACGGAGTATTATCTTCTATCTGCGCCCCCTCCAGTCCAATATCGTAAAGAGAGCTGATAATCATGTCCTCAGCTTCCGTAGTCGTTTTAATGCGAAATTTCATCCATTTCATATATTAGGAGCCCTCCTGGATTTTCTACCGTTTTCCGGTCTATGAAAGATTGTAAACCGGCCTGTTTTCCCTGTCAAGGTATAAGCGGAGCCTGCTTTCGCAAATACCCAATATAAGAAAAAGCAGCGGCGTACTGACTGTCTGTTGGAAGCTTACCAGAGAATAAATGCCGTACATAACCAGGACAAAGATCCCCAGAGGCATCTGACGGTAACGAAAAACTGCAAAAATAAAAATACTCAGATAAGCCATCGTTCCCAAAATCCCCAGATTGACCAGATGATTCAGCCATTCGTTGTGGGCATTGGCAAACACCGCTTCAGCCCAGTGTCCAATGGGATTTATAATCTCATGAGCAGGCAGGATCCCATATATATATTCCGCAAAGCAGTCCGGCCCTGCTCCTATAAACTTCTGTCTTCCATCCGCACGAAGAAAGCCCTCCCATGCAAGCCTCCAAAGCCCTCCTCTTCCAGTTCCCCAATCGTCGCCCCTATCCATTCCCACCAGGTAAAAGCCCGCCCCGGTCAGCGCTCCCAGAGCCGCCAGCCCGAGAAAAATCTTTATGAATATATTCCTCCATTTTCGCTCCGCCTTTTTCATAAACAGCCAAAGCAAAAGCAGTAAAAGCCCAACAAGCCACCAGCCCCTCCAGCAGATCATTTCATATGTATTTCCATCCGCAGGGATGGTTTTTTCGCTGCCCCTTACGGCAACCAAAGCCGCCATTACAGGGATCAACAAACACGTTCCAGCTCCCAGCAGGATTCCCCGCCCGAACATCTCCGGTTTTTTTCTCCCCATAAACAGCGCAAGTCCCATGCCGACTGCAGCAAGCGCCACTCCCCCGTCGCTTCCCTGAAAGATCAGCAGCAAAAGCCCTGCTGCAGATACTATATATAAAAGAACTGACTTTACACCTTTTTTTCCGTACAAAAAGCCTGTCAGAGGAAAAGCCAGCGAAACACTGAAATAACCGCAGAGCCAGTTAATATTTCCTACGGTTGACAGCATATGGCCGTACTCCCAATCCCCCGCTCCATAGGGCTCCAAAAGTCCAAAGGGGTCTATCTCCAGCCGGTTCAGCAGTCCTGTCAAAGCCACTGCAAAAAGTGCCGCCTCCCCCAGATAGACCGGAAACGCCGCGCCGTCGTAGTTTCTTGATACAAAAAAATATATCCAAACAAACAAAAGCTGAGAGAGAGCACCCATATACCAATCCCTGTATCCGGCCCAGGCGGTCTGTCTATAAGCGCTGAACAAGAACGAAATTAAAACCGCGATGCCATACGCAGCCATGCAAAAATCCACCGGGGAATACCGGCGCTTTTGTCCCGCCGCCCCGCTTTTTTTCCATGTATTCCCAACCAGCACCAGCGCTCCCACCGCTGCCCACATAGCAAGGCACACCAGTGAAATATTCCGGAACAAAAGATATTTTGTGTCCCCTAAATGGTAATAGGTCCCCCCCGTATACAGAGGCAGCACCGCAAGCAATGCGGCAATAAACAAATTACAAAGATTTTTCAGAAATTCTCTTCCGTTTTCCTCCATAACTCCCTCATAAAGTGATATACCCTTTTCTTCTGTAATTGCCGCATGATGCCCTGAGAAGGCTATCGGGCTGTTTTCTTTTACAGATCATCAAAAAACAGTAGCCCACGAGTCCTAAATAAAGTATTGTCTAATCAACAAAATCAACAATCTCATACACACAGGATCCTCATCACTACTGTTATTGATAAAATCATACCATGTTTCCGCCCTCTGTACAAGCGGTTTTATGTCCATATTAAATGAAAGAGGGCGTCCCTCAAGTCGTTTCATGACTTTTAGGCCGCCTTCTTCTTACCCATAACAGTATATAGTTTAAAAGCATAGCTTCTGCTATTTATTACAACATCTTTCGTTGTGCGGCATCTGCAAGTCTATTTCCAGAATTTTCTTCTCTTGCCGTCCTTGTTCTCATTGTTTGGCTGCTGTCCCGAAAGGTTTTTAGCTGCATTGAGAGAATCTCCGGTAACCGCGTCAAACTGCTTTAACAGCTCCTTCGCCTCATGATTCAGCTTGTCGGGCACCTGAACCACCAGCGTTACATAGTGGTCGCCCCGCACATCCTTATTTCTCCAGGAAGGAACGCCCTTTCCTCTCAGCCGTACTTTCGTATCGGTCTGAGTGCCGGGTTTTACATCATAGATAACCTTTCCATCCACCGTATCGATCAAAATCTCGCCGCCCAGAGCAGCTACCGCAAAGGACACAGGTACCGTGGAATAAATATTGAATTCCTGACGCTGAAAAATCGGGTGGCGTCCTACGATAACCTCAACCAGCACATCTCCCCTTGGCCCTCCGTTTATACCCGGCTCACCCAGCCCGGGCATACGGGTAGACTGACCGTTGTCAATTCCTGCGGGAATATCTACGGAATACCTCTTCTTCATGGGAATATAACCGGTGCCCTGGCAGTCGGGGCATTTCTCCTTAATTACCTTACCGGTGCCCTGACAGTCGGGGCAGGTCTGCACATTTCGGACCATCCCAAAAAAGGACTGCTGGGTAAACACCTTCTGACCCTTGCCTCCGCATTTGGAACAGGTCTCCGGGCTGGTACCCGGCTTTGCGCCGCTTCCGTTACAGGTCTTACAGGTTTCCTTTACCGTTAGGTCTATTTCTTTCTTGCAGCCAAACACCGCCTCCTCAAAGGTAATGCGGACGCTGGTACGCAGATTTGCACCTTTCATGGGGCCGCTGCTGCGAGTTCTCGAAGAGCGTCCTCCACCGAAGAAATCTCCAAATATATCGCTGAATATATCACTAAAGTCAGTGCCGCTGAAGTCAAAGCCGCTGGCTCCGCCTGCGCCTCCGTCAAATGCGGCGTGACCAAATTGGTCATACTGACGTCTTTTCTCTGGATCACTCAAAACTGCATATGCTTCCGAGGCCTCCTTAAACTTCCTTTCCGCCTCTTTGTCTCCGGGATTCATGTCAGGATGATATTTTTTTGCAAGAACACGATATGCCTTTTTAATCGCCGCTTCGTCTGCGTTTTTATCTACGCCGAGCACCTCGTAATAATCTCGCTTCTGTTCTGCCATAATCACACCTCATACCAAAATGCGGTATGCACAGAGCATGGGACGCTCCTAAGACCGCCATGCCCTGTGCTCGCTAATTTCAAAACACACTTTAATTAATTTAACACACTTTATTATGATAATCAAGTCCCTGTACAGCGCCACCATCCCCCGGTCAAAAGCGCTGTATCTAATGTCCTCATTGCCCGGAGCAATCAAAGCAATTCTGCTTTATACCTCACGATAGTCTCCGTCAATTACATCATCCTCGGGGGCGGACGCCTGCCCCGCCGCACCGTCTGCATTCTGGCCCTGGCCTGCTGCGCCGCTCTGGGCCTGCTGCATATTCTCATACATTTTCGTAAAGAGTGACTGTGCGCTGTTGGTCAGCTTTTCTTTTGCAGCCTTCAGCTCATCCACATCGCTGTCGCTCATTTCCTGGTCCTTCGTTCTCTCCAGAATAGCCTTAACAGCTTCCAGATCGGCCTGAACCTGAGTTTTATCGCTGTCGCTTATTTTGTCTCCCACCTCATTCAGCGCCTTCTCAGTCTGGAATACGAAGGAATCCGCTTCATTTCTTGCCTCAACGGCTTCTTTTCTCTTCTTATCCTGAGCCTCATATTCAGCCGCTTCCTTAACCGCCTTTTCAATATCCGCATCGGACATATTGGAGCCTGCCGTAATCGTAATATGCTGCTCTTTGCCGGTACCCAGATCCTTAGCGGATACATTTACGATACCGTTGGCGTCAATGTCAAAGGTAACCTCGATCTGTGGAATTCCTCTGGGCGCGGGCGGTATTCCATCCAGCCGGAATTGTCCCAGAGACTTATTGTCTCTCGCAAACTGCCGTTCACCCTGTACCACATTAATATCCACTGCGGTCTGATTGTCTGCCGCGGTAGAAAAGATCTGACTCTTTTTGGTAGGAATTGTGGTATTTCTCTCAATCAGTCTGGTTGCCACCCCGCCCATGGTCTCGATGGACAGAGACAGAGGGGTAACATCCAAAAGCAGTATATCGCCTGCGCCAGCGTCTCCTGCCAGCTTTCCGCCCTGAATGGATGCTCCGACAGCCACGCACTCGTCGGGATTCAGGGATTTGCTGGGCTCCTTACCGGTCAGCTGTCTTACCTTATCCTGCACCGCGGGAATACGTGTGGAACCGCCCACCAGAAGAACCTGACCCAGATCCGCATTTGTAAGCCCCGCATCCTTCATTGCGTTCTGAACAGGCACAGCCGTCTTATCTACCAAATCCCTGGTCAGCTCATCAAACTGCGCGCGGCTCAGATTCATGTCAAAATGTTTGGGGCCCTCTGAAGTTGCCGTAATGAAAGGCAGGTTGATATTGGTTGTCATAGCGCTGGAAAGCTCCTTCTTAGCCTTTTCAGCTGCCTCCTTCAGCCTCTGCATCGCCATTTTGTCACCGGAAAGATCCACGCCCTCCGCCTTCTTAAACTCGGAAATCATCCACTGGATAACCTTATTGTCAAAATCATCTCCGCCCAGATGGGTATCCCCGTTGGTGGCAAGAACCTCTATAACGCCGTCCCCGATTTCAATAATGGAAACATCAAATGTACCGCCGCCCAGGTCATAAACCATGATTTTCTGTTCCTTTTCATTATCCAGGCCGTAAGCCAAAGCCGCCGCCGTAGGCTCGTTGATGATACGCTTAACATCCAGTCCCGCAATCTTGCCCGCATCCTTGGTTGCCTGTCTCTGCGCGTCATTGAAATATGCGGGGACGGTGATAACCGCCTCCGTAACCTTCTCGCCCAGATAACTTTCCGCATCGGCCTTCAGCTTCTGAAGAATCATAGCGGAGATCTGCTGAGGAGAATATTTTTTGCCATCAATTGTACGGCCTCTGTCGGTGCCCATGTCTCTTTTAATGGATGAAATAGTCTTTTCCGCATTGGTAACAGCCTGACGCTTTGCAGGCTCGCCTACCAGCCTTTCTCCGGTTTTTGTAAATGCAACTACGGAGGGTGTTGTTCTTGCTCCCTCTGCATTTGCGATAACGGTGGGCTTTCCGCCCTCCATAACAGCCACGCAGCTGTTTGTTGTTCCCAAGTCAATACCAATGATCTTGCTCATAATTAAGCCCTCCTGCTATTTAAATATTATTATCATTCTACAACCGCTACCATACTATGTCTCACTACCGTATCGCGATAGGTATAGCCCTTCTGAAGCTCCTGCGCAATCACACCGGAGTCATATTCTTCACTCTCTACCTGCATTACCGCGTTGTGCAAGTTTGGATCAAATTCACATCCCACAGCTTCAATAGGCTTTACACCCAGACCGTCAAGCTCTTTGAGAAGCTGCTTATACACACGGTTCATTCCATCAACAAAGGGATCCTCCAGCTTCTCCTGGGATACGCTAGCCAAACCTCTCTCAAAATTATCGACCACCGGAAGAATTTTTTCAATTACGCTTTTGGCTCCTGTCTCAAACATAGCCTGCTTTTCCCGGTCCGTCCTTTTGCGGAAATTTTCGAATTCTGCCATCTGACGTTTTACCCGGTCTTCAAGCTGATCTATCTTTTCCTTATAGGAATCGGCCTTTTTATCCATCTTGGCCTGCTTCTTGGCTGCCTTTTTCTCCGCCCAGGTCATTCCACTCTCGCTTGAGCCTGACGAAGCAGTTTCTTCCTCCCGTGCGTCTTCCTCGTTTTCCTTCTCAGCGCAGTCCCTCTCGTCCTCTGCCGTTTCCTGTGCTGCGGAATCAGCACAGTCCTCGGGGCCCTCCTGCGAAGCCTTTATTTCTTCGCTTCCTTCCTTCAGCTTTTCCTTTTCCTGCTCTGCCATGCTTACCTTATCCTTTCCTAATCTTTATATAGATCGTCCAGCTGACTCTGCAGCGTCCTCAGCGTTCTGATAACCTTGTCATAATCCATCCGCTTAGGACCTATAATGCCTATGGTTCCCCTCATGCCTTCCCCCAATTCATAGGTTGCAGTTACTACGCTGCAGTCCTTCATGCTCTGAACCGGCGTTTCATTGCCTATATATACCTGAATTCCGGTGCTGTTTTCATCAGCCAGAGTATCCATGATCAAATCACCCAACTGCTGCTTTTCCTCAAAAGTATTAATCAGCTCACTGGCCTTTTCCTGATCGGCCAGCTCGGGATAACGGAAAATATTATTGGTTCCGCTGGTGTAAATTTCCAGATCCTCGTCCGCCTTGATTGCCTCCGCCACGGCATCGATTACGCCGCTTACAAGGGCGCTGTGAATGCCTGCCTGCTGCTTCATGGCAGATATCATTCCCAGATTGATTTCGTCTATGGATAACCCATTCAAATGAGTATTCAGCAAAATATTCAATTTCAGAAGCGTCTCGTCATTCAGCTCCTGATCTATGGAAAAAATGTCATTTTTAATTACATTCCCTTCCACTACAATCACGGCCAGAATATGGGAGGCATCCACCCGGGAGAGCTGAACAAATTTCACCTTGTTGCGCTGGGTCTGAGGCGCGGAAATCATTGTGGCGTACTGGGTGTTCTGAGCCAGAACTCTTGCCACCTGCTTCAGCAGGTTTTCCATTTTGTCCTGCCTTTCCACCAACATCTCCTTCATGTCCACAACTTGCCGTTCCTTTTCCTCCATCATACTATCTACATAAAAACGGTATCCCTTGTCGGAAGGAATTCTTCCCGCAGAGGTGTGGGGCTGGAAAATATATCCCATCTCCTCCAAATCTGCCATTTCGTTACGAATGGTTGCTGAGCTCAGGTTCAGATCGGTGTACTTTGAAATTGTTCTGCTGCCGACCGGTTCTCCCGTCTCAAGATAATTGCGGATCACGGCCTGCAGAATTTTGGTTTTTCTTTCATCCAACTGCATACCTACACCCCTTATCCGCTTCAGCGGATATTAATCTTTGAATTATTAGCACTCAACAAAGAAGAGTGCTAACATCTTCTTACCCTAAAATAGCACTAAGACCCTGCGTTGTCAACATCTTTTCAAGAAATTATTTATAAAATAAATCTAAAGCATTCAAAAAAGCACCGTCATTGCTCCATAAAAACATGCGGTGCTTTTCTTTCTTTATTATTATCAATTATTATCAGATCGTCTTAAATATAAAAGCTTCCGGTTTGCTCGCCGTTCATAACATAGTATACCATACTTTCCTCAGGCTTTACATAAAGCTCTATGCTCGTAAGATCACCGGCCTTCTGCTTTAGGTCGTATCTCCAGACATCCTTCGCAATCTTCAACAGCTCCTCCTGGGAATAAGACTTGCCTTCAAACTGTACATGTACCTGGCTTTTAAGCTCTGCCTTTTTCGTCGCTGCCTTTTTTACGGCGTCCTTTTTGGCCGTTGCCTTTACGGTGTTCTTTACTGCCGGAGCTTTCTTTGCTTCCGTCCTTTTTACGGGCTCTTTTTTGGCAGAAGCCTTTTTAGAGGGCTCGGTCTTAGCCGCCTCTGCGCTTACTGCTACACTTTCAGATTCTGTCTTAACCGGAGTTGTCGGAGCTAATGTTTTTTTCACTTCTGTCTGTGCCGCCGCCTTCGCTGCGGCAGATACTGTTTTCTTGGTTACAGCCATAGTGATTCTCCCTTCTTTCACATTTAGACAATTGTTTTCAGACTCCTCGCAAGCCTCTTAAACTTATCCCAAGTTCAATTTTTCTTGCAGTGATAAGTTTATTACTTTCACGAAAAATTGTCAACCTTTGAAAATCAAAATGTACAGAGCCATCAGCTCTGCGCTGCTTTTGTCAGTATTTGTCAACGAGTTTTTCTTTACAAAATTCTGATAACGCAATATCATGTAAGTGTAAAGGGGAATGTTATAAATCAGCGGGCAGAGAAATCTGCCCGTCTCGTTTTTTTAGAAACCGGAAGCGCTCAGTCCAAAGTAAATAAGCACCACAGCCCCCAGTATAATCCGGTACCAGCCGAACACCTTGAAGTCATGCTTTTTGATATATCCCATTAAAAATTTCAGCACTGCCAGAGAGACCAAAAAAGCTGACGCCATACCTGCAATCAGCAGCGCAAGCTCCAGAGCGGTAAAGGATAAGCCAAACTTCATCACCTTTAAAAGGCTGGCCCCAAACATGACCGGTATGGCCAGGAAGAAGGTATACTCCGCCGCCACTGTCCTGGATACGCCGATCAACAGCGCTCCCACAATGGTAGCTCCAGAGCGGGAGGTTCCCGGAAATACCGCGGCTATCAGCTGAAATACGCCGATCATAAGCGCCGTCTGGTAAGTAATATCCCTCAGCGCCGTCACTTTAGGCTTTCTGCTTTTATTCCAGTTTTCAACGAAAATAAAAGCAATCCCAAAAAAAATCAAAGCCAGGGCCACACAAAAATAATTATAGAACAAAGCGTTGAATACATCGTCAAACAGCAATCCGATTACAGCGGCCGGCACACAGGAAACCAGTATTTTAAACCACAATGTCATAATATCCATCTTGATAAAGGCTGCAGTCCCGCTCCTGCCCTTTCTCTCTTTTTTCGTCAGGGCAAAGGGCCAAATTTGCTTCCAGAACAAAACCACCACCGCAAGGATCGCTCCCAGCTGTATCACCACATCAAACATATCAAAAAAATTTCCATCCACATTCTGAAAAGGCATCAGCTCTTCCAGCAAAATCAGATGTCCGGTGCTGCTGATGGGCAGCCATTCCGTAATTCCCTCTACAATCCCGTAGATAATTGCCTTAATAATATCCAACATTTCAGTTCTCCTTATGATTCAGGTATTGTATGAGTTCCTCATAGCAGGCCTCAGCGTCCTCATAGCCCTCCCGGTAAAGGGCAAGAAGCTTTTCCTTGTCCTTCTCAATCCTTCCCACATCGCTCTTTCTTTGAGGGCGGATCACAAAAGCCTGACCGTTTTCTCTCTGCCTTTCAATATATGCAAGAGTTTCGTTATAATTGATATGCCTTCTGGACATTAATTCATATACCTTTGGATATTTCAGATAGCGCAGCTTAATCAGCTCTAAATGGCTGGAGGGCTTTCTTACAAATCCCACTTCCTTCGTCATAATCACCACATTCCTGGTATTGCCATCCATAATGGATTTCTGCAAGGGTATGGAGTCGGCCAGCCCTCCATCCAAATAATAGCTTCCGCCTATTTTCACATTTCTGGAAACCAGGGGAAGAGAAGCGGACGCCCGGATCATATCAATATCCTGTTTCATGTCCCGGACACGCAGATATTCCGCCCTGCCCGTCTCAATATTGGTCACCACGCTGAATGCTTTTCCCTGATATGAGTCGAATGCTTCATAGTCATAGGGATCCAGATAATCCGGTATCAGATGGTAACATGTTTCCACATGAAACAAATCTCCTGTTGTAAGAAGACTTTCCACACTGCAGTACTTTTTGGTATCCAGATAATCTACGCTCACATTAATGGCCCGGCCTCTCTGCTTTGACAAAAAGCTGCACATGCTGCAAGCTCCTGCGGATACTCCATATACACTGGAAAACTCCAGACCCTTATCCAGAAAAAAATCAAGAACGCCGGAAGTGTAAACTCCTTTCATTCCACCGCCTTCCAGCACCAATCCCGCCTGATACATAAAAGCAGACCTCCCTTTCATCATAAACTGTTCCCTCATCGGGCATGCCCGTATTCCTCTTGCACAAATCTGCACAGCGCCGGAAGAGACCTTTTTATTTTTTCCGTATCCATACAGTACGCCATACGGAAATATCCCGGAACCCCAAAAGTATCGCCGGGCACCAGGATCAGATCATATTTCAGCGCCTTTTGGCAAAACAGCTTTGCATCTTCCTCCAGCGCTTTGGGAAAAATGTAAAAGGTTCCGTCAGGCTTTACACAGGAAAAACCCAAGGCCCCAAGGGCATTGTACAAAAGCTTCATGTTGGTTTCATATACCTTTAAGTCCGCCGTCTTATCCAGCACCTTCGCAACTGCAAGCTGGATGATGGAGGGAGGACAGTTATGTCCGATGCCTCTGGAGATCTGTCCGCACATATTCACCATAGTCTCCGCCTCCCTGCAGCCGGGATTCACCGCCACATAGCCGATTCGCTCCCCTGGAAGAGACAGTGATTTTGAGAAGGAATAGCACATTATGGTATTGTCATAGAACCAGGAAACACAGGGGGCATCCACACCCTCAAATACAATCTCCCGGTACGGTTCATCCGATATTAAATAAATTTCATGATGGTATTCTTCCGACTTATCCCTCAAAAGCTCAGCGAGCTTTTTGAGCGTGGCCGTGGAATACGCTATTCCCGAAGGGTTATTAGGCGTATTGATCAAAACCGCCGTAACCCGGGGAGAAAGCAGCTCTTCCAGCGCCTCAAAATTTATCTGAAAGCTTTCCGTGTCTGCAGGAACCACTTTCAGCCGCGCGCCCATCAAATCCACATAAGGGCGATATTCCGGAAAAAAGGGGGCAAAGGCCACAATCTCGTCTCCAGGCTCCGCCACCAGCCGGAAGGCATGCGCCAGCGCCCCCGCGGCGCCCGAAGCCATAAAAATATGCTCTGTGCGGTAGGGAATGCCGAAACGTCGCTCTAAAGAGGCCGCAACAGCCTCCCTTACCTGGGTAATTCCAAGGCTTGGACTGTACCCGTGAAGAAAAGCGGGCTCTTCCGAAACCAGCATGTGGATCATTTCTTCCGTAAATTCCCTGGGCACAGGCACGGAAGGATTCCCCAGGCTAAAGTCAAACACATTTTCATATCCGATTTCCCGTCCTCTGGCTCCGGCAAATTCCGACAGCTGACGGATCACCGATTTTTCGGAAAGCATTTCCTTATATTTCTGAACCAACATTGATTACTCCTTTTCCGCATGTCTCACTTATGCAAATTCCATTTTAGCACTCTTCCCCTGCCCACACAAGAGCGCACTTTACGGCCTTTTTCCAGCCTCTGAGAAGCCGCTCTCTCTCTTCCTCTGCCATGTTACAGTAAAAGGATGCTCCCATCTGCCAGTTCTCCCTGATTTGATCTCTGCTTTCCCAGTACCCCACGGAAAGCCCTGCCAGATATGCGGCGCCCAGAGCGGTGGTCTCAATGCAGCATGGCCTCTGAACCTGAAGATTCAGTATATCCGCCTGAAACTGCATGAGAAAGTCATTGGCGCTTGCTCCTCCATCCACCTTAAGGCTCTTCAGGCAAATGCCGCTGTCCTTTTCCATGGCCTTAAGCACATCTGCCGTCTGATATGCGATGGCTTCCAGCGCCGCCCGGATAAAATGTTCCTTAGTACAGGCTCTTGTGATGCCTACTACAGTCCCCCTGGCATACTGGTTCCAATAGGGCGCTCCCATTCCTGCAAAAGCAGGAACAATATAAACTCCCGACGTATCCCGAACCTGCTGCGCATATTCCTGAGACTGAGGAGCCGTTTTGATCATACGCATACTGTCCCTGAGCCACTGAACCGCCGCGCCGGCCACAAACACGCTGCCCTCCAGCGCATATTCCACAGCCGTCCCGCTGCCCGCGGCAATGGTGGTCAAAAGCCCTGAGCGGGAATCAATGGCCCGGCTGCCTGTATTCATGAGCATAAAGCATCCTGTTCCGTATGTATTTTTTACCTCTCCCTGCTCAAAGCAGCATTGCCCAAACAGCGCGGCCTGCTGATCCCCTGCCGCTCCCGCAATGGGGATACTTGCTCCCAAAACAGAAGCGTCCGTGTGGCCGTACAAGCAGCCGGAAGGCCGAACCTCTGGCAGCATTGAATCGGGAATCCTGAAGTAATCCAATATTTCCCTGTCCCAGCAAAGCCTGTGGATGTCAAAAAGCATGGTTCTGGAGGCGTTGGTATAGTCGGTTGCATGAGTCTCCCCCCGGGTAAGATTCCAGATCAGCCAGGTATCCACTGTGCCGAAGAGCAGCTCCCCCCGCCGGGCCCTTTCCTCCGTCCCCGGAATATTTTTCAGAATCCAGGCAATTTTGGAAGCGCTGAAATAAGCGTCGGGAATCAAACCTGTTCTCTCTCTTATCACCTTGTCAAAGCCATCCTTTTTCAGACCTTCTATCATATCAGAGGTTCGCCTGCACTGCCAGACAATGGCATTATATACAGGTTCCCCTGTATTTTTATCCCAAAGAATTGTTGTCTCCCTCTGGTTTGTGATGCCTATACCGCTGATCTGTTCCGCAGACGCCCCCAGCTTTGCCATGGACTCCGCAGCTACCGAAAGCTGGGAGGACCATATTTCCATAGGATTGTGCTCCACCCAGCCCGGCCGGGGATAAATCTGGGTAAACTCCTTTTGAGACATGGAACATATATTGCCCCCTTTGTCAAATAAAATACAACGGGAGCTGGTTGTTCCCTGATCCAATGCCATAATATATTTTTCCATAAGCAATCCATACCTCCCTGCCCGCTTTGGCGGGCATCTGTTCAATATTCTTCGCCTCTACAGCCCTTTGCTTCGGGTAGCCACCACGCAGACTCCCGTACCCGCAGCATTCTCAAGCACTACGTCCCCCGCCTCCACAGGTAGACTTACGGCAACCTTCGCAAGCTCATTCATACACTCCGTAATCTTATCCTTTGGAATGTCGGAAGCCGTTTTCACCGGCAGAACCTCATTCTCCCTTCCTGCAATCCTTACTGTGGTGGTCACGGTTCTAACAGGACAAAGCATTTCCCTTTTTCCATATTCCTGCCCTCTGGGACAACGGTTTCCCGTAACCCGTGCTTCCCCCCTGAAATTTACAGCAGCCGTGAGCTCACAGCCCATTGGGCAGCAGATACAGGTAATCCTCCTGACCGTTTCCCGTTCTCTTCCTTTTCCAGCCTCATTCTCCAAAATTATACCTCCCCGCCTGCTTTGGCAGGCATCGATCCATGGCGTTCCCGCACAAAATCCGCTGCAAAGCGCCCGGCCTTCTGTGCCTCAGCGGATACATGATCCACCAACTCATGCACATGGAGCACATTACCACAGGCGAACACACCGGGCACGCTGCATTCCAGCCTGTCATTCACTACGGGGCCGCCGGTTTTGGAATTCATTTGCACAGACAGCTTTTCAGAAAGCTCATTTTCCGGTATCAGTCCGCAGGACAAAAGCAATGTGTCGCAGGGCACTTCCCTCTGAGAACCGGATATGAAATTTCCCTGTTCATCCACTCTGGTCAACGTCACTCCTTCCACTCTGTCTCTGCCATGAATTTCAGAAATCGTAGTACTCAGATACAGAGGAATTCCAAAGTCCTCCAGGCACTGCACAATATTGCGCTTTAGCCCGCCGCTGTATGGACGCAGCTCCGCCACACATTTCACCCTGGCTCCTTCCAGTGTCATCCTTCTGGCCATAATCAGGCCGATATCTCCCGAGCCCAATATTACAATCTCCCGGCCGGGAAGCCGTCCTTCTATATTGACATAATACTGAGCCGTTCCCGCGCTGTAAATCCCCGCCGGACGGTATCCGGGAATCTTCAGGGCGCCCCTTGGTCTTTCCCTGCATCCCATGGCCAGAATCACACTGTCCGCCGTAATTTCCAGAATGCCCTGGGCTTTGTTCATGGCTGTAACAATTTTGCGTCCATCTGGAAGCAGCTCTATGTCTGTGACCATAGTCTGAAGCAGATAAGGAATCCCCTGGGCCTCCACCATGTCAATATATCTCTGTGCATATTCTGGCCCCGTCAGCTCCTCCTTGAATATATGTAGCCCAAAGCCATTGTGTATGCACTGGTTCAGTATCCCTCCAAGCTCTCTGTCCCTTTCCAGGATCAAAACCTTTCTGCATCCTTTCTCCCATGCCGAAAGAGCAGCCGCAAGCCCCGCAGGTCCTCCCCCAACAATAACCGCTTCTTCCACCCGTCCATTCATTCCGGCTCTCCTTTCCTTTGAAAGTCCTGCGCCAAGCTGTCCTTTGTGCGGCCCTGCAAGATCTCGCTGCCCGGCTGTGCCTTCCTGATCAGCATAGGATCCGCTCCCAGCTCCCGGGTGAGAATCTCCAGCACTCTGGGGGAGCAGAAGCCCGCCTGACATCTTCCCATGCCTGCCCTGGTACGTCTTTTGATGCCGTCCAGGGTAACGGCTCCCAAAGGTCTGTGTATGGCGTTTACAATTTCTCCTTCCGTCACCATCTCGCATCTGCAGATCACATTGGCATAAGAAGGCTCCGAAGCGATAAGCCTCTTTCGTTCCTCCTGATCCGCTTTCGCTATATTGGGAATTCCTCGTCTGTATGGCTGGAAATCCTGCTTTGCAGGAACAGGATATTTCTTATTCACCATTTCGGCCACATATTCTCCAATAGCAGGCGCGCAGGTAAGGCCTGGGGATTCAATTCCCGCCACATCAAAAAATCCCTCTGCGTCATCGGCCTCATCAATCAGGAAATCTCCTTCTCTTCCTTCCCCTGTCAGATGTGCCCGCAATCCCGCAAAGGAGGTGATAAGCAGTCCGGGGTCCACTCCCTTCACGCTGGCCCTTCCCTGATCCAGCACCTGTTCCAGCCCGCAAGCAGTGGTATTTACCCCCTCTTTGTCCGAAATATCCTCCGCATTGGGACCGATCATAAGGTTTCCATGTACGGTGGGAGTGACCAAAACTCCCTTTCCCATTTTTGACGGCAGCTGAAACACAGTGGAACGCACCATATTTCCTGCTTTTTTGTCAAGCAGACAGTATTCTCCTCTTCTGGGAACAATGGAAATCCTGCGGGAGCTGACCATATTGTGAATGCGGTCCGCATATACTCCCGCCGCATTGATTACCACCGGAGACAGAAAGACTTCCTTTCCCGCATAAATCCGGTAATGCCCTTCTCCCCTCTTTCTACCCTTCTCTTGTTTTATCCCACGATCCTCTTTCTGCACCGCAATTTCCGTTACCTCGTGAGACAAATAAAAATCTACACCATTTACAGCCGCATTCTCCGCCAGAGCAATATTCAGTCCGAAGGGACATACAATTCCTCCCGAGGGAGCATACAGGGCTCCTGCAATCTCAGGAGAAATATTGGGCTCCATCTCCCACACCTCATCCGGCCGTAAAATTTTCAGATCATCCACGCCGTTCTTTTTTCCCCGGTCAGCAAGCTCTTCCAAGGCTTTGATTCCTTCTCTTTCAAAGCACAGAACCAGGGAGCCATTTTTCCGGTAAGGAAAATCCAGCTCCCTGGACAGAGACTCCATTTTCCTGCTTCCCAGTGTGTTCAACCGGGCCTTCAGCGTACCTGGCACAGCGTCATATCCCGCGTGCACAATACCGCTGTTTGCCTTCGACGTCCCCTCACACACATCCGAAGCGCGTTCCAGCACCGCCACACGCCGGCGTCCTCTGGAAAGCTCCCTGGCTATAGCGCAGCCACTGACGCCGGCTCCTATAATAATTACATCATACTTTTTCATCCGCACACTCCTGCTGTTGACAAACCGATTTTGGCATGACAGCCGACGGCTATTACATGTTTGGTTAAATTATACTACAGAGTCCTTTCCCGTCTCAACAAAAATCCGCTTTCTCTTTCCTTTGTCCTATGCTATACTTCTGATAATATGCCTGATTAGGCAGGCCGAAAGGTACAACGTTGGAAGTTCCTTCCAAATAACCGAATGGGTACCCGTTTCAGCGGACAGGGAGGTATAAGAATGGCAAAGCTCAGGGAATTTTGTCTTAAATTCATAGCTGTGGTGGGCGCACTGATTTTTCTTTTTCTCACATATTATGCCTGGAGGTATACCATGCGGATGTTCTCCTCCAGTGAAGATTTATTTGTAGAAAAAGATTCCATCCTACTCTCCCTGGTTTTTACCGCTGCTTTTACGGGAATCTGCGCCATTGCCGGAAGACTGGCCGAAAAAGCAAAAGCGCGCACTCTGGAAATCATTGCCGCTCTCCTCAGTCTGGCAGTGATGCTGCTTTTATTTTACATCATCAGCATTCCCGATACCTTCTATTTTGTGGGAGATCAGGCGAACGTATATCTTGCAGCCGAATCCATCTATAACGGAACCATAAATGAATATGCGGATTACACATATTTTCGGCTGTTCCCTTATCAGATTCAGGTGGGGAGCGTTTTTGCCCTGTTATTTATGATGGCCCGCACAGCGTCGATGCAGGTAATTGAATACGCCCATGCAGTTTTTCTGTCCCTTTCCATATTTGCCGGATTCCACATTACAAAGGAAATATTCCGCTCCGAAAAAGTTTTGGCGGTCTATCTGCTGTCAATGACCACGTTCGCTCCCATGTACTTTTTTGTATTCTTTGTTTACGGCGAGACGCTGGGAACCTCTTTTACTGTTTTCAGCATATGCTTTTTCCTGAAAGCCGTACGCCCCGCCTCAAAGAGGACAGCCTCTGTAATCCAGTGGATTTTGTGCGCTCTGGCTCTGCTAGTCGCATGTATGATGCGCCCTACCATGCTGATTGCCGGCATTGCAATGCTGATCGAGAGAATACTGTTTTTTATGAATACCAAAAAAGTGATACAGCCGGTTCTTTCCGCAGCCGTAATCGGGGTATATCTTGTTGGACGCGTCGTACTCTTTCTTCCGCTTCAGGCCGAAACCGGCATCGGCCTTAACGATGGCGCTCCTCCCATACTCAATATTGCAATGGGACTTCAGGATGGCGATCCGAAGGTCAATACCGGAAAGGGAAGCTATAACGGCTATAACTGGGTGGTTTTCGCGGAAGAAAGCAACTTCAGCACTCAGCAGGCCTCCCAGATTGGTGTGAGCTATCTGCAGGAACGAATTTCCCATTTTATCTCCCATCCGGGAGAAATGGCTTCCTTTTTCAAGGAAAAAGCGTTGAATCAGTGGACTGAGCCTTCTTATGGAGCCTTTACCATGACCAGGTATCTTAGCGCTCCTCCAGAATGGCTTTCACAGCTTTATCACGGAACTCTGAACGCACAGGTATATGGCTTTATGAATCTCTGGCAGTCCTGCGCATATTTGTTTTTATTTCTGGGATTTGTATTTCTGATCAAAAAAAGGGAATGTCCGGGGGCCTTTGTTCCCGCTCTGATTCTGATCGGCGGTTTTCTGCTTACTCTCATCTGGGAATCGAAAAGCCGCTATGCCTACCCATACGTTGTTTTTGCCGTTCCGCTTATCAGCGGATCCGTTGCTTTTACGCTGGAAAAGATTACTGCAATCTCCCGCCGCATCAGGCGCTATACCCGGTCAGGCGCATGAAATTGGTTCAACGACCTTTTCTTTTCCCCAGGTTTCCGTATCAATGGCATTTTATGCCGGAACTTCTTCCGGCACGATAAAAAAAGTATCGTGCACTTTCTTCCGTTGCACTTGACCGCGCTTTCAGGTAAGATAAGCATATCAATCTTTTCACAAAAACAGATGACAGAAGGGAGTAATTTTATGTTCAAAGAATCCTTTCGGAATAAGATGAATGGATTTCAGACTATGGATGAAGGAGGATCTGGTAAAAGCGGGAAAGGCTTTGTCAAAAAAGCTGCGGGAATTGTGCTGGGTATAGCCGTCATCGCCTTACTCGCCCTGAATTCCGCTTATCAGATCAGGGAGCAGGAAGAAGCAGTGCTGATCACGCTTGGAAGGGCCCAGGCCGTAACCGAACCGGGTCTGCATTTTAAAATACCCTTTATCCAGCAGGTAAGAAAGGTAAACACCACCATTCAAGGATTTTCCATCGGCTACAGCGAGGCTTCCAATGAATCCCAGGAGGCTGAATCACTGATGATTACATCTGATTATAATTTTGTAAATGTGGACTTTTTTGTAGAATACCGTTTCAGCGACCCGGTAAAGGCAGTTTTTGCCTCCAGAGATCCTGTGGGCATACTGGGGAATATCAGCCAGAGCTGTATCCGCACCGTGATCGGAAGCTATCCAGTAGACGAAGTACTCACTACCGGCAAAAACGAGATACAATCCGCCATTAAGGAAATGATCATCGAGCGTCTGGAGGAACAGGATATCGGCGTACAGCTTGTGAACATTACCATTCAGGACTCGGAGCCGCCCACCGCGGAGGTTATGGAAGCCTTTAAGGCTGTGGAAACCGCCAAGCAGGGAAAGGAAACCGCCCTGAACAACGCCAACAAGTATCGGAATGAGCAAATACCCCAGGCACAGGCAAAGGCAGACGGCATTATCAAGGAGGCGGAGGCCAGGAAGACGGAGCGAATCAATGAAGCCACAGCGCAGGTGGCACGCTTTAACGCCATGTATGCAGAATATGTGAAAAATCCCGCCGTAACAAAACAGCGTATGTTCTATGAAACAATGGAAGAGGTGCTGCCCGGCCTCAAGGTGATTATTGAGAGCCCAAACGGTGACATGCAGACGATTTATCCTGTGGAGCCCTTCTCGGTATTCGGAACGGACGCCTCTCAGGAGATCTCAGAAAGCCCGTCCCAGACTGAGGCGGACAGCAATATAGGCTAGAAACAGGAGGTTTGAATAGATTATGAAAGCTATGAAAAAAATAATTCTGGCAGTTATTCTGCTTGCCTTCATTGTGATCGGCTCATCCAGCATTGTGGTGACAAACGAAAACGAATACAGCCTTGTCCGCCAATTCGGCCGGGTGGATCATGTGGTGGAGGAGGCTGGAATCAGCCTGAAGATCCCTTTTATTCAGAGTGTGGATAAACTGCCTAAGGAAACGCTGCTTTATGATCTGCCTTCCTCGGATGTGATCACCAGCGACAAAAAAACCATGATCTGCGACAGCTATATTTTGTGGCATATCACCGATCCCTTAAAATTTGCCCAGACTCTGAATTCTTCCATTAGCAATGCGGAGAACCGGCTGAACACCATTGTATACAATTCCACCAAAAACGTAATCAGCAGTAATACTCAGGACGACGTAATCTCCGGGCGGGATGGAGAGCTGTCGGCTGCAGTTATGGACAATATCGGAGACACTCTTGATCAGTACGGCATAGAGCTTCTTTCCTTTGAAACTAAGCAGCTGGATCTTCCCAGCGACAATAAAGCCGCTGTTTATGAACGGATGATTTCCGAACGGGACAACATTGCCGCCACCTATACCGCGGAGGGAAGCTCAGAGGCTCAAATGATCCGCAATACCACCGACAGAGAGGTTTCCGTAATGCTTTCTGAAGCGGAAAAAAATGCAGAAATTCTGGTGGCTGAGGGAGAGGCGGAATATATGCGCATTCTTTCCGAAGCATACTCAGACGCCTCCAAGCAGGATTTTTATTCCTTTGTGAGAAGCCTGGACGCCTTGAAGCTGTCCATGGAGGGAAATGACAAAACCGTGATTCTCTCCCCCGACTCTCCCATTGCACAGATTTTTTACGGAAATTAGTCTCTCGCCTATTTCAGGATCTCGTCGATTCTTTTGCGCTCTTCTGCACTGAATCCCGAGGCATGGAGAATTCCCATATTATCCATGATCTGAGAAACTCTCGACGCGCCGATGAGAACACTTGTGATGTCGCCATCCCGAAGAATCCAAGAAAGCGCCATCTGGGCCAGGGTCTGACCTCTCTGTTTGGCAATATCGTTCAAAGCGCGGATTTTTGACAGCGTTTCCTCATTCACAGCCGATTCCTTCAAAAACCGCCCGTCCGTGCGGATACGGCTGTCCTGGGGAATGCCGTGCAGATACCTGTCTGTCAGAAGCCCCTGAGCCAAAGGGCTGAAGGTAATCATTCCGATGCCGTGGGCCGCGGCATAATCCTTCAGCCCCTCGCTCTCAATATCCCTCACAAACATGGAATATTTTCTCTGGTTGATAATGAAAGGCGTTCCCAACTGCCTAAAGAGCGCCGCCGCTGCAATAGTTTGTTCCTTATTGTAATTGGATATGCCTATGTAAAGAGCTTTTCCGCTTTTCACAATGCCATCCAGAGCTCCAACCGTCTCCTCCAGAGGCGTGTCCGGATCCGGTCTGTGATGATAGAAAATATCCACATAATCCAGATCCATGCGTTTCAGGCTCTGATTCAGGCTGGCAACCAAATACTTTTTGCTTCCCCAGTTGCCGTAAGGCCCCGGCCACATTTCATATCCCGCTTTCGTGGAAATAATAAGCTCATCTCTGTATACTCCAAGGCCCTTTTTTAAGATACGCCCGAAGTTTTCCTCGGCAGCCCCGGGTACAGGCCCATAGTTATTCGCCAGGTCAAAATGCGTAATACCATTGTCAAAGGCCGCCCGGCACATGTCCTGCATGTTGTCAAAACTACCATTTGAACCAAAATTATGCCACAGTCCCAAGGAAACTACCGGGAGCCTCAGGCCGCTTGCTCCACACCGGTTATATTTCATCTCATTGTAACGTTCGCTTTTTCCTATATACATTTTCTTCCTCTCCGACGCTCCTTCGCGTCTGTGCTTCTCCTAAGACAAAAGCACATCATAATTGATCTTGCTGTAAAACAGGGCCTCGATTTCAGGAAACGACAGCCTTCCCAGACCCATAATCCACATCATCTTGGCAACCGCCGCCTCAAAGTTCATATCATAGGCCTCCAGATAGGAAAATCTTTCCCGAATGCGTTTTCCCACCTCGTAGGTAGACAGACTGCTTCCCTCATAAGTCACCTGAGTGGTCATAACGATAATCTTCTCACCATCCTCATAGCCCTCCATCAGTCGGCTGAAATCATCCAAAACACTATCTGGAATGCCTCCCACCCCGAAGCTCTCCACTACGATGCAATCATACTGCGCAAACACCGCGCCCAGTATGCCGGAATTCATACCGGGGATCATTTTAAGGGCAAAAACTCTGGGATTCAGTTTACGGTAAAATATGGTTTCCGATCTCTGATCCCCTGCTTTTTCCTTTCCCGGAAGATACCTGACAATTTTACCATGCCTCATGGACGCCAGCTCCGGAAAATTAATGCTGGAAAATGCCTGATAGCTTGAGCTTCTGATCTTTTTGGCTCTGGTGCCCGCAATCACCCTGCCGTCAAAAATCACGGTTATCCCGCAGGATTCCCGGTCTGCCGCATACAAAATACTGTCAAAGAGATTCTTCTTTGCATCTGTGATCTCCATCTGTATGGGCTGCTGGGAGCCCGTCAGGACAATGGGTTTATCCGGATTCTGAATCAGGTAAGACAAGGCTGCCGCCGTATACGCCATAGTGTCCGTTCCGTGGCAGATGACAAATCCGTCATATTTTTCATAACTTCTCTCTATGGCTGCCGCCAGCTTCAGCCAGATTTCGCAAGTCATATTAGTACTATCCAAATTGCAGACCTGCAAAGAGTCCAAAGCTATATGAGCCCCCAGATCCGGGAGAAAGGACAAAATCTGGGACGCATCCAGCACCGGTCTAAGCCCGGTCTCGGTCTTTACGGAGGCAATCGTGCCTCCCGTAAATAAAATTAATATGTTCCGCAAATCATCCTGCATACGCACGCTTCTTACCCACTTTCATTTTGCTGAACAGAAGATAATACAAAACGAACAGGACGCTTGTCACCGTCCAGGTCAGCGGATAGCTGAACATAATATTGTAAATATCCCTGCGCAGAGGTACAACTGCTACAATCCACAGTATGCGCAGTACGCAAACTCCTATGCAGGACATAAGCATGGGAACCCAGCAGTCTCCTACGCCTCTGAGAGCGCCCGACAGAATTTCTATGGACACATATGTAAAATAAAAGGGCGCAAGAAATTTCAGCATTTCCACCCCGATCTCAGTCACCGCCGCATCCGCTGTAAACAGGCTGTAAAAACTTCCTCCCACTGTATACAGGAGAAAAGAAAGAATGATGGTTGAGCCAAAGCTGAGTCCCATGCACACTCTGATGCCCTTTCTTACTCTGTCTTTTTTGCCAGCCCCAAAGTTTTGGCCCACGAAGGTAGTTGCGGCAATGCCGAAGGCATTGATAATCATCCAGTAAACGCTGTCTATTTTGCTGTAAGCGGTCCAAGCAGCCACCGTATCCGTTCCCAAAGCATTGACGCTGGCCTGAATCATCAGGTTGGACAAGCTGTACATAATGGACTGCAGACCGGCCGGAAGCCCTATGCGGATAATCCGGGCAAACATTCTGCCGTCAAACCTGATTTTTTTCAACTCAAGCCTGTACATATCCTTTGTCCTCATCAGCACCCAAATTACTAATGCCGCGCTCAAAGCCTGTGAGATGATGGTAGCAGCGGCAGCTCCTGCCACCCCCATATGAAAGACCACTACGAAGAGAAGATCCAGCACAATATTCGTCATACAGCTTGCGATCAGAAAATACAGAGGCCTCTTGGAATCTCCCACTGCCCGCAGGATTCCGGAACCCATGTTATAGATCAGGTTTCCTATCAGACCGGCAAAATATATCCTGATATATATTATAGAAGGCTCCAGCACATCCGCGGGCGTGTCCATTGCCTCAAGCACCGCCGGAGCCGCGACGATTCCTGCAATCATCATAAGAGCCCCTGCCGCCAGGCTGAAGGCCACGGCGGTGTGCACCGCATATTCCACCATTTCCGCCCGTTTTGCTCCGTAATATTGAGAAATAACCACCGTAGCTCCGCTGGAAAGCCCCACAAAGAATCCCACCAGAACTTGTATAATGGTTCCCGTACCGCCGCCTACGGCAGACAGAGCCTCCTTTCCCACAAAGCGTCCCACTATCATAGCATCCGCCGCATTGTAAAGCTGCTGAAAAAAGGTTCCCAGCAAAATAGGGAAAAAGAATAGGAGCAGCTGTTTCCAGATAACTCCCTCCGTGATCCTGTTTCCCGCTTCTGCTGCCAGCGGCTTTTGTCTCGTGTTCATGAAAATACGCTCCTTCCATCCGCATTCTACTGTGTGCATTGTAGCACTTCCCATCTTCTTTTACAAGCAGATTCTACGCTGTGCAGGCAGATCTTTGAAGGGTCTTCGGCACCCTCTATGAGAAAGCGTTCTCTCGGAAATTACAGTCGGATAGAGACAGGCTCAGCCTAAGACAAGTCTGTCCCTCCCATACAAGCGTCTCCCGTACGACAAAGCCCAGCTTCTTACAAAGCCGCAGAGACGCATTATTTTCGGGACACACCATGGCATTTACTTCAATCGGCCCGAATTGTTCCCGGCCCCAGCAAAGAATCGCGCGACACACCTCCCAGGCAAGTCCCCGGCCCTGCCAGGGTCTTCCAATCATAAATCCCAGCTCCGGTTGCTCAAATCCGGCCCTGTAGGAAAAACCGGCTCTGCCTATCACTGTGTCGGTATTTTTCCTAACCACAGTCCAAACTCCGAAATTGTAAAAAGCATATACCTTTTCGATGTATTCCTTAACGTACTGCTTTTCCTGCTCCACGGAAGAAAAGGGCGCTCCCGTGTACCTTGTAACCTCCGGATCTGCGTATATTTCGCAGAAAGCTTCCACGTCCTCCTCGGTAGTCTCCCGCAGGATACATCTGTCCGTCTCCAGAATGTCCCAGGGCAGCCCCGCAAGCCGTCTGTAAGTGTTTTCAAAATATTCCGCATCCAGTTCTCCCGGCTCCTCTATGGCGTATTTCAGTCCCGAGAAGTCCTTTCCTTCATTTCCCTTATGGAAAAAAGCCAACACATATTTTCCCTCTCTCAAAAGTCTGTGCGCCGTCGGGGAACTGTCCGTTATCCAAAGACGGCCATTATCCTTTCTTTCGCCACACTGACATTTTGGCCCCATGGGTTCCCGTCCTTCCATCCCTCCATCCATGGGGACCTCCCTGCCCGTTTTTTCCTCTGTCAGTCCAAGGAGCAATTCTATCCCTTGTGATGACAGCCTTTCTCCGAGCTTGACAAAATCCTGCTCATAGGACTTTTCCAGCAATAAAATTCGTATTTCCTGCAGATAATTCATAATGCAGAGCTTCTCCTCTTTACGATCCCTCGGGTTTCGGGTACAATACTTTTTGATTGATTATACTATTTTTATATCAGAAAGGAAATTATTATGGAAAAAAATCCCATTGTTACAATTAACATGAAGGGCGGCGCTGTGATCAAGCTGGAGCTTTATCCCCAGGCGGCTCCCATCGCCGTAAACAATTTCTTAAGCCTGGTAAACAAAAAATTTTATGACGGTCTGATTTTTCACCGGGTGATTCGAGGCTTTATGATTCAGGGAGGCTGCCCTCAGGGCAACGGTATGGGTGGTCCCGGCTACGGCATTAAAGGGGAATTTGCGCAAAACGGAGTGGAAAATCCCATAAAGCATACCACCGGCGTTCTCTCCATGGCAAGAGCGATGGATCCCAATTCTGCAGGCTCTCAATTCTTCATTATGCACCAGGATTCACCGCACCTGGATGGAAACTATGCAGCTTTCGGAAAAGTAATTGAAGGCATGGATGTGGTAAACCGGATTGCGGAAACCATGACCGACTACTCGGACCGTCCTCTGGAGGATCAGATCATGGAATCAGTTACTGCGGAAACCTTCGGCGTGGAATATCCTGAACCCGAAAAGCTGCCTCGCTAGGCGTTCATATTTTGTTTACAAATCATTCAAGATTTTTTTAATTCCCCATAACGTTTTAGACATTTCTATGACCTATACTATAACCATAGCACAAGGAAATACATGAAACGCCAATCACAGTTACTTGTTTATCAAAATAACTTTTTCATAATAAATGCCAGGGAAAGCAGTTCCCTGGCATCCTCCCTTTTTAAGGGAAAATTTTCATTTATTATTCTTTTTACGCCGCAGGCTGTTGTTTTCTATCTCTAACCCCTGCGGCGTCTTATTATCTTATTTGCTCATGCTTTTCCCACAGAGCCAAACAGCTCCATCTTTTCCTTCACAGTCGCTTTGATGGCTTCCGCGCCGGGGGCAAGCAGTTTACGGGGATCGAAGCCCTTTCCTTCCAGATCCTTACCTTCCTCAATATATTTTCGGGTAGCCTCCGCAAAGGAAAGCTGGCATTCCGTATTTACGTTGATCTTGGCAACGCCGAGGTTGATAGCTTTTTTAATCATATCTGCAGGGATACCCGTACCTCCGTGAAGCACTAAGGGAAGCTCTCCTGTAAGCTGCTGCACCGCATCAAGAGTCTCGAAGCTCAAGCCCTTCCAGTTTTCAGGATACTTTCCATGGATATTGCCGATACCGGCTGCAAGAAAGTCAACTCCCAGATCTGCAATGGCCTTGCACTCCTGGGGATCTGCACACTCTCCCATACCTACCACGCCATCCTCTTCACCGCCAATGGAACCAACCTCAGCTTCAATGGAAATTCCTCTTCCGTGAGCTGCAGCCACCAGCTCCCTGGTCTTTTCCACATTTTCCTCAATGGGATAATGGGAGCCATCAAACATAATGGACGAAAAGCCCGCCTCAATGCATTTGTAGCACCCCTCAAAGCTGCCGTGATCCAGATGCAGTGCAACAGGGACATCAATATCCAAATCCTTGAGCATACCATTTACCATGCCCACAACTGCATGATAGCCGCCCATATACTTGCCCGCGCCCTCGGAAACACCCAGGATAACCGGGGATCTGCACTCTTTCGCAGTCAGAAGAACAGATTTGGTCCACTCCAGGTTGTTGATATTGAACTGCCCTACGGCATAATGGCCCGCCTTTGCTTTTTTCAGCATTTCTGTTGCGGATACTAACATATTCATACCTCCATATTATCTTATTTTTTTGAGAATACTTGTCTTTCGTTTTCAATATAGCACAGATCAGAAAAAAAGAAAATAGCAACTTTATTTTATGTTTCTTGCTTTTTTCTTTAAATAAGTTTATAATATTTATAAGTAATAACATAAATAAGCGGATACATGCCGCATTTGCAGCTTCTAAACCATCTTATAGAAAGGAAAGTTCGATTTGGCGCATCGTCATTATTCCGTGCAGAGCACGGACATTGAAAAACTAAATGCAAAGCTTTTGTCAATTACTCTTTCCGTTGATGAAAAAGACTGGCAAAGCGTGCTCCATACCCATCATTTTACTGAGATTTTTTATGTTGTAAGCGGGAACGGCAAGTTTGTCTTCCAAGATGGCTCCTACTCCATCAACGCCGGCGATCTCGTCATAGTCCCTCCCTACATAAGGCATACGGAGCAGTCCATCCCGGGATCTCCCATGAAATATTATGTGCTTGGAATTGATGGTATTACCTTCCAGTCCGAGGGGGAGCCCGCCTCCATGAAGATTTTCTGCAATTTCAGCACAACCCCATATATCACAAAGATTTTTGAGCAGATGCTTTATGAAATCAGAAACAATGAGTATGGCTCCGACGCCATATGCCAGAAGCTGCTGGAAATTCTCATTATAAAAGTTACTCGGACACATCATCTCTTTCCAGTACCCAGCTCTTCCGTCCGCATGACCAAGGAATGTGCTCAGATCAAGGAATATCTGGACGCGAATTATGCCGAGCACATCACTCTGGATTCACTGACGAGCCTGACTCATATGAACAAATATTATATGGCCCATTCGTTTACCAAGTACACCGGGCTTTCTCCCATACAGTATCTGAACGAGAGAAGGCTTGAGAATGCCCGTCATCTTCTGAAGGAGACAGATTATTCCGTATCTGACATCTCTTCAATGATCGGTTTCTCGTCTCACTCCTATTTCACTCAGATCTTCCGAAAAAAATGTGGCATGACGCCTATCAAATACCGCCAAAATGTTACGAAAAAGAATGGCTGAAAGCACATTCACACGCCCTGAGCCGGCAGAAAGCCGGTCAGGGCGTATTTCAGCGCATTTTGACAGCGGTCAGGCTTCAGATTTCATACCAGATAATTTCATTAGCGTCCATATCCAGAGCAAAGCTTGTGCCATCCCCCTTGTATACAGTGGTATGCTGCTTTTCATAGGTATTGTTTACAACACAATATTTTCCGTTTTTCACATAGGCGTGCACTTCCACGTTAAAGTTCGTGCTGAACCACCTGTGGAGATTCGCCTCATCATGTGCCGACCAGATAATTGAGCGGTACAGAATACGGCTGTTCTCAAAGCTATAGGGAAGTCCGCTGATATAAACGCAACGGCCCTTTCCGAATTCCCGTACTGCCATCTGCACCTCTTTGTCACGCTGTACAAGGATCTGAGTTCCGTCAAGAGCGTAAATATTTTTCTTTCCCTCTCCGAAATCAATCTCCTTTGTGCAGTCTTCCTTGATAAAGTGGTCATGCTCATCCCAATTATATTTATCCACGTTCAGGGTAAAGCCTGTTTCCTTCTCCACTCCCATGACCGTGGCAAGCTGGAAGAAATGTCCTTCATACTGGTGTGCGGCGGGCTCTCCCACACCGATGAATCCACCTCCGTTGTAAATAAATTCCTTCACCGCAGTCACAATTTTTTCATCCGTCCAGTTTTCTCCGCCGGTGTATGCGGTGTCCGCGTCTCCCACGTTAAGAATCACATCAATATCTTTCAGAATTTCAGGTGTATTTCTAATATCGTCAAAACTTATAAACTTCACATCAAAAGGAGCGCCGCTGAGCGCCTCAATCACTCCCGCGTAGGAATAATTCTGCTTATAATAAATTGCGTGATGCACCATATGATTGCCCCATGCGCGCATCTTCCCCCAGCAGTTTAAAACCGCTACCTTTTTAATGCAGTAGGGCGTCGTACCCTTTATATTGTCATACAATGTTCTGAACTCGTTGCACACACTCTCAACATAGTCTATAAAATCAGGAAACTGTATGGCCAGCTTCAGGTATCCGCCGTAGCCAATCCGGTCAATGGGCTTTCGCAGAATAGCGCGTCTGGCCGTCACCCAGTTTACCTTCGCCTCTTTTACGGGATTTCCTCCTTCATGAAAAGTATCCGGGAAGAAATAAGGAAGAAAACGACCTTCCGTATATTTAACTCCCTGAATGTCACTGATCAGGCGCAGGGTGGAACCGTTTCCAACGCTTCCTACCACCGCATCAAGTCCAATGCTTTTAAACTCATCCATAAACGGCTCCATGCCGATCCAATGATCGCCCAGAAACATCATTGCTTCTCTGCCGTACTCATGCGTGATGTCCACCATCTCCTTGGCAAGCTTCGCCACTTCCCTTCTTTGAAATGCCTGAAAATCCAGAAATTCTTTTGAAGGAATTCTGTAAGGATTGTTCATATATCCTTGATCAATAATATATTCCGGGCGAAATGGATAGCCTGCCTCTTTTTCAAACTGCTCCAAAATATAAGGGCTCACAGATGCAGAATAGCCATACCAGTCCACATATTTCTCCCGTGCCAGTTCATCAAAGATCAGAGTGAACTGATGGAAGAAGGTAGTGTACCTCACCACGTCAACATGAGGATTTGCCTCAAGATACTTTCTTAGACGCTCCATAGAATATTTATGTGTTTTTGGCTGACGCACGTCAAAGGTAATCTGCTTTTCAAAATTTGTCCAGCCGTTGGTCACCGCATTGTACATATGTACAGGATCCCACATAATGTATGCCAGAAAACTCACCGTGTAATCATGAAATTTCTCCGCCTTATGTATGGTCACATCCCCGGTTTCGCTGTTGTACTCCCACTGTGAAACCGGCACGGCCTTCCCTGTGGTTCTGTCAATAACCTCCCACCACCTGGCAATATCGTCGCGGTCATTGACCTTAAGCATATCCGGATACAAATGGTTCATCAGATGCACGGACAGCTCCTCTCCCACCGCCGTATAAAACGGAGTCATAATATACATCTGCTGAATCTCGTCAGGATTGGCCTTTGCCCAGGCATTGTCCTTCCTTGTTGTATAATAGGTGGAATAAACCTTCGCATCCGTATTCTTTAGCTCTTGCGGATAATCCGTGCCGTCGCAGTCCCGGATGGCATCCGCCCCCCAGCGCTTCAAAAGCTCCAGGGTCTCCGGTACCACGTCCACGTCCGTAGGTATTGTTACTCTTCCCACTGAATGTTCTTTCACTGTTGTTCTCCTCTCAGTTTATGTTTAACCCTTCACACCGCCGCCGGTAACGCCTGCAATAATCTTCTCAGAAAGGAAAATATAAAGCAGGAATGTAGGCAGAAATACTATGATAACCGCCGCAAACAATCCGCCCCAGTTTCCGGTATACTTCATACTGTTTACAATCTGAAGCAGCCCCACTCCAACCGGCATGGTATCTGTGGAAGATGCAAAAATCAATGCCATGAAGAACTCATTCCACACACTCATAAAGTTGAATATGGTCACCGTAACGATGGCCGGCTGAACCAGAGGAAACATGATTTTCCAGAAGGCTCTGGCCGGTGTGCACCCATCAATGGCCGCTGCTTCCTCATAACTCTTTGACAGGCTTGCAAAAAAATTCAGCAGATAAATGGTGGTAAAGGGCACACGTATCAGAATATATAGGATAATCAAAAGAATCCGTCCCCTGATATGGAATGAGGCCGTAATAGAATAAATGGGCATGATAATCATAACCTCAGGAATACTCATGGCCAGAACCAGACTCATTCTTATAGATTTATTTCCAAAAAAAGTAAATCTCGACAGCACATAAGCCGCCGGAGCCGCTATCAGAATCACAGCCGCACAGGTTGTCAATGAATATAATAAGGAGTTCCCGAAAAATTTGGAAACATTATTACTATTCCAGGCATTCACATAGTTTTCGAAATGTAATCCCGTCTCAAATTTAAACACGGAACCGGAAAAAATTTCATTGGCGGTGGAAAAGCTGGCCGCCAAAATCCAAATCAGGAAGACTGCCGTAAAAAGAACCCAAATGGTCAAAATCAAATATCCGGGAAGCAGCGCCGCTTCTTTTTTCCAATTTATTTTTTCTTTAAATTTTACTCTTTCTTTATTGCTCATTTTTCCTCTCATTCTGCCGCTCCAGCGGCTCCGATTCAGATGAAGTTCTGTGCAGCAGCACAGCTTTCAGGTTAATAAAATGTTTTCATTTTAAAATTCCAAATCATCGTCCTTGAGCAGTTTGTTCATAACGAAATAGACAAGCCCTACGAGAACCGCCAAAACCACGCCTGTGGCGGCTCCTGCTCCCGCATCTCTCTGAACGTTTCCCGTCGTGCCGAATACCGTGTCGTACAGGTACACCACCGGCACCATTGTGGCCGCTTCCGAGGATATTGGCGAGAACATTTTCGACCACAAGAAAAAGGTAAGGCTGTTCACCGTCCAGAAAGTAATGTTTGTCTTGAAAATCCCTCTTAAAAGAGGCAGGGTCAGACGCCAAAACTGCTGTATCTTATTGGCTCCGTCAATGGTTGCAGCCTCGTACAGATCAGCCGGAATCCTCTCGATCCCGTTAATGAAAATCAACATATAATACCCCACCGCTCCGAAAATAAACGCCCCCAGCATGGCCCAGAATTTCATATCCGTCCCCAGCCAGTTTTTGCCCTCAAGCCCGAAAAGCTCCAAAATCTGATTCAAGAGTCCATAGTCCTGATTATATATGTACTGAATCCACATGGTGGCCAGCGCAACCGCGCTGATAATATTAGGAAGGTAAATGGCCGCACGGAAAAATTTTTTGAATCGGATTCCGCTGGTGATAATCACCGCGAACAGCAGCGCAAAGGCGAGAACAAAAATACCCCCTACAAGCCAAATCAGAAAGATATTGCTCATGGCCCTCTGAAATGTGGGGCTGGTAAATATTTTGACATAATTATCCACCCCGTTGAAGGTCCATTTTGACACGTCGGCGGTAACACTGTCGATGGCAAAAAAAGTCATGATGGCCGTTCTGATGATAGGGTACAGATACATGACCAGCACGACAAGTACGCAGGGGGATACAAACGCTATAATAAAAGATTTTCTCTTTCTCATTCCTAACATCACCTCTCTGAAAAAACAAGGTGACGCCATAACAGCGTCACCTCCGGCTTAATGATCGTTCTTAGTATAAAGCGTCCAGAGCTGCTGTGAAGTCTTCGCCTGTAGCAAATTCTCCTTCATACAGCCTAACAACTGTCTCTTGAATTACAGTCTGCAGATCTCCGTTTTCGTTGAGGCCCATGTTCCAGTCAAGGGGAGAAGTCACTCCCTGCAGCACCTCAATGGTTCCTGTCTGAGAAACGGGAGCCGTATTGTTAGGGTCAGCCGGAATCTGATCTGCCAGATCCGCAAAATTCTGTCCCTGCGCGCCTGTCGTTACATACAGCGCGAAGTCAAAAGCCGCCTGCTGATTCTCACTGTATTTCGGAATCGCAATGCTATTGAAGCCTACGAATGTAGCGTCAGGATCAGCTCCGCCTTCTACTGCGGGATATGCAAACATTCCCCAGTTTACAGGGTTGCCGTTAGTAACAGTGTTTACCTCGGGGGTAACATAGTTTGCACACACAACCATTGCCACATCTCTGCTGATGCCCATCTTATTCTGGCTGTTGGGATACTCGTCCGGAGCGCCCTCCGCCAGATAACCTGCATTTACAAAATCAATCATCTGCTGAGCCGCCTGAACTGCTCCGGCGTTATTGCTCCAGCCGCCATTCACCGTAAGCTCCTTCACCGCATCCTGACCGATGTTTCTAGCCAAGTGATAACCGAAGAAGAAAGGAGCGTAGGTGCTGTCCAGAGCAACGGGCTGAATACCGTTGTCAACCAGAGTCTGACATACTGTCAGGAATTCCTCCCAGGTAGCAGGCGTGGTTGTAATACCAGCCTGATCAAAAAGATCCTGATTATAGAACACTCCGCCTACAGAGGGCTGCTCTGCGACACAGGCGAGGAACCCCGCCCATTCTGTAGTTCTGTCACGGAAAATCTGGTAGCTTAAATCTGCATAGCCTGCAGCCTCCGCCATTTGAGTCAGATCCGCAACATAGTCAACATAGTTACTGGTGATGCGGCTGTAGTCATCCTCAAAAAGATCAATCTTTTCCTGAGCCTCCAGAGAAGAAGCAAGAATGTTCTTGATCTCACGGCCTCTCCACTCAAAATTCACAACTGCGCCCGTCTCCGCCTCAAAGGCCTCAGCTGCTGCCATAAGAGCCTGTCCCTGAGGCTCGGCGCTGTTCCACATGGACCAGTATGTAAGCTCCACCCCTTCATATTTCTTCTCACCGGATGCAGCCTCGGTGGAAGTGTTGTCAGCGGGCGTAGTCTCTGCCGCCTGGCTGTCCCCTGCAGCACTCTGGGTGTTTTCCGCGCTGGAGGGTGTCTCCTGGCTTCCGCATCCTGCCAACAGTGTGGTTACGCATAGTGTGCAGGCCAGTACAGTTGCAAACAATTTCTTTTTCATGATTTGTTACCTCCCTTTCATGTTTTCCTCCGGAAACTTTTTTAAAGCTTCCGCAAGCGTCATTGTTTAGCGTAACTAAATTATATTTCCCTCCGCTATATTGTTTCAATCAGTATATTGTTTTGTTTTTTATAAATATTGTCATTATTATAAATTATGCAATAATATTAATTAATATTCATTGTAATTTCATACAATATTTCTACCATAATTTGTCATATATTTCACATTTCAGACAAAAAAATCTGCTTCCAGACGCTTCATATCCGGGAGCTCATTATATATTCTGCGACCTCTTTCATTCTGTCGGCGCATTTTTCAAAAAACATCATATAGCTCCTGCAGAAATAATTTGACCAGGCTCCCTCCTCCTCTTTCACAGTTCTATTCCGCCTGCAGCCGCCGCGGCAGAGAAAATACCATTTGCATTCTCCGCACCGGAACGGCAGCTTCAGAGACTCCCCCACAAAACTCCGGCCTAACGGATTCTCGAAAAAGTCCCTTATCTGATCCGTATGAAAGTTTCCAAGCCTGTATTCATCCAACACATAGAAATCACAGGGATATACGCTTCCGTCCGCCTCGGTAACGCACTGAACGCTGCAAAAGCCTTTCTGCTCGCAGGATTCTGGCTGGCAATGCAGAAAGATTCCGATATAATTCTCAATCTGCCGAATATAGGGAGCTTTCCCCCTTCTCCAGTCCCTGTACCACAAATCGAACAAATCTGTCAGAAACCTGCCGTAAATTTCCGGGGTTAGAGAATATTCTCTGCCCCCGGGCGCCTCCCAGAGAGGATCCAGACAGGCGATATACTGCTGATATCGCCACCCGTTTTTCTTATAATCCTGATAAATCTCCTTAATGTTTTCAGCAGTCTGCCTTGTAACCACGGTCAGGATATTATACTCCACCTGAAATCGGTCAAGGAGTTCTATAGATTCCCGTATTTTATCATAAGTGGGGCCTCCTCTCCGGTCATGCCGGAGCTGGTCGTGCAGTTCCCTGGTGCCATCCACCGACACACCAATCAGAAAATGATGCTCACGGAAAAAAGCGCACCATTCATCGTCTAACTGAAAGCCATTGGTCTGGAGTGTGTTCATTACCCGGACATTATTTTTGTTAAAGCGTTGCTGAAGCTCCACAGCCTTTTTGAAGAAATCAAGCCCTCTCAGAGTGGGCTCTCCCCCCTGAAAGGCGAAGCACACCTGCTCCCGGGCCTGAAGCATAACCTTTTTCACAAGGCGGCGCAGAGTTTCCTCCGACATCATGCCATATGAAGCCCTGCTTCGCTTTTGCGCCTCGTCACAGTAAAAGCAGTACTCACAGTTCATGTTGCAAAGCCCCGAGGCCGGCTTGATCAATATATTTTGTAAGGGCATCACGCCACTCCTTTCTTTTTGCTTCAGTGATTCCACACTCTCCAAAGCAGAGCTTTTCTCACCCCATATTCGGAGTATAAACGATTTTTCTCCAGTACACAACCGGGGAGATTTTTTCCATAAGCCGGGGTATGCTGATTTCCTGTTTGATTTTATATCTTTCTTGTCATTTTATCCCTTCCCACTTGCTTTTTTCATTCCCGCGTATTATTGTTACAGTACGGAATACTTACCTGAGAATGAAAATGAAGGAAGGAGACGATACTATGAAGCAGCCCAATATCATTCTGATCATGACGGATCAGCTGCGGGGAGACTGTCTTGGATATGCGGGGCATCCCGATGTGAAAACTCCGTATCTTGACACGCTGGCCTCTACTGGCGTTACCTTTTCAAATGCCTACAGCGCGTGTCCCAGCTGTATTGCCGCACGAGCAGCCCTTCACACCGGCATGTCCCAGGAGCGCCATGGCCGCGTAGGCTATGAGGACTGCGTGCCCTGGAATTATGAACATACCATGGCAGGCGAACTGTCCGCGGCTGGGTATTATACCCAGTGCGTCGGAAAAATGCATGTGCATCCTCTTCGGAATTACCTGGGCTTTCACAATGTAGAGCTTCACGATGGATATCTTGGAGCCGCCAGGGAAAAGGACATTCCCTACCGGGAGTCCCAGCTTGTGGCGGACGATTATTTTTACTGGCTGAAGAACGAGCTGGGCGTTTCCGCCGACGTGACGGATACCGGAATCGAGTGCAACAGCTATATCGCCCGGCCATGGATGCACGAGGAGAGGTATCATCCCACCAACTGGGTTACAGAGAGAAGCATCGATTTTCTGCGCAGGCGGGATCCCGGAAAGCCCTTTTTCCTGATGTCCTCCTATCTGCGTCCCCATCCACCCTTTGACGCCCCTTCCCATTATTTTGATTTATACAGCGCAAAGGAGCTTCGTCCTCCTTTTCTGGGCACCTGGGAAACGGAGGAATACCTGAACCGTGAGGGAAGAGTATATAATTCTATCTCCGGCCCCATAGACCCGGAGCTGATACGCCAGGCTCAGATTGGCTATTATGCCTGCATCACCCATCTGGACCATCAGATCGGCCGGCTCATAATGGCCATAAAGGAGGAGGGAATTTATGACGACTCCGTCATTCTCTTCACCTCCGATCACGGGGAGGAGCTGTGCGATCACCATATGTTCCGCAAGGCTCGTCCTTATCAGGGAAGCTGCCATATTCCGCTGATTATCACCGCCGGAAAAAATGTGCTTCCTCATCTGAAATCCTCCTGTATATGTGAGGATGTAGCTGAGCTCCGCGATATTATGCCAACTGTACTCGAAATTGCAGGCGCCCAGATTCCGGACACCGTGGATGGGCACAGCCTATTGCCCCTCACCGCGGACCCGGAAGCCTCTCTTCGTCAATGGCTTCACGGAGAGCACGCATTCGGTGAATTTTCCAATCACTGGATTGTAACCAGAAGAGATAAATATATCTGGCATTCCCAGACAGGACAGGAGCAATATTTTGATTTATCCCAGGATCCCCATGAGCTGACAGACCGGATCGGCGACAGCTCCTGCCAGGACAGAATTAAAATGCTTCGGGGCTTTCTGGTTCGTGCTCTGCAGGATCGGGAGGAAGAATTCACTAAGGATGGCCAATTGATTGCAGGGCGTCCCTGCCCCTTCGTTCTGTCTCATCCACTGAAATAGCAGCCGGCACTTTTATCAGAATAAATCAACAGCACAACAGGAGAATGCAAAATGAAAAAACAGGTTGTTTTTATCATGACAGATTCCACCCGCAAGGATATGCTTGGATGCTACGGCAATCCCAAAATGATTACCCCCAATCTGGACCGCCTGGCTCAGGAGGGCATACGGTATGAAAACGCCTATACCTGCCAGCCGGTGTGCGGCCCGGCCCGCTCCGGCATTTTCACAGGAACCTTTCCCCATTCCAACGGTGTGGTTACAAACTCCATGCCCCTGGGAGAAAATGTAAAGACCATCGGACAACGCCTGACCGACAACGGCTTTCACTGTGGATATATTGGAAAATGGCATCTCGACGGAGGGGATTATTTCGGAAATGGGATGTGCCCTGAAGGCTGGGACGAAAAATACTGGTATGACATGCGGAGGTATTTGGAAGAGCTGACGGAGGATGAACGCAGAAAATCCCGGAAATCAGAGACCTCCTACGAGGAGTGGCTGACGGAGGAATTTACCTATGCTCACCGATGTTCCAAACGGGCCCTGGATTTTCTTGAAGAATACAAAAACGAGGATTTTTTCCTGGCAGTTTCCTATGACGAGCCTCACGGCCCCTATATATGCCCCGCTCCCTTTAATACCATGTACGAGGGATATAAATTTGACGACAATCCCAATTATCAAGATGATCTGGACAAAAAGCCGCTGATGCAGAGGCTTTGGGCCGGAGAGTCCCTGCATAAAACACAGGATGAAATCAATCGTCCTTCCTCTAAACTTGCGCTTTTTTTGGGCTGCAACAGCTTTGTAGATTATGAAATCGGAAAAGTGCTGGATAAAGTACGGGAAACTGTTCCAAATGCAATGGTGATTTTTACGTCCGATCATGGCGAAATGCTGGGCAACCACCGCTTGAACGCCAAAAATGCCGCCTGCTATAAGGAAATCGCAAACGTTCCCCTCATTATCAAGGGAGGGGACGCCGGAAAAATAGTCAATTATCCAGCGTCCCACATTGATCTGGTTCCTACTATTCTTGACTACATGGGAGTTCCCATTCCCAGGCTTCTTGAGGGAAAGAGTATGCTTCCGCAGATCAGAGACGTATCCGTGCGCATCAACGATGTAGTCTATACGGAATTTACCAGATATGAGGTGGATCATGACGGCTTCGGCGGCCTGCAGCTCATGCGCGCCGTTATTTCGGACCGGTTTAAGCTTGTCATACATCTTATGGACATGGACGAGCTGTATGATATGGAAAAGGACCCCTTTGAGGTGCATAATCTCATCGGAGATGAGGCATACCGAGAAATCAGAAACGAGCTTCACGACAGGCTGCTTGAGCACATGAACCAGACCCGGGATCTCTACAGAGGTTATCAGTGGGCCTGCAGAAGCTGGAGGCCCGATAAAGAGCCCTCCTGGGCAAATGGCGGATACACAAGGCAGCGGGAAAACGAAGAATACGAGCCGCGGCAGCTGGATTATGACACCGGTCTGCCCATGGTAAACGCTGTGAGAAAAAAAGACGCTAAAAACCTGAAAAGATGATACCTCTAATATAACACACACCCTGAACCAGCTTTTCCCAAGCTGGTTCAGGATTATTTTTCATGTTATATTGAAAGAGCTCCCAGAGCGTGCTTTCCATAGTTTAATATGCTTTGAATCTGTATCTATGAGGCACAGGCTCAGGCTCCTCAAAAAGACTCTGCTGAAGCTCGCTCCACAAAAGCGCTATGGAATCCTCACCCTCTCGTATATCCTCCATTTCCAGACCTTCGCCTTCTTCCAGAAGCTCAAATGCCTCCTTATCTTTTCCATTCTTATGCAGCGCGCTGATATAGTAAAACTTAATTCTGCTGACTCTTTTCATTTCGTCATCCAGACTATCATAGAATCTGCACAGCGCTTCATACTCACCGCTCAGAGACAGAATTTTAAAGCCCTCCTTTAGATAAGCTTTATCCCTTCTCTTAAGCTCCATGCCCTTTTCAATGCGGCGGGCAGCTCCTTTTCCATTGCCAGCCAGTATTTCGATGCAGCTTAATCCATGGAGCGCCCAGGGATTTTCCTCCAGCTCAAGAGATTTTTTCAGCTCCTCTTTCGCTCTGCCATATTCCCCCGCCGCATAATATCCCAGTCCCAGATGGTAGTGGGCATACCAGTTATCCCCATTTCTCCCTTCCATATTTTCGGAAAGCGCTTTCAGATTCTTCTCATTGATCAGAAATTCATCCGGCTCCTCCAACGGCGGCGGACAGTGCAAAACAGATGTTTTAAAGAATTCCTGCCATTTTTTCAAAGATTCTTCCTTTATGAGAAATTCCAAATGCTCCGTTCTGGGCCCCATTCCCGCCAACGCTCCGTATCCGCTTCCTGAAAATACAAGCTGAGCCTTTCTTCTTGCCATACCCTTGGTCCTTTTCAGTGTCTCTTCCATAGCCTCCCAGCTTCCTTCTCTAATGATTCGCTCTGTAAGAAAAGCGCTGCGTTCCGCATATGTTCCTCTAAGAACCTCCCCCGGAATCTGTACCGGGCCGTACTGCTCCATCCATTCCCATGCCGTATGGGGTGCCATGGGTATGCAGCCGTACTGAGTTTTTCCCAGTCCTGCCTGAATCTCCACATATCTTCCCGCTCCTTCCGTAAGAAATTCCTGCCAGCGGTCCGAGGCATCCTGATTTCCCCAGGAAAAAAGCTTCCGGCTTCTGAGACGTTTTGTGGACATCTGAAGAAGTCCGTACCCTGTTTCGTCCACATTTGCTATGTACTTGGGGCTCTCTTCCGGAATATCAAAAAAATAATCCACCGATTTGGGAATCTGTTTATAGTTCGATACATCAATACCGTTTACCTCTGGAAGCCCCACCTTATAAACCATGCCCTCCCCATAGGTAAAGGCATTTTGAGCGGGCACAATGACTCTGCCCCCATTATATTCCGGTACGGCAATATTGCTCCACCAGTACATGGGAATCACCTCTGCGCTTTCATTTACAATCCGCATTCTGCAGTTCAGACGCCTGCTCCCTTCCTCCAGCCAGAAGTCCATCTGATAGGTTGTACCTCTGATTCTTTCATATTCATACATCCTAAGGACAGGATTTCCCAAATGGTCCTGGGTTTTTGACACGTAAAGGGGCTGGGTTGTAAAAGGATTGTGCCCGATAATTCCAATATTCCATTCCACTCCGCCGCTGAACCAGGCATTGCGCACAGCAAGATTACTGAAACGGATTACATCATTGGTATACAGAAGATTCCTGCCGCTTTCCCTGTCCCAAAGCTCCCAGAGCCTGCCTCCGTATTCCGTAAGAAATACGGCTCTCAGATACTGGTTTTCCAAAACTGCCGTCTGCACCTGTTTTTCGCAAAGCTCCCTGATATAACCATTGTGCTGGCGATAGGGATAGGCGTTTCCCCTTCTTCCATAGCCCTCGTATATTTCATCATCCTCATCCAGCCGGAAGGTAAGATGATTCTGCAAAATCAACTCGCCCAAAAGATCCGGCACACAGCTTTGAGGCCCTAAATCTGCTGCGCGCACCATTTTCTTTTCAAATCTCAGCTCCGGATTCACTTTCCTCTTCCTCTCTTTCTCTTGCTTTTTATTTTTATTTCCCGCCGTATCCCGGCGAAACGGCTGCCCTGATCTCAATTTCCCTGCATCTGTTTTCAATTTCCACCAGCGTATGAGTCCCGCCGAACTCTCCGTCCCTGGTCCATGCCACTTTCTCCTTTGATTCAAAAGTAACCTTGGATGTCCGGAAGCAGTACATCACATTGGTGTCAATATCTCTGTTCAAAAGAGATACCATAATATTGTTCAGCTCAATGGGATTCCTGGGCTTTTTAATCAGAGTAACCTCAAATACGCCGTCATCCAGCTTCACATTTTTGCCGGTAATCCGCTTAAAGCCTCCTACGGATACAGAATTTGTCACCATTCCGAACATAAATTCATCCTCAATCACCTGATCCTCCCAGCTTACCTTCATGGGATAGGAGCGAACGGCGGGCAGGCGCCGCATCCCCTCCAATAAATAGGCCATATGCCCAAGAAGATTCTTCATATCCTGACCGGTCTCATAGGATACATCCGTAAAAAGGCCAAAAGCCGCAATGTACACAAACATATCTCTATTAAAGGCTCCAATATCGCAGGGAAAGTTTTTCCCCTTCACAATCACCTGCGCCGCCTTTATCATATTTTTGGGCAGGGACAGGCTTCCTCCGAAATCATTGGTGCTTCCTGCGGGAATATATCCGATGGGAGTGCGACTTCCACTTTTTATCATGCCGGTCACCACCTCATCCAGAGTGCCATCTCCTCCGCTGCAGACGATAAGATCATATATATCCTCTCTGTTTTCCACAATCTCCACAGCCTCTCCCTGCTTTTGAGTGGGGTGAATTGTAATTTGGTACCCCGCCCTTGCAAAAACATCCAGAATATCCGTAAGCTTACTTCTGATTTTTGCCTTTCCTGCCTTGGGATTATATACAAAGAGCACTTTACTCATAAAGATTCCTCCCATTCTGCTTTCTACCTTCGGAAAAAGCGGGAGCAACAGATGATCTCTATTGTTCCCGCCTTTTCCTCATGCCTGTATTTATCTTATCCTGATTTCAGGCAACCTCTCCGCTTAAAAATTTCTCAATGCCATCCACTGCGGTCTCCTCATCCACGCCCTCTGCAGTCACTACCAGTTCCTCGCCGTTCTGAAGTCCCAGCGCCATCATGCCCATAATGCTTTTGGCATTGATTCTCTTGTGGTCGCATTCAATATAAATTACACTGTCATATTTGCTGGCCTCTTGTACCAGCAAAGCTATGGGTCTCGCCTCAAGTCCGTTTTCCAATTTGATCTGGATGCTTTTCTTTGTCATAATTTTTTCCTCCTCTTTTTTACGTCTTTATTCAGACCGGTTAATTCATTCTGATTCTTTCCGCAAGCTCACTGAGTTTCCGCAGCCTGTGATTCACACCGGATTTTCCTACAGGAGGGTCAAGGTATCCCCCCAGCTCTTTTAAGGGAGCGTCCGGATTTTCCAGTCGAACCTCCGCCATCTGCCTCAAATTTTCCGGCAGATTCCGAAAGCCGTAATGATCCCTGATATATTCTATATCCTCAATTTGTCTGGCCGCAGCGTTTACCGTCTTGGTAATATTTGCCGCTTCACAGTTGACTCTTCTGTTTATAGAGTTGCGCATTTCCTTTAAAATGCGCAGATTTTCCAATTTCATCAGAGATACATGGGCCTCGCAGACATTCAGCAGGTCCACAATGCCGGAGCCTTCCTTCAAATAAACGACGTAATACTTCTTACGAAGCACAATTTTCGCATCTATATCAAATCCCTGTATCACACTCTGCAATTGTCTGGCCTTCTCCTCAGAGCTACAGACAAATTCCATATGATAACCCTTTTGCGGATCACTTATGGAACCGATACTGAGAAAAGCGCCCCTCAAAAATGCCCTTTGGCAACAGGAATTCTTGATCAGCAAATGGCTCACCGGTTCGTTCAGGCTGCCCGTTTTTGACAAAAAATCCTGCATCTGCTCTTCACCAATCGCAGCATCAGTATCTATATTATATGTTTTTTGCAATAATGTAAAGCCTTTTCTTCGAGCCGCTTCATTTTCCATCTGAAATCCAATGGTATAATTTCCTTCACTGTCACGTCCATATTGGCCGCAATAGTTTATCATCGCAGCCAGCTCCGCCATCCGGCAATGTCTTGCGGGGCTGATATGCTTTGCAAGCTCCTCCTTCACTTCACTTGAAAATGACATGAAATCTAAACTCCCTGAGAGACGGCATCACGGTGATACAGCTTCATTCCGTAATTGCCCTTGTCCTTCATGCGCTTGTACAATTCGTTGGCAAGCGTAACGCTTCTGTGCTTACCCCCGGTACAGCCCACAGCAATGACCAGGCGATGCTTTCCCTCCTTAATATAATTGGGAATCAGAAAGGTTATCATATCCGTTAGCTTTTCCATGAACTCCTCCGCCTCGTCAAAGCCCATAACATATTCCTGAACCTCTCTGTCATTTCCCGTCTTATGCTTCAGCCCTTCAATATAAAAAGGATTGGGAAGGAACCGCACATCAAATACCAAATCCGCGTCTGCCGGAATTCCATGCTTAAATCCGAAGGACATCACCGTTATCATGAGACTATTATATTCCTCATTCTTTATAAAAATACGGTCCAGTTCTTCCTTTAATTCCCTTGTCAAAAGATTGGAAGTGTCAATCACATAATCAGAATTTTTTCGGATGGTATCAAGCACCTGTCTTTCTCTACGCACGCCGTCCTCCACCCTTCCATCTGCGGACAGGGGATGAACGCGCCTTGTCTCCTTATAGCGCTTAATCAAGGCGCTCTCGTCCGCATCCATAAACAGAATTTCAAATTTGTAGCCCTTGGCCTTCAGACTGATGAGAATTTTGGTTGCATCCTCAAAGGACTGATCCGCCCGCACATCCAGACCAAGAGCCACCTTACTGCTTTCACTGTTTGGCATGGCGATCAGCTCCACAAATTTCTCAATTAGAGAAACTGGCAGATTATCCACACAGTAAAATCCTGCATCCTCCAGCATTTTCAGAGCCGTGCTTTTTCCGCCGCCGCTCATTCCCGTCACTACTACAAACCTCATATACCTTAAAATCTCCCTAAAAATACAATCTCAGGCTGCAGCTCCACTCCGAACTTATCCCACACCTGTTCCTGTATCTCCTCAATCAGATCCTTTACGTCCGCTGCAGTGGCCTTTCCCGTATTGACCACAAAGCCGCAATGTTTATCCGATACTCTTGCTCCTCCAATCTGAGCTCCCCTTAAACCCGCTTTCATAATCAATTCCCCGGCATAATATCCTTCAGGACGCTTAAAGACGCTTCCCGCGCTGGGATACTCCAAAGGCTGCTTCTCCCTTCTTCTGGCTGCCAGTTCTTCCATTTTTGATTTTATTTCACCTTGCTGCCCATAATTCAGCTCGAAAGTGACCTCCGTCACCGTAAAGGGATGATTTTTTATGGTACTGGTCCGGTAACCGAATTCCATGGCATCTTTTGATAACACCATTCGTTCCCCATTCCGGCCCACCACTGTCACCTGCGTCACCACGCTGCTCATTTCGCTGCCATATGCGCCTGCATTCATTACCACACCCCCTCCTACCGTTCCGGGAATGCCGCAGGCAAACTCAAGCCCTGTAAGGGAATGCTCCAGGGCTGCCCTGGAAACCTGGGAGAGCAAAGCCCCAGCCTGCGCTGTGATACTGCAGCCATCTATCACTATCCTTCCCATTTTTCTTCCGATCTGCAGAATAACTCCCCTGTATCCCTCATCGCTCACCAGAAGATTACTTCCGTTTCCCAGAATAAAAAAGGGCGCTTCAATAATGGACAGATAGCTCTGCAACCTGCAGAGCTGCTCCTCGTTTTCCAGCTCTATCAAGCAGTCCGCCTCCCCTCCGATGCGAAAGGTGGTATGTTCTGCCATTTGTTCCTTTAAGTGGATATTTTCTGACGGTACATAGCCTTTTAATGCTTCAAGTACTGCTCCACTGATCATTCATAAATCTTCTTTCTATAAAATATTTGATACCCCAAGCCTCATAGGTGAAATGTCATCCTCGTAAAATCAAGCCTGCAGCGCCATAGATACCGGCGTCATTTCCCAATGTGGCAAGAGTGAATTCCGCGCTTCTGCATGGTTCAAAAACATATTTCTCATAGGGCGGACGAATATAGTCAAACAGGATCTCTCCAGCTTTGGAGACTCCTCCGCCGATTACAAAAATCTCCGGATTTACCACTCCTGCCACCACAGCCAGACCTTTTCCCAGATAATCGCCAAACTGTATTGCAATTTCCTCAGCCACAGGATCCTTTTGCTTCACGGCGTCAAATACGGCTTTGGCGCTTAACGCCCCGCCTCTGAGCATACTGGGAGCACCGTCCTTCTCAAGCCTTCTTTTTGCCAGACGCACAATCCCCGTTGCGGAAGCGTACTGCTCCAGACAGCCCTTATTTTTGCAGTTGCAGCTTTCCATCTCGTGATCTTCTATGTGGATATGGCCGATTTCTCCCCCTGCTCCGGAGGCTCCCGTGACGATCTGTCCGTTTACAATAATGCCGCCTCCCACGCCGGTTCCCAGGGTGACTGCCACCATATTTCTGCAGCCTTTTCCGCCGCCCTGCCACATTTCCCCGAAAGCAGCGGCGTTGGCGTCATTGGCCGCTTTCACTGGTACACTGAAGTATTCTCTCATGGCCTGGGGAATGCTAAAGGCTCCCCAGCCCAAGTTTACGGCTCCTACCACCAAAGTCCCTTCATCATCAATGGCTCCGGGAGCGCCTATGCCGATCCCCGCCAAATCCTCCTCAGAAAGCCCTCTTTCCTGCATTTTTGTCTGGATGCTCCTTGCCGTATCGGGAAGTATGGCTTCTCCTCCGTTGGCCGTTACCGTGGGGATCTCCCATTTTTCCAATAGAATCCCCTCGATATCAAATAGTCCCAGCTTTACACTGGTGCCGCCAATATCTACTCCAAACGCATATTGACCGTTTTTTCTCTCCCTCATCAGTCTTCTCCTTCTTCTCTTCTCTTTGCCAGAGAATTCTGCACGCGAGTATACAATTCCTGCGCCGCATTGTAGCCCATTTTCTTCTGACGGTGATTCACGGCCGCAGATTCACAGATAACTGCCAGATTCCTTCCCGGGCGTATGGGAATATTATGGCACACAATCTTATTGCCCAGATATTCCGTATAGTTCTCCTCCAGCCCAAGCCGGTCATATTCCTTATCCTTATCCCAATCCTCCAGGCGGATCACTAAATCCACATTTTGAGTATCCTTTACAGAGGATGCTCCGAACAGTGCCTTCACATCCACAATGCCGATTCCTCTCAGCTCAATAAAATGCTTTGTAATGTCAGGCGCTGTGCCGATCAGAGTGTCGTCGCTAACCTTGCGCAGCTCCACCACATCATCGGTAACAAGACGATGTCCTCTTTTAATCAGCTCAAGCGCCGCCTCGGATTTGCCGATGCCGCTCTCTCCCGTAATCAATACTCCTTCGCCGTATACGTCCACCAACACCCCATGAACGGAGATACAGGGAGCCAGCTTTACATTCAGCCATCGGATGATTTCAGCCATAAAGGCCGATGTGGACTTCCTGGTGGAAAGCAGGGGAACATGATGCTCAAGCGCCGTTTCCATGAAAATCGGATCCGGCTTCAGCTCCCGGCAGAACACGATGCAGGGAATATCATAGGTCATAAGTTCTCCGTAGATCTCTCTCTTGCGTTCCTGGCTTAAGCCTTCCATATAAGTATATTCCACAAAACCGATAATCTGTAATCTTGTGGCGTCAAAGTGTTCAAAATAACCAGCCATCTGCAGCGCCGGACGGTTTATATCCGGCTGTGTGATACGGATACTGGATACATCGATCTCCGGTGTAAGATTTTCCAGTTTCATTTTTTCAATGATACGAGTTAAGCTGACGCTTGCCATAGGATCTCCTCTTTTCTCTTCACATTAGTTTGATTGTAACACAGAGGCCGGTTTCTGTGAAGAAAATATTCCTAATAATTTCTTCCTCATTCACAACAATATGACGCCTCCTCCTTTTTATGAAAAAAATCATACACGGCTTGGGCGCTGCCCCTGTTCATCTCCGGCATCTCCATAAGCTCCTCCACCGAGGCGTTCCTGATTTCCTCCAGAGATTTAAAATGACGCATGAGGGCCTTTCTCCGGGCCGGTCCCACACCGGGAATGTCATCCAGAACAGATTTCACCTGTCCCTTGCTGCGGAGAGACCTATGGTATTCAATGGCAAACCGGTGGGCTTCATCCTGTATCCTGGTAATGAGTTTAAAGGCTTCGGAATGGGTGTCAATGGGAAGCTCCGCATTATTAAAATAAAGCCCCCTTGTTCTGTGATGATCATCCTTAACCATTCCGCAGACCGGAATATTTATGTTCAGCTCCCGAAGCACGGACAGGGCAATATTCACCTGTCCCCGGCCTCCGTCCATAAGGAGCAGATCCGGAAACTTTGTGAAGCTTCCGTATTCCTGATCCAGATCCTTTTCCTGCAGAAAACGGCTTTCCTCCATGCCGTGAAGAAAACGTCTGGTGAGCACCTCTCTCATGCAGGCGTAATCATCCGGCCCCGACACGCTCTTGATTCTAAATTTCCGGTAGTCGCTGCGCTTAGGCTTCCCCTTTTCATAAACCACCATGGAACCTACATTCTCAAATCCGTTAATATTTGAAATATCATAGGCTTCCATGCGCGCAATGCCAGGCAGCCCCAAAAGAGAGGCAATCTCCTTTACCGCCCCTATGGTTCTGCCCTCCTCCCGTTTCAGCTTTTCCCTGTCCTGATTGAGAATCAGCTTCGCGTTCTGGGCAGCCAATTCCACCAGCTTTTCCTTGCTTCCGATTTTGGGCACCCGAAGATAAACTCTCCCCCCCTTTCTCTCACTAAGCCACTTTTCTATCAAGACCGCATCGTTAATTTCATACTGAAGCATCAGCTCCCTGGGAATAAAGGGCGTTCCGGCATAAAACTGCTTTACAAAATCCTCCAATATTGCCGGCTTATTATTTTCCGGCACATTCGTCATATAATAGTGCTCTCTTCCGATCAGCTTCCCATCACGCACAAAAAACACCTGTACCACGGCCTCCGCCTCATCCTGGTACAGGGCGATAATATCCTTGTCCTCTCCCACTCCCTCGGTGATCTTCTGTTTCTGGGCCACCTGGCTTACGCTGTTGAAAAGATCCCTGTATCTGGCTGCCTCTTCAAATTCCAGAGCCTCTGAAGCCTTTTTCATCTTCTCCTCCAGATCCTTCAGGATCATGTTATAATTGCCTCCCAAAAATTCCAGGGCAGCGTTTACCTGCTCCCTGTACTGCTCCCTGCTCACATAGCCCTGACAGGGAGCAAGGCACTGCTTGATATGATAATTCAGGCAGGGCCTGTCCTGACCGATGTCCCTGGGCAGGCTTCTGCTGCAGGTACGCAGCAAAAACAGCTTATTCAAAAGCTCTATGGTGTCCTTTACCGCGCCTGCACTGGTATATGGGCCAAAATACTTGGATTTATCCTTTTTCATGGTTCTGGAAAACAAAATTCTGGGGAACTCCTCCCCCACAGTCACCTTGATGTAGGGATAGGTTTTGTCATCTTTTAACAAGGTATTGTATTTGGGGGAATACTCTTTGATAAGATTATTCTCCAGCACCAGAGCCTCCAGCTCTGAATCCGTCACAATGTATTCAAAACGCGCAATCAGGGACACCATTTTGTCGATCATGGGGCCCCTGCCGATATTATCACGAAAGTAGGAGCGCACTCTGTTATGCAGGTTTACCGCCTTCCCCACATATAAGATTACATCCCTTTCGTCTCTCATTATATATACGCCGGGTTTGCCCGGCAGCTTTTTCAGCTCTTCTTCTATCTGGAACATTTTTGACTCCCTGCTTGCTATGACAAAACATATTTCACTTACGGTTCATTATAGCAAGTACGTGAAAACTGTTCAAGACTGTGATATTTTAGATTGTTATTAACTAAAAGTTATTGACATTTATAATGGGAAATTACTTAAGATTGAAAGTCAGTTCACAGACCGGGCCTTCACAGAAATCCAAACCCCGGCTCGCAGGGCAGACTCAGCAGGCCGCCTTTCCCCCAGCGCATCCCTCCCTGCACAGGAAAGTCTGCAATGGAAAACTGGCAGTCTATATCCGCTCTGGTAATATTTTTCAGAGCTGCTCCCAGGCTGGCTGCCGCCGTGGCTCCGATATTAGTCTCCTCCGCCATGCACCCCAGCATACATTCCACCCCTGCCGCTTCACAGACAGCATTGATTCTAATGGCCTCCCACAGCCCTCCACATTTCATAAGCTTAATATTTACATAATCCACCGCATGACGCTGCACCAAGCGAAAGGCGTCATGAGAATCAAACACGCTCTCATCCGACATAACTGGAATACGACTGTGCCTGGTCACATATTCCAGGCCATCTATATCATAATGGGGCACCGGCTGTTCAACAAGCTCAATCTGGTATTCCTCCAGGCATTCCAGCATATGGACAGCCTCCTTGGGCGTCCATGCCTGATTTGCGTCCAGGCGTATTTTTATGTCTTTCCCTACGGCTTCCCGAATCAGGCGGATTCGCTTCAAATCCTGTTCCTTTCCCGTTCCCACCTTTGTCTTCAGAATCCGGAAGCCTTCCCCCACATGCTCCTTCGCCAGCCGTGCCATCTCCTCCGGCTCCTGAATCCCAATGGTCATATCTGTTTCCAGATGATCCTCATGGCCTCCCAGCAACCTATAAACAGGCATCCCTGCCTTTTTTCCCAGAAGATCAAAGCATGCGATGTCTACCGCCGCTTTAGCAACCGGCGCGTGAGCCAGAGTCCGGTCCATAATACAATGTACTTTTTCCAGATCTGTGGGATCCACTCCCAGGAGCGCTTCTTCCAGCATTTTAAGGGCTGCCTGCGCCCCATCCATGGTCTCTCCTGTAACAAAGGCAGAAGCCGCCCCTTCCCCAATCCCCCATATACCTTCGTCCGTCATAACCTCTGCCACAATGCTGGTAGAATGGGTGATGGTACCAAGAGAAATTCTGAGAGGCCTGGTCAGAGGGCTGTTCTTTCTGCTAACTTTTATTTCCGTAATTTTCATTTCGCTGCAATCCTTTCCATTTCTGACAGTTCCGGGATTCTTTCCTGTTCTTCTTCCTCCAGCCACCAGTTTCCGCAGGCGTCCAATTGCCATAGAAACCGACCGCAGACCACCGAATTGGAGCCGAACCAATATTTCTGCTCCTTTTCCAAAACTGCTCCCAAATGTTCATAGGCGCCCTTTGCCCTGCGATTTTCCAGCACTGCCGAAACGGATACGCAGCGCCGGCCCTGCCTTTTTGCCTCCCGAAATACGGCGGCGATCAGACTGCTGCCGATTTTTCTGCCCTGATACCCCTTGTCTACATAAAGGGACGAAAGCTGGAGACAGTCCTCTCTTTCCTCATCCGGTCTGTACCCGGCAAATCCTACCACCTTCTTATTCTCTTCCCGCACAATGCAGAAATGCCCCTTCTTATTGAGAAAGCGTCTCCAGGTTTCCTGCGCTTCATCCTCCGTCAGGCCCTCCAGATAGCTTTGGGGCAGAATATTCCTGTAAATATCTCTCAGATCCTCCAGAAAAATATGCGCCATTGCAGGCACATCCCGTTCCTGTCCCATCCGGATTGTTCCTTTGCCTTTTTCCTTCCTCGTTTCCATATATTCCTTATTAATCTCCATTCCGAAGCGCAGCGTAGGAATTTCCCAATAGAAATTCGCGAAGACGATTTCTACTGTCGCAGTGTGAAAAATAAACTAACAGGTTTATTTTTTACACGATACTCCTGTACTCTCTTCAACCTTTTCATGGAACTGACGCCTGAGCTCTCTTAAATCCGGCAGCCCGGCACTCTGCGCGCAGGTCAGCCGGTTTGTCAATAGAACGGCCCCGACGCCCTTTTCAACCGATAAATACAAACTCGTTCCGGTAAATCCTGTATGACCGCAGCCCCCGGGATACAAAAATCCCGTGTCAAAACCCAGCCCCCTTGTACCTGCCCGGGGCTTCTGAGCCTGAGCAAAAATCCCCGAATCTTCATTTAGAAAAAACATTCCAAACCTGCACACATCCTCTGCATTGGAAAATAATCCTGCGTGTCCGCTGATTCCCTGAAAATAATACCAGCAATTTCCGTCGTTGGCCTCACCGCATATAGGAGCTCCGTGCTTGCGGAAATGTTGGAAAGAAAGCCCTCTCTCTCTACACATTGCCTCTTCCGTGCAGTTGTCGTAGGCGGAAACCGCAATTTTACCTCTCCTTGCACTGCCCGGCGGATAATAGGCCAGACTCTCCATTCCCAACGGCTTTGCGATGATTTTATTCACCGCTTCGGAAAGCTCCATTTTCCAGACGCCTTCCGCTGCTTTCCCCAGAAGCATATAATTCAAGTCGCTGTAGACCGGCTCCTCTGAACCTTTCTCTTTTGGCACAAGCTTCTCAAGAACCTGATAGAATTCTTCCTTTTCCACATAAAAGGGGTACCATGCGCACAGCCCGCTGGTATGGGTCATCAGCTGTTCTACGGTGACATGGCTCAGATATTCAGCCACTTTTTTACAAGAAGCAGGAATCTCCAGAAATCCCAGAGGACTTTCCGCAAGGCTGAGCTTTCCTTCCTGAATCCCCCTGAGTATCAAAAAGGTTGTATAAATTTTCGTCAGAGAAGCCAGGTCAAAGCTGGTTCCCCTATCCGCTCCCCCGCATGTGTTCAGAAAGCTTATTTTATCTCTTTGAAAAACTCCGTAGGACGCTTGGGTAAAGTAACCCTTTTGGCGGTACTTTTCCACAATGCTATCCAGCGCCGCAGCCAGTTCTCCTCTCATAGTCTCAAATATTCCTCCGCCGCTTTCATGGCCCGTCCGGTATATTCATATAATGGCAGCTTATACACCCTGGGAGACAGTGGCTCCAATTCAAAGGGATTTCGCAGAGCCGCGCATGCCATGGGCAGTCCCAGACTTTCCAGACCTCTCAAAAGCTCCATCTGCCCTGTATACACAGTGGCGTTCACAGTTCCCACAACCACCGAGTCCGCCTTTCCAGCCTCACGAAGAATAGCCTCTATCTCTTCCTTTTCAGGTGATAGAGAAATATCCACACCTGTTCCGCCGAAACATTTCTGCATAAAAGAAGCAAAGCCAAAGACTTTCTCTGCATCTGAAACCAGCGATGCTCTTCCGTGGGGAGGCGCTATAAAGCAAGGCGACTGCCCCAGACAAAATTTTTTCTCCTCCTCTCCGTTTGACGTACGGACAGCCTCTCGGACAGCTGAAGAATACAGCTCTCCCGTCATCTGCCTGTAGGCTTCTCCGGCTTGGACGCAGCGCACATCTTCCGACAAATATTTTTTCTTATAATCCAGAATACGGCTTACCGCATCATCGATTCTGCTTATGGGTATATCCCCTGATAGCACCGCCTCTTTCAACGCGTTTAATGCGCTTCTGACCTTTTCATGAAAATGAGAAATAAAAATCAGGTCAATGCCCGCTTTCACTGCACGAATGCAGCCCTCTTCAATCCCATAAGTTTTGCTGATGGCATTCATTTCCATGCAGTCGGAAATCACAAGCCCCGAAAATCCCATATCCTTCCTTAATATTCCTGTCACAATCCGCTCAGACATAGTGGCAGGCACACTGTCCACTCCTTCCACCACAATATGAGCAATGGTAATGGCGGGAATTCCTTCCGCCACAGCCTCTTTAAAGGGAATCAGCTCCAACGCCTCCAGCTCCTCCCTGCTTTTACCGATCACCGGAAGCGCCAGATGAGAATCGGTACGGGTATCTCCATGTCCCGGAAAATGTTTACCGGAACAGAGAATACCTGCGTCCATATATCCCTTCATTGCGGCACAGCCGTATTTTCCCGCCTCAACGGCTGTCTTGGCATAGCTTCTGATGCCGATTACCGGATTTGCCGGATTGCTGTTCACATCTAATACGGGTGCAAGGTTGAAATTGACGCCCAGCTCTCTTAAATATGCACCGCAGCATCTTGCCGCCCGGCGGACTATCTCCTGGCTGCGAAGTCCCGCAATAGCCATGGCGGAGGGCATTTTGCCCATTGTCTCCGGAAGTCTGGATACAATTCCTCCCTCCTCATCCGAAGTAATAAATGCCGGAAGGCCCGTTTCCCGGCGCATCAGACTCTGAATATTTAGGCACAATTCTCTGATCTGTTCCTCATCCCGGATATTTTCCCGGAATAAAATCACATTCCCCACCTTATCTTCCTTCACAAGCCGCACAAACGACTGGTCCATATCCTCCCCCGGAAGACCGGTCACCAGCATTTGCCCCAGCTTTTCGTTCAGAGTCATCTCGGACAAAGCTGGAAAAGCTTTTTTTGATGTCTTAATTTCCATTTTCATCCCCCTGTTCATTGGCTGATTTTACCCATAATAACGGGATGTGCCGCCCCGGTGGCCCCGGGTGCGTTATTGCACATTCCGCTCACGGCCTCGTTGGCAAGAATGGCAAAGGCTACCGCCTCCTTGGCGTCGCTGTTCCATCCGATCTCCTCGTTGGTCACAACCTCCGTCTCGGGCAAAAGCTCCTTCAGAAAGCGCAAAAGCGTTAGATTATAGCTTCCTCCTCCGCCCACAATCAAACGTTCAGGTATTGCCGGAAGATATTCCTTTACGGAAAAGGCTATGGTCAGAGCAGTATACCTGGTGAACGTGGTCAAAACCTCCCCCTCCTGCACTCCCAGGGAAGCGGCCTTTGTATATACTTTTTCTACGAAGTCTCTGTTATAACGTTCCCTTCCCGTAGTCTTGGGCGGCTTTTCCTTCAGATAAGGTTCTTCCATAAGCCAGGTCAAAAGCCTCTCATCCCAGGCATAAGACGCGGCAATCCTGCCTTCCTGATCAAAAATAAGCCGCCCTTGGGAATATCTGGAAACGGCTGCGTCTATCAGCATGTTTCCCGGTCCGGTGTCAAAAGCCGTCACATCGCCGAGACCCGCTCCCTTTGGGATATAAGTGATATTACCGATTCCTCCTATATTCTGCAGGGCAATATTCCGCCCGGGATCCCTATAAATCAGATATTCCGTGTAGGGCACCAGAGGAGCCCCCTGTCCTCCTGCGGCCATATCCCTGACCCTGAAATCCGAAACCGCAATGGTTCCGAGTCCCTCGCAGATAACAGACGGATCACCGATCTGAAGAGTTGAGGTCAGAGCCTGCCCCAGATAGATTTCTGGCGACGGCTGATGATATACCGTCTGCCCGTGGCATCCAACCAGATCCACACTGCTCTCCTTGACTTTGGCCGCACTGCAGACCCTTTTACATGCGTCCAGGTACAGATAGCCCAGGCGCACGTTCATCCTGCACAGCTCCGCGCTGCCTCCGTAATTACCCTCCGCAATTTTTAAAATCTGCTCCCGCACATCCTTTTCAAAGGGGACGCTTATGTAGGCAATCAGCCGAAGCTTTGTGTTTTCGCCACATCCTTCCATGTGCACTAAAGCCGCGTCCACCCCATCTGCAGAGGTTCCGCTCATGAGTCCAATCACAAGCCTTTCCTTTTTCTGCATGATCTCAGACAAGCTCATCCTTTTACTCCTCCCAGAGCGATTCCTTCCACAAACTGCTTTTGCAGGAAGCAGTACAGAACAAAGGGTACAATAAAGGTAATGGTGGCTCCTGCCATAATCAGTCCGTAATTGGTCTCAAGCTTTGTGTCCAGAAGCGACATAGCAACAATCAAAGTGTACATGCTGCTCTTTGTGGTGCTCACCAGGGGCCAGAGAAATGCGTTCCAGGCAGAAACAAAGGTAAAAATGGTGAGAGATACCGTTGCCGGTTTCACCAGAGGCATTACAATCCTGGTAAAAATATAAATTTCAGAGCAGCCATCGATCTGCGCGGCCTCAATCAATACATCGGGCACGCTTTTTACAAAAGAGCGCATCATCATCACTCCGAAGGCTCCTGCCATAGGAATCACCAGGGCCTGATAGCTATTGAGCCAGCCAATATCCCTCATAATGATAAACAGGGGGATAATCGTTACCTGGCCAGGCACCATCATGGTGGCTATAAATATCTTGTAGACGATTTCCTTTCCAGGCACGGGCTTTTTCTCGAATCCATATCCTGCCATGGCAGATACCAGGCACGTCCAGATACAGGAGAGTACCACTACAATCACACTGTTAAGCAGAGCTCTTCCATAGTCATTTCTGAAAATTACATTCCGATAATTGATAAAGTCAAAGCTGATATCGCTGAGAGCAAAGCGCGTAGTCTCAGACTGAGTCAAAGACAGCAAGAACATGTAAATCAGAGGTGCAATGCACAGCACTGCAAAGAAGGTCACCAGTATTATGCCGATCACGGTGGCAGGTCCTGTCTTTTTTCTGCTTCTCATAGCATCACGCCTCCTTTTTTTCCTTGAAAAAGATGTCCTGGATCAGATGTATCAGCAGCACGAACAGCAGTAAAATAACCGCAAGAGCGCTTGCAAATCCCAACTTATAGTTTGCGAAGGCAAACTGATAAATCATATAGGCCAGAGTTATAGTGGAAGTACCTGGGCCGCCTCCGGTCATCTGGTACACTACGTCGAAGGTCTGGAAGGACCAGATAACGCTCAGGGTGATTACCATATAAGTGATGGGCTTCACGCTGGGTATGGTAATGTACCAGAAGCGCTTCATGGCAGACGCGCCATCCACAATGGCCGCCTCATGCAGCTCGCTTGATACGCCCATAATGCCCGCATAATAGATTACCAGAAAATATCCGGCGCTTTTCCATATGGAAACAACGGCTACGCACAAAAACGCCAGCTGCTTGTCTCCCAGCCAGTTCATCCCCTCGGACCCAAAAACCGCCAGAATGCTGTTTAAAATTCCGTCTGTCCGGAAAATCAGCTTCCAAACTGCCGAAGCAGCAATGGCAGATACAATCTGGGGGATGAACATAGCGCTCCGCAGAAATCCCCCATAGGAGTTTCTGAGCTTCTCCGCCAGAAATGCCGCGATACCCAGCGCCAGCACAACCTGAACCGGCACTGTCACAGCCACGTATTTCACAGTATTGGTCAGCGCCGCATAAAAGGTTTTATTCTGAAACACCGTCAAATAATTTTTGATTCCCACAAATTCAGGCGGCGAATACATATTAAAATCCGTAAGGCTGTAATACATCGTCATAAAAATAGTAATGACGCAAAATGTCATAATGACAACAAACGCCGGTAAAATATACAGCATACCGTAAAACGCCTGCCGCTTTGTCCTTTTCGTTTTTTTCCCTTTCCCTGCCATCTCTGTCTCCCTTAAAAAGCCGCTTCCGATTTTGAAAAGGCTGCCGGGCCTTGGCTGGTATGATACAGATACCACGCTTTCGGCTCCGGCAGCCCATCCGTTTTTAAACCTATGCTATTAATTTATCTAAACTATCTGAGACTCATATTGTGCCATGGTGTCGTCCAGCACCTCCTGAGGCGTCATATCTCCCATGTACATGAACTGAATATTCTTAAACAAAATATCCCAGAAGGAATCCGCATTTTCAAACTGGGGCCAGTTATTGAAAATGTCCGCCTGCTCCGTATACATGGTCTGGAATCTTTCATTGTCATAGTATGCAGCATCCGTGGTGATCGGACACATTGCGTACATCTGCTCATGGAAAGCGTCCATAACCGGAGCGCTGAGCATATACTTCATAGCCGCCGCTGCCAGCTCCTTATTCTCACTGTTGGATGCAATTGCCAAAGAGTCTGCCGCAATCCAGGTTGCCTGAATGCCATCCGTTCCCGTAAGAGCCGGCGTAAAGTCCCAGTTAATTCCTTTTTCCGTATGAGATGATGCGCTTCCCGTATCTCCCACATACATCGCAAGCTCTCCGGACTGGAATTTTGTCTTAATGTCATCCTCTGCGGTAATGGTTTCGTTATAGATGCCGTTATCCATAAAGCTCTTTAAAAACTCCAGCGTCTTCAAGCCATACTCATTGTTGATGGAGGGCTTGCCCTCGCTGTCCAAAAACTCACCGCCCGCCTGCCAGTAATAAGGAAGGAAGCTTGTGGTAATCACGCCCTTAACCACCGTTCCGCCCCAGCTCTGAAGAAAGGGCTGTACGCCCGTGGTCTCCTGAATCGTCATACACGCGTCCATAAATTCTTCCCAGGTCTGGGGAACCGCTTGAATTCCAGCCTCATTGAGGATATCCATGTTGCAGTAAAGTATGCTGGCATTTCCTACAAGCATGGGCGCCAGATACTGGGTTCCATTGATCTGCCCTAAATCCCAGTAAATATAATTTGCGGTCTCTTCCTCGGTAAAATAAGACTCAAGAGGCTCCAGCGCCCCTGCCGCCGCCAGGTCATAAGGGGTATCGATGTAAAGCACATCCGGACCGTCGCCGGAGGTCAACCCCGTGGTAATCTTCTGAATATATCCATCCCAAGGCACAATTTCAACGTGAACGGTGCAGTTGTTTTCCGCTTCAAAAGTATCAAACTGAGCATCCCAAAATTCCTGATCATTCTGCGCCGCATCTGAAGACGCATAAGGAGGAACCCACACGGATATTTCCGCTCCCCCGAAATCCGTTGTTCCAGAGGCATCCCCCGTACCTGCAGCAGCTTCCTGGGTTCCGGTTTCCTGTGACTGTGTCTGAGAAGCCTGAGATTGTCCGGACTCGGAAGCAGCTTCCCCGCTGCCGCATGCGGTCAATGTTCCCATAAGCATGCTTGCTCCTATTAAAAGTGCCAACCATTTCTTCTTCATTGTTTTCCTCCTTTTTGCTGTCATCCGGTTTACCCTGATAACTGCATTTTTAATATTTGAAAGAATCTTTCAAACTTCCGTTCTTAGTGGTTTCCCTCATACTTGTAAAGGGAAATCGCATTTCTGATCTTGCCATCCGTTTCCTCCAGAAGGGATTTCGTCTCTTTCATGTCCAGCTTCAGAAGCAAGCTTAGGATGGCGGGCTTTGCCTCTCCCCCAGCCTCCTCCAGAGCTCTTCTCGCTTCCTCTCCCGAGCAGCCTGCAGCCTGCATGACAATGTTCTCCGCTCTTACCATGAGCTTCTCATTTGTCTGTCTGACGTCCACCATGAGATTCTTGTACACCTTGCCCGTCTCCACCATACTGACTGTGGAAATCATGTTCAGGATCATTTTCTCAGCTGTTCCGGCCTTCAGCCTGGTGGAACCGGATAAAACCTCCGGTCCCGTATCCACCTCCACGGCCACATCTGCATATGAGGACACTCCGGAACCGGAATTGCAGGAAATGGATGCCGTTGCGCACCCTGCCTGAGAAGCATATTTCAGCGCTCCGATTACATAGGGAGTTCTGCCGCTGGCTGTCAGGCCGATCACCGTATCTGCAGCCCCCACCTTCAGGGCTTTCAAATCCCTCTCTCCCAGCTCGGGACTGTCCTCCGCTCCTTCCACCGCCTTCACAAAGGCTTTTTCTCCTCCTGCGATAACACCTACTACCACCTCATCCGATACTCCGAATGTAGGAGGGCATTCCACCGCATCCAGCACTCCCAGCCTTCCGCTGGTGCCCGCTCCGATGTAGATAATTCTTCCCCCGGCCTTCAGGCTTTTCGTCGTAAAACCAATGATTTCCGCAACCTTTGGAAGAACGGCCTTTACTGCCTTTACTACTTTTTCGTCTTCCCTGTTCATAACACAGAGAATGTCTTCAATTCTCATTTCATCCAGATTCATAGTTTCCGGATTCCTTTTTTCTGTTGTTAATTCCGCAAGGTTCAGTTTACTCATTCGCCCCTCCCGTTTTTAGTAAGATAGGTGTTCTGCAGCGCATCTGAGCTTTCATCGTGCGTTCTCTGGATATAGGCCAGATACAGTACGTCAATAATGGCAAGCTGAGAAATTCTGGACGCCAATTTCCCCGACTTAAAATGATATTCCGTAGCGCTCACATAAAGATTATGATCTGCGAGCTTTACCAGAGGCGATTCCGCAAACCCAGTAATGGCCACAACGGGCACCCCGTTGTTTTTCAGCACTCCAGCCCAGTCCACTGCCGCTTTCGTACGTCCCGAATAGCTGATCACCACCGCCAGATCCGTTTTTTTCATATTGGTTGCAAGCACCATCTGAATATCCTGATCCTCATATACCTGACACTTTTTGTTGACGCGAATAAATTTCAGATAAGCGTCCTTAGCCACCAGAAGCGACGCTCCCACACCGAAAAAGGTGACACTCTCCGCTTCAATCAGCAAATCCGTGCATTTCCTCAGCACCTCGGTATCCAATAGATTTCTGGTGTCGTCCAGGGAAGCGATACTTCTGGAAAAAGTCTTTCCCACAAGCGTGTCCAAGCTATCCTCTCTGCGGATATCGAAATCCTCCCATACCCGCTTTTCTTTCTTCAAAGCCACCTCACACGCAAGCAGATGCTGATACTCTTTATAATTTTTGAATCCCGTTTTCCTGCAGAGCCTGGTGATTGTTGCCGCAGACACAAAGGACTTCTGCGCCAGCTGATGGATATTCAGGTGAACCGCTTCTTCCATATTATCCAACACATACTGAATAATTCCTTTTTCTGTGTCGCTTGCCGAAGTCATGTATTCTCGAAATCTGACAATAACACTTTCCATAATTCATTTTACTTTTGACATATTCATACAAATGATCGAGTAATTAGCCTTTAAAATTGTACTTATTATACAATGTATGAAATTAAACTTCAATATTTTGTTTTATATATGATATTTTGTTTCATAATTTGAAATAAAATGAGGGATGTGGAATTCCCTGATCCTCACATCCCCAAAAGCTTTCCTGTATCGATTTATTTCTCTGTCAGTCCAGCCGTCCCCCGGAAAACAGACCAATGGATGTATCCTGTCCTTCCTGGTTTTCTTCCTTTTTCTCCAGTTCATCTGTTTTTTCCTGTTCCAGCTCCGCATTATCAGGTTCCTCTGCCGGCTGTTTCTCAGGCTGCCCCTTCTGGGACATCTTCTCCTGCGGCTCTTTGGAGGGTTCTTCAGACGCCTCTTTTTCCGGCTCAGGCAGTCCCTTTTCCCTGCGAAATATTTCCATAAATTCCTTGCCGGTGATGGTTTCCTTCTCGATCAGGAATTGAGCCAGCTTATCCATGAGCTCTCTGTTTTCCCGCAACAGGGACAGAGCCTTTTCATAGCTCTCCTTTAAAATATCCGCTACCTCAGCGTCAATTTCCGCCGCCGTCCGGTCGCTGCAATTTAAGGCCGCTCTTCCCTCCAAATACTGGCTCTCAATGGTGGCAAGACCCATTAGTCCGAATTTCCGGCTCATACCATACCTGGTCACCATGGAGCGGGCAATTTCTGTAGCTTTCTCAATATCGTTGGCAGCTCCCGTAGTCACATTTCCGAATACAATCTCCTCTGCGGCCCGGCCCCCCACAAGGCCCACCAACATATCCCGAAGCTCCTCCTCCGTATTCAGATATTTTTCCTCCTCCGGCACATGCATCACATATCCCAAAGCGCCCATGGTTCGGGGCACAATGGTAATTTTCTGCACCGGCTCGGAATTTTTCTGAAGAGCGCTGATCAGCGCATGGCCCACCTCGTGATAGGACACAATCTTCCTCTCCTCCTTGCTCATAATGCGGTCTTTTTTCTCCTTGCCCACCAGCACCTGCTCCACTGCGTTAAACAGATCCTGCTGGTTTACATACTGTCTGCCTTCCTTTACCGCATTGATGGCAGCCTCGTTGATCATATTTGCCAGATCGGAACCCACCGCCCCGCTGGTAGCCAGTGCTATGGCGTCCAGATCCACGGTTTCATCCATTTTTACATCTTTGGAATGCACCTTTAATATTTCCACACGGCCCTTCAGATCCGGCTTATCCACAATTATGCGTCGGTCAAAACGGCCCGGACGCAAAAGCGCCTTATCCAGAATTTCAGGTCGGTTGGTAGCTCCCAAAATCAAAATTCCCTTGGAGCTGTCAAAGCCATCCATTTCCGACAAAAGCTGATTCAAGGTCTGCTCCCTCTCCTCATTTCCGCCGCCGTATTTGGAATCGCGGCTGCGGCCAATTGCGTCTATCTCATCAATGAAAATAATGCAGGGAGCGTTCTTTGTGGCTTCCTTAAACAGATCTCTTACACGGCTTGCACCCACGCCCACATACAGCTCAATAAAGTCAGAACCGGTCAGAGAGAAAAAGGGGACATGAGCCTCCCCTGCCACCGCCTTTGCAAGCAGCGTCTTACCTGTTCCGGGAGGCCCCACCAGCAGGGCGCCCTTAGGCAGTCTTGCGCCGATCTTAGAATATTTTCCCGGGTTATGCAGGAAGTCCACTACCTCCACCAGAGATTCCTTTGCCTCATCCTCTCCGGCCACGTCCTTAAAGGTTACCCCCGTTTCCTTCTGAACATAAACTTTGGCATTGCTTTTTCCAACTCCCATGGGACCGCCGCTCCCGCCCATCTTGCGGAACACAACGCTGAAGAGAAGCCACATTAAAAGCACCGGAAGCACAATGGACAGAAGAATATTAAGGATCATCCCTGAATTATCGGATAAAATCCGGGTTCCTTCCACTCCATGCTCCTCCAAGCGGGCCGTAAGGGTGTCCAGATCCTCCATCAGCACCGTGGAGTATTGTACCTGGAACTGCGACATATAAAGAGGATAACCGGGCTGGGGAGATGTCTGCCCGTCCCCGTTTTCCTCCTGCTTCAGAGTGAACAGAACCACGCCCGTGCTCTGTACCTGCACGGACTCCACTCTGTCCTCATTTAAATATTGTAGAAACTCCGTATAACTTACGCTCTGGGCGCCGGTGGAATCCCCAAAAAGCAGATTCCACAGCATGAACACAATGAGCACCGTACTCAAGGCAGCCAAAAGAAGCATCATCATACTCGGTTTTTTGGGAGGCTGTCCTCCTCCATTTCCGCCCTGGCCGTTTCCCCTGTTGCCATTGTTATAGCCCCCTCCGTTATCGTATTGATTCATGTTATTATCCATAGTAACTCCATTTCCCGATGATAGTTTATGCACTTTGATAAAAAGTAATCTGATTCTCTGCGATATTCAGATGCTGAACTTATTTCATTATAGAGAGAACAGTTGGATAAATCAATAGCGTAAATATGAAAAAAAACACATATCTCTTAAACTTTTCTTAAATTCCGGGGGATTTTCCATTGATTTTGAGAGATTTTTTTTGTATGATAACAGGTAGATGTTTATAGAATAGGAGAACCAGATGGAAAAAGGCTTTGACAATGACATTTACCTGAAAATGCAGTCCGAAAAAATAAGAGAACGCATCTCCGCCTTTGGAGGAAAGCTTTATCTGGAGTTCGGAGGAAAGCTCTTTGACGATTATCACGCGTCAAGAGTGCTGCCCGGCTTCAAGCCGGACAGTAAGATCAATATGCTGGCTCAACTGAAGGATCAGGCAGAAATTGTAATTGTCATTAATGCCGCGGACATTGAGAAAAACAAAATCCGTTCTGATCTTGGAATTACCTATGATCTGGACGTGCTTCGTCTTATAGACGCCTTCCGGGGATACGGCCTTTACGTGGGCAGCGTATGCCTGACCCAGTTTGCCGGACAGCCCAGCGCCATTGCTTACCAAAAAAAGCTGGAATCTCTGGGCATGAAGGTTTACCGGCATTATCCTATCGCCGGGTATCCATCCAATATTCCCTTTATTGTCAGCGACGAGGGATACGGCAGAAACGAGTATATTGAAACCACCAGATCCCTGGTAGTAATCACAGCCCCCGGCCCAGGCAGCGGCAAAATGGCCACCTGCCTTTCCCAGCTTTACCACGAATACAAACGCGGGATCCAGGCCGGATACGCCAAATATGAAACCTTCCCCGTTTGGAATCTGCCTCTGAAGCATCCCGTTAATCTTGCTTATGAAGCTGCAACAGCGGATCTGAACGACGTCAATATGATTGATCCCTTCCATTTGGACGCTTACGGCGAAACCACCGTAAACTATAACCGTGATGTGGAGATTTTCCCCGTGCTCGGGGCCACCTTTGAAAAAATCATGGGGAAATGTCCCTATAAGTCTCCCACGGATATGGGCGTTAACATGGCCGGATTTGCTATTACTGATGATACCGCGGTCAGGCAGGCCGCCAACCAGGAGATTATCCGAAGATATTATGGCGCTCTGTGTCAAAAACGGCAGGGAACCGCAGATGAGGAGCAGATTTATAAAATCGAGCTTTTAATGAAACAAGCCGGTATCACCGTGGAGGACAGGCCGGTAATCAGCGCGGCAAAGGTAAAGGCGGAGGCCACAGGCGAACCGGCGGCGGCCATCCAGCTTCCCGATGGACGCATAATCACCGGCAAGACCAGCGAGCTTCTGGGGGCTTCCTCCGCAATGCTTTTAAATGCTCTAAAGACCCTGGCCGGAATTGAGGATCAGGTACAGTTGATTTCTCCCACCGCCATAGGCCCAATACAGGATCTGAAGGTTATGTATCTGGGGAATAAGAATCCCAGGCTGCACACTGATGAAATCCTAATTGCGCTCTCCATTTGCGCCGCCTCGGACGACAAAGCCAAAAAGGCCATCGAACAGTTGAAAAGCCTGAAAGGTTCAGAAGTTCATTCCAGTGTGATCTTATCTCAGATTGATACCAATGTGTTCCGTAAGCTGGGAGTCAACCTCACCTGTGAGCCGGACTACCAGTCCCAAAAGCTGTATCACAACTAAAGAAAAATGATTGAGCAAAGAGGCTCCTCAAGGGGCCTCTTTATATTTTTTCAGTAAAGCCCGAATAGCGGCTGTGCGTCAGTCTTTCTTGCATGGGCTGGTGTACGGCCATTGGACGGGCAAGGCGGCATAAGCGTCCGGGAAACCGTGAATACACATAACTATGATTTACAGGAGGTAGCACTATGTCAGTAAAATATGTATTTGTAACAGGAGGCGTTGTCTCCGGACTGGGAAAGGGAATCACCGCCGCATCCCTGGGAAGGCTTCTCAAGGCTCGGGGATATAAGGTAACCATGCAGAAATTCGACCCCTATATCAATATCGATCCGGGCACCATGAATCCCATTCAGCACGGAGAGGTGTTTGTCACCGACGACGGGGCGGAGACCGATCTTGATCTGGGACATTATGAAAGATTTATCGACGAAAATCTGGATAAAAACTCCAATGTAACCACCGGCAAGGTTTACTGGTCCGTTCTTCAGAAGGAGCGCAGAGGGGATTACGGCGGCGGCACCGTGCAGGTGATCCCTCATATCACCAATGAAATCAAAGGCCGCTTTTACCGAAACTTTACAGACTCCGGCACCCGCATTGCCATTATTGAAGTGGGCGGCACCGTGGGAGATATTGAGAGCCAGCCCTTTTTGGAATCCATCCGTCAATTTCAGCATGAAGTAGGCCATGAAAACGCCATACTCATCCATGTAACACTAATTCCCTATCTTCGATGCTCCCAGGAGCTCAAGACAAAGCCCACCCAGGCCAGCGTAAAAGATTTACAGGGAATGGGTATCCAGCCCGACATCATCGTGTGCCGCAGCGAGCGCCCTCTTGACCGGGGAATCAAGGATAAAATAGCTCTGTTCTGCAATGTATCCAGCAGCCGGGTTCTTCAGAATCTTGACGTGGAATATTTATATGAGGCTCCGCTCGCCATGGAAAAAGAGCGTCTGGCTCAGGTGGCCTGCGAATGTCTTCATCTGGAATGTCCCGAGCCGGATTTGGAAGACTGGATCGCCATGGTGAATGATCTGAAGCATCCCACAGAAGAAGTAACGGTGGCTTTGGTTGGGAAATACGTCTCTCTGCACGACGCCTACATCAGCGTTGTAGAGGCATTAAAACACGGAGGAATCACAAATCATGCCACTGTTATCATCAAATGGATCGACTCAGAAGCCCTCACCGCCGACAATGTGGAAGAACTGCTGGAAGACTGCAGCGGTGTTCTTGTTCCCGGCGGCTTTGGTTCCCGGGGCATTGAGGGTAAAATCCTTGCTATCCAGTATGCCAGAACTCACAGCAAGCCTTTTCTGGGACTGTGTCTCGGTATGCAGCTCACAATCGTGGAATATGCCCGCAATGTTATAGGATATTCCGACGCTCACAGTGTGGAGCTGAATCCCGCCACCACCCATCCGGTAATTGCCCTTATGCCCGATCAGAACGGCGTGGAAGATATTGGCGGCACCCTAAGGCTGGGCTCCTACCCCTGCGTTCTGGACAAGACTTCCAGGGCCTATGAATTATACGGAGAAGAGACCATTTATGAGAGGCACCGTCATCGCTATGAGGTAAACAATGATTATCGAAACGTACTTGCAGCCCACGGTATGCACCTTTCCGGCACTTCTCCCGACGGGCGCATTGTGGAAATGTGCGAGCTTTCTGAGCACCCCTTCTTTGTGGCCACCCAGGGACACCCGGAGCTGAAATCCCGCCCCAACAGACCTCATCCGCTATTTAAGGGCTTTATCGCCGCAGCCCTAAAGGATCATCGGCATAAGGCGGATTATAACCCAGCATCCCTATCCAAATGAAAAAGGAATAAGCCATACACCACTTTCCCAGCCTTTCCTGCCTTAAAAAAGTCCTATTCAAAAACCTTAAAACAGCAAAGGGCCAAATCACATCCGGCACGGATGGATTGGCCCCTTTTCATTAAAGTGGTTCTTTTATTCTAAAGTTTTTTCAAATAGTTTCCATCCACACTGACACCCTCGTTTACCACGATAAAGGCTTGGGGATCGTGGCGGTGAATAATGGTCTTCAGCCTGTTTACCTCATACTTTGACAGGAGAATGTACAATATTCCGGACTTCTCCCGGGTATAAGCCCCCTGGGCCGCCCATTTGGTAATGCCCCTTCCCAGCTCTTGAAACACTTCCTCCTCCAAAGCTGCCGTATCCGCTTTCGTAATCACATTTACCTCCACATTAATATTCTGTGTGTGCACCTTATCCATGGCGACGGAATATACAGCCGCAAAAATAACAGAATAAACCACAATCTCCACATCGAATAAAAACAGGCAGGCAGCGTACAGCCCAAGGTTCACCAGAAGATTAATTTTTCCCACGCTGAAGTCCCGCTTCCACCTGGCAAGCAGCACACCGATTACATCCATTCCGCCTCCTGAGGAGCCCATGCGCAGAAGTATCCCCACTCCCGCGCCGGAGACAAGCCCCCCCACCACGCATCCGGCCATTTGATCCTCCACAATGATCCTGGTTGGTATCAGGGATAAAAGCACGGTAACCGCTGTGACCGCGGCAAGTGTCTTGAAAAAGAATCTTTTTCCTATGCGGGTATATGCAAGCATAAATATTGGAATATTGATGAGATAGTATATAATACCTGCAATGTCCACACTGCCGAAGGACAGATTCAGATATTCCAGCAGCAGAGTACGAATCACCTGGCAGATGCCCATAACGCCCCCGGAATACAAGCCGGCGGGCACCACAAACAGGTTGATGCCCGCCGCATAGAGAAACGCGCCCAAAAGGCTGCCCAAAAATCTCCGGCCTTCCTGCAGCGCAAAAGTGGAATCTGTGCTACTTTTTGTCGTGTTTGCGTTTTCCTTCATGGCCGCCCCCTCTGTTTCCTGTTACAGCGCCTTCTCCACTTGGCTGCGAAGTGTCTGAGCCGGCATAGCCCCCATAAAGGTAGCTGCGGGCTCGCCCTTTTTAAATACTATAAAAGTAGGAATGCTTGCCACGCGGTATTTTTGCGCCACAGGGAGGTTTTCGTCTATGTTGCATTTCCCCACTTTACATTTGCCCGCAAGCTCCTCTGCAAGGGATTCCACCACAGGCGCCATCATTTTGCAGGGATTGCACCAGTCCGCATAAAAATCTACCAAAACCGGCAGATCTGATTTTAATACCTCTTCCTCAAAATTTGCCGTTGTAAATATATGTTCCATTTTTCCTCCATTCTGCGCCGTCTCAATAATTGAATGTTTATAATATTTCGGGATCATAACATCAAATAATGATAGGAGACATTGATTCTCTTTTTCTGATGCCTGCATGCACGGCGCAGGAGCAGGCTCAGCTTCCAGCTTGTCCGGAATACATTGAAATATATTATCTGGATATGATATATTTGCAGATCGGATTACCCTGGGCAGAGAATTTTTCTTCATACTCTGTCATGACATTTCCCTGCATCAGAGCATGATCCCGATGCAGATCGTAGGTAACGGCTTCCGCTCTCCACCCCGCAGGCTCCAGTTCCTCCATTGCAAAGTCGAACAGCTCCCTGTTGTCCGTTTTAAATTCCAGGCAGCCTTCCTTCTTTAAAATCAAGTCATAGCGCGCCAGAAATTCTCTGGAAGGCAGACGCCGCTTGGCATGACGATCCTTAGGCCATGGATCGGAAAAATTCAAGTAGATCCTGTCCACCTCGTCCGCACCAAAGACTTTGGTAATATCCTCCGCATCCATGCGGATAAATTTCAAATTCGGAAGCTCTTCCATTTCCATTTTCTGAATGGCCCGCAGCAGAACGCTGGAATATTTTTCTATCCCTACATAATTAATGTCAGGATGCTCCTTAGCCATAGTATGAATAAATCTGCCCTTTCCCATACCTATTTCAATATAAATAGGATGAGTATTTCCAAACAGCTCATGCCATGTTCCCGGACATTGCTCCAGCACTGCCTCCTTCACCACATAGGGGCTTTGGGCAATCATCTCCCGGGAACCGGTAATGTTGCGTAGTCTCATATGATCTCCTCCATAAACAATTTACTTTATCCGGAAGATATTGTCAATTATGTACGATATTTCCATACACTTTTTTACTATGGTTTTCCTTTAAAATGGTGTATGATAATTAGCAGACGCTTCAACGCCCTATTTTTTTGTTTACAAGAAGGATTCACGCCATGCAAAAAGACTTTTCAGAAAATACGCTGTCAAAAACTATAATATCACGTTTATTTCATAAATCTATCAAACTGACAGTTTTATTTCTGTTCATTTTATCCCTGTGTTTCTCCCAGGGAATTTCCGTCTGGGCAGCGGAAAATGAAATTGAGGCCCGCATTGCAGCCCAGAGGGCAATGGAGATTCAGTCCAATCTTGTGGAAAACTGGCCGACGGGGCCTGCCGTAAGCGCTGAGGCCGCTATCCTGATAGATGCGGGTACAGGCGCCATTCTTTATGCCAAAAATATACACCAGCGGGAATACCCTGCCAGCACCACCAAGATTCTGACAACCCTTATCGCTGCGGAAGAATGCAGTTTGGATGAAATAGTAACCTTCTCCCACAATGCCGTCTTCAGCATTGACCGGAGCAGCAACCATATAGCCATAGACGAGGGTGAGGAACTCACAATGGAACAGTGCCTCAACGCTATTCTCATCCGCTCCGCCAACGAGGTTTCCAATGCCGTGGCGGAACACATCGGCGGTTCCATCGAAGCTTTTGCGGAAAAGATGAATCAGAGGGCCGCAGAGCTTGGCTGTGTGGATTCCAATTTTGTCAACCCAAATGGTCTGCCCGACGAAAATCATTACACCAGCGCATATGATCTGGCGCAGATTGGCAGAGCTTTTTTTGCCAACGAAATGCTCTGTAATATTTCCACCACCACCATGCTGCGCATTCCCCCCTCGGACAAGCAGCCTGACAATATTGTGGAGTCAAACTCCAATGAAATGCTACCAGGAGGAGAGTATGCCTACGAATATCTGGTAGGTGTAAAGACCGGCTATACCTCTGTAGCAAGAAGCTGCCTGGTCACCTGTGCGGAAAAGGATGGAATGCGCTTGATCTGCGTGGTTTTAAAGGATGAAAGCCCTCTTCAGTATGAAGACACCATATCCCTGTTTGAATATGGCTTCAGTAATTTTGAGAAGGTAAATATTTCACAGACGGAAACAAAATACAACATCGAAGATGCCGGATTTTTTTACAGCGAAAATGATATTTTCGGCAGCTCCAAGCCTCTGCTTTCTTTGAATAAGGACGACTATATCGTTCTTCCCAAAACAGCGGATTTTGAGGACACTGTTTCCACCATTTCGTATGATACAGAGAGCGAGGATCAGGCGGCGCTTATCACCTATACCTATCACGATGTATTTATCGGCTCCGCTTCTCTGGATTTCGTTTCAGACCAGACCTCTGTGTACTCCTTTGATAATGATTCCCAGACAGACGAAGGCGAGGATGCTTCTCAGGGCTCCTCTGTGATTTTTGTCAATGTGGTCAAGGTTTCTCTCTGGATACTGGGTATTGCTGCAGTTTTGATTTTTATAATAGGCCTGGGAATTTTCGTGAAGACGCATCAGTTTTCCGGGCGAAGCAATCGTTTTTCCTGGCTGCTGCGCCGGCGCAGACGCCCAGGACGTAAGCAGACCGTAAACGCTACTCTCCGCAGAAAGCGACAGACTCAGATCCGCCGGGCTAAACGCCGACGCAGGAAAAATATTTTCACAAAGTACAGGGATTACGACTAAGGCCGCAATCCCTGAAAGGTATTCTTCTGTCCTGGCATCAGCACAATGTGCATTCACCCATGGTTCTCAGCCTGATTCTTCTTCTTATGCCTTTTTCTCAGCTCCCTTGAATGTTCCCGGCGCAGAGCAATCGCATCCGCCTCCTCCTCAGTAATAAATTTTGTGGTCTTGACAACGTAAAACTTTCCTCCATCCGTTCTCCTGACTCTGATTTTCCCTTTTAAATACCCATGTTTTTCGCAGTAGGCAACACAATAATAATGTCTTCCGTTTGCGGTAAACCACTTTATTTTTTTCCGCAGATTTCTGTGGCAGAGGTAACATTTGCTGGAAATCACCTCCCGGTCGGCCATGGCCTCCGCTTTATCGCCGAACTGTCGGGAAATATATTTCATATAGGTATCAAATTGTGCTTTTACTTCCTCCTTCCTGGTTTTAGGAGGATGAAATACATCGTAGGATACGTTTTTAACAATATCCTCATTTTCCGTTAGAATCTTTGAGAATATTTTCGCAGTATAATAAGCATCACTGAAGGCTCTATGAAAGGGTATCTCTTTTTCCATACCAAGAAAATCAATGGCATATTCCAGAGACCTCTTTGTTTTTCTGTCCTCATATGCAATCCCAAACAGCTTTTGCACGTCTAGAAAGGCTACCGGCCCCTCCGACAAAGGCGTCATTTTGTAATATTCCATATTGCGCTGCAGCTCGGTAAGATCCTGCATCCCCCAGGTACAAAACAAATACTCTCCCTCTCCGCACCACTCAAGAAAGGCTTTCACTGCCTGGGGAAAGGACAGCCCTTTCTCCAGCTCCTGCATTTCCATGTGAAGCAGTTGACCCGTAATCTCATTCATTTCCCGATATACAGTGGGTCTGATCAGCTCATGAAACTGATTTATCATAACGCTTTTATCATTTAGCTTTATGGCGCCGATTTCAATGATCTCAAAGGGCAGATGAACCGTCTGCTTTTCCTCTCCCGAACTACTTTGATTCCATTCCAAATCCAATACAATATAATTCATCCGCTATACCTCTGTGTTCTCATTTTTCAGCCCGGAATAGAATCGGCGCAGACTCAGCCGTCCGCTGTCCGCCACTGAATCTTTCTCAACCCTTTTCTACAGTAAGTATATCATGAGTTATCCCCTTAACCCAAGTATGGGCCAGCTCTATCCAGGAAGTGCATTCCTCCTGAACACCTTGTCCATCACTGTTCTCCGTCAGATGGTTGGCCAGAGACAGTCCGTGCTCTCCCTTAGGATACATATGAAATTCTGTAGATATATTCGCTCTGCGCAGAGCGTTTACAAGAAGCAGAGAATTTTCAACCGGAACAGACTGGTCGGTATAGGTATGCCAGATGAACGCCGGAGGTGTCTTGGCGTTCACCCTTTTTTCCAGAGAAAGCTTTTCTCTAAGCTGATCCTGCCCGTCTCCCAGCAAACACGCAAAGGAGTCTCTGTGAGCGAATTCTCCTGACGTGATCACAGGATAGCACAGGATCATTCCATTGGGGCGAAGAAGCTCATGGTCTGAGTCTGTCAGCCCGATTCCTTCTGCAAGAAAATTCTCGTCCCAAAACATTCCCAGGCTGGCTGCCAGATGTCCTCCCGCCGAAGCCCCCTGGACAATGATTTTTTGAGAGTCCACACTCCATTCTTCCGCATTTTTCCGGATCAAGGCCACGGAGGCCGCCAGCTCCAGAAGTGATGTGGGAAACCGCGCAGGTGCACAGGAATATCTCAATACAGCGGCATGATAGCCCATTGCCAAAAATTTTAACGCAACAGGCTCCCCCTCTCTGTCTGAGGTTCTGGCATATCCGCCTCCCGGGCAGACCAGTACAAGAGGCCTTTTTCCAATCGCCATAGAGTCGGAAGCATCCTGAATATAAGTAATCAGTCGCGCTCCCGGCAAAGATCCTTCCTCGTGTAGTTCATAAACAGTATGAATCATCTTTTCCTCCATTCTGAAGCATTTACGCTCTTTACAAAGCCTTTTACCTTAGTAGGCTCTTCCCCAGTAAACCATTTTCCTGGCCGGTCTGCCGCAGCACACGCAGGCATCCGCTATGCGCTCCTGGTCAAAGGGCATACAGCGGCTGGTCACACTAAGCTTTTCCTTGATGGCGTCCTCACACTCTCGGCTGCCGCACCACATTGCCTTCACAAAACCGGATTTTTCGTGAAAGATCCTTTCAAATTCCTCCATGCCTGCTGCAGAATAGGTATGCTGATCTCTGTGAATCCTTGCCCGCTCCAGCATCTGCCTCTGCATTGCATCCAGCGCTTCACCCGTCCGGACTTCCAGCTCATCCAAGGATACTTCCGTTTTCTCCCGGGTATCCCGGCGGCAGATCACACACTTCCCGGCCTCAATATCCTTTGGACCGATCTCTATGCGTATGGGATATCCCCGCATCTCCGCTTCCGCAAACTTCCAGCCAGGAGTCTTTTCAGAGTCATCCACCTTTACGCGAAAGCTCCCCTTGAGCCTGTCGCGCAGCTCATATGCTTTGTCCAAAACCCCGTCTTTTTTCTGCTGAATGGGAACAATACACACCTGTATGGGCGCTACTCTGGGAGGCAGCACAAGACCTTCGTTATCACCATGCACCATGATAAGAGCGCCGAGCAGTCTGGTGGATACTCCCCAGGAGGTCTGATGCACGTGCTTTAAGGTATTATCCTTGTCCGCAAACTGAATGCCGAAGGCTTCCGCAAAGCCATCCCCAAAATTGTGGCTCGTGCCTGACTGCAGCGCTTTTCCGTCGTGCATCAGAGCTTCTATGGTGTAAGTGGACACCGCTCCCGCAAACTTTTCCTTATCCGTTTTCTGGCCCTTGATGACAGGAATTGCCAAAACCTCCTCACAGAACCCGGCATAGATATTCAGCATTTGAATGGTTCTTTCCTCCGCCTCTTTCGCGGTGGCATGAGCCGTATGGCCCTCCTGCCACAAGAACTCCCGGGATCTCAGAAAGGGTCTCGTCTCCTTTTCCCAGCGGACTACAGAGCACCATTGATTATACACTCTGGGCAAATCACGGTAGGAATGAATATCATTTTTATAAAAATCACAAAAAAGCGTTTCCGAGGTGGGCCGGACGCAAAGCCTTTCCTGCAGCTTTGCCATGCCTCCATGGGTGACCCAGGCCACCTCAGGAGCAAAGCCTTCCACATGATCCTTTTCCTTTTGCAAAAGGGACTCTGGAATAAACATGGGCAGATAAACATTCTCCACTCCCGCCTCCTTGAATCTTTCGTCGAGCTGCTTCTGAATCAGCTCCCAGATCGCATATCCGGCAGGCTTAATAACCATACAGCCCTTTACGCTGGTATAGCCTACCAGCTCCGCTTTTTTTACCACATCCGTGTACCACTGGGCAAAATCCGCATCCATGGATGTAATCGCTTCCACCATCTTCTTTTCTGCCATTATATTTCTCCTTTCGCTCTCCGGCCGACAACAATAAAAAGTACGCCATACAGCTTTTGATTCTCAATAATTTATTAGGAATTAAAAAGCCTTCGTCCCTGACAAGGGACCGAAGGCTCGGCGGTACCACCCTATTTGATGCAGACTGCATCCGGCTTTTATACCGTTAACGCCGGCTTACGCTGTATTTTCATACAGGACTCCAAGGCAGGTTCCGAACCTTCCGCCTAAAGACCTCTCAGCCGCAAATACATGCCACGTCCTCTCTCTGGAAAGCTTCCCGTCCGTACTAATCCTCTTCACAGTCGTTTTTGTTATGTATGTGATTGTAGTGCATCCCGTCCTTTTTGTCAAGAGAATACAAAACAACCGCTTCAAGTTGTCAGAAGCATAATATTGAAAATATTGATAATGATGCTTAGTCCCAAGCTTGCAAACGCCAGAACCATTCCCACAATGGAACAAATCTTTCCCGCTGTGGCCAGATTCCCCTTGCTGGAGCCTTTTCCCATTCTGGCTCTCCCCGCGCCAATAGCCCCCAAAAGCACACCGATCAGGGGCCAGAAAATTCCAAAAGGAATAGAGAGAATTCCTAAGACAAGAGCCTGCTGCGCAGCCTTATAATTGTCAACCGTCTGCACAGGAATCACATTCGGCATGGGAGCTCCCTCCTGGGCTTCTCCGGCCCCCTGCCACTGTGCGGAATCAGGCAGCGGCTGCGTCAAAACCTGCAGCAGCTGAGTCAGACTTTCCCTATAAGGCTTTTTGATAAGACATGCCACAAAGCCGTCAAGCCCCCACTCCTGGCCAAGATTGCCCTTCAGCCAAGCTTCCAGATGGAACTTCCCATCGGCATAGGACCATTTCAGATATTTAAACCCCTCAACCATTGCGTCTCCTGCCCGGTACGCAGGCTCTCCCTTCCAGTCGGACATAACGAAACTGTTTTTCTGAAGATAATCATTCATTATAAAATACACAAAATCATCCGGCTTATTCAATACCAGATCCTGTACAAACCTTGCCATTTTTCCTCCGTTCCCGAGCCTCCCAGAGGCTCAGTCAATAAATTCATCTGGATAAAATAAAATCTCTTTTCAGTTGCAAAAGAGTTCTCAGCTGCATTAAAATATAAAAAAGTATGGCGCGGGCTTCAAATTCCTCTCTGCTCACAGGAAGACTCTGTCCCTTTATCTCAAGAAACAGCCTCTGTAGTCTCTCCAACAGCCCTTCTACGGTATTTTCCCTGTGATAGCCTCTCTCAATCTCACCGATCAGCTCCGCTACCTGTTCCGCCTGCTTCGGCAGATGTTCAAGCTTTTTAATATTACTGTAAATTTCCTGCAGCAGGATACTCTGCCTCTCTCTCATCCGAATATAGTCCAGCTCATAGCTGTCCCTGCCAAACAAATGATTATCATAATTAGCCGCAGCGCAGAGCTTTGCCTTCTCCAAGGCTTCTTCAAGCTTTTCAAAGCAATGGGAATGATAATCCGCCTTATCTTCTCTTGGCAGCCAGCGGGACATTCGGCGGAGAATCTCTCTTATTTGGTCATCCACCTGATCCGCCAGACGCGCAAACTCCCCCTCCTTTCTGTGCAAATGCAAATTTACCAATATCCCCATTGCCGTACCGATCAAAAAAAGCATCGCCTCATTGACCAGCAGCTCTCCAGACATTGACTTCTCTCCGTAAAAGTGCGTAATCAACACGGAGTCCATTGCTATGGCCTCCTTCCAGCCAGCGCAAAGGCATAATAATGCAAACAACAGCAAGTATAGCGCAAATGCACAAAGCGTGTACCCGAATACAAAAAAGCAAGACGCCGCCAGCGCCAATGCGCAAAAAAAAGCAATCCCTCTGTATACTGCGCTTTTCAATGTCTCTTTTTTGGTATTTCGAATGCTAAGAACCGTAATAATGCCTGCAGTTGCAGAGTACCGCAGTCCCAGCTCTCCCGCCAAAGCAATAGATATAACTGCTGCAACTGCAATCTTCAAGCTCATGACAATCTGAGCTCTCCAGTCAATCCTCCTAAAAAACATCAAAGGCTTCTCCTTTTTGCAAAAGCATCCTCCGGCTCTTTCATCTACTATAATATATTTGCGTAAAACCTTCAAGATAAAGTCATATAAATTGCATTAAAGCAAAAATTAAAATATCGATTCGGCAATATCCGGCGCTGCTTCTATACTGTTCACAGAAAAAGGGCGCAGACTGCGCCCTTGAGACCGTTCTTCCCTTCGTAAATCGGTGCCTTTCTGTTTTTCCCACGTGTCCTCCGCTATTCAAGGCGCAGCCTTTTCAGCGCCTTCTGCCCAATCAGGCAGTTTCCATGCTCCTCCAGATGTAAAACCTTATCCTTTTCCGCAGCATAAAGTCTTCCGAACTCCAACGCCTGAATACAGGCTCTGCTGTAGCGCTCATAGGAAGCCCCGCCTCTCTGTAGATATAAATAATATACGCCGTCCATTTCATAAAGAGTGCTGCAGACCCGCAAATTGTTCGGAAGCGCCAGGGCAAGCCCCATCACCTCCCTGATACTGTCAAAGCAGAAAACCGCAAAGCCAGGGCGTTCTGCGGCCCGACTTTGCCCGGGCTTCTCTTCCTCTTTGTCCTTTTTTCTCTCAGGCGGCGTTTGTCCACCTTTTTCCACCTGCTCTGTAAGACCCACTTTTTCTCTGGTCTTTTGAAGAACCTCCTTCATTTCCCTCAGGCACTCTATGATCTGCTCCCCATTTTTGATGTCAAAGGGTTCCCTTTCCGAAAAGGTCAGCAAAAGCCCCTGGTCGGGCAACATCATAATCTGCAGGTCAAAGGCAAACCGCGGAGGCTTATATCCTACCTCCTCCGCCGCCTGCTCAATAATATCCTGTACGACCACCTTTGCCTTGTCACTGCGCAGAACAAAGTCCTTATAATCAATATCATATTCGTCCAGCTCTTCGTTGGACAGAAAACACTTTACGGTTTTGTCATCTACTCTCTCTATTTTCATACTTACCTCCGTTCCACTGCGCTTGAAGCCCTTCGCCCTGGACGTCCCCCGGGCTTTGGTACAAATGTCGGCAGTAAAATAAACATGGAAAAGATTTTTCTTTCCTTTTATATTTAAGTAATGTATAATTTTTATTATAATTGAATTGTACGAAAACATCAACCTCATTGATAAGATTATCTTTTCAGTTTCACACCAGAAAGGAGGTTTGTCATGCCATCCCACCAGCAGACCACTCAACCTCAATCCTACGTATATTCCCAAAATGCCAAGGACTTTAACGCTACCAAGCATTCTGCCATGGGGCGGGGACATACTGCGGATCATAACTCCACTGAGAGAAATGAGGTTCTCGATGGGGTAAAACGCACCCTGCTCAACAGAATGGTAAGGGCCAATCTGGATTCTCAGCTTGAGGCGGCTACTATCGGAGACCGTCTGGAAAACCAGAAAAAAAGCACCATGGACCTCTCCCTGAAAAGAATCTCCTCTTTTCAGCAGGAGGGCAAAGATCTGATCGCCATTAAGAAGGCGGAGGAAAATATGCTGGCCAAGCGGGAAGAGGACGCTGAGGTCGCCAGAAAAGAGCGGGATGCTGCAAAGAACGATTATGATCAGGCCTCTTCCCGGGAAAATCTTGCTACCAAAAGAGCTTATGAAAGATCTCTTATGGCAGATGCCCAGACCCGTATGGATGCCTATGATCCCAATGCCAACATGGAAAAACTGGCCTATGCCCGAAGCATCAGAAAAAATTTAAAGGCCGGCAGCAAGGAGGCCGCAGAGGTCGAAGCCATAGAAGATTCCCTTCTTGCAAAATCCCGGCAGAATCTTGAGGATAAAAGGGCTGTAGATACCTTTAACCAACATCATAAGCACTCGGCCGATGACAGGGCATATCTGGAAAAAGTCCGTCAGAGGGCAAAAAAGGCTCAGGAAACCGCAGCATCCAAAAAAGCTACTTATGACGCCCTGTCCCGGACAGCCTCCAGTGCGGAAAATGACGTCATTGGTCTGAAGGCAGCCGTAGCCCAGCGGGAAAAGATGATTGCCGAAAACAAGGAGAAAATAATAGAAGAAACCTTCCGTCTTGACGAACATTACGATAAATGGCAGCAGACCCGGAAGCAAGAGCTTGCAAATGCAAAGTACAGGCAGTATTACCAGCAATATGATGACGCCGCTATGAAATATTATGTGCTTACGCGCACAAAGGGCAGTAATGGCATCAACGCAGAAAGCATCACCGGCGCGGTCTCCAAAGACATTCGGGAATATGTGGGCAACATTACCGAGCAGCAGTACCAGTCCCAGCGCCTCAATTTTACCTTGGGCCAGTCTAACTCCTTCAAGATTACCTCGCCTCCTAATCCCAATACCAAGGCGAACATCAAAAGTCACAAAAAAATTACCGCACAATGGGAGAAAAAGGGGATTGCCGGTCAGGAAAACACGATTCAGAAGGGCAAGCTGGACATGGACTTTCATTCCGTGGGCAAAAACGCCGGAAAAACTCAGGATATGAGCCTCTCCGTAGATAAAACTACCGAGTCCGGAGAGCTGCTGGATTCCCGAGATATGTTCCGCATTGAAACAATGGTAAGCAGCCATTGGAAGGGCGGCAGGCGCCAAAATGTCCAGGGCGTCTGGCTGAACGATGAATTTGTCTCCGCCAACGACTCCATTTATGCCGACAAGAAGGACGCAGGACTGGGATACGGAAGGAAGGTATCGGACAGAGGAGAATTCAAAAAGGACGCCGAATTAATTAACGCCATACGTCTCTCCCCATACTTCAATCATATCTATTCGGAAAATATAGAATACTATATGTCCTATCCGGAGAACGATCTGGTTGACAGCTCTCCCGGAGCAGGCCCCGCCTCTCTGTCCTTTGACACACAGGCAAATGCGGTCAACTCCGCCTTTCTGGATGCTACGCCCGATGAAAAGGCTCAATGCCTCTACAGTTTATTCGCACAGTCTCCCATTGAGCAGAGTGCTTTGGACAATGTGCTGAATTTTATAAAGGCCCATGATCTTCGTGACACGCTTGTCACTGTTTTGAAGTCTATGCTCTCCAATCAACAGGAGAACATCATGCAGGAAGGCGTCCGAATCACAAAAGCATACTTACAGACGAACAGCAGTGCACAGCAGCCCGCCGCTCCTCCCAGTACGCCGGGCGCTTCCGTTAAGGATCATGCCTATCAGCTCCTCTGTCTGCTTGTGATCTCAAAGAGCCCTTCCACAGCATCCCAAATGTGGAGTAAGGTGCAAAATTTCTTTTTGGACGAGGGCGAAAAAACCGGAATATCCGCCTTGGATGGAACAGTAAATTTCGGTCAGATGCAGGAAATTTATGACTCTCTTATGAGAGAATCAGTCAATCTTGCCACCGGAAGGACAAAGCGTCTGGGAGAACTTAAAGACTTGCTGAAAAGTACATCTCTTGGCGATGACGAACGTGCAAAGCTGGAAAGTGAGAAGACAGTTCTTGAGAAGCAGGCTTCCCACGGAGGCGCTTCCGACTACATCGGGCTTTTTACAAGTATTTTGTCCCTGATCAACGCTTTTAAATCAGGAGTGGAATATTTGCAAAATGGTGCGGAAAGTGACGAATATGCCCAGGCGAAACTTCTTCAGGACAAATACGTGACAAAGATGGATAATGTGTTTGAAGGTCTCTCCATATTGGTGGATCTGGCCGACTCGGTATTTTCCATCTTAAGCTTTAAGCCCCTTGAAGACTTTCTGCCCCATTTAGATCCCGCTTCTAAAGTGTGGAATACTGTAAAGCACTCTTTCAATATTGCAAAACACATTTACTATATTGTACAGAAAAGCCGTAAGCAGCATGCAATCCAGGGAGCGGAAAAAACGATTACAGGCGCCGAGCAGGATCCCAACAGCCAAATGGGCAGAGCCTCACTGCAGAATCAGCATCTTAAGTTCTTTATGGCCAGCGCCAGACGCTATAATGCCAAATCTATCAGTGAGGACGTGACAGAGACCGTTGTTTCATCAATGAGTATTGCATCTGAGTATGTGGATCCCGTATCCTCCACCATTTTAAATGTGGTCGGAAGCGGAATTAAATTTTTTGCTAAACTTATCGGAAATAAAATTTACAACTGGCGCGAGCAGAAAGGAGCCGTTACCGCCGCTCTGGGTGATCCTAAATATTATGACTATCCGCATTTTGATTCCATATTAAAGGAATATACAGGAATTAACGGCAGAAGTCATCTTGCACAGGTCAGCAGGATTTTTACCGCAATAGACACCCATGTGCTTCTGAGGGGAGCTCCTCCGGGCTCACCGGAGGAACAGCTGGCAAAAACCGCAATGAGCGCCTTTTATAATGTGGATGGCCCCAGCGGTACAAACATCCGCAAAATCCCTTTAAGCGCCCTTTTAGGCCAGGTCGGCGAGGGGGAGAACTGGCGTTCCCGTCTGGCAGCCGCCATCCGATAGGCATTTGGAAAGGAACGATTTTATCAATGGATCAAGACAAGAAACAATTTTTAAAACGTGTAAAACCTCTTTTGGAACAGGAATTCGGGACTTCCTCAGAGGAAAACGGCGTTGTGAGGGTGATTGCCAGGGATCTGGGCTTTTTTGCCGGCAATGCTATCATCGAAGTCAACTGGGTTTCCTACCGCCAGGGGGCGGCCGATCCACATCCTGTGCTTCAGTTCAACTGCACTCTTGCCAAGGATATTGAGGATAAGGAAATTCCCACTATGAAGGAGGGCCTTTGGGAGCTTAATAAAATTACGCTTTTTGGCCACTACGGTTTTTTCAAGCCTCTGAGACAGATTTATCACTGCTACCGGATACCTGTTAATCTCAGGGAGCCCGATGCCATGCTGGCTGAAATCACATATATTCTCGGACAGCTCAAAAAGCAGCTGAATACTTTTTTGGATTATGTGCTGATGCTGGCTGAAGGATCAGAAACCATAAGCCTGGGGGAATACATTATAGGTACCAATGCAGATCAAATCATAGACGAGGCATTAAGCGAAATGAACACACTCTTTCCCAATGACAGGGATCAAGCGCAATGACTTACCTGGAGACAGCAATTCACCTGATGATGATGCGCGCCGTTTCCTACCTGGAGGAAAAAGGCTCTTTTGACTGCCTGGGGCGTTTTCCGGGCGTCGCCAGGGCTATAGCGCGTCTTCAGGAAAAAGATATACAGGCCTGGGCACAGGCAGACTTCCAGGGTACACAACGTCTTTTGCAGGTTTTATCCCTGATGAGCGGCAGTAGCGAACCAGACCGGGTGCTTCAGTCCGTGCTGGAGCTAAGTCTGGCAGTCTCCCATCTGCCGGAGTTTGCCGCCTGCCTTCAATATTATACTGGCTCCGGGGTTACTCTCCATCTGGCCTATGAAATGGAGGGCATTTTATTTCCGGAAGCGGCGGATGCAAGAAAAAAGCTGGATGGATTAGACGCAATCTGCTATATTGACCGCAGAAAATGTCCTATTCTACACGCAGAGCTTCATCTGGATGACAGAGTCTTTTTTTACCTTATGGGAGATAACGGCATGGATCGGGAGCTTGTGTCCATGTGTAAAATATTCCGCCATAAGGAATCTCTGCATCCTCTTTATGCCTTCGAAAATATTGCCGTAAGAGGCGCAGAGTTCCTGCAAAACGGCGGCGGAATCATCCAGCTCACAGGCCGGGGCGGGCGGCGTTTTCTCGCCCGGCATATCTGTCGTCAGGCAGGCAGGGATCTTTTGTCCACCGATGTATCCGGATGGAATATCGCCGGAGAGTTCTCCATTTTCAGAATGAAGCTGATCAGAGAAGCGCTTTTTCAAAACGCAGTCCTCTGTGTTTATGGGATTACCCATCATTGGCTTGAGAGTCATGGTCTGGATCAGGAATTCCTTATAAGAGAGCTTATTGAGCCTCTGACAGCAAAGGGGGTCTCCCTTATTTTCTGTTCGGAAAAGGGCATTGGCCTATGGCGCGAATATTCTGTGCTTGTGGAGGATCTGCCTTCCCTTTCCTTTCAGGAGCGCAGGCAGGTCTGGGAAGGCTTTTCCTCCCAGTACGGTCTGGAGCTTGACTGCATTCATTTTGCCGCCCGCTATTATCTGGATCCCAGCGAGGTTGCGGAAGCCTTTCTGACCCGGATACAGCGGGGAGGTGTGGAAGAAAAGCGCAGGCTCTCTTCCATTTGCTATGAAATTGCCGGACGCGGCTTAAAGGATTCCCTGGGTACGGTGATTTATCCTTCCGTCACTATGGAGGATCTGAAGGTGACCGATTCCATAAGAGAAATTCTCACTCAGATCATTGCCAGCGCAAACGGCACCTACCGTATTTTTGAAGAATGGAATTTAAAAAAATCCTATCCCTATGGCAGAGCCGTTACTGTCCTTCTCACCGGTCCCCCGGGAACCGGAAAAACCATGAGCGCCCATGCCATTGCTCAAAGCCTGGGAATTCCTCTTTATCAGGTCAATCTGTCCAATATTGTGGATAAATACATCGGCGAAACGGAAAAACATTTGGAGGAAGCGTTTTCCTTTGCCGAAAAGACCAATATGGTTCTCTTTTTTGACGAAGCAGATTCTCTGTTTGGAAAGCGCAGCGAGGTTTCCGATGCCAAGGACAAATATGCTAATACGGAGGTTTCCTATCTTCTTCAGAGACTGGAGCAGTATCATGGCACAGCCATTATGGCCACTAATTTCCAGAATAACATTGACCCTGCTTTCCTGCGCAGAATAAAATATGCCATTCGTTTTCTTCCTCCTGATGAAGAGCAGCGTCTGGCTATCTGGAAAAGCTGTATACCGGAAGAACTTCCCTGCGGCGATCTGGATCTTCCCTATCTGGCAAAACAATTCGACTTTTCGGGAGGAACCATTAAAAATGTTCTGCTGAACTCCTGCGTAATAGCGCTGGCTCAGAACGAGCCTCTTAACATGCTCCATATACTGAAAGCTGTCCGCAACGAATATATTAAAATGGATCGGCCCGTAAGCAGTTCCATATGGGGAGAATACGGCTACCTCCAGCCATAATATTTCTCCCCCGGAAAATGCTTTACAATGACTGCAACGCCAAGATTCTGCAGTCTTTTCAGATAGCGGATTTCCTTTTCCTTTATCGTCTTTGGATAGTTTCAGCCGCATCCGGCCGCATCATGTTTTTGTGCTCCCGCAGCAGTACTGCAGCGGACAAAATTCCCGCCAGCAGGGCGGTTGCCCCAAAGTTCATCCATAATCCCGTCAGTCCCAGAGGCCAGAGCACAACAACCAGCACCACCGGGAAAATCAGTGCTGTGGAAATAGAAATCAGAGAAGCCGGCACAGGTTTTTCAATGGCCAGCATATAACTTTGAGTGGCAAAGGAAAACCATCTTGTCAGATAAGTGAGGCTGAATATCCTGAGGGCAGCCCCCGCAATGTCCATAAGCTCCCCGTTTCTGTCCGTGGTAAACAGCCCTGCAATCTGGGCGGGAAGCAGAAAAATAATTACCATAGCCAATAAGGAAACAACTGCGCTTGCAATATAGCAGCACTTCTCAATGGCCCTGACACGGGAGTACTTACCCGCTCCCAGATTATATCCCACAGCAGGCTGAAGAGAATCGCACATGCCATACAGCAAGGGCTGAATGAAGCCCTCCGCATACATCAAAATACCGTAGACGGACACTGCGGTCTCTCCCCCCAGCCGTACCAACAGTACATTCATCAAAATAGAGGTGATTCTTCCCGCAATATTGTTCAAAAAATTGGGTGTTCCGCAGGAAACAACCTGGCGCACCATACGCAGGGAAAACCGGGGACGGCAGAAACGAAGCTGCATTTTCCCAAGCAGGAATGGAGACAGCGCAATACATGCGCTGAGGCACATGCCCATACAGGTAGCCAGCGCCGCGGCCCATATGCCCCAGCGAAATACATATAGAAACAAAAATTCCAGTCCTGCACTCAGCACCGACATAAAAATGTTCAGAAACATGCTGCCGTTGATTTTTCCGCAAATGCGCAAATAATTGTCCGTAGCAAATACAATCGTTGTAACGGGGGAACAGATAGCATATACCCGCAAATACTGTACGGCCAGGGCCGCAAACTCCCCCTCTGCTCCCATCAGCCCGATCAGCCCCGGCGCGGCCGCAAAGAGAATCACTCCCACAAGAACTCCCGCTCCGAAAATCATCAGACAGGCACAGGTAAAAATATTGTTTGCCTCTTCATCGTGTTTTTTTCCAAGACTTATGGAAATGGGGACTGAGGATCCCATACCGATCAAATCCGCCAAAGAAAAATTAATGATTACAAAGGGCATGGCAAGATTCAGCGCCGCAAAGGCCGTTTCTCCTAAAAACTGCCCTACAAAAATTCCGTCCATAAGCTGATAAAGAGCTGAGGCCAGCATTCCCACCGCCCCGGGGAGAGAAGCCATGAAAAACAGCTTCAGTGGCGGCGTCTTGGAAAATAAGGTCTGAGAGTTCATTATTGGTTCCTCTTTCTTTCGTCTTTTTTCAAAATTCTTTTCTCAAATTCCTCACACAGATTTTGTGCAAAGCATTCAAAGGCGTCTACAAATTCGGGGGAGAAGTCCTGAAGGGTCCGTTCAAGAGCCCGCTGTTCGGACAAATTCATTTCTTCCATAATCTCATCCGCATATTGCCTCCCCCTTTGCGTTAAAAGAATGGTCTTTTCTTTAGTGGGCCCCGCCGCCCCAAGCGTAATATAATCCTTCCGAAGCAGCTCCCTCACCACCGTGTTAATCGTCGTTTTGGGAATCAGCCATTCCTCGCAGATCTGCTTTTGCGTATGGGGCCTGCCATCATCTAAAGCGCTCAAAAGCGCCAGAGTATTTTCCTTAATACCCATTTTCTTTGCGCAAAAATAATACGCACCATCTATCTTATTGATGGCGTTTACCAGACTGCGTACTTCCTCCGAGTAATCTCTTTGATTTTTCACATTTTCACCCCCTGCCCGTCTGAAGGGACATCCATCCAATGCGTGAAAAAAGAATCCGCACTCATCATTTATCGTCCGGATTCTTTTATAGTACGAATTCATAATATTGTCAAGTCAAAAACTGATTTCTCTGACCTCTCACACTTTTATTGTGCGTCAGGACGCAACAGCTCTTTGCGCTTTTTCAACAATACCACAGCGGACAACACTGCCGCAAGCAGGGATGTTCCTGCAAAATTCAGCCACAGACCAGTCAGTCCAAAAGGCCAAAGCAGAACAATCAAAAGGACTGGGAAAATCAACGCTGTGGAAACAGAAATAATAGAGGCCGGTATAGGCTTCTCTATCGCCAGCATATAGCTCTGGGTTGCAAAGGAAAGCCATCTTGTCAGGTAGGTGAAGGCGAACAGCTTCAGAGCGGATATGGCGATTATCATCAATTCTCCGTTTACCTCTGTGGTAAACAGTCCTGCAATCTGGGCGGGAAACAGAAAGATGAGCACCATGGATAAAAGGGATACCACAGCGTTTGCAACATAGCAGCATTTTTCTATGGCTCTTACCCGGGAATGCTTTCCGGCCCCCAGATTATAGCCCACGGCCGGCTGCAGGGAGTCACACATTCCGTAGAGCAGCGGCTGGATGAATCCGTCCGCATACATCAAAATACCGTAAACGGATACCGCCGTTTCCCCTCCAAGACGCACAAGCACCGTGTTCATCAAAATGGAGGTAATCCTTCCCGCAATGTTGTTCAGGAAATTGGGCACTCCACAGGAAACAATCTGTCGTATCATCCGCAGGGAAAACCGGGGACGGCAGAAACGAAGCTGCATTTTTCCCATAAAAAACGGAACAAGAGCTATACCCGCACTGACAAACATCCCCAGGCAAGTGCCCAGCGCAGCGGCCCAGATCCCCCATTGAAATACATACAGGAACACGAATTCCAAAACTGCGCTCAGGACTGACATAAAAATATTCAAAAACATACTTCCATTGATTTTTCCGCAAATGCGCAGATAATTGTCCGTAGCAAATACAATCGTGGTTATCGGAGAGCAGATAGCATATACCCGCAGATACTGCACTGCAAGGGACGCAAAATCTCCTTCAGCTCCCATAAGTCCGATCAACCCGGGCGCAGCCGCATACAGAATCCCGCCCACCACGGCTCCTGCACCCACAATCATCAGGCAGGCGCAGGTAAAAATATTATTGGCTTCCTCAATCTTTTTCTTCCCTAGATTTATGGAAATGGGGACCGAAGAGCCCACACCGATCAGATCCGCAAGAGCAAAGTTAATAATTACAAAGGGCATGGCAAGATTCAGCGCGGCAAACGCGGTTTCCCCCAAAAAACGCCCCACAAAAATACCATCCACAAGCTGATAAAGAGCCGAAGCCAGCATACCCACCGCCCCCGGTATGGATGCCATAAAAAAAAGTTTTAAAGGCGGTGTTTTCGCAAATAAAACCTGTGAATTCATAATGTTTCCTCCGTTTCTCCAAAACTAATTTTTAATCCCCCAAACGGATTCCACGCCGCATGATTTCAAAATAATTCTAATCATGAAATTCTGACGCAACACAAAATACGAATCCGTACTATGATACACAGTACGGATTCGTATTATTGTCAAGAAAAATCTGTTATCTTTTTTTGTTCAGAGGCTCCATTATCGCTTTTTTCATGGTTCGTACCAGATGGTTCAAGGGAGCATATCAGCAGATCATTCATCTGCTTTTTCAGTAGTCCCTTCTGCCGTCATCAACAACTGCTAAAAAACCGCTTTTTAGTGATGTTCTTTCTTGTGAGAAAGCCCCACGCGCTCGTACTGTTCCTCCGGGGCTTCATTCTCCTTCATCATTCTAACCATGGCGCTCTCAAGCCTCTTTTCCGTGTCTTCCTCCCGAAAAGGCATATTCTGCACCGGATCCTTCCAAAGATCATAAAGGAGAGTGCCTTGACGGTAAGCGCTGAAATTGGTCTTTGCCGGAATCCTCATCACCTTTGAGCCTTTCATATGAGGAAATCCGTCCAGCAATTCAGCCTGACTCAACTCCTCCGAGGTAAAGGGTTCCCGCATATGACAGGGCATATCCGTATACTCAAAAAGAGGTGTGTTTTCCTCAGAAACCGGAGCCTTCATATACACATATCTGCCGTCAGTGATATTGACGTGTCCTCCAAAGACGCCAAAAAGAGCGGCGTCCCGGATTGCTTCGTCCGTCCGGATAACAGGCGTGAGGCTCCTCCCGTCCATGCATTCCGGCAACTCTGCCTGAAAAAATTCTGCCAAAGTAGGCACAATATCCACTGTCTGAGCCAGGGCTTCCCTCCGCTCTCCCTTTGCGTCAGGACACCTGGGATCATAGAGAAAGAAGGGCAGGTGGACAATTTCCTGATACATGGGCTGAATATTCTTGCCCATCCATTCCTTTTCACCCAGCATAAATCCATGATCTGTATTTACAATGAGCATGGTATCCCTCCACATGTCAAGCTGGTCCATTTTGTCCAGAAGCCTGCCCAAATTATGATCGCACATACTTAACAGGGCGGCATACTCATAACGCACATGGCGGGTAGCCTCGGGACCGTATTCATTCTTCCCATAATCGGGCCAATCCAGATTCTTTCCATGGTAATCGTGGGGATAAAGCTTCTTGTAATTTTCCTGCGTATAAAAAGGTTCATGAGGATCGAATATCTCAATCTGCAGATACCAATCGTCATATTTGGCGTTTCTCTCGATAAAATCCAGGCCGCTGTCCATTGTCCGTGTCTGAGGCATCTGAGCCTCCGTCTTCAGAAAGGCCCGGTTAATCCAGTCATGGCGCCAATTCTGTCCATTCTGGCGGCGGCATAGAGTTTCCGGAAACTCCGGCCACGGAACTTGTCCAATCCAAGGGTCGCCCTGCTGCCCTCTGTGCATTTCATAGCTGTCAAATTTCGTCAGATAACAGCTACCGCCAGCCTCCCAGTAGTGGAAATGATCGGTGGTGACATGTGTATAAACCCCCTTTTCCTTCAAACGCTGTATCACGGAATCATCATAGGGCTGAAGGGGAGACCAGGACGAGTGGAGAAAATTATAACGGCCTGTGTGAAGCTCCCTTCTGGCAGGCATACAGGGAAGACTGCCCGCATAAAAATTGTCAAAGGTCAGCGTCCTCTGCGCCAGCCGACAAAAATTAGGCATTACAGTCCAGTCACATCCATAATTTGGAAGATAATGCCTGTTCAGAGAATCGAACATAAGCATGATTGCCTTCATAAAAACCTCCCATATCTTGTTTTCACCTCTCTTTTTACCAATACAAATCCCAGTCTCCGGTCAGCCTGATAAGACTCTCCAGATAAAAATAATCCCCCCATGTATTGCACTCATCCACACCTCTGTCCGTACAGGGATTAGTGGGTGTTCCTCTCGCATAGGTGCCATGAAGGAGCAGTCCGTTTGATTCCTCGGGAGAACGCACAGCACATTTTTCCCAGAGCGCCGCCAGCAGCCGTTTGGCCGCTTTTCGGTAGTGAGACGCCTCACCGTTCTCCAGATACTTTGACATTTCCAGTATACCGCATACCGCAATGGCCGCCGCAGAGGAATCCCTGGGTTCGCTGCTGCCATTGTCGAAGTCAAAATCCCAATAGGGAATCAAATCGTCCGGCAGATGCTCCAGAAAATAATCCGTCACCTTTCGGAAAATATCTATGTATTCCGGTTTCCTCATCTGACGATAGCTGAGAGCCGATCCGTATATTCCCCATGCCTGCCCTCGGGCCCAAGCGGAACCGTCCCTGTTTCCCTGGTGTGTCACCCCCCGTACCAGCTTTCCTGTCCCAGGGTCAAAAAAGTAAGTGTGATAGGTGGAATGGTCGGGCCGGATCACACAGTTCATAGCTGTACGGATATGAGCCTGAGCCTTTGTCCGGTATTTTTCATCCCCCGTGACCTGTGACGCCCAGAACAGCAAGGGCATATTAAGCAGACAGTCAATGATCAGTCTGTAGTTGTCCCGGGCTCCCAACTCGCCCCATGCCTGGAAGAACTGTCCCCTTTCCTGAAAGCGGGTCAGCAGCTGATCCGCCGCCATAACAGCCGCCTTTTTGGCTGTTTCATTTCCCGTCAGCTTCCATGCCGCCACGCAGGAAGGGGAATAAAGAAATCCCATATCGTGATGATCCACATCCACCTTATCCCGAATTCTATTTAAAAAGCTTTCCACTTGTATTTCTCCGGCTGTTTTCAAAAGCCGGGCCCGATCCGGCTCCTTGTCCCTCACTGTTTCAAAAGCCAGCCAGATTTGCCCTGTCCAAAAGCCCGTGGTCCACTCCACATTTTCCGTTGGAGGGTAAAAATTGTGCCGGCTGTTGGAATCAGGAAATCTTACGGTAAAATCCCTGAGATTTTCCGTCACCAGGGATACGGCTTTATCAAGGGCCTCCCTTATCTGAGAATCTGTTATTTCAGGATAACTCCCCAGGCTTTTTTCTGTCTGCATCACTGTCCTCTTTCCGCGGCGGACTGCCGCTATATATCAATTCATCATATGATCTGCGGATCGCCCTCCACTTTGTTCTCCGCAATCCATAAAATTTGAAATCCGCCCTATCGGGCTGCTTTTTCACTTTATCAATACTGTACGCAAATTCCTTCGGTATTTTCCTGTGAAAATACAATTGTTTTGCCATAGGAAGCGTATCCCCCCGCAGAAAAATAATCCACCTGGCTGATCACCTCCTGATGACAGAAGATTATCACAAATTCCCTCTGATCCTTTACGATACGGATGGCTTCCGCTTCTCTCTGGTCGAATGTCTCTCCGGTTCTTACCCTGGATACAGGTATCAGCTGGGCGCTGATACTCCGGCTCTCCTGTCCGGACACGGAGACAACCGTAAACATGGAGTGCTGTCCCTCTTGCTCACTGTGAACCTTCAGCCGACCGCATTCTTTCAGTAGATTATATTCTGGAGAGCATTTGCCCTTCACAAGCTGCGCCGTTCCTTTCAATGCAAGAAGCTCAGCTCGGACCTTCTCTCCAAAAAACCGCGCCCGTACAGTCCCGTCCGTGCCATCTGAAATCAGACGGACTTTCCCCTGACTTCCGAAGTGAAAATAACTGTCATAAAAATGAGCTCCCCTGCCGTAAAAGACATCTGCAATGACCATCAGTCCTTCTTCCACGGTTACTACCTTTCTGGTGACAAGGATACCCTTCTCCAAATATCCCAGATGGGCGCCCATAGCCAGATTCACGGCCCCTTTAAAGCAGTACTCACCCTTAATGGGATAAGCCAGACGGCTATAGCCCCAGCTGTCCTCACATTCACAGAACTCCTCTCCATCCACACACACCGTGTTGTGGCCTGAGGGCAGCTTCAGCTCTCTGCGCACCTGACTGTCCACATAGGTGTACCTGCCCGGATCGATAAGAATATCCTCTCCTCCTGAGTAATAATCCACATGAAGCTGGTCTCCATGTCCGTGTCCGCTTCCCAGGCAGCCGCAGTGAAAACGAATGTAATCCGCATTCACACGCCAGCCCGAACGAATCATATAATTGCCTGCATCCGTCAGTACCTTGGAGGTTTCTTCAGGCTCCTTTTCCCCAAGAGCTTCATAAGCCGCCGCACGAGCTGCCCCCAGATTCCATAGATTATCCTCAAAAAAGCGTCCTCCAGCCAGAAATTTCAGCCTTTCATCCTGAAACAGAAATGCTCCCATTGCAAGCATATCCCGTGCGTCAATGTCGTCGCTGTCGCCGTGACAGGGAATATGTCCGTTGGGTTTGCACCAGTAGCCCAGGGCATACAGCATTTTATAAATGGAGTCCTCCAGCCTTTCCGGCGCCTTTCTTCCAAACTGCTTTAAATGAAAAAGCACATCCAGCAGTCCGTACAAAACCTCGCAGTGATACATTGGACTCTGCTCCCACTGGCTTCCATCCCCAAACACCTGCATATATACCTCTTTATCCAGCCTGTCTACTGCCTCACAGATCCACTCTTCCTTCTCAAAGTACAGCCCCAGAAGAGCAAGCCCATGGTTCTGCAGAACACCCCAGTTGCTTAAATCCTGAAAGGGATTATTTACCTCTATCAGGTACTCACCATGGCATAGAAGGGTTTCGTCTATTTTGGCCCTGAGAGCCTCGTCCAAAAAGCGGCTGTCCGCAAAAAGCAACAGAGTCTTGAGCCAATTCTCAATACGGATACCGCATTCCAAGCTTCTCCAGGTTGTTTCTCTGCTTTTTTCCGTGAGCGTTACACGCTCCATCCAATCTGAGATCATCTCCGTAAATTTTTTGGGATATTTTTCGTTTCCCGTCAGCTGCCAGGCTTTTCCCAGGATAAGAAAACAGGTGTGGCGGTTCAGGGCGTAAATCCATTCCGGGTCCCCTTCAGGAATATAATCCCAGATAATTTCTCCGGGAAAGGTCACCTCTTTGTTTGTCCGTTCCATTTCCCAATGCTCGCGAAACACAAAAGTATTCCGGCATATCTTTTCCGCCTGCTCAAGCACATGAGCACATTCCCCCGGAAAATATGCCCTCATATATGCTGCAGTTTCCTTCGTTTGCCTTCCGAACCAGAAATTTTCCAGTACACTCATTTCCGCTTGCCCTTTCGCTTCTCATTCCTTTTATCCTTTGATTCCGCTGGAGGCGACTCCCTGTACAAAGAACTTCTGTCCCGAGAGGAAAATAATCAGAACCGGTATCAGAGACAGCACGCTGGCAGCCATAACCAGTCCATACTCCGTGGAATACTGGGATATAAACATTTTGATGCCCAGCTGTATGGTCTTATTCTCCGTTGAGTTGAAATAGATGTTGGGTCCCATATAGTCATTCCATATGGTCACAAAGCTGAAAATAGTCAGAGTGGCCACGCTTGGCTTTGACAGAGGCAGGGCAATTCTGAAATAGTTCCCATACTCACTGAGTCCATCGATCCTTCCCGCCTCCAGCAGTTCATTGGGCAGCGACATAAAAAATTGACGCATCAGGAACACTCCAAAGGCGGTAAAGCTCTGCATCAGCACATATCCCAAATGACTGTCCACGAGACTCATCTTGTTCATCATACTATACTGAGGAAGCATATAAACCTGCCAGGGAATCGCAATGGTGGCTACATAAAAGAGAAACAGCACATCTCTTCCCCTGAATCTGCATTTTGAAAATCCATAGGCCGCAAAGCTGGACGTGACCACCTGGATAAACGTTATAATCACAGTCAGCTTAACACTGTTAAAGGTAAAGGTCAACAACGGAATTTTCGACCAGATCCTGGAGTAGTTATCCCATCTGGGGACTTCCGGCAGCCACGAAAAATTTAAGCTGAAAACCTCACTGTCCGCCTTAATGGATGCGCTCAGCATCCAGAGAAGAGGCATCAGAGTAATTACCGTCAGCACGATCAAAAGCACATACATCACTATTTTATATCCGATATTTCTTTGTTTCATGCCCATCTCCTCCTTACATGTAGCTGACCCATTTTTTCTCCAGGCGGAACTGCAGCGCCGTCAGCGCAGCCACGATCAGGAAGAGAATCATTGCCGCCGCGGAGGATCTTCCGTAGCTCCAGGAGATAAATGCCTGATTGTATATATACTGACTCATCATAGTGGATGCGTTTCCCGGACCTCCCTGGGTCATCAGATAAACCAAATCGAAAACCTTAAAGGAATTGATGGTCAGCATCATGACAACAAAAAAAGTACTGGGCGTCAGCATGGGAATTGTGATACTTTTAAATCTTTGCAGGCTGTTCGCCCCATCTATTTTTGCCGCCTCATACAGAGATTCCGGAATATCCTGCAGAGCCGCAAGATAAACAATCATAAAATATCCCATATTCTTCCATACATTGACGATAATCAGCGCCGGAATAACCCAGTCTGAGCTGGCCGTCCATCCGGGCGGATTCTCTATGCCGATAGAGCGCAGCATATTGTTAATGGGTCCAATATCCATAAACAGGAAATTCCATACCACAGCCACCGCCACATTGGAGGCCACATAAGGGAAGAAAATAGCGCACCTGAAAAATCCCTTCCCCTTCATTTTCTGATTCAGCAAAACCGCCAGCCCCAGGGATGCGCACATGGAAAACAGCACGGTAAATATACTAAAATAAGCGGTTTTCCAAATGGACCCCCTGAAAACCCTGTCTTTAAATATCGCTGCAAAGTTATCCAGCCCTACAAATTTCATGGGATTGTAGCCATCCCACTCCGCCATGCTCAGCGCCAGGGAAAACACAACTGGTATCAGCACAAAGATAAAAAATCCGATAAAGTTGGGCAGAATAAAGGAAAGTCCCACCAAAGTATTCCTGGCATTCAGTGACATTCTTTTTTTGCTTGTTCTCGCCTCCAAATGAATTTCTCCTTTCATACACAGAGACGGCAAGATCACCTGCCGCCTCCTGTTATTCATACTATTTTACTGACCCTGAATTTCCTTGCTGCGTTCAGCCATTTCAGCCAGTCCATCATCTATGGAAAGCTCACCGATCATAATCAGGCTGTGCTCTTCGCCCAGCATCTGGTTTACTTCCGCAGATTTCTCATCGTAAGGACGGTCCAAAGCAATGTTTTTTGTCTGCAGCGCCTCTGCTACGCCTTCAGGCATACCTTCCGCAGACGCAATGGTATTGATCATATCCTCTCCCTGCAGCGCGTGGGTTTTTCCTACTGATGCGTAAATCTGTGCGCCTTCCTCGCCGCTCACGAATTTTACAAATTCCCATGCAGCATCTTTATTCTGAGAATTTGCACTGATCCCGATAGGTGTGGTTGATCCTACGGTATAGCCCGCTTCCAGATCATCCGCATGAGGGATGGTTGCGATGCCCCAGTTTACAGTGCTCTCACCATTGTTAATCATGCCGATCAGAGTTGACATATACCAGGTTCCCATGGGCATCATTGCAACCTGGCCCTGTCCGAATACGCTTCCATAGCTGATATTCCCTGTTTTCAGAGTTGCATAATCCATACAGGTTCCGGCCTCCTGCATGCGCAGAGCCATCTCATAGTAGGGCTTGAAGAAGCTGTAATCCGTGTCCAGAATTGTATGTACGCCATCCTGTACGCCCCAGTTCTGTACACATGCCTGCCAAGTGTGGAACAAAGCGCCGTATTTTTTCTCGCTTCCCTCTCCCAGTGTCACCTGTCCGGCCAACTCCTCAAATTCCGCCCAGGTCATATCATTAGAGGGATATTCCACATTCGCCTCATCAAAAATATCTTTATTATAAAACAATATGTAATAATCCGTCGCTGTAGGCAAAGCAACCTGCTGTCCGTTTAAATTCATGGTTTCCGCCACGCCGCTGTATGTGGAAAGGTCAATGCCATCCCTTTCAATGTAAGGGGTCAGATCCTCCAGTTGGCCTCGCGCCGCAATGGAAGGGGTAGTGTCTCCATCTTTGATCCACACTACATCCAGATCGTTTCCTCCGTTTAACATAACGGTAAGCTTCTGGGTATAATCGGCTGAAGCAGTATCAATCAGCTCCACTTTAATATCCGGATGAGCCGCCTCAAAAGCCTCAACCAACGGCGCGATATGAGCGTTGGAAGCCGCATCCCAAACAGGGACCTGAATTGTAACCTGCTCTCCCGCTGCCTGAGTAGAAGCTGCTGTCTCTGTGGATTCCTGAGACACAGTTTCTTCTGTCTGTGCGCCAGATGAGTCCGTTGCAGCAGCCGGCTCACTTGTATTTCCGCATCCGGCAAGCATAACGCCTGCCATAGTCAGGCTCAAGGTTGTCGCCAGAGCTTTTCTGAATATCTTATTTTTCATATCAAAATTACTCCTTTCACTTTTTCATTCCTCCAGTCAGAAATCTGAGGGCCCTTCCATCATATTTCTCTGTTTTCTCTGTTCTGTTGTAATTGCATTATATCGTATTTTACCCACTCAGAAAAACTAACGAATTAAGGAAAAGTGAATACTTTTTTCCAAATCCTCTTTTTTCATAAATTTTTTATAATAATATTTTTGAAAATTGTAAAATTTTTGAAAAAACCGTACGCTGTTTTCACACAAAGGGAGCGCGTGTTATAATGACTTTAGACCAAGGAAAAAAGACCTGGGAAGCAAGTCGCATATTACATCGAAAGCAGTCCTTAAGTATAAACCGGAGGTTATCCAGCAGATATAAATGAAAATCAAAGACAGTATCACCATAAAACTATTAGTATCCTTGTCAGTCTGCATTATCCTTTTTACATCCATTGGGATTATCGGAGCTTCCGCCCTGTACAGCTCCCGGTTGTCCCAGCGCTCACTTCAGATAAACGAACAATACATGAATATCATTTCCAATCAGCTGGAAGGCGATATTCAGGAGCTTCAGAAACTAACCGGGCTCTGCGCCAGCTCCTTCAGCATTGTGCAGGCGCTCCAATGTGAAAATCTGGACTCCATTTCTTCGCGGCAGAAGTGTCTGGATGCTCAGACGGCTTTATACAACTTTGTCTCATCCTCCCCTCTGGCGGTCTACCTGCAGCGCTGTGCCGTGCTGAACCAGCACGGTGTCGGTGTTTCCTTTTCCTCGGGCGCCGGCTGGAATTCCCGTGACTGGAACACTCTGCAGGAATTTCTCGCAAGCGACAGCCTAAAGAACAGATCTTCTCCGGTTTACCAATGGCATTCTCTGCTGGATCCCGAAAATAATCGCAATCTGTCCTTTTTGGCCCCTATAGGCACTGTTCCCGGAAGTTATCTCTACATAGAGCTCAGCGAAAGCATCCTTTCGGATCAACTTCTCCCCTACCGGGGTCTCCGTGACCTGTTCATTATGAGCCAAAGCGGAGAGCATATTCTGGCTTCCTTTTCCGTGGACGAGGACACAAACCAAGAGGATTTTCTTGCCCCTTCCGGTTCTAAAATCCGCAGGGACGGGCACACCTATCAGATAAGCAGCCTGTACTTATCCCAATTTGGCATCATTGTAGGCTGTCTGAGCGATGTAACCATAACTGCGGGAGATAACCTGTACATACTCTATGTGCTGCTCATACTGATTGCATCCACCATGACCGCCGGCATTCTGATCATATGGCTGTTGACCAGAAGAATCACAAAACCCATTCAGATACTGACACGGCATATCCGAAAAATTTCGGAAACCAATGATTTTTCAAGCAATCCTCAGATCGAAGCTTCCCAAGACGAAATCGGAGAAATCGGCAAATCGATAAATCAGATGACAAGCCACATCCAAGCTCTTCTGGAGGAGCGCGAGGCCATATATGAGCAGAAAAAAAATGTAGAAATCAATTTGCTTCAGAGTCAGATCAATCCTCACTTTTTGTACAATACGCTGGATTCTATCCGCTGGATGGCCGCAATCCAGGGAAGCAAAAACATTGAGCAGCTCACCGGCGCGCTGGAGCATCTGCTGCGTAATGTTGCAAAGGGAATAGGCGGTAAAATTACTCTTCGGGAAGAACTGGCTTTGGTAGAGGACTACGTTCATATTCAAAAGGTGAGGTATGTGGAAATCTTCGACTATTTCTGCGAGGTGCCGGAGGAGCTTCTGGACTGTCTGATCATTAAGTTTACTCTTCAGCCCATTGTAGAAAACGCTATTTTACACGGAATTGAACCCACAGGCGAGTTCGGCGAAATTAGAATCTGCGCCCGGGAGCAAGAGGGAGATCTCTTTATCTCCATCGAGGACAACGGTACCGGTATGTCCGAGCAGGAGCTTCAGGATCTGATAGCATCTCTGTCGGGTCCCGTAAAAAATTCCATGAGCGGAATAGGCGTCTCCAATGTGGATGCCCGCCTGAAGTTAAATTACGGTTCCTCATACGGGCTGACCTACGAAAGCGCTCCCGGCAAATTTACACGAGTCACCATACATATTCCAAAGGAGGAAGGTCCTTCATGTACAACGTCTTTATCGTAGATGACGAAACCATTATTCTGTCCGGGATTAAATTTCTGATCGACTGGGAAAAAAATGACTGCGTCATTATGAATACTGCCCGAAACGGCAGGGATGCTCTGGAAAAAATCCGTGCTTTTCAGCCGGATATTATACTCTGTGACATCAAAATGCCCATTATGGATGGCGTACAACTGCTTGAAATTGTCCACCGGGAATTTCCTTCCATCGTCTTTATCATGCTGACAAATCTTCAAGAATTTCACCTTGTACGAGAAGCCATTCATAACCGGGCTTTGGATTACCTTTTAAAGAACCAGCTGGACGCTCCTCTGCTGGAGGAAGCTCTGGCAAAAGCAAAGAAGGAGCACGATCAAAGAAGGCGTCTGATGCAGGACGACAAGTTTCAATACTATGACAAAATCCGGCAAAAAGAGCTGGTACAAAAAGCCTGCCTGGAAATACTCTTTTCCGCAGACGCTTCCTCTCTTTCCCATGCCCAGTCTATTCTGGCTCAAAACAAAATGCTGGATGGATATAGCGTCTTGTATATTCCTTTGGATTTCTCCCCCTTACCCAATTTTCAGACCCTGACCAACGATTCCCGCACTTCCCTCACAGCCTGGGAGAAGGAGCTGGCAGCCCGCCTGTGCAGCAGTTTATTCGGAGAAAATTATCTGTTTATCGATACAGGGCAAAATGACAGTCTAACTGTATTTCTCTGGGGGCAGGGAAAAAATTGGGAGAAAAAATGCACCCTCTTTTCCTCTAAATTTTCCAGCGCTTCCGAAAACATTACCCAAGTGCGCCCCTGTGTCTGCTCGACCCCCTGCTTTTTTGGAGCCGGACAGATAGACCAATTGCGACAGTCTTATTTTCAGGCCATAGAATATTTTTATCTGAATGGCGACACAGATTTTGTCGGTCTTTCTGAGTCCCTTCCCTCCTTTGAGCCTTTGGGGCTGTCGGGAATCGGCTCACAGCTGGAGGCCGAGCTGAACAGCCGCAATCTTACAGGCTGTATGCTTCTTTTGGATAAAGCCATCGACCGACTGAAAAATACAGTACATCAGAAAAGTCAAGCCGCCTGGCTCTGCAATGAGCTGTACCGCTCCGTATCCAAGGCTCTGTCCTCTGAAAATCTGGACACCAATACAAATGCCGAGATACGAATGCTTATAACCCGCAGCCAGGTTATCCGCTGGATTGAAAATTTAAAAAATACCATCGCCGCCTTTCTAGGCTTTCGTGCAAGTTCAAAATCCGCCCCGGTGGAGAAAGCACGTCAGTATGTGATCGATCATGTGGAGGAACACATCAGTCTGCAAGAGGCTGCCGAAGCGGTCTGCATTTCACCCAGCTACTTGTCCACTCTTTTTAAACAGCAGTACAATCAAAGCTTCGTAAGCTTTATCAATCAGACAAAGGTTGAACGGGCATGCGCCCTCATTGCTGAAAAAAATCTTCTGAGTAGAGAAATTGCCTATCAGCTTGGTTTTGAAAACGCTTATTACTTTTCCAAGGTTTTCCGCCGTTACACTGGCATGACACC
>CALWRA010000004.1 GCA_944383825.1 uncultured Acetatifactor sp. | reverse complement strand
CAGGTACAGGAGCAGATAGCAAGCCGCCGGCGGGAACGCAAAAACGGTACGACACAGATTTTTGCGGGACTGATAAAATGTGCGGATTGCGGCTGGTCGCTGGCCTACGGGGAGAACAGGCAAAACAGCAAGCCCTATGGTTACTATCATTGCAGCAAGAACGGTCAAGGCACACGCCAATGCTCCATGCACTATATCTGCTATCATGTGCTTTACGCCTATGTCCTCTCCCGTCTGCAATACTGATCGGGACTGGTACAGCATGATGAAGAACGGCTCTTGAAGCGGCTGTTAAACGCCAATGATAAGGGACAGACCGCCGCAAGAAAGAAGCAGGCTGCAGAACTGAAAAAGGCAGAGAAACGGACTTCTCTATGCTGTCCGGAAAGTACCAAAGCGAACAGGCTGAGCTGGACGAAAAGATTGAGCGGCTTCAATCCGCTATCGCCACTGAAAGCCAGAACGCCGCAAACGCCGAAAAATGGATTGCCTTGATGAAAGAGTGTGTCAATCCAACAGAACTGACCGCCGAACTTTTGAATACGCTGATTGAAAAATCACAGCCTGTAATGAAAAAGGGGTACGGGCTCCACTACTGTTCCAGTTTTTGTCCTGTTTTTTAATAGATTTAGGCAGGATTAAGTTTGATTGCACCTTGGAGGATCTGCACACCGTTTTTCAATGTAAATGTTTTGCCTTTGAGCACAGCATATTGTCGCACCTTTTATGGGCAGCACGAGCAGCAAAGTCCGTATTACCTCGGGCAAACTTCCTGCCGATTCTATTGCAAAGCAAATGCTCTGCATGAAAGACCTTCTGGAAATTTCCTGTGGGCTGGATGTCCACAAAGATAAAATTGTCGCACGTATCCTGACTGGCTCCTTGGGGAGGTTGTTTTCTGTCTGCAATTATCTTATCTGCAATCTGTTCTAATGTAGCTTGAGAGTCAAGACCAACTAAATCGGGATAAAAAATGTAATTCGTAAGATTAGGCAGACCTGTATTCAATGTTAAATACTCCAACCACCAATCCATTTCTGCTTCTTCATATTCTAAAATATTCATGATAATTTCTTTTATTTCTTTATCAGACACATCGCTTTTGGAAACGGAGGGCATTAATGCCTTTTTTGCCACAGTTTCTAAATCTGTATAACCCCAATATTCCCGAAAATCCCTAATTTGAATTTTATTGTTTCTGGTAATCTCCCTTAATTCCTGTTGAAATTTTTCCAAATCCAATTTTGCTTTTTCATCATTATTGCAATCTTTTTCTGACATAAGTTCCGCTGCCTGTTCAACAATTTCCATTACTGACGACAGTTTTGTTTCATCAATCCGTATATATTTCATCGGCTCTATTTTACCTTTCAATTCTATTGTTGACTTTATTCCACTCTACTATGCCCGGTCACATTTGAAAAGAGGGGAAAATCCCTTTACCAAAAGAGGCTCTCGGATAAGGAAATTCGGCAAAGTATGTCCAGAGAGGGGAATTGTCTGGATAATGCAGTCATGGAGAACTGTTTTGGATTATTAAAATCTGATTGCTGTATTTACAAGAATTCTGCTCATTTGAAGAATTCCAAACAGAGTTGGAACTGTATCTGGAATATTATAACCATAACCGGATTAAGGCAAAATTGGGCGGACTAAGCCCGGTTCAATATGGAATTCAGGCTGGCTTGGCCGCCTGAGAAACTGTCCAACTTTTGGGGGGCGGCACATTATCTTACATCAATTTGAAAGTTTACACAAACTTTGGGATGCTCCCTACTAACCCCATTTTAATGTACTTCAGAAGCTCTTTTTAATCCTCAAAAAGTTTCCGTTTTCTCTCAATCATCTCGTCGATTCTCTCCATGAAAGAAGCCACATCCCTGACGTTTTCGCATCTTTCGATACGTCCGTCCGGAAACACTCGCTTTGAGATGCTTCCAGCACCGCAGGCAACGATAGTCTGCTTTTCCTCCATAATCAGAATGTTGTAAAGCCCGAATTTTCCCGGCTTGGCATACCCTACATTCTCAAAATTTCCAGATATATTCTTCTGACGATACAGATAATAGGGCTCCATCCCCAGCCGTTTCGCTCCTCTTGCCGCAATGTCCATGGTTTCATCGGTATTACGAAGCATGGAAACACCGTTTTCCTGAATCCACTGATTCAGCCGGGAAGCCCTTTTGATAGCCAGAGAATGGACGGTAAGACTGTCCGGAGCAAGCAAAACCACCCTGTCCACAGTTTTCTGCACATCCTCCTGCAGCTCTCCCGGAAGCCCCAGGATCAAATCCATGTTGATATTGTCAAATCCCATATGTCTTGCCAGAGCGTAAGCTTCCTCCACTTGTTTCACCGCAGCTTTTCTTCCTATAAGATCCAGTGTCGCCTGTTTCATGGTCTGGGGATTTATGGAAATGCGTCCTACTCCGTGACGGGCAAGCACCTCCAGCTTTTCCTCCGTAATGCTGTCCGCCCGCCCCGCTTCTACCGTAAATTCCTTAACCTGGGAAAAGTCAAAAAAGCGCTTCAAGCCGGAAAGCACTCTGTCAAGCTGCTCCGGCTCCAGAGTGGTGGGCGTTCCGCCGCCGATGTAAACGCAGTCCAGCCGCTTTCCGCCCATTAGACCTGATACTGTCTCCATCTCTTTTAAAAGGCAGTCAATATAGCTTTCCACTTTCTTGCGAAAGCCGACAATGGGATAGGATGTAAAAGAGCAGTACAGGCAGGTTGTGGGACAGAAGGGAATCCCTACATAAAGGCTGTAGCCTCCGTTTTCCGCCGAGCCCTTTCTGCTCTCACACTGTACTTCGGAAAGAATCTGTCTCTCCCGCAGAGCGATGTCAATGCTCAAGGCCGCCTTCTTTCTACTGACAAAATGTCTTTTTTCCAAAAAATCAAGAATCTCCTCCCGACTCTTTCCCTGATCCAACATTCCATAGGCGATTTTTGTGGGACGGATCCCTGTAAGATTTCCCCAAGGCAGGCTTCTGCCTGTTTCCTCCTGCAGAGTCCTATACAAAAATGCTTTAAAGCCGTTTTTTAAATTACCCGCATCTTCCCTGAACGGGCCCCTCCAGCCCTTCTCTTTGGTCTGCCATTCATATTCCCGCCCTCCGAAACGGATCCAGGCTCCGTTTTCTTCCACTCTGATCTCAACGTCCGGTCCTTCATTGGAATCGTCATCCATGGAAGCCCCTTCCCGGCTCTCAAAAGGCAGAACCTTCACATCCCTTTCAGGAAAAAACGCCTTCACGATGGCGTGTACATCATATTCATAAGATGTATGATTCAATTTTACAAGCATTTTATTTTCCATTTTCCATCTCTTTTCCCCGCCTGAAGAAGGCAGTATGGACTATATCGAAAAAACGCCCTGAAACGGCTCTTCTCCGCCGGTTCAAGGCGTATTGTCTGTTTTCACGGCTGTGCGCAAAAAGGATTGTGCTCTTTTTCATGGGCCACCGTAGTGTCTTCCCCATGCCCTGGATAAAGCCTGGTGCCCTCGGGAAGAGTGAAAATTTTTTCCTGTATGGAGCGAATCAGAGTTCCCATGCTTCCTGTGGGAAAATCAGTCCTTCCCACGGACTCCAGAAAAATCGTGTCGCCGCACAAAAGAAATCCCGGCTCTTCAAAATAATAGCAGCAGCCACCCGCCGTATGTCCCGGCGTGGCAATCACTTTGCAGGTCATTCCCGCTATGGTAATTTCCTGACCATCACTCACATATACATCCGCGTCCAGAGTGCAGGGCCTTCCCGCCATCTCGGACACATTCTTCTCCGGATCGTTCAAGAGCGGTTTTTCCTCCCGGCAGGCGTAGACAAGCACGGGCGCATCTCCTCTCTCTTCGGCATCCTCGCCAGCCCTTTCCCTTAGCTCCGCGCAGCCCCAAATGTGATCGAAATGTCCGTGGGTAAGCAAAATGCCCGCCGTCAAAAAACCGTTCCTCTTCAAAGCGTCAAATATTCCGGCTCCCTGATCAGCAGGATCCACCACAATCGCCTCATGCTCCCCTGTCCTGTACAAAAAGTAGCAGTTGGTCTGGCAAGCGCCCAGTACCATTTTTCCGATTTTGATCTCAGCCATTATCCCGTAGTCCTTTCAATGTCAATTACACTCTCAATTCCTCTGATTTTATCTATAACGCGGTTCAATTCCTCTCTGCTTCCGATCTCAAAGGTAGTCTGCAGCGTGGCCATCCCCTGCTTGCTGGTTCGGGTATTCATGGACAGAATGTCAATATTTTTTTCCGTCAACGCCTTGGAAATATCCGCCAAAAGTCCATTGCGGTTACTTGCAAAAATTTTGATCTCCGCCACATACTTTTCCGCAGGTGCATTTTCAGGAGTCTGCCACTCCGCATCAATAAGCCTTGCTCTCTCGATCTCCGGCAGATTGATAATATTGACACAGTCCGTCCGATGTATGGAAATGCCCCGTCCCCTGGTGACAAACCCGACGATTTCATCCCCCGGCACAGGAGAACAGCACTTGGAAAAGCGCACAGACAGATCCGTTATGCCCTTTACCACAATGCCGCTCTTAGATTTCACGCGGCTGCGCATAACCGGAAGCGCCTGAGTATTGGCCGCAATATCTGCCAATACCTCCTCGTTAGTCAGCTCCTTCTTATGATCCCTGTCATACAGCTCCTGAAGCCTGTTTACGATCTGCCCTTCCTTTAAAGCCCCGTGGCCGATTGCTGCCAGCACGGAATCCCAATCCCGAAAGCCGTATTTTCGCAGAACAGCATCCACATAGCTCTGCTTCATCAGATCCGACACATTCACGGATCTTGTCTTACAGTAGGAGGCCAGAAGCTCCTTACCCTTGATAATGTTGTCTTCCTTCAGCTCGTTTTTAAACCATTGATTGATTTTATTTTTTGCCTGCGTGCTTTTTACGACATTCAGCCAGTCACGGCTGGGCCCTTTTGAATTCTGGGAAGTAATTATTTCGATCCGATCACCGTTTTTTATCTCATAATCAATGGTTACGAGCTTCCCGTTGACTCTTGCTCCCACCATCTTGTTTCCTACCGCGGAGTGAATGCTGTAGGCAAAATCAATGGGAGTGGAGCCTGCCGGCAGATTTTTTACCTCTCCTGTGGGCGTGAAACAGTATACGCTGTCGGAAAATAAATCCAGATCGTTCTTTAACAGGTTCATAAATTCCCTGTTATCGGACATATCCCTCTGCCATTCCAATATCTGGCGCAGCCATACCAGCTTTTCCTCTTCCTGTGCTTCCACCCTTTTGCCATCGGAGGCCTCCTTGTATTTCCAGTGAGCGGCGATTCCGTATTCCGCGGCCTTATGCATCTCAAAGGTGCGGATCTGAATTTCAAATGGCTGTCCGTTGCTGCCGATCAGCGTGGTGTGCAGGGATTGATACATATTTGCCTTTGGCATGGCAATATAATCCTTAAATCTCCCGGGTATTGGCTTATACATTTCATGAATCACGCCCAGAGCCGCATAGCAGTCCTTGACGGTATTCACAATGATGCGCACGGCAAAAAGATCATAAATCTGATCCAGTGTCTTGTGCTGGTTTTTCATTTTCTTGTAGATACTGAAAAAATGCTTCACACGTCCATCTACCTTTGCCTGGATGCCCGCGTTGGCAATATGCTCGCCCACCTCATCCACAATGCTTTGGATGTATTTCTCCCGGACGCTCTTTCTCACAGCGATTTTGTCCACCAGATCGTAATAAACTTCCGGCTCCAGATATTTCAGGGACAGATCATCCAGTTCCGTCTTAATCTTGCTGATACCAAGCCTCTGTGCAATCGGACAGTAAATCTCCAGCGTTTCCTTTGCAATGCGCTGCTGGCTCTCCGGCGTTTTATACTTCAGAGTGCGCATGTTGTGAAGCCGGTCCGCCAGCTTAATCAGTATCACTCTTATATCTTTGGCCATGGCCAGGAACATTTTTCTAAGGTTTTCCGCCTGCATCTCCAGCTTGGCGTCCGATTGCTCCCCGCTGCCGGACAGAGGTATCTTCTCCAGCTTGGTGACGCCGTCCACCAAAAGCGCCACATCCTCTCCGAATTCTCTGGTCAGGTCCTCCTCCGTCATAACGGTGTCTTCCACCACATCATGAAGAAGCCCCGCCACAATCGTTTCCTTATCCAGCTCAAGATCCGCAAGGATAATGGCCACATTTAAGGGATGAATGATGTAGGGTTCTCCCGACTTGCGGTACTGGTTTTTGTGAGCTTCGCCGGCCGCCTTATATGCTTTTGCAATCATGGATATATCGTCGCTGGGATGATATTTCTGCACACGCTGAATAAGCCCCTGATATAACTCGTCAGGATTCACAAATTCCTCTGCTTCGCTGATTTTCCCATCGTCAAAAATAACCTCTTTTTTTTCTTCTGTCATAGGTTGCTCCATGCCTCGCTTTTAAATGCTAAAGCCTCCGTATGCCTGCGGCGCTTCTTCCCAGCCTGCTCGCCTGTGCAAAAACCGGTGTAGTCCGCAACCGCTCTAATTGCCGGGATAGCATATGGCCGACTCCAGCCGATAATCCTTTATTCTTTCCCGGCCCTTCAATCCCGCCAGCTCCATCAAAACCACAATTCCCACAACTTTTCCCCCGAGAGATTCAATCAGGTGAATCATGGCTTCCGTAGTGCCGCCTGTGGCAATCAAGTCGTCCACAATCAGAACCTTCTGCCCGGGTTTAACGCTGTCCCTGTGCATTTCAATCACAGACTGCCCGTATTCCAGGTCGTAGGAAATTGAGACCGTCTCCCGGGGCAGCTTTCCCTTTTTGCGGATCAGCACAAAAGGCTTTCTGTTATTGTATGCAATCGGCGTTCCGAAGATAAATCCCCTGGACTCCGGCCCCGCCACCACATCGTAATCAATATCCTTTATCAGCTCCTGCATGGTGTCAATAGCCAAATGAAGTCCATCCGCATCCTGCAGTACGCTTGTCACATCCCGGAAAATAATTCCCTTCTCAGGAAAATCCGGTATACTCTTTACGTATTCCTCCAACTTTTTCATGATGAATTTTTACCTCATTTCCGTGTTTTATCCACACATAGATTGATTATATAATCTTTTACAGGGAAAGTCAAAGGCTAACAAAATACTTTATAATATCCTTTCGGGTGATGATACCGATAAAAACGCTTCTGTCATCTATAACAGGAACAAAATTCTGATTCTTGGCCTGCTCCAACAGCTCCTCCATGTCCGTGTCAATGCAGACGGCCCTTACCTTACCGCTCTGCAGGATGTCTCGGATAACACTGTGCTCCAGTTTTTTCATGGTAATGCCATCCAGGCTTTCATTCCTGCTTAAAATGTTCCAAAGAAAATCGCCCTCGCTGACAACCCCCACATATCTGTCCTCTCTGTCAATGACGGGCACCGCCGTAAATCCGCTTCTGCGAAGCCTTTCCAGCCCCTGTCGTATGGTCATGTGATCCCTCAGATAGGAAACCTCTGCCTTTGGCAGCAAAAATGATGCGATATTCACCTTTCTTCTCCTTTGTCCTTTCGCTCCTCATCCGCACATTCCGTTCTCAGTCTTCCTGCCGTTCATTTTCCCTCTCCTCCCGGAAATTCTCTTCCAAAAGCTTTTCTGCCCGGCGTATCTCCCGAAAATACTCCTTTATTTTTTTTGCAAAATAAAAGATAATCACACAATCCGTGACTCCGCTGAAAATCAGTGCAAGTCCCATAAGGCGGAACAGCAGCGCGGCGGCTTCAAAGGGATTGGCCATAAGAACGACGCCCAGAGCCACATTGACAATGGCCAGTATCAGCATCCCCGTCCAGCCGCCATACCCCATCCGCTTCATGTCAATTACATCCTGCAGCTTGCTGCAGCCGCTGATCAAGACCAAAAGTCCCATAATAAAGGGAACGATGGAAATGATCCAATCTACCTTGTAAAGCACCAGGCAGCCCAGGGCAATTTCCACAAGACCGCTCAGAAAGTCATTATGATAGTAATTCTGATGCGCATCTCTCAGCAGATAGCATATCATGGAAACCGCTCCCGCCAGAATCAGGACAACACCTACAAGATAGCCCAGCGTTCTCGCAGTCGTTTCCGGAAAAATCAGTACAACAGTTCCCAGCAGAATATCAAATGCTGCCAGCAGCAAGGCGTCCCACTTTATCTCCTTTAGTTCTTTCATTGCGTCAGTCTCCTTTTCGTAATCAGTTTCTTCTTCAGACATATTAAGTATACACCATTCGGAGAATATGGAAAACCATTCATTTTGAAAATAATATGATAAGTAAAAAGAGAAAGAACCTCCCTGCACCTTTTGTCAGTGCAGCGAAGCTCTTTTCAACGGTTTTCTATAATGTCCCCTCTGTTTTTTCAAACCGGAAACGTTTATCAGCCGGCCTTTTTGCCGCCGCAGCATTTTTTATATTTCTTTCCGCTGCCGCAAGGACAAGGGTCATTGGGATAAATTTTTTCCTCTTTTACAATCGTGGTGGAGGATTTTTGTTCTTTGTAAAGAGCCTTTCGAGTATCATCGTCAAAAATGTCCTTCCACTCTTCAAGATTATACAGCCAGTCCGCTTCTGCGGCAACCATATTCTTATACAGCAGAGCCTTGTCAAATCCCAGATTTACTACAGTATCCTCTTCCATCTCATCAATGGGATTTTTCTCTTTCAGACTGTCATTGATGCCATCCAGGAAACCGGTCATGGTCATCAGCGACACCTGAAACCTGTCTGCCAGCTCCTTTACCGTTCCTTTCACCACCTCGTCAGGATTTTTTAAAAGCTGCGCATAGATTTCCTTCTCCTCCTGAAAGTAAGCCGTCCAAAGCTTCTGCAGCCTGTCCCTTCCGGTTTCTTCATTGTATGCAACAGCTTTCCATTGTTCTAATAACGCCATAATCGTACCTTCCTTATTCAGCAACTGATTTCATATTCACAGATGGTAGTATATAACAGATTGTCCCGGAAAACAATAAAAGAAATGAAAATTAAAACTTAAAAAAATTTATTTTCGATGTATAAAACCTTTTTTCCGTGTCATACTAGTACTATCATTGGATCCCCCTCCTTTGATCTTACAAAAGATAAAAATAATACTTAATCCTCCCCTTATAAAGGTTCCCGGGTTTATGAGAGCGTGCTCCTACGCACGCGGGTATAGGCCCGGGGATTTTTGCTTCTTGCCACCAGTCGCTGAAAATGATATGATTAGCACATCACATCTTCCCATAGAGCTTAAAAATAAAAATGATAAATCATGTCGAAAGGGTTTCGTTCAATCATGAATAAGGATACCAATGAAAAGAAAAAAATCACCTCCAAGCAGGTTGCCGCCATGGCCGGCGTAGTGCTTTTAGCGCTTTTATATTTGACGACTCTGTTTACGGCTGTTTTCGGCGGCACCTCCGCAGGCAGCCTGTTTCAGCTTTGCATATTCGCCACCATAGCGCTTCCTCTGGTCATTTGGATCTATGTTTGGATTGTGGGAAAACTGACCAATCGCTCCACCATTGCCGATCTGAATCCGGGCCGGAAGCACTCCGATTCTTCAGAGGATACCTCTTCTTCCAGCGAGAGCTCCCCTAAAAAGGATTCCTGAAATCTCTCTTTGTTACATAACGCCCAACTCTTTCAGGGCAAGGCACGCCTGTTCTCTGCTCTCGAAATGTATTCCGTAAATTCCTTGCTCTCTGGCTGCCTCCACATTTTTCAGCGTATCATCCAAAAAGACCGTTTCCCGGGGCAGCAGAGAAAACCGATCTAAAAGCAGCCGGTAAATTTCCGGATTAGGCTTAACCAATTTCTCCCGGTAGGACAGAATTCCCCCATCCATATAAGGCAGAAAGGTCAAGGCCTCCGCACATTCCACATAAGCCTTATAGGAAAAATTCGACAAATACAGAACACGGTACCCCTTTTCCTTCAATTCCTTTATCCAAGGTATTGCATAATCCCGTATGGTGACCATGCCAGTGACGCATGAAAAAGAGCTGCGCAGTTCCTGTTCTATTTCAGGATCGTTTTTTATAAATTCCTGCAGCAGTCTCTCCTCATCCCAGTCTCCCCTGTCAAATTCCTCCCAGCAGGGACTCATAATGGACGCCTCGGCAATCCTCTCCACCATATCCTCATCAAATCCTTTATCCCGCAGAAATCCCTTCCAGCGGAAGTCTGTAAGTACATTGCCTATGTCAAATACAATATTACGAATCATTTTTCTCCAACTCCATTAATTGAAATAATTTTTCCGCCGCAGCAGACAACTGCTTTCGTGTGCTCTTTACAGCGCAGAAGCTTCTCTTGGGAATAATTTTATTAAAACGAAGCTCAAACAGCATTCCAGACTGTATAAATTCTTCCGCAAAATCCCGCACGACACAGCCCACGCCCAGATTCCGCAGCACAAACTGAACAATCATATCGCTTGTGGCGAGCTCAAACTCCGGCTGCACCACCACTCCGTTCTGCAGAAGAAAAGCATCCATATAACTTCTGGTGCTTGTGCCTTTTTCCAGGAAAACAAGGGGCAGCTTTTCCAGCTCCTGCAGATCCAGCATCTTGTTCTTATAAGAAATAAATCTGCGCCCCGCCACAAAAATATCCTCTATTTTACGGACGAAAACCGATTTCACCCCTGTTGCCTCGGAAAAGGGAGTGCTGACCACGCCGAAATCTATCCGACCATCCTTCAGCAATCCAAGGGTCTCCGGTGTGGGGGCATTCGTTACAATGATTTTGATTCCCGGATACTGCTCATGAAACTTTTCCAGAAAGGGCAGCAGATAATACTGCAGTGTCATATCGCTGGCTCCGATACGAATCTCTCCCATATCGAAATTCTGCATCTGCCTCAGCTTTTTTTCTCCCAGCTCGATCTGCTCATACCCCTTCTCCACATACTCAAACAGGAGCCGTCCTTCCCCGGTCAGTTGCACGCCTCTGGCAGCTCGGCGAAAAAGCCGCACCTCCAGCTGTTTTTCCAACTGCTTTATCACCTGGCTCACAGCAGGCTGGGAAATGGACAGCTCTGCGGCGGCGGCAGTAACGCTGCCGCACTTTGCCACATAATAAAATACCTTATAATACTCCAGATTACCTGTCATGCCTCTCCTTTGTCTCTCACTCCAGACATCCCTGTCCGTGCCGTAGGAGCACAGACAGTAAAACGCAGACAGGGGCAGCCGCAAAACCTGCGGCTGCCCTTCTATCCTTTTACTTTAAAGGACTTTTGCGGTAAATAATGTCTTCTCTGCCGGGACCGTTGCTCACCATGGTAATGGGATACCCAATCATTTGCTCAATAAATTCCACGTATTTCCTACAGTTTTCCGGAAGCTCCTCATAGCGTCTGATTCCCCGTATATCGCTTTTCCAGCCGGGAAGCTTCTCCAGTACAGGCTTCGCCTTCTCAAGCCTTGCAGTCACCGGAAAATCCGCCGTCACTGATCCATCAATCTCATAGCCTACACAGACGGGAATTTCATCCAGATACCCCAACACATCAAGCACCGTAAAGGCCACATCCGTTGTACCCTGCAGGCGACAGCCATATTTGGAGGCCACACAGTCAAACCAGCCCATCCGTCTGGGACGCCCTGTGGTAGCTCCGAATTCTCCTCCGTCTCCTCCTCTTCTGCGCAGCTCATCAGCCTCCTCGCCAAATATCTCAGACACAAAGGCTCCCGCTCCTACCGCTGAGGAATATGCCTTGCATACAGTTACGATCTCCCTGATCTCATAGGGAGGAATGCCGGCCCCAATGGCGCCGTAGGCTGCAAGCGTCGAAGAGGAAGTAACCATGGGGTAAATGCCGTGGTCCGGATCCTTCAATGTTCCAAGCTGCCCTTCCAGCAGAATAGTCCTTCCCTCCTTCAGCGCCCTGTCCAGGTAAAGGGACACATCACACACAAAGGGTTCAATCATGTCCCTGTACCCTCTCAGCGTATGAAGCAGGTCTTCGGGATTTAACAAGGGCTTATGGTAAAGATGTTCCAGGGTTACGTTTTTTATTTCGCAAATCCGAGCTGTCTTCTCCTTTAGCAGCGCTTCTTCAAAAAGCTCGCTGACCTGAAAGCCAATCTTGGCATACTTATCCGAATAGAAAGGCGCAATGCCGGATTTTGTGGAGCCAAAGGACTTACCCCCCAGTCTCTCCTCCTCATATTCATCAAACAAAATATGATAAGGCATGACCATCTGCGCCCTGTCCGACACTAAAATCTTGGGCATGGGCACATTTCTGTCCGTAATGGATCTGATCTCTTTTATCAGGAGAGGGATATTCAGCGCAACGCCGTTTCCGATCACGCTGGTAGTATGGCTGTAGAACACTCCGGAGGGAAGCGTATGCAGCGCAAACTTTCCGTAATTGTTTACAATCGTATGCCCCGCATTGGCTCCTCCTTGAAAACGCACGATAATATCCGCGTCCCGTGCCATCATGTCCGTGATTTTTCCCTTTCCCTCGTCACCCCAATTAGCTCCTACCACTGCCTTTACCATTTTTGCCTCCATTTCTTCCCTGATAAACCTGATGGTTATCCTTTGGGCCGTATCCGCGTCAGCAGACTTATGTGTTTCTGTATCATACGCAGCAAAGACGTATCTCAATAAACCAGTGAAAGTATACTATATATTTCTCTATAAGTAAAATCAATATTTATTATATTCAACATAAGTATAGCTTATTTTATTTTTACAGGTTTACCCTGCCTCCGCCCGATTATTCTCTGCCATCCCAGCAATAGGTACAGAGCTTTTCTCTCTCAATGCCCACGGAAGCAATCATATCATCCAGCCGATGAAAGCGCAGCGAGGTAAAGTTCAACTGCTTGCAGATCCTCCCCACCATTTCTTCATATTCCGGCGTATCAGGATCTACATAATTTTTTAAATCGATTTTCCTTCCTTCCTCTTCCATCTCCTTTAAAATTCTTCTGGTAATCAAATCCATCTCAGAAGAGGAACGAGAGAAATTCAAATACTTGCAGCCATACAGAAGAGGAGGACAGGCCGGCCGTATGTGAACTTCTCTGGCTCCGCTGTGATACAAGAATTCTGTGGTCTCCCGAAGCTGAGTTCCCCGAACAATGGAATCATCAATGAGAAGCAGGCTCTGATCTTGAATCAGGTCATGTACCGGGATCAGCTTCATCTTTGCAATCAGGTTCCGCTGCGTCTGAATGGTAGGCATAAAGGATCTGGGCCAGGTGGGAGTATATTTGATAAAGGGTCTGGAAAAAGGTATCCCCGAGCGGTTGGCGTAGCCTATGGCGTGAGCCGTTCCGGAATCAGGCACTCCCGCCACAATATCCGGTCTCACATCATCCCTCTGGGCAAGCAAAGCCCCGCAGTTGTAACGCATTTTCTCCACGCTGATCCCCTCATAGGAGGATGAGGGATAACCATAGTATACCCATAGAAAGGTGCATATTTTCATATCCTTTCCTGGATTTGCCAGGGTTTGAATTCCCTCCGGCGTAATCACTGCAATCTCTCCCGGCCCCAGCTCTCTTTCCTCAACGTATCCCAGGTTCAGATAGGCAAAGCTCTCAAATGAGACGCAGTACGCTCCCTCTTTTTTCCCCACCGCCACCGGAGTTCTCCCAAGACGGTCTCTGGCCGCATAAATCCCTTTCGGCGTCATAATCAGTATGGTCATGGAGCCGTCTATAATCTCCTGGGCATACTTTATGCCCTCCACAAGGTTATCCTTTTGATTGACAATAGCGGCCACCAGCTCCGTAGCGTTAATCTCCCCTCCGCTCATCTCCAGAAAATGAGAATGGCCTCTGTCAAAAAGATCCTTCAGAATAGCTCCTGTGTTATTGACCTTGCCCACGGTGGAAATAGCATAGGTTCCATGGTGGGAGCGGACCATCAGAGGCTGAGGCTCATAGTCGGAAATACAGCCTATTCCCATACTTCCGTTCATTTCATTGACATCCTTATCGAATTTGGTCCGAAAGGGCGCGTTTTCAATGTTGTGTATTGCCCTGTTGTAGCCGCTCTCTCTACTGTATACTGCCATCCCCGCTCTTCTTGTCCCCAGATGAGAATGATAATCCGTTCCAAAAAATAAGTCAAAAACACAATCTTCCTTTGCTGCAACTCCGAAAAAACCACCCATATCCGTCCTGCTCTCCCTTGCATCGTATGCTGTTATTGAAATAGTCTGCGGCACAGGCTCCGCCGCCTACACGTTAATCTCTGCCTTTACCCCCAATAACTCTTTGTTTGCTTCCAAAACAGGACGAATCACCTGCTTCAAAAACACTTCCACCTGCTCTTTGGAACGGCCTGTATATCTCTCTGGATTCATTGTTTTTATCAGTTCCTCCTGTGTCATGTGAAACGCAGGATCGCCTGCAATAAGCTCCAGAAGATTATTTTCCTCTCCTTCTTCCTTCACTCTTCTCCCCGCTTCCATGGAAAGCTCTCTGATCCGTTCGTGAAGCTCTTGGCGGTCCCCTCCCATTTTCACCGCATCCATCATAATATTTTCCGTTGCCATAAATGGAAGCTCGCTCATAAGGTGCTTCTCAATCACCTTGGGATACACCACGAGCCCATCCACCACATTCAGACACAGATCCAAAATGCCGTCCACCGCCAAAAAACCTTCAGGGATGGAAAGGCGCTTGTTTGCCGAATCATCCAGCGTGCGCTCAAACCACTGGGAAGCGGAGGTTATCGCTGGATTCAGCGCGTCTATCATCACATACCGGGAAAGAGAGGCAATTCTTTCGCTTCTCATAGGGTTGCGCTTATATGCCATGGCGGATGAGCCGATCTGGTTTTTCTCAAAGGGCTCCTCCACTTCCTTCAGATGCTGAAGCAGCCGGATATCGTTACTCATTTTATGTGCCGATGCCGCAATTCCCGCCAGCACATTTGCAACTCTGGTATCCACCTTGCGCGAGTAGGTCTGGCCTGAGACGGGGAAGCATTCTTTGAATCCCATTTTCTGTGCGATCATGGGATCAATTTGATCCACCACACTCTGATCCTGATTAAAAAGCTCCAAAAAAGAGGCCTGCGTCCCAGTGGTTCCTTTAGATCCCAAAAGCTTCATCCCTTCCAGCACATGATCCAGATCCTCCAAATCCAGATAGAATTCCTGAAGCCACAAAGAGGCTCTTTTCCCCACAGTTGTTGGCTGTGCCGGCTGAAAATGGGTGAAGGCCAACGTAGGCAGAGCCTTATACTGATCCGCAAAGTCCGCCAACTCCTTCATAACATTAAGCAGCTTCTTTCTGACCAGCTTAAGAGCCTCTGTCATAATGATAATATCCGTATTGTCTCCTACATAGCAGGATGTGGCTCCCAGATGAATAATGCCTGCCGCTTTGGGACATTGCCGTCCGTAAGCATATACATGGCTCATCACATCATGACGCACTTCCTTCTCCCGGGCTTTCGCCACATCATAATTGATATCCTCAGCATGGGCCTTCATCTCCTCAATCTGCTCGTCGGTAATCACAGGCTTCCCATCCTGGGAAAGTCCCAGCTCCTTTTCGGTCTCCGCCAAGGCAATCCACAGCCTTCTCCATGTGCGAAATTTCATATCAGGCGAGAATATATACTGCATCTCCCTGCTGGCATAACGTTCCGATAACGGGCTTTGGTATCTGTCTGTGCTCATTGCAATCTCCTTGTCTTTTCTTTGTTTTGGCTCTCGATCCTGTGTCGCGTGCCCTTCCTGCTCTTGGCGCTGCTGAAATGATTGCATTTCCTTCAAGAATAAAGGGCGTACGAGTCCTCGGGACCTCGGAAGCCCTTGTCCAATAAACCGTTTTTTATTTTATGCAAGCCCAAGGCGCTTAAACACCTCGTTATACGCTTCCTCCACATTGCCAAGATCCCGGCGGAAGCGATCTTTATCCAGCTTTTCATTGGTATGTATATCCCACAGACGACAGGTATCCGGAGAAGTTTCATCCGCCAGAATAATCTGGCCGTGGTATCGTCCAAACTCAATCTTAAAATCAATAAGCTTAATATCCGCCTGAAGAAAATATGCTTTGAGCACTTCGTTCACCTTAAATGCATATTTCTTTATAGTCTCCATTTCCTCCCATGTAGCCAGGTTCAGAGCTCTTGCAAAATAAGAATTAATCAAAGGATCTCCCAGCTCATCGTTTTTGTAAGAAAATTCTATGGTGGGCTCTTCAAACTCTGTTCCCTCGGGAACCCCAAGCCTCTTTGAAAAGCTTCCGGCCGCTACGTTCCGGATAATCACCTCAAGAGGAACAATCTCAACGCGCTTTACGGCAGTTTCCCTGTCGCTCAGCTCTTCAACGTAGTGTGTGGGAACACCTTCCTTTTCCAAAAGCTTAAATACATGATTGGTCATTTTGTTATTAACAACACCCTTACCCAGGATGGTCCCCTTCTTCTCACCATTAAACGCAGTGGCATCGTCCTTGTAATCCACGATCAGCACATCCGGATCATCCGTCAAAAACACCTTCTTTGCCTTACCTTCATAAAGCTGTTCCAATTTTTTCACTCATATACCTCCTTACCCGCTTCAGCCAGGCATTATTCTGCTTTTCTGCAACATTCACACATACCGCCGCAGGCGGCATGTCCGTAAAATGATTCACATAAATTATATTATAGCTTACGGAATTCGATAAATCAATATGGGATCTCAAACACTTATACTCTGGATTGTAAGAGCACCGATCACCTCATCCACTGTCCCGCTCCGCATTGTCTATATATTAGAAATGATTTTTTGTATCGCCCTAATATTGGACAGGAAATTACATTAAATATTCTGCTTGTCATATCTTTCTACCATCTCCATAATTTCGCCTGCATAAACGGGATATTTCTTTGCAATTTCCATAATTTCATTTCTGGCTGTCTGAGCCACATTATTGTTATAGTCAATCTGCTTTCTCAGAGACTGCCTGCGCAGTATCAGGTCATGCCGGATCTCCACCATCTCCCGTTTATCCAGCAAGGCTCCCGTTTGATTAATCCAACGATGAGGATCTTTTACTCTGTACCGGGTAAGCTGTCCCACCAGCTGTTTTTGATAATATTCCGTTTTTGCCTCCGCCTCGGCATATTGCTTGCGTTCTTCCTTTTCCTGCTGATAGGCCAGCCACAGCTTCTCGAGCCTCGCCCCGCTGTCCGTGTTATATTTCATATAAAGATATTCCAGCAGACTGGTATTGTTTACATAGCGGATTTTTACTTTATTCTGCAGTTGTATCAGCCTGTTTATGGTCTTCTCCACCCTCTGCTTTTCTCTTTCCGCATCTATAAATTTCACACAAAGCACCACGATGGCCACGGCGGCGGCGGTCACGGCCAGGAAATAACCTGGATAGGTGTTCATTTCAAAGCCGAACTGCAGGATCAGAAGCATTAAAATGCAGATCACAAGAGCCGTCAGGAAAATCACCGCCATCCCCCTGTAGTTTGACAGCATTGTGTCCAGCTCCGCTCTCCTGAACTCATATGCATGCCGCTCCCTGTCCAGTCTCTGCAGATCCTTTTTTATAAGCTCCCCGTAGCTTTCTGCCTCTTTAATCTTTTGTATGCCATCTTCTACCTCTTTTTCCTGTTTCTTTATCTGATAATATTCCAGATCATCCATGCGGTTCTTCTTTTCACGGTAATCCGCGCATTCTCTCTCAAGGGCCTGCAGCTTGCGGGCATAACGGTTCGTCTCCTCCCTCTCCTCCTCCGGAAGGGCTTCTATTTCCTCTATATCCGTCAGGTAGGAGGTAACCAGGCCGTATTCCCCTGTCAACAGGTTCATCTCCTTCGACGCCTCCGCTATCTGCTCCAGACATTCCGTAATGTAACGGACGCGCTCTTCCGTCTTGCCGAAATCCACATTATCCCTCACAAAGACCAACTGATCCCATTCCTGTGCCGGACTTTCCTTCTTCTTTCTTTTTCCAAAAATTTTCTGCCAAATTCCCATATTTATGCTCCCGCTGTCTTTTATTCTCCTACGCTGCTTCGATAACTGCTCTTCAGCGCCTCTGTGATCTGCTCGCTCTCATCATAATACTTCTGTTTTTCACTGCTCTCCCGCCGCTTTTTTCTCTCCTGAAGTCTCATGTATTCCGGCTGCTCCTTCCAGCTTTTTTTCAATTCCTCCATTCTTTTTTCCAGACTCAGGATCTCGTCATAGCTTTCCGGCTGCTTTGCGGCAAACGCTATATATTCCTCCTCAGAAAGTTCCATGCGCCTTGCCGCCAGAAATGCTTGATACTCCGCCTTATTACCCTGTATTTCATAGGCCTGTAAAAAACACTGAGCTGCTTCTTTATACATCATCAGGCCGGTAAACGCAACGCCTTTGTTGTGAAGCACAGCCTCTCTGACCTTTGCCGCCGGGACTTCTTTTCCCTCCTCCTCCAGAGCCTGCCACAGCTTCAAAAGCTCATTATATCCCCGGAGGGCCGCAGTATACTTTTTTTTCTTTACCAGATAGTCCATCTGACTCTTTCTCTTTTCGATTCCGCTTAAGCCGGAACCCTTTTTCAGAGTTCTCTCCACCTCTCTTACCGCTTCCGCATCAAACAGTCCCACATAGTCCATAAGCATTGTCACAAAAGCGCTCAGAGAACCCTTTTTATGTATCAGAGGATGGAGCTCCTTTGCCAGCTCCGGCAGCCCACAGTCCTTGCTTATCCAGGTAACCAGCCTGTCGTTCATTATGGATACGTCGATTAAAAAAGCGTTCTCTCTGATACAATGGCACAGCTCCTCCACACAATACACCGAAATATCCAGTCCTGTTACCGAATACGGAATTTGGGCATAATTGCCCACGCAGATACTGATACGCACAAAAAAGCCTCCCTGTTATCTGACAGCAGGCAGCGCTTTTGCGCACCTCCCGCCGTCATTCATAAATAGATTGCCCGTCCAATGTACGGAGCTTTTCAGTATATATTGACTTCTTCCTTCCATATCTGATGTGTGGCGGCCCTGAATTCTCCCAGACCAAGATCCTCTATCTCCACCGCCAGACGATTCTCCAATGTCATATAAAATCTGGCTTTGAGGCGACTTAAGCCCTCCGGCAAATCCTCCAGAATAATCTGCGCCAGTTTATTCCCCTTCCCCTCCAAAGACATTATCAAAATCTCCACACTGTTTCCATCCTGAATATAAAATTCAATGGTTCTCTCTGCCTCAAACCAGTTGTTCCCGGCATCCAAAAGCGCCAAATAGGATTCCTGCCCCCGGCGAAGAAGCTTCATACCGATATTTACACGCAGCTTGTCCTTCCCCAGAAATACATGAGTCCTCTCTGCCTTGCCGGAATTCATTCTTTCCAGAATTCCAAAGCACGCTCCCTTGCTGTAGAGATTGTTTCCCTGAAAAACACGTCTCCCCCTGCAGAGGAAACGCAGAGAGTCCTTCATCCACCCCTCGGAAAAATTCTCCCCAATCAGAAAGAATGAATTCATTCTCCCGAGTCCGGGAGTATCCTCTGCAATTTTAAGAAATTCCTGATCCAACCGTTCCATACGCCTTTCCCTTAGTTCCTGATCCTCCGGCATGGGCTCATAGGAGGCAAAGGGATATTCTTTTTCTCCCGTAAAAACAGCTATAGGGGTAGTTTTTGTGTTGCGCTCCATACGATATGACAAAATCCGGTTTCCCCTATAGTCAAACAGCGCACAGCCGTCCTTCCAAAGCTCCTCAGGCTGGTAAAGCATATAATTGTAATAGCTCTCCATGTGACTTTCAAAAAACACCTGTTGGGTCTTAAGTCCCAGCCCAGCCACAGCCTGTTCCAATGCCTCCAGGGTCTTTTGTTCCAGCCGTTCGCAGGTGAATGTCAAAGCGGATATTTTCTCTATGGAGGCTATCTGGGACAATATCCCCATGCTTCTTTTCAGAAATAAAGCCAACAAAGCCGCCGGTTCATAGCTGTTACCCTCAATCTGCACTGTTTCTTTCTCAATGGCCATATCCAGCAGATTCTGAACCAGAATTCCCTCCTGATCCTGTGCGCAGCGCAGGGCTTCCTTTCCGTAAAACCACTGATTTGATCCCTTCTTTTTGCACAACACAGCCGGAATGCTGTAGCTTTGTTCTCCCGCCACAAAGGAGAGGGTCCGGACGTCCTCACTCTCCGGAAAGGTACAGCTGATCTGCGCATATTCATTGCCAATATCATAGCCCACAAAGAGCTTATCACGGTTCAGCAAGCCAAGCATAACCTTTATCTCTCCCATCCGCTTCACATCAGTGAAAACAACTGTTCATTATAATATTCTCTGCTGTAATATTCCTCCAAAAGACTGTCCAGCGTGTCATAGTCTATGAGCGTCTTACCGATCAGAATGTCATTGATCAGATGAAATTTATTATCCTCCTCATCCCTCTGTCCATCACTCTTCTGCACATTTGCACTTTCCGTCAGCTGCTGCTGCCCGTCCACTTCTTCCGTTATATAGTATTGAAGCGTCTCTCCAAAAAACAGTACAAACTCTTTAAAGCAGATTCCTCCGCACACGTCCCGCATATATTCGCTCCGATATTCGTCGGACTCTCCGTTTTCATTGAGAATCACATAATGAATGCATGCCCTTCCCCCGGACCGGGTATGATATTCCACAATGGTTTTATCCAACATATCCCGGCGCAGCGCCTCGCACTCCTTATATGAGCGCAAAAATTCCAGATGAATGTTTTCTTCCTGCATCTCCTGCAAAAAAGCCTCTGTCAGCCGTTCTCCCTCTTCATCCCGGTCTCTTCCCCGTTGAGAGTAGAATTTCAGATAAGCAAGCTTGCATACCAACTGCACATTCTCATTGCGCATGCACATATTTTTGATTTCCCAAAATACATTGTCCTCCGTCATCCGCTCCTTCACAAAATAATCGTAGGCGCACTGCGACAAAAAGGCTTCCTCTACTTCAGGCTTTGCTCCCTGAGACACATAATAGCGGAATATGTCCATCTTTTCTCCCACAAAGGAGCCGGAATACAGCATCTGAAGCAATATTCTCTCGGAGAGCCTGTAACAGTCCACCTCATAGGCCATGGCAGCCTTCCAGATGTCACGCATGTTTTTGGTCAGTCCCTTATAATAAAAGGACAGATATGTGAGTATGGTTCCATCATATTTCCCTTTTTGAAAGACATAAACAGCCGACGCCGTGAGAACAGGATCCTCCACCATATGTTTCCATTCCATCAAAGCCCCCAGCAGACGTGTGAGAACCTTTACATCTGCAAAATAAGGACCAAACCTTTCCAGCCATTCATAGGCAAGAGGGCAGTTTCCTCTAAATGCCATATAACGGAACACCGCGCTGCGCTGACGCATGGTCAGCACATCTCCCGGTATGCGTGTCAGGTAGTCGTCCAGCTTTCTTGTTAGATCCGCTTCATCATAATCCCTCAGAATCTTTAGGTAAGCCTCCCTTTTTATATCCAAGGCCACCGCATTGGAATTCACAATGCGCAGCTTCCTTTCCGTATTTTCCGCAGAAGGCTCTCCGGTCTCTTTCTTCGCTTCATAAAGATACAAATCCAGCTCTATGCAGTCCTTCACACAGGGCGCAACCGCTCCGAGATATTTTCCCGGATGCATCAGCTTTTCCAGCGTATAGTCAACGCTTTTCGTAAAACGTCCTCCCCGCGCGTCCTCAAAAACAATGGTGTATTCACTGCCATAGATGGCAGCCCAGGCCTTCCCCTCCGAAATCACGTACTGTTTCGGCGTCAGGTGGAAGGGCTGATAGACATACAACTTCTTAAGCCTGTCGTCCTCCGTTCTCACCTCACAGGCAAATGCAAGCCTTGCCAGAGAATCCGCAGCCTGTCCGCTTACCCTGTCAGGCGCAATAAATTCCTTATAAAGATTGGCCAGATGTCTGTTGACATGTCCCTTCTTCACCTGGTCCCATGCAAACTGCTCCATTCTTCCTCTGTAGGATGCGTACAGCTCACCAAGCTCATCCCTGTTTTGCAGGACATAATCATAAAGGTATGCGCTGCGCTCAAAGTCCAGATTGTTCTGATAGGAAAAATACATAAGGACCATTTTCGGAAGCCTCTCCCCTGCGTCCAGATCCAGAGACATCATAAAATATTCATACAGATTTGTGATACGAATCTGAGCTTCTACGCCGGCCTTGTACCAGGGAAAACATGCCCCTCCGGTTTTCCCCCCTTTTATCAGGATCGCACAAATTTCCCGCAAAACTCTTTCATCAGCTCTGATTTCATGGAGACTGATCAATATTTTCAAAAGAACAGAAGAAAACTCTCTCACTCTTCCAGAGAGATACAAAAGCTGCTCTGTCGTTTCAGAACCAAGAGCACAACGTTTTGCTCCAAACCATAGGGTCTGCAGTTCAAAATCCCCCAGCCTGCGCAGCAACGTGGGATTATTGTTTAGCAAAAGCAATGCCTCCGTATACAAAACCGGACTAATGCAGCCATATCGGAACTGCCGCTCAAGAAATTCCCACTTATGGGAGGCGGAACGGTTGAATTCCTCTGAAAGATAAAGCAAAAGCCACGCTACTCTCCAGTTGGACATATCCATTCTGTAGATCTGCCTCACCTGTGCGGCGGCCTTATCCACATACTTGCCGTCACGATTCATCAGAGTGGTCAGGTAAAGATAATATGCCCGAAGAGTATCCTTCTCACCGCTGCCGCTCATCAGCTCCAGAGCGTGATCCAGAAGCCATTCGGCCTCATGGAAGCGCTCCTGGGTCAACAGCAGCTGAGCCTGAAAAAGTCTTGCCGCAGGATCTTTGCCGTCCAAAGCCACCAGGCGCTCCACCAGCTTTCCCGTTTCCTTCAGCCAGAGAGAAGCAGTTATTTTTTTCAGGCGGAAATCCACATATAATTCCATGATACGTAATACATCCCGCTCCCGGGTAAAATCCCTGCGGCCGCCTTCAGCGCCCGAGTACACTGTTATTGGAACTGCAAGAAATACATAAGAATTATAAAGGAATATTTGTCCGAAGTTTTTTCCTCCATGGCAAAGGTCGGTGTCCACAAACACGGGAAGCTTGCAGCGGTTTCCCAGAAAATCATCATCCGTCAATACTTCCTTCTCCGTAAAGACAAAGTCTCCATCACATTCTATTTGCAGCCTGGTGTAACCCCAGCCGCTTTTGATCACCGACAGCTCCGTCTCCAACACAGTACAGGAATTTCCCGGTTCCGCCAGATTCATATGAATTCGTTCCTGCTCCACCCTGTATTCCGCTTTCTGCTTTTTATTCACATGAATCAAAAACTCTTCCACATTCTGTTCCAGCCCTACATTAGCGGACAACGCCCTGTAAGCCTCCAGGTAATGAGCGTCGTTTCCCGAAAACAGACGTTTAAATTCCGGGGAATAAAACAGCTTTACGGCCTCCTGCCAATCGCTTTTGGCAAGATTCACAAAATGAAAAAGATTTTTTATGGGACCAGCAGAAGAATTCAGTACAATATGTTCCACAGAAACCACAAAGGGAAGATAATACTCTCCCTGATTGCTGACGACAAAAAACGCCCCTTTTACCACATCCCCCTCCTCCATGCTCTCTCCATGAAAGCGGTACTGAATTTCTTCGTCATTTCCTGTAAACTCAGATGTAAGGCATTCCATTCTAAAATCAGAGGACGTAATATATCCTGCCGTAAATCGTCCCGCAGGAGCAGTCACGCGAAAAGAGCCCTCACAAACCGTGCCCACCTGCAGCGTAAGCTCCAGCTTTGCACACGAAAAGTCAAGAGCTCTCCCTTCGTAATCAAAGTCGCCTTCCAAAATCCGATTTATAATCTCCTGCATCCGCACTCACCTGCTTTAGTCTGTATCTTCAATCATTATAACAAATAATCGGACACAGGACAAATCATTTCGGATGATTATTCAATATCAAATTTCCTGGTTAAAACCATATATGAGGCAAAATAAAGAAGCACGCCCGTTATCAGAGACAGAACCAGGCTCCAATCGAAAGTTTTGGCATAATACGCCACGGGGTCGCTTCCCGCCATCACATACCCTATGGTCAGCGGTATCTGTATCAAAAAGCTCAGCACTGACTGAAGAATATTCACAACGATGTAGCAGACAATTGCCATTAACGCACGATACCGTGTAAACAGCTGTCCCAGAGTAATGGACCCGAACAGGATTGCCGCGGAACAGAAGGGCCCAACAACCACCGTTAGTACGGTAGACACAGTCAGGTGAACCAGCTCCGCCTGAATATCGGATCCCAATTCTTCAAACAGCTGCGAAAATGATTCCGCCAGTACGCCTGTCACCTCCGCAGGTGTGCCGGGCATATACATACACATAAAAGTATACAGAAGTCCCACCACCGAAACAATTATGGCCGCCCCTACCAATAGCATCCAAACAGCGCCCACCAGTATTTTGCTGACAAAAAGCTGAGGGACCGTGACGGGCAGCGTATGGGTGAGGTATCCCTCATCCGTATACATACTTTTGTAAAAATGCACCCCAAGATAAATAATCACTCCATAGGATGCTCCCAGAAGAGTAAGGACATACAAAACAAATGTCAGAGCGCCCATGGCATCCAGAACGCCAAACGCCCCGCCGTCCCTGTACGTCATGGCTGAGTAAATGGAAGGCATTCTTAAGGAAATACAGCTCAAAAGCGTAAACAAGGCCACACAGATAAAAATCAGACCGCATACCTTATAAGTGCTTTTCCACTCGTGCTTAATCAGTTTTCCTAACATGAAAATACCTCCCTGAAATATGCGTCCACGGACTTGCCGTATTTTTCCCTGATATTATCCACAGAGGTATAAAGAGCCAGATGTCCGTACTTCATAAAAATCACTTCGTCCAGAACCTGTTCAATATCCCCTATCAAGTGGGTGGAAATCAAGACCGTAGCATCCGGATTGTAATTGTTGATAATCGTACGCAGAATATAATCTCTGGCAGCAGGATCCACTCCCGCTATCGGCTCGTCAAGAATATACAGATCTGCACTGCGGCTCATCACCAGAATCAGCTGCACCTTTTCTCTCGTCCCTTTGGAAAGGGTTTTCAGCTTTACGGAAGCGTCTATATTCAGGCTGCGCAGCATTTCCACGGCCTTTTCCCGGGAAAAATCCTCATAAAAATCACAGAAAAAATCCAGTATCTCAGTAATTTTCTGGCCTCCGGAAAGATACGTCCTGTCAGGGAGATAAGCAACTCGGGCCTTGCTGGCCGTACCGATGTATTCCCCGTTAATCTTGATACTCCCCTGGGTCGGTTTTAAAAGACCGTTCAGCAGCTTTATCATCGTTGTCTTTCCGCTGCCGTTTGGACCCAGAAGTCCAATAATTTTCCCTCGGGGCAGTGTAAGGGTCAAATTGTTGACCGCTACATTTCTCTTGTCATATGCTTTGGTGACTCCCACCATCTCAATCAATTCATTCATTGTCATAACCTCCCGCCCGCTTCAGCAGCCGTCTCCCTCACAGCTTTGTTTCACCAGGCAGGATACCTCCTTCTTGGTAAAACCCAGCTCCTTCATCTTTGAGAAAAAATATTCCACATGTTCCCTTGCAAGATTTTGCCGGATATTTTTTATCAGCCCTTCATCCTCCGTAACCGTCCTGCCATTTGTCCTTTGAGTCACGATAAGCCCACTCCTCTCCAGTTCCGCAAACGCCTTCTGCATTGTATTAGGATTCACCGCCGCCTCCGCCGCCAATTCCCGTACGCTGGGCAGCCTTCCTCCCGGCTGATAAAATCCCGACACAATCTGCATCTGGATCCGCTCAACCAGCTGAGCGTAAATCGGCCTGTCAGAATCCAAGCTCCATGCCATACGCATCATCCTTTCCATCGCTTTTGTTTTACTGTACTGTTTATGTAATACAATAGTACACCAAAATTCCCAATTCGTCAATATCTTTTGGTAAAATTTTCGAAACATGCGCATATATTTACCATAACAAACCGTGGAAGGTTTTTTTATGTCCGATTTGAATTTACATGCAGCACAGGAGCCGGCGCCTATAGATGCACAATATGCCGGCGCCCTGAAAATCAGCGTAGTATCCGCCGTGGGCCTTATCCCCATAGCGAATGCCATCGTTGTCATTTCTTATACGGGAGATCCGGATGCCCCCATCGAAACTCTCACCACGGACAGCTCCGGTCAGACCCCCATTGTGGAGCTTCCCGCGCCTCCGCTGGCGCTCTCTCAGACTCCGGAGCCCGAAGAGCAACCATACTCTGAATACAATATTTCTGTCACTGCAGAGGGCTATGAGCCCGTTTTGGTGTCCGGCTCCGAAATTCTGGCGGATGAGCTCTCCCTTCAGCCCATACGCATGAATCCTCTGGAGATGACCGAGGAGGACAAAAAAATCGTCATCATTCCCGCCCACACCCTTTTCGCAAATTATCCCCCAAAAATACCGGAGGATGAGATCAAGCCCATGGCCGAAACCGGAGAGATTGTTCTCAGCAGGGTGGTGATTCCCGAATACATCATCGTTCATGATGGCGTCCCCAACGATCCCACCGCTCCCAACTACTGGGTACGCTACAAGGATTACATTAAAAACGTCGCCTCCTGCGAGATCTACTCCACATGGCCGGAAAGCAGCCTGTATGCTAATATTCTGGTGATTTTATCCTTTACTTTAAACAGAGTTTATACGGAGTGGTACAGAAATCAGGGCTATGATTTTACCATTACCTCTTCCACAGCCTACGATCAGAAATGGATTTATGGAAGAAACATATACGAAAACATCGATATTCTGGTGGACAATATTTTTGCCAACTACCTGTCCCGCCCCGGCGTCAGACAGCCCATATTTACCTCCTACTGCGACGGGCAGCGGGTCACCTGCTCAGGATTAAGCCAGTGGGGCTCCAAATACCTGGGCGACGAGGGTTATTCCGCCATCGAGATTATCCGGTACTATTTTGGAAACGATATGTACATCAACACCGCCGACATGATTTCCGGCGTCCCTTCCTCCTGGCCCGGCTATGACCTCACCATCGGTTCTGCAGGGGAAAAGGTAAGGCAGCTGCAAAACCAGCTAAACCGCATTGCCCGTAATTATCCGTCCATCCCCACCATTACGCCGGATGGCATCTACGGTCCTGCCACCGCAGAGGCTGTCCGCACCTTCCAGGGCGTTTTCAACCTGCCCCAAACAGGCGTGACGGATTATGCCACATGGTTTGAGATTTCCGATATCTACGTGGGAGTAACCAGGATTGCGGAGCCGGAATAAGATGCTCTCTCTAACTGCCCGGATAAAAATCTCTATATTTACCAGGAGCAATTCCATAAGTGTTTTTAAAATTTCTCAGAAAAGAAGAATAATCTGAAAATCCCGCCGCCTGATAGGCCTGCGCAATGCCTGCTCCCTCCTGCATTGTTTCGCAGGCCTTTATCAGCCTTTTGTCCATCACAAAGGCATGTACGGTAACCCCGGTCAATTCCTTAAATTTTCGCAAAAAATAATATTTGCTCATATGAACATGAACCGCCAGTTCTTCCACTGTGATCCTTTCTCCGATATGCTCCTCCACATATCTGCTTACCCTTTCCACCAAAGGATGCTGAACCAGCTTTTCCTGACGAAACAGATACTCCTTTTTTCTGCACAGAAGATTCAGATAGACAAAAAACAAAGTCAGATAGCCTCTGTCAAGAGCCGCTTTTTCTCCCGGCATATCGGATTCGGGGGCCTGCGTCATAGCCAGCTTGAGCAAATATCCCCGAAGCAGCTCCTCGTAATACACCGGAAAATGATAGGCGCAGGAATCCCTTCTGCCGAAGCAGGCAGCAAGGTCCATGTCCCCCTCTCCCAGTTTTTCCAGCATCTGTTTTGTAATCCACACAATTACCCTTTTTGATCTATTATGCTTATCATCCATATAATGATATTTATGCATTACGTTCTGATCAATCAGCAGAAAATCTCCTTTGTGCATATGATATGTCCGGTTTTCCAGCATTGCGGAATATTCTCCCTCCAGCACATACAAAATCTCATAAAAATTATGATAGTGGAAAGTGACTGCTCCCAGAGGCGCGCCCTGCTTCTCATAAACCTCATAATTTTCATTAATCATATACTGACGTTCATCCGTTGCCTCCAGCCGCCTGATCCGGCCTTCCATTTCCTCTTTTGCTCTCATTCCGTTTTTCACTTCCCTCCTTCTTTTTACTATAGAGCAATTATTGCACTATTTCAAGCAATATATAGACTTTTCCTGCATTTTTAAATCATCTATAATATCTGTACAACGAATAAAACTTATTGGAGGGATTTATTATGCAGATGACATTGCGATGGTACGGAAGCAAGTATGACACAGTTACTTTACAGCAAATTCGCCAAATTCCCGGTGTGACAGGAGTGATTTCAACCCTGTACGGCACAGCTCCGGGAGAGGTCTGGGAAACGGAAGACATCCTGGCCCTGAAAAAGGAAATTGAAAATGCGGGGCTCATCCTGGCTGGCATTGAAAGCGTAAACGTCCATGACGCCATCAAAGCCGGAACCCCCGACAGAGACAAATATATTGACAACTACATAACCACTCTGGAGCGTCTTGGGCAGGCAGACATTCATCTGGTCTGCTACAATTTCATGCCCGTATTTGACTGGACAAGAACGGAGCTTGCCAGAGTCCGTCCCGATGGCTCCACAGTACTTGCCTACACCCAGGAGGCAGTGGATGCCCTCCGGCCGGAAGAAATGTTCTCCTCCATAGAAAAGGATGCGGGCGGAACCGTTCTGCCCGGCTGGGAGCCTGAGCGCATGGGACATATCAAGGAGCTTTTTGCCCTGTACAGGGATGTGGATGATGAAAAACTTTTTGCCAACCTGAAATATTTTCTGGAGCGGATTATGCCTGTCTGCGACAAGTATGACATCAACATGGCCATTCACCCGGACGATCCTGCCTGGAGCGTATTTGGCCTGCCCAGAATCATCATTAATAAGGCCAATATTCTGCGCATGACGAAGATGGTGGATAATCCGCACAACGGAGTCACTTTCTGTTCCGGCTCCTACGGCACCAATCTGGAGAATGATCTTCCCGATATGATCCGTTCTCTCAAGGGCAGGCTTCATTTTGCCCATGTCCGGAACCTGAAGTTCAACTCCCCCACCGATTTTGAGGAGTCCGCTCATCTATCCTCGGATGGTACCTTTGATATGTACGATATTATGCTTGCCCTCTATGATATTGGTTTCGACGGCCCTATCCGTCCGGATCACGGCCGTATGATCTGGGGCGAGCAGGCTATGCCGGGCTATGGCCTTTATGACAGAGCCCTCGGAGCAACCTATTTAAACGGCCTTTGGGAAGCTATTGAAAAGCAACACAGCAGAGCTTAGAAGACGGACGGCATAAAAAGGCATTGGACGGACATACTTTTCACAATGGAAACACAGAGTTACCGAAATTGAATGGAAAGCGAGGATGGTATATGAAGCTTACACTTGAAGGAATCAGAAAGGACCGGGACGCCTTTGAAAAAGCAGGTTTTCGGCTTCCTTCCTTTGACTACGAGAAGATCAGGGAAAATACGGAAAGCCGCCCCGTATGGATTCATTTTGGAGCCGGCAATATCTTTAAAGCCTTTCAGGCTAATGTGATGCAGAGCCTGCTAAATGAAGGAATCATGGATACGGGGCTGGTAGCGGCAGAGGGCTACGACTACGAAATCATCGAAAAGAGCAGCCGTCCCCACGACAATCTGAGCATTCTTGCCACACTTAAGGCAGACAACATCGTAGAAAAAACCGTAGTGGGCAGCATTATGAAGTCTTATGTGCTGGACAGCAAAAATGATCGGGAATTTTCCGCCCTGAAGAAAATCTTCTCCTCTCCCACTCTACAGATGGCCAGTTTTACCATTACGGAAAAGGGATATTCTCTCACAGATGGCAAAGGACAGCTTCTCTCTTCCGTATCAGAGGATTTCGCGGCAGGGCCCGCAAGTCCCGACAGCTATCTGGGCAAAGTGGTCTCTCTGCTATATGAAAGATACTTAAAGGGGAGAATGCCCATCGCTATGGTGAGCATGGACAACTGCTCTCACAACGGAGACAAGCTGTACGCCGCAGTAACGGCATTTGCCAGAGAGTGGTGCGACAGGGGACTGGCCGAAGCCGGTTTCAGCGCATATGTGCATAATCCCTTATCCGTATCCTTCCCCTGGACCATGATCGATAAGATCACTCCCAGACCCGATGCAAAGGTGGAGGCTTTATTAAAGCAGGACGGTCTGGAGGATCTGGATCCCGTCATCACCTCCAAAAACACTTATATCGCTCCTTTTGTCAATGCGGAGGAATGCGAATATCTTGTAATTGAGGACAGCTTTCCCGGAGGCAGACCTCCGCTGGACAAGGGAGGCATAATTTTTACAGAACGGGAAACGGTGGATAAGGTAGAAAAAATGAAGGTCTGCACCTGTCTGAATCCTCTCCATACCACACTGGCTATCTTCGGCTGCCTGTTTGGCTACACACTGATTTCCGAAGAAATGAAAAATCCTCTTCTGAAAAAGCTGATTAAGCTGATCGGCTATAAAGAAGGGCTTCCTGTAGTGGTAGATCCCGGCATAATTGATCCCAAGGCTTTCATAGACGAGGTGGTAAATGTGCGGATTCCCAATCCTTTCCTGCCCGACACTCCACAGAGGATCGCAACGGACACCTCTCAAAAGCTGGCCATTCGTTTTGGTGAAACCATCAAAGCGTACGAAAAGTCGCCTTCCCTGAACACAGCGGATCTAAAATATATCCCGCTTGTATTCGCCGGATGGCTCAGATACCTTATGGGCGTTGACGACTCCGGGAATACATTCACCCCCAGTCCCGACCCCCTCCTTGACAGCGTAACGCCTTATGTTGCAGGTTTTCATCCAGATACGCCACCGGCAGATTTATCCGTTCTGGATGGTCTGCTTTCCAATGATAAAATATTCGGCGTGAATCTGATCTCCATTGGTATGGCAGAGCTGGTTAAAAGCTATTTTGCCGAAATGCTGCAGGGCAAAGGAGCCGTAAAGGCAGTTTTGGAAAAATACGTAGAGCAGCCGTAAAACCCAACAACAAAAAGCACCGCACCGGCTGGCAGTGCCTCCCGGTGCGGTGACTGATTCTTCCTTATTCTGTCAGCAGCATCATAATGTCATTGCTGCGGGCCACAAATCTTGTCATTTCCTCCGGCTTCAAAGGCGCCTGCTGGAGCTTTGCCAGATCATAGAGCTGTTCACAGATCATTTCCACGTTTTTCCCGTCCTTATGCTCGGTCACATACTTTACCAGCGGATGATTTGCATTTAGGATCAGCGTTTCACCCTCGCCTCCGAAAGCTCCCATGTCCATACCGGGCATAGAATACATCTTCATCATATCCTGCATCCGGCGACTTTCCTCCGACAGAGTGAGCAGAGAGGATATTCTCTTATCCTTGAGCTTTTCAACCTTCACGGTAATCTTATCGTTCTTAAGAGTCTTCTTCATCAGCTCCCCAAGCTCATTTGCCTGCTCCTCCAGCTCCTTTTCCGTCTTTTTGGAAGTCTTGGACTTCATAGAATCGCTTACGTCCGCATCAATGCGGCGGAATCTTACACCCTCATTTTTCGCCTCCAGCTGCGAAATAAAAGGCTGGTCTATATTATGAGTAAGGATCACAGCATCCATTTTAGCTGCCTTGAACATATTAATATACTGGCTTTGCTGCTGCTCGTCCGTTACATAATAAATAATCTTTTCCTTCTTCTCTTCAGAACTCTCATCTTCATCCTTTGAAGCTGCCGTATTCTCCCCGGAGTCGTTCTCTTCCTTCACAATCTCTGCTTCCACCCTCTCCCCGTTTTCGTCAACGGCAGTTCCGGCTTCTTTTTGCGCTCCGACTTCCTTTCCGGACTCGGCATCCTTTTCGGAATCCTCCTGATCCACCGGAGTAATTTCCAGGCATTCCGGCAGCGTCAGATACTTTCCTTCCAAATTCTTGAAGAGAATATAATCATTCATTTTCTCACAGAATTTCTCATCCTTCAGGCACCCAAACTTAATAAAAGGACTAATGTCATCCCAATATTTGTCATACTCCTCCTTATCCGTTTTGCACATGCCTGCCAGCTTGTCCGCTACCTTCCGTGTGATATACTCGGAAATTTTTTTCACAAATCCATCATTCTGCAGAGCGCTTCTGGATACATTTAAAGGAAGATCCGGACAGTCGATGACTCCCTTGAGCAAAAGCAGAAATTCCGGGATTACCTCCTTGATATTGTCGGCGATAAATACCTGATTGTTGTACAGCTTAATGGTTCCCTCTATGGACTCGTACTCCATATTAATTTTGGGAAAATACAAAATCCCCTTCAGATGAAAAGGATAGTCCATATTCAAATGGATCCAGAACAGCGGCTCCTTATAATCATGGAACACCTTGCGGTAAAATTCCAGATACTCCTCCTTCGTGCAGTCGTTAGGATGCTTCGCCCAAAGAGGAGTTGTCTCGCTCATCAGCTCAGGACGTTTCCTGATCTTGAGTCTTCTGGGCTCCGGCGCTTTCTTTTCCTGCACGTCATCTTCCCCGACGCCCTCCTTTCCCTCCTGCTCCATATTTTTTTCCGGTTCAATCACTTCAAGAACCACATCATCCGCCAGCTTCTCATCCTCATTGATGATCTGCGTCTCTTTGGTATCCGCTTTGGACAAATAAATCTCCACCGGCATAAAGGAGCAATATTTCCTCACTACCTCCCGTGCCTTATACTCATTGCAGAACTCCAGGCAATCCTCATTCATGAACAGAGTCACCGTCGTACCCGGCTCCGTCCTGACCGCACCGTTATCCTCGCCCTCCGTCATGGAAAATTCCGTTCCCCCATCGCATTCCCAATGCACGGGTTTTGCTCCTTCCTTATAAGACAGGGAATCAATATGCACCTCATCCGCAACCATAAACGCAGAATAAAAGCCCAGTCCAAAATGGCCGATGATTTGATCAGCATTGCTCTTATCCTTATACTTTTCAATAAAATCCGTCGCTCCCGAAAAGGCAATCTGATTAATATACTCTTCCACCTCCCCGGCGGTCATTCCAAGTCCGTTATCCTTAAAGGTAAGGGTCTTCTTCTCCGGATCCACAATCACATCGATTCTGGTTTTATAATCCTCCGGCAAGGTATACTCTCCCATCATTTCCAGCTTTTTGAGCTTCACAACCGCATCACAGCCATTTGAAATTAGCTCCCTGTAAAAAATGTCATGATCGGAATACAGCCACTTCTTTATGATTGGAAAGATATTCTCGCTGTTGATTGATAAATTTCCACTTTTTACTGCCATTTTGCCATCCTCCTTTATTAAGTGTAAGTTTAATTCCGCTGCAGAAAAAAGTCAAGGCAAAATTAGCACTCATTTAAAACGAGTGCTAATAACTTTGTAAAAACCCCGGAAATCCGGGCATTTCAATAAATATAAAATTTTTCTAAATCGTTCTGCTCACCTACCTCACGAAGCTTCTGGAAAATATTTTTCATATATGTCAAAAAAATCAGAGGTAGTCACATTGCTGTCATGAATTAACGTAATCTCATCCCACAGCTTTTCATTGAGATTTTTAATCAGAGTATCCGCAAATTCGTCATACTCCTGTCCGAACGCCTCCTTGCGACGTTGCTCCACAATTTCCAGCTTATTGGCGTCCGTCTCTTCTCTGTCAAAGGTACTCAGACACTTAATAATATGATAGCCGCTTCCGCTCTCCACAATTCCGCTGATTTCATTGGTCTCAAGGCTGAAAGCCGCCGTTTCAAACGCCTGATCCATCTCTCCCTTTCCAAAGGAATAGGTAATATTGCTGTCCTCACTATAGCGGGAGGCCAGCTCCGCAAAATCCTGTCCCTCTTCCACCGCCATAGCGTGAATCCGGGATATTGTGTCATAGGCCGCCGTGCGCTCCTCCTCCGTATACGGAATCCGGTTCCCTTCCGCATCCGTTGCGCTGGTTCTGATCAGAATATGCTGTACCGTAATGGTCCTGGCCTCATCATCGCTGATTTCCGGATTGATATCCCTTATAATCTCCTGATACACCTTCTGTGCCATTGCATATTCCCGGTAAAGCTTCTCGATGGTTTCCAGATCTGCCCCCATAGCCTCCGTTTCTGTCTCATTCAAAGAGCCAAAATATTCCGCTGCCGCCTGAAGCACTCCCTGCTCCTCCGCTTCATCCAATGCCACGCCCTTCTCCAGAGCCAGAAGATACATAGACTTAATCTGCGCGATTTTGGCAAGCACGGTTTCCTTCACATTTTCTTCCAGCGTTACGCCATCCCGGGAAATCTCCCAAATCCGGGAACCGTACACATTTTCATATTGGTTCTGGGTATTGGTAAGATATACCATAATCTCTGCTTTTGTACAGCTTTCATCCTCAATTCGGAAAACCTCGTTTTTCCCAAAGCCGGTGGTAAATACGATCTTTGTTCCTTCCCCAATACTGCAGGCAACCAATCCTATTATACAGATGGCAGTCGCCAGAGCAGCCGCAACAATCCTCTTTCCTGTGTATCTCATTTTATCCTCATTTCCAATCAATTTGTGAGAAAAACACCTCTCAGCGGCGATCCAAAATGCTCCTTGCCACACTGATTCCATTGGCGGAAGCCTGCTGCAGTCCCCTGGTCACTCCGGCGCCGTCCCCGATAGCCCGAAGGCCAGGCACACTGGTTTCAAAATCCCTGTTCACAATCACCTTATTGGAATAAAACTTCACTTCAACGCCGTACAAAAGCGTCTCGTCACTGGCAATACCCGGCGTAACCTTGTCAAGAGCCTCTATCATCTCCGCAATATCCACCATGATACGATGAGGAAATACCAGGGATAAATCCCCCGGCACCGCGTCCTTCAGGGTGGGAATCAGATTATTACGGCACATACGCTCATCCGTGGTTCGCCTGCCTCTCTTGAAATCTCCGTAAGTCTGTACCAATATTTTTCCGCCGCAGAGCATATTAGAGAGCTGCGCAATGTGCCTGCCGTACTCGATGGGAGTTTTGAATGGCTTGGTAAAGTTCTTCGACACCAGCAAAGCAAAATTTGTGTTGTTCGTCTTATATTCCTGAGATTTATAGGCATGACCGTTCACTACCGCAAGCCCGCCTTCATAATATTCCGTTGCAACCTCTCCGGAGGGATTGGTGCAGAAGGTTCTCACCTTATCATCGAAGGTAGGAGTATAATACACCAGCTTTGCCTCATAAAGATTCTCGTTGAGAAACTGCATCACCTCGTCCCGAACCTCCACGCGAACACCAATATCCACCGTTCCGGGAGTGGTTTCGATATGGAGCTTTTCGCATTTGTCCTTGAACCAGTCCGCTCCTTCACGTCCCACAGCGGCTACGATTTCCTCTGCGTAATAAATTTCCCCCTTTTGAGTGCGCACTCCCACCGCTCTATCGTTTTCAATCAATATCTGCTCCACCATGGTCTGAAAAAGCATATGAACCCCCTGCTCTTCCAGATGCCGCTGAAGCCTGCTGTAAATTTTATACCCCTCCTCCGTTCCCAGGTGGCGTATGGGACACTCTATCAGCTTCAGGTTTGCCCCAATGGCCTTTCTTCTGATTTCCCTGATTTCTTTTTCCCGGTCCACTCCATATACGCCGGCATCTGCTCCGAACTCCAGGTAAATACTGTCGGATTCGCAGATCAGCTCCTGAGTTTTTTCATAGCCCAAAATCTCCGGAAGATTGCCGCCCACATCCGGAGACAGGGAAAGTTTACCATCAGAAAATGCTCCTGCCCCGGCAAACCCTGTGGTGATGGAGCAGGGCTGACATCCCAGGCAGCGCTTCGTAGTTCTCTTTGGGCAGCTCCTCTTTTCAACAGACCGCCCTTTTTCGATAATCAGCACACTCATATCCGGTTTGCGCTTTTTAAGCTCATATGCACAGAAAATCCCTCCCGGACCGGCGCCGATTATGATTACATCATACTTTTCCATGAACATTGCCTCCTCCATACCTTGGTTTTCCCATTTGCTTTCATATTATACACTATTTCGCTTCAGACTTCCACCTTAGGTTTCACCGCCAGTCTCGCCGCAAAGCCCACAGCGCAAAAAGGCCCATGGCTGCATCGGACAGCAGTCATGGGCTTTTCAGTATTTTTACGCAATCACATGAATCCAGCCTTTGGGAGCCTCGATTCTTCCCATCTGAATGCCTGTGAGAGTGTCATAGAGCTTCTGAGTGACAGGCCCCATAGCGTTCATGCCGCTGGACAGGCAGATTTCCTCTCCATGATCCACAATCTTGCCTACGGGGGAAATCACCGCCGCTGTTCCGCACAGCCCGCACTCCGCAAAATCCTTTAGCTCTTCCAGAAGCACCTCCCGCTCCTCCACCTCAAGGCCAAGGTATTCTTTCGCTACATATACGAGGGAACGGCGGGTAATAGAAGGGAGAATGCTGTCTGACTTGGGTGTTACCACCTTTTCATCCTTTGTCACGAACAGGAAATTAGCTCCCCCCGTCTCCTCCACCTTCGTTCTGGTTCCGGGATCAAGGTACATATTTTCGTCATATCCCTCTTTGTGCGCAGAAACAATGGCATGCAGGCTCATGGCATAATTCAGTCCCGCCTTGATATGCCCCGTTCCGTGAGGAGCCGCCCGATCAAAATCACTGACGCAAATAGTCAGGGGCTTTACACCGCCTTTAAAATAAGGCCCTACCGGAGTGCAGAAAATGCGGAACTGATATTCATCCGCGGGCTTAACGCCGATGACGGGATTGCTGCCAAACATAAAGGGGCGCAGATACAGGGTAGCCCCGCTCCCGTAAGGAGGCACATAAGCCGCGTTTGCCTCCACCACCTGCGTCACGGCATCCACAAACCTTTCTTTGGGAAACACAGGCATCTCCAGCCTGAGCGCAGAAGCCTCCATACGCTCTCCGTTCAGATCAGGGCGAAAGGTCACAATACGGCCATCTTCTGTGGTATATGCCTTCAGTCCCTCAAAAATAGTCTGAGCATACTGCAGTACGCCGGCGCACTCATTCAGAACCACAGCAGCGTCTTCCGTAAGCGTCCCCTGATCCCAGGCTCCATCCCTGAAATTGGATACATACCGCTTATCCGTCTGCATGTAAGCAAAACCAAGATTACTCCAGTCGATTTTTTTCTTCTCCATTGGCGTTTCCTTCTTTCCTCAGGTAATATTTCGTTTCTAATCCGTTTTCTTTTGTTTTTCATTATTATACGTATAAACCTAAAAGTCAATATGCTTTTACCTGCCTCTTACGCCCTTCTCCTCTCGTACCTTACAAAGCGATAGGCAATGTCAAAATAGGTCTGCTCCCCGCTGTCCGCAGTAATTTCCCATTGGGGATCCTGATCCAAATTAGGGAAATAGGCGTCCGCCCGATATGCATGATCGATTTTGGTCACATGGGCAACATTGCAGTAAGGCAGAAGCTGTCTGTAAACACTGTCGCCGCCGATGACATAAATTTCCTCATCGTCATACTTTTTCAGTTCCTCCGCAAGCTCTTCCATACTGTGTACCACCAGGGCGTCTTTCACACAATATCCTTTGTCCCTGGACAGAATAATATTGGTGCGGTTTTTCAGGGGCATTCCCTGAGGAAATGTCTCCAGGGTTTTCCTCCCAAGCACCACCACCTTGCCCGTGGTCTCCTCCCTGAAATGTCTGTGATCATTTGGAATGCGGATCAGCAGCCGGTTTTCATTTCCGATGGCCCAGTTACTATCCACAGCGACAATCAAATTCATATATTCTCCTCATCCTTCCTGCAATTTACTGTTCCTTCTGCATCCACAGCGTTCTTTTCCTAACATTCCAAGGTCACACCGCTATGGGAATATCCCGTATCTGCTCTCCGGTTACATAATGATCCACCCTTACATCATTTCTGGTAAATTCATAAAAATCATGCACATCCGGGTTCAGCCAGAAATCAGGGGCCGGCTTGGGCTCCCTGGAGATAAGCTCCTGAATGATAGGAATGTGTCTGTCGTATATATGAGCGTCGGCAATTACATGCACCAGCTCTCCCGGTCTCATATTGCACACCTGAGCCAGCATGTGAATAAGCACCGCGTACTGAACCACATTCCAGTTGTTGGCGGCCAGCACGTCCTGGGACCGTTGGTTCAGCACAGCATTGAGCGTCAGCTTATCCTCTCCTCTTTTCTGCGTCACATTAAAGGTCATGCTATAGGCGCAGGGGTAGAGATTCATCGCATGCAGATCCTGGTGAACGTAAAGATTTGTCATAATCCTACGGCTGAAGGGGTTATTCTTCAAATCGTAAATCACCCTGTCCACCTGATCCATCGTCCCTTCTTTGTACTGATGCTTTACCCCCATCTGATAACCATAGGCTTTTCCAATGGAGCCATCCTCGTCCGCCCATTCGTCCCAAATATGGCTATGCAGATCACGGATATTGTTGGACTTTTTCTGCCATATCCACAAAACCTCGTCGGTAGCTGATTTCAGCGCAGTCCTGCGGAGCGTCATAATGGGAAACTCTTTCGATAAATCGTATCGATTTACCACTCCGAATTTTTTGATGGTATAGGCGGGCGTGCCATCAGGCCATCGGGGCCGTACCTTTTCTCCCTCCGTACTGGTACCGTTTTCCAGTATATCCCTGCACATATCAATAAAAATATGATCCGCCAGGCTCATTTTCTCCTCCTTTTCCCACACGTGTCGTCATACGTGCGCCGCATTTATATCAATTACACTTCCCATTTATCACAGATAGAATTAATCTGGTCTGCAAATCTTGCCATATCTTTGTTAGCCAGTCCGTCGCTTCTCTTCACCAGGGCAAGAAGCCTTTGAGCAGCCGCCAGAAGTCTGGCGTATACTCCCGAAGCAGGTTTTTCCTTCTTCTTTCGAGTCACAGGCTCCGCCTCATACTCAAACTGGTTGGACAAAAGATTAAACACGGTGCCGCTGTAGGGTGCGTAAGCCCGCTGCCCGTATTCGGCCTTCAGGCATTCCGCAAAGGAAACGCACACCTGATCCTCTCCGTGTACCACAAACACCTTCCTGGGCTTTTCTTTAAAGCCCAAGAGCCACTGGATCAGCCCTTCCTTATCTGCATGGCCGCTCAGTCCCCTAAGCTGCCTGATCTGTGCTCTCACCTGAATGGATTCTCCAAAAAGCCTTACCTCGTCCGCGCCCTCTGCCAGACTTCTGCCCAGGGTCCCCACGGACTGATAACCTACAAATAAAACGGTACATTCCGGCCTCCACAGATTATGCTTCAAATGATGGCGGATTCGTCCTGCGTCACACATGCCGGAGGCGGAAATAATCACCTTCGGAGTTTCATTAAAATTAATCTCCTTGGATTCATCGCTGGTAACGGAAAGCTTCAGATCTGCAAATGCAATAGGATTAATGCCCTCATTCACAAGCTCCAGAGCCTCAGCGTCAAAGCACTCCCTTCTGTTTTCCTGAAAAATGCCGATGGCCTCCACCGCCATAGGACTGTCAACATATACCGGAAAATTCTCGTGTCCCTCCACAAGCCGTCCTACCTTGATCTTTCGCAGAAAATACAGCATTTCCTGGGTTCTGCCCACTGCAAAGGAAGGAATGACCACATTACCGCCCCGGTCAAAGGTTTCCTTCAAAACAGCGGCAAGCTCCTTTACATAATCCACTCTCTCCCCAGGATGCAGCCTGTCCCCGTAGGTGGATTCCATCACCACAAAATCCGCCTCTTCCGTAAAAGCAGGATCACGGATTAAAGGCTGATTCTTATTGCCAATATCTCCGGAAAACACTACCTTTTTCGTTCTGCCTTCCTCCGTCAGCCACACCTCAATACTGGCAGAGCCAAGCAAATGTCCAATATCCGTAAAGCGTATTTTCACTTCATCACACACCTGGATCACTTCATTGTAATTGCAGGGTATCATGCGCCGAATAATGCCATCTGCGTCCTCCATATTAAACAGCGGTTCCTGGGCCTCCACTCTGGAGCTTCTCTTGGCCTTTCTGTTTTTCCACTCAGCCTCCATCATCTGTATATGGGCGCAGTCCCTCAGCATAATGCTGCAGAGATCTGCAGTTGCATCCGTGGCGAACACCTGTCCCCTGAAGCCCTTTGCGTACAAGAGAGGCAGCAGACCGGAGTGATCCACATGGGCATGGGTCAGGAGCACATAGTCTATCATGGCCTCGTCAACCGGCAGATGAGCATTTTCAAATACATTCACCCCCTGCTCCATTCCGTAATCCACCAGAATATGCCTGTTCCCCACCTCAAGATAATGGCAGCTACCCGTAACCTCATGATCCGCACCAATAAAAACTAATTTCATTCATACCTCCATTCACTTCAGCGCATTGGCTGTCTCATAAAAATGATAATATAATCCTTTTACGGCAATCAGCTCATCGTGATTTCCTTCTTCCACAATGCCTTCCTCCGTCAGAACGAGAATTCTGTCTGAGTTTCGGATACTGGAAAGCCGGTGGGCTATGGTAAGCGTGGTTCTGCCCTCCGACAATTTTGACAGTGACTGCGCCACCTCAAATTCACTTTCATTGTCAAGGGCGGAGGTGGCTTCATCCAGTATCAGAACGGGAGGATTTTTCAGGAACACCCTGGCAATACTGATACGCTGCTTCTGTCCTCCGGAAAGTTTCACGCCCCTCTCTCCTACATAAGTATCATATCCATCCTTAAGGCCCATGATAAATTCATGCGCTCCGGCCAGCAGGGCGGCTTCCATGACATCCTCCCGGCCAGCACCCGGCCTGCCATATGCAATATTCTCAAAAACCGTACCGGAAAACAGGTAAACATCCTGCTGGACAATGCCTATATTACGGCGCAGACTCTTTAAGGTAAAATGCTTTATATCTTCCCCATCCAGTGTGATTCTTCCTTCCGACACATCATAAAACCTGGGAATAAGATTGCAGAGAGTAGTCTTTCCTCCTCCCGATGGTCCTACAATGGCCACCTTTTCTCCGGCTCTCACCCTGAGATTCAAATGAGAAAACACTCTGTTATGGTCGTCGGGATACTCGAAGCTTACATCCTCAAACGTGATCTCTCCCTTGGGATCCTGCAGCTCCACGGCGCCGGGCTCGTCAAAGATCTCAATATCTGCATCCACAATCTGTAGAAAACGTTCAATTCCCGTCATTCCTCGCTGAAACTGCTCGGCGAATTCAATGATCCTTCGGATGGTCGCAATCAGAGTGGTCACATAAAGCATATACGCCACCAGATCTCCCGGCTCGATCATGCCCCATATCATGAACATTCCCCCGGCTACCAGCACCAGAAGATACATAATGCCGTCAAACATTTTTACAGTGGTCTGGAATGCGGCCATGTACCGATAGGTCAGCTTTTTAATGTCCAGAAATTTTCCGTTGTCCTTCTCAAATTTGGTATTTTCCATCTCCTCGTTTGTAAAGGCCTTCACCACCTTGTGACCCAAAAGGCTGTCCTCTATGCGCGCGTTCAGTTCACCGATCTGATTTCTCTGTTTGCGAAAGGCTCCCCGCACCCGAAAGTTCAGAATCATGCAAACCACTGTCATAATAGGCACGCACAGGAAAATGATCAACGTTAGGGGAAAATTGATTCCTGCAAGAATTACAAAGGAAAGCACCGTCTTTACACCGGCAATGAAAAATTCCTCGGGACAGTGATGGGCAAATTCCGTCACATCAAAAAGATCATTGGTAATTCGCCCCATAATCTGTCCTACCTTGGTATTATTATAATAGGTATTGGAAAGCTTCTGCAGATGGCTATAGGCATCCCGGCGCATATCCGTCTCTATCTTTGCTCCCATAACATGACCCATATCCGCCATATAATAGCTGGCGATACAGTCCATGATCCGAAGTCCCAGATAAAGAAGCCCAAGTCCTCCTATGGTTTTTACCGAAAGAGCCGACAAGTCCCTGATGCCCTCATTGGTTATGTAACGCATAATCAATGGCAGCACCAGCTCGCACACGGTTGTCAGCGCCGCACAGAATAAATCCAGCATCAAGGTTCTTTTATATTTTTTAAAATAAGGAGCAAAACGTTTGAACAGCTCCCCGGTGGTATATTGCTTTGTATCCATAAAATCTCCGACTATCCTTCCCTTTCCTCTGTGTTTGTTATCATTTTATTATGATACGGAGGGTTACGCAAGTGAATTTTCCGTCAGGCAAAAGCAGCGAAATTCCGGTTTTCAAATCCATGCAAAAATGGTAAGATAAATAACGACGGCATGTTCGGGAGGTAAAAAAGCTTTATGACCCCAGAAATCTTTCCAAAAGACAGAGATTTTCATGAAAATCGTTACGACGCCATCCAGTCTCTTCGAGGCATTGCCTCTCTTTTTGTGATTCTGGAACATATCCGCTTTTTAAACTGCGGAGCTTTTGGCGTGGATATCTTTTTCTGCATCAGCGGCTTTATGATGATGCTCACCACCCACAAAGATACCCACTTTTTTTTCCGCAAGCGTCTGATCCGCATTCTTCCTCTTTATTATATGATGACTTTCCTGACCTGGTGGGCGCTTTTGCTTTTCCCGGAAATGTTTGAACAGACCAAAGCACATCCCTCCCTTCTTATAAAAAGCCTGCTGTTCATTCCCTTCGACATCGGCGGAGGAGTCCTTCAGCCATTGATGCGAATCGGCTGGACCGTAAACTGTGAAATGTTTTTTTATGTTTTATTCTTTATTTCCCTGCATATCAGCCACAAATACCGTGGACTTATCTGTAGTTGTTTTCTGGCGGCAGGGGTGGTTTTAAACGGCGTTATGACGGTTCCCTCTGTCCCTCTGTCTTTTTACGGCAATCCCATTATGCTGGAATTCATACTGGGAATCCTCTGCTACTACGCGGCCGGAGCAATCTACCGTTTGCACTGCCATAGGCATCTTGGCTCCTTTGTTCTTCCCCTCTGTGCGGCTGCGGCGGTTATCCTCTTTGCCGCTCTGATCTGGACCAAGAGCGGTATCAATATTCTTGGATTGCGCAGACCTCTGGTCTGGGGAATTCCGGGCTTTCTTCTGACACTATGCTTTTTCACCATCGGACTGTATATAAAATTGCCGAAATGGAGCGTCAGTTTGGGAGACATGAGCTTTTCCGTTTACCTGATTCATTATTATCCCGTCATGCTTTTAGATCGTCTGATCTTTGATTTTTCTGCCTTCTCCGTCAACGCTCTGGCAGGGGCTTTTGCGGCTGCGGCTTTGTCGCTGCTTTGCTCCCGGATTTCCTGGTATCTTGTGGAAAAGCGATTGACAGGATTTTTGAAAAGTCTGTTGTGCAGGCCGCGGGCAACTCCCTGAAAAATTTCTTTTTTAGGTTGACAATAGGATTTTTACGTAGTATAATGCTAATTGTTCGCATTAATACAAAATATTATAAATGCGCGAGTGGCTCAGCGGTGGAGCACCTCCTTGCCAAGGAGGGGGCCGCGGGTTCGATTCCCGTCTCGCGCTTTTAGCAAAAGCGGTTTTGATCTATTCAAGCCGCTTTTTTGCATCTCTTAAACCAGGCGTATTTTCAATGACTGCATTAATTTGCTGTTTTTCAATCATATTTTTCTCTATATACTGCAGAAAAAAATAAAAATAGTATTTATTCTTAATTTTTAATTATTCTTATATATTTTTTTTAGAATTTATGCTAATATAATTTCATACTCTAATATTATTTTAATAATGTATTTTTATAATGAGTTCAATATCACAGACATGATATATTTTTTAGAGGAGATTATTATGGTATTAAAAATGAAGAAAAAAGCAGCAATCACTAAACCGGACTGTCCGGCTCTTGACAATATTTCCCTGGAAACAGGCAAATTACTGGACGCTGTCAGCGGACTCAGCAGCTTTGACGTACAGCTTCGCTTTTTATCAAGCGAGCTTTCGGACTGCACACAGGCAATGCAGGACATCAGTCAGGAAAATCTGGCCATTATTGAACAAACCACGGCAAGTATGAATCAAGTCAATCACTCGGTAAGCACAGCGGCGCAGACGCTTTGCGCAGTCACGCAGACTGCCCAGCTTCTGGCTCAAAAAAACTCCGACAGCAAGCTTCTCCTGGATGAGGCTTCAGAACTGAAAGATGAGGTTCTGAAGGACTCCCAGGATATGCGTATCAGCATCACAAAGCTGGTAGATCTCACCGCGGAAATAGACAAGGTGGTAGAAAATGTACAGGGAATCGCTTCCCAGACCAACCTGCTTGCCCTCAATGCCTCCATAGAGGCTGCAAGGGCCGGCGAGCAGGGCAAGGGATTTGCCGTTGTGGCCGAGGAGGTCAGAAAGCTTGCCGACGATACCAAGCTGTATCTGAAAAATATGCAGGTGTTCATGGCGCAGATCAAGGATGCCGCTTCCCAAAGCAAAGCCTCTCTTGCAAAGTCCCTGAGCACCACCGACGCCATGGGGCAAAAACTGGAAGTGGTACACTCTTCCGTAACAGACAATATTTCCATGCTTCACTCTGTGGTGAAAGAAGTTGACAGCATTAACGAGTCCATACAGGACATCACAAAATCCACAGAAGAAATCAACAGCGCCATGTCCCAGAGCAGCCAGGACGCACAGCATCTCAACGACGTGGCCGAACAGGTAGCAGAATATACCCGTTCCAACACGGAATGCGCCGTTTCCGTGGAGCAGATAGACGAAACCCTGTCCCAAATCACCCGTCAGATGTATGCAAATCTGTACGTGGGGGGCAGAAAAATAACCCCTTCGGAATTTACAGACACCATAGAAAAAGCAAAAAAGGCCCATATCATATGGACCCAGAAGCTTCACGGCATGGTTGATACCATGACCGTCTCTCCTCTCCAAACCAACAGCGACCGGTGCGCTTTCGGCCACTTTTACAGAGTTTTCTATACGGAGAGCGGAAAGTTGGCTCCGCTCTGGAAGGAGATCGGAGCGGATCACAAAAGATTTCATTCCATTGGTGATAATACCCTGGCCGCCATAAAGAAGCATGATTCGCGAAAGGCAGCGTCCCTTTACTCTGAGGCCGAATCTCTTTCAGCTTCTCTCCTCAAAAAGCTGGACAGCGCGGTGCAGCTGGTGCAGGAAGCAGCCGAAGCAAAAGCTATCTGATTCGTACATAAATGCTTTTCAGAAGTTTATTATTGGGATTCCGCACTTCCTTGGTCTCCACAAATGCAAAGCCCTTGATCAGCTTGCTGAGCTTGGTATATTTATAATTTCTGGGGTCAAACCCGGGTACCCTCCTTGAGAGGGACACACCAATTTCCGAGAGATCCACCCAGCCATCGTCGCCGGATTTCAGATCGATTATAGATCTGATTTCGGCGCCGATTTCTTTCATCGTGGGAATGGCTGTCACAAAGGAAAGCTCCTCCTCCCTTGTCTCATGCTTTGCACCGGAGCCATTTCTGGACAAGCCATTCTTTTGAGGATTCCCCTTTTCCTGATCGCCGACTGTATCCTCCTGAAGAAGGTTGGTTTCCTCTCCTTCCTCCTCCGATTCCTCATTCTCCTGATAAAGCAGATCCAGATACTTGAATTTCTCGCAGGCAGATACCAGCGAATTGGGCGTTTTCTGCTCTCCCATTCCGATCACAGTCATTCCCGCCTCACGCAGCCTTATGGCAAGCTTCGTAAAGTCGCTGTCGGAGGTGACCAGACAGAATCCATCCACCTTCCCGGAATACAAAATATCCATGGCATCGATAATCAGAGCCGCATCCGATGCATTTTTTCCCCGGGTATAATTAAACTGAAATATGGGAGTCAGTGCAAACTCCCTTACCTTCTCCTGCCAGGCGGAAACGCTGGGATTGGTGAAATCTCCGTAAATCCGCTTGTACGTTGCAATACCATCATCATTCACCTCGTCCATAATCAGCTTGGCGTATCTTTTAGACACATTCTCCGCATCTATCAAAACTGCTATTCTGCTTTGCTTATCCATTTTATTCCCCCTCTTCTCCCTGATATATATGCAGCTCAAAGGGCTGCAGCATTCCTTTCTGTCCACCCAGTGCCAGCTTCCATTTCTGTTGCTCCCCGATTTCATATCCCGCAGGCCGGCCTGTAAGGTTCAGTGCAAAAATCCATACCTTCCCATCCTTTTTCCGCCTGGAAAGCTCCACACCGGGATCTTTTCTGCCGATACTCCGTATCCCTGCAGACACCGCAGCCCTGTCCATGACAGCCTCCAGCAGTTTCTCGGAAGGCTCCGTGCCGATGTAAAATACTCTTCCCATTCCGTAAGCGTTCTCTGTGACGCAAGGTGTTCCGGCATAAAATTCATCTCTATAACAGGCCAGCGCCTCGGCGCCCTTCAGCGTTATAATGTCACTCCACTTCGTGGCATAATACACTCCGCTCTCCCGATCTTCTTCCCATGTCACCCGCACATCCGCGTCCCGCAAACAGTCATAATCCGAGACCTCAATTCCGCACAGATCGCTCAAAACGCCGGGAAGTTCCCTGTCGCACATACAGATATTATGCTCATCCTTAACGCCGGTACGCATGGTAAGCACCAAAGTGCCGCCTGCTTCTGCGTAAGCAAAGTATTTATCCGCCAGCTCCTTCGTCATCAGATACTGCAGAGGCGCAATCACCAGACGGTAATTTGAAAAATCATCCGTATCCTGCACAAAGTCCACAGGGATGCTGCGTTTGTATAATTCCCCATAATACATCAGAACCTGATTCACATAATTCAAATCAGGATGATGGGGCTGTATGGAGAAAGCATATTCCTGCCGGTAGGAAAACACTATGCCAACACGGGAATCAGGCATACTGCCCGACAGCTCATCCATAATTGGAGAAAGTCTCTTCGTCATTTCCTTCAGTTCCGCGTAGCGCCTGCCCGGCCTGCCGCTATGAGGAAGGATACCGTGCCAGTACTGCTCCGTGCCGACAGTGCAGCTTCTCCAGCGGAAAAATACCACACAGTCCGCCCCGTGAGCCACACATTGCTCGGCCCATGCCGACAGCTGCCCCGGCGCTGGAGTTCTTCCCATAATGTTCCATCCCGTCATACCTGCCTGCTGCTCCATAATCCAGAAGGGCTGCTTTTTAAAGCTTCGGGTCATATCCAGGTTTGCCGCCATAAGTTCATTATTCTCAAAAGGCATTTTCCCGTAAAAGCCTCCCGGGTACTGGTCGTGGCTGGCAAAATCAAGCGTCTTCGACAGATCATAGTAGTTCACCTTATCCGCAAATCCCATACAGTTATGTGTAATAAAATGCTCCGGACAATATCTGCGTATGATGTCTATCTGTATCTGCTGAAAATCCACAATCAGGTCAGAACAGAAGCACTTCCAGTCCAGCATTGCGGAGGGATTTTCTCCGGTCACCGTAATCCGGGGCGTAAACACTTCCTCAAAGGAATTGTACTCCTGGCTCCAGAAAGCCGTTCCCCATGCCGCGTTGAAGCATTCCACGCTACCGTATTTTTTCTGAAGCCACTCCTGAAAGCTTTTTCTGCAGGAATCGCACATACACAGATCTCCGTGGGCATTTCCGAATTCATTGTCAATCTGCCAGCCCTTCACAATGGGATTTTCTGAGAAATGTACGGCCATAGCCGTCACAAGATTCTTAACATATTTCCGGTAAAGAGGATTGGACTGACAGTCATGATGCCGGCCCCCAAAGCCCCTTCTTCTCCCCTGACTGTCTATGGGAAGAATCTCCGGGTGCCTGTTGACAAGCCATGCCGGAGGCGCCGCGGTCGGCGTGCCCAATATCACCTGAATATCATATCTGCCCAGAAGAGCTATGGCCTCATCCAGCCATCCAAAATCGTATTTCCCTTCCCGGGGCTCCATTTTATGCCAGGAAAATTCTCCCAGCCTTACCACCTGAATCCCCATCTCCTTCATAAGAGAGGCATCCGTTTCCCAGCGTTCTCTGGGCCAGTGCTCCGGATAATAGTCCGTTCCAAAATGTAGTCCCTTAAAGCTGTCTCTCATTCTAATAATGATCCTTTCATAACAGATAAATATTCTATTCGGTTACCCTGTCCGCATATTTAATACGATAAATTCTTCTCAGAGAATCGTTAATACGCTCCTCCGAAATGGTGCCATCCTGCACTGCCTGCAGCACGCCGTTATAAGCGGTTTCAAAATCCTCCGGCATCAACAGCATGTCGCATCCGGCCCGAAGAGCCAGGACAGCCGCCTCATCAGAGGAATAATATTCTGAAACAGCCGACATATTCAGCGCATCCGTGATAATAACCCCCTCAAAGTTCAATTCCGTGCGAAGTATATCAGTCACCACCGATGAAGAAAGAGAACAGGGCGTATTATCACCTGTCAGAGAGGGAGCCGCCATATGGCCCACCATAATCATATTGGCTCCCGCATCAATCCCTGCCTGAAACACAGCAAACTCATTTGCCCTGAAGTCTTCTGCGCTTCTGTCAGTGGATGCCAGTCCACCGTGAGTATCCTGAGTGGAACTGCCGATTCCGGGAAAATGCTTCAGGCAGGTGGTGACATTCTGCTCTTCCAGTCCCTGCATCATGCTTGTCACAAAGCCGGAAACCACCGCCGGATCAGAACCGTATGACCGGGACGCCATAACACTGTTTTCCACATTTGCCAAGTCGGCCACCGGTGCAAAATCCAGATTAAAACCCAGCTGTGACAGATAGGTTCCAATCGTAGCTCCGGCCTGATAGGCAATATTTGCATCTCCGCTCTGTCCTATGGCCTGAGCAGAATCCACCGTCTGGCCGATGCCCGCGTCCGCAACTCTGGCGACGCTTCCCCCTTCTTCATCCACCGCAATAAACAGCGGGTATTTTGTATAAAGAAGCGTGTTGTCAATCATTTCCGCCAGCTGCTCCTGAGACTGCATATTCTGGCTGAAATACACCATTCCTCCCACCGCATAGCGGGCAAGGGCCTCCTGTGTACCCTCCCCTGCCTGTACTGCAGTTGAAACTCCTGTGATAGACTCCGGCGTTACAATAAACAGTCCTGCCACCTTATCCTCCAAAGGCATCACCTCTATCCCTGCGTTCACAATCTCATCCAGCCTTTGCTCATTCGTAAGCTGTTCCGTCGTCTGTGCAGGCTCCTGCATCTGTATTGTCTCTTCTGAGGCCAGTATCTCCTCCACCTTTGACTGATTATTCGCCGCTGTGTCCGTTTGTCCTCTCTGAGTCAGAAACCTTACTAAAAATACAATTCCCGTCGCCAGCGCCGCTATCAGCACAATCAATGTTATATATGCGGCAATCTGGTTTCTCTGGCGGCGCTTCCTTCTCTCTTCTCTTCTGTCCTGCTGCGAATAATTCTTTTGTTCCATACCTTCCCTCCAAAAATTTTACTGTCATCCACAACATTATAACTTAAAACAATCGCTTTTTCCACTGTCAAAAGCTTCTTTTTCCCTGTAAAAATGAGCCGTTGCAGCTATCAGAAAACAACTTCGGCTCTTTCCTGGGGCACAAAAAGAGAGCGTATTGATTCTTATCATCAATACGCTCTCTCAGACTGTTATCTCCAAGGGTCTGCCCTCCTATTTCTTTCTTCCATTTCCTCTTTCGTACTTTTTCCACTTTTCTTTTGTACTAATGTACTGTAACGTCCAAAGACTTTCTCTTTTGCGATTCGTTACCTCTTCTTCTGTGTACTCAATTCATTCATCATTTGTCCCTTATTCATTTGTACATTAACGGAAGAATATTTTAATTTATAGAATAAATCAATTAATGTTTTCGGCGGACCGTACCTCCTTTGCTTAGATTTTTTGTCCTTTTCTTCCGGCAGCTTTCTCTCCTGCCTTCTCTTTTTCTCTCTTTCTTTTTGTTGACTTTATTATAAGTCCATATTCTTTATTTGTCAACATATTTCTCGAAATTTTTTTAAATTATTCCATAATTTTACATTAATATCCTTCCATTTCCAATTTTCAACGCTTCTCTCTGTTTTTTCTGTTATATCCCTTCCAAATATGCCAATATAAACGCCATAACATATTCCATACAGGTACCTTCCCTTCACTGCCATGCAAAAAGGCTGTAAGAGAAAGCTCTTACAGCCCGCAGTCCTTTTTACAGCTTTGTCACCACAAAAATATCATAGATGGCTCTGATTGCTGTCTCAAAGTCCTCATTTGCCACACCTATAATAATGTTCAGCTCCGAGGAGCCCTGATCAATCATTTTGACATTCACATTACTGTGCGCCAGAGCGGAAAAAATTCTTCCCGCCGTACCCCTGGTAGATTTCATTCCGCGTCCCACTACTGCAATCAACGCCAAATCGGATTCAATGTCAATGGAATCGGGATTACCCACCCTGTGAATTCCCGCCACCACCTTCTGCTCCTTATCCACGAACTCATCCTGGTGCACAAACACCGTCATTGTATCAATTCCTGATGGAACGTGCTCAAAGGAAATTCCATTTTCCTCAAATACCTGGAGCACCTTTCTTCCAAACCCGATTTCAGAATTCATCATATCCTTTTCTATATTGACACAGCAAAATCCCTTCTTTCCCGCAATACCCGTAATCACATACCGGGATTTTTGGCAGGTGCTTCCCACAATCCACGTCCCAGCGTCCTCTGGAGCGTTTGTATTGCGGATATTGATGGGGATCCCTTCCTGACGCACAGGGAAAATGGCCTCCTCGTGAAGCACCGTGGCTCCCATGTAGGCAAGCTCTCTGAGCTCTCGGTAGGTAATCACATCGATGGCCTGAGGATGATGGATAATTCTGGGATCTGCTACAAGAAAGCCCGATACATCCGTCCAGTTTTCATAAACGTCCGCCTTTACCGCCTTTGCCACAATGGAGCCCGTAATATCCGATCCCCCTCTGGAGAAGGTCTTCACCGTTCCATCCGGCATGGCTCCATAAAATCCCGGCACCACCGCTTTCTCACAGCCAGCAAGTCTTTCGGACAAAATCTGATTGGTTCTCTCACCATCAAATTCTCCGTTTTCCGAAAAAAAGATAACGGTGGCTGCGTCCACAAATTCATACCCCAGATAAGCCGCCATTATAATACCGTTCAAGTACTCTCCCCGAGAAGCCGCATAGTTGCTGCCCGCTTTTTCCCGGAAGCTTTTTTCAATCACTCTGAATTCTTCCTTCAAAGAAATTTCAAGCCCCAGACCGTCTATGATCTCCTGATATCTTTCCTCTATGTCCCGAAGCTCCTTCGCAAAATCCCTTTCCTGCTCCGCCAGATCATAGCATGCGTACAGCATATCCGTTACCTTTGTGTCGCTTCCAAAACGCTTTCCGGGAGCGGAGGGCACCACATACCTTCTCTCGCTGTCCGAGCGGATAATGCTGCCCACCTTCTGAAACTGCTCCGCATTCGCCAGAGAGCTACCTCCAAATTTCACTACCTTTGACATAACAGTCTACTCCTCATCCAAAAATTTATCCATAAGCAGATGCCCCTGCTCAATGCGTATACCGCTCTTTCTTCCCTCTTCCTCATTATAATGCCAGCCCTTATCCAGAGGATGCGTACTGTCATACAAAAGATAGGGAACGTCGTCAGATGTATGAGTCCTAAGACGAACCGGCGTAGGATGATCGGGCAGAATCAGCAGACGAAAGTCCTCTCCTGCGGCCTCCATTTTTTCCACAACCGGACCGATCACTTTTTCATCCAGATACTCTATGGCCTGTACCTTTCGTTCCACACTACCCTGATGCCCCATTTCATCCGGCGCCTCCACATGAATGTATACAAAATCATACCCCTCCTGGGTAACCGCCCTCACCGCGGCTTCCACCTTTCCCGCATAATTGGTATGAAGCCCTCCGTTGGCGCCCTCTACATGGGCAACGCCCATGCCTGCTCCCACGGCAATTCCCTTAAGGAGATCCACAGCGGACACCATCATACCCTTTTTCCCCGTCTTTTCCTCGAAAGAGGTAAGCCTCGGCCTGGTGCCGCCCCCCCAGAACCACAGACAATTAGCCGGATTAAGACCTTTTTTCTTTCGCTCCAGATTGATGGGATGATCTGCCAGAATCTCATAGCTCTTTTTCATCATTTCCCTCAGCTTTTCATCCCGGGGCAGATACGGACCAATCACCCGGCCAAGAATATCATGAGGAGGCGTCAGCTCTGTGACGCTGCCTTTCTTCCAAATCAGACAGTGGCGGTAGCTGGTCCCCACATAAAAACGATAGAAGTCCTCCGCCAGCTGGGACGCTGCAGCCTCAAGCAGCACTGCGCAATCCTTTGTATCAATCTCAGAAGAGCTGTGATCGATCATAAGCCTTTTCTCAAAAGGCCCCTCTCCCTCGGAAAGCGTCACAACATTACACCGAATGGCAATATCCGTATTCTCCATGGGTACTCCGATACTCAGCGCTTCCAGGGGAGAACGGCCTGAGTAATACTTTTTGGGGTCATAGCCCATGACGGAGAGATTGGCCGTGTCCGATCCCGGCTTCATGCCCTCCGGAATGGTATGCACCATGCCTATCTCTGAAAGCCTGCTCAGTCGGTCCATATTGGGCGTTCCGGCATAAGAAAGCGGAGTCCTTCCTCCCAGATTTTCAATGGGCTCGTCGGCCATCCCATCTCCCAGTACAACAATATATTTCATAGTTCCCTCATTTCCGCATTCCGCGTTTTTCTGCCACTTTACCGCAAAGCGTTCCTACAGCAGCCTGATTCTGCCTAAAACCACATCTTCGAGAGCCTTGCATTTTTCCATAAAATCCTTTTCCCTCATTACCGGAGTGAAATAGCCGAAATCCTCCGCACGGCCCTCTATGCGGATCAGGCGGCCTTCGGGAAAAGCGCTCTCCACAGTCCTCTCCTCCCCGCTTTTTCCTCTTATAAAAAAGCTTCTTTCTTCCGAAGATATATCGGACAGTCGAGCATTCCCCTGATCCCAGAAGCACATGATCACTCTTCCCTGATGTCTCGCACAGTCGATCACATCCGAAACCACGGCGCTTGCAGTGGGAAGCTTTCCTGCGCCCCTCCCATAATACATGGAATCTCCCAGCATATTTCCGGTTACAAAAACAGCGTTAAACACATCATTTACCATAGCCAGCGGATGATCTCTGCCGATCATAAAGGGAGCCACCATGGCCAGAACCTCATCCTCAGATACTGCCCGGCTTCTCGCCAGAAGCTTGATGGACCTTCCCGCCGCCGCCGCATAGGCAAAATCAGCTGCCGTAATATTTGTGATTCCTTCCGTATATACCTTTTCACTGTCCACATTCCTTCCCATCATCAGGGAGGAAAGAATGGCGATTTTCCTGCAGGCGTCATATCCCTCCACATCAGCCTCCGGATTGCGCTCGGCATAGCCGTTCTCCTGCGCTTCCTTAAGCACCTCCTCAAATCCGGCTCCCTCCTTCTCCATTTTACTCAAAATATAGTTGGTGGTGCCGTTGAGTATGCCAGTAATGGCTTCTATTTTTTCTGCCGTAAGAGAATAATTCAGAGGGCGTATTATGGGAATACCTCCTCCTACGCTGGCCTCGAACAGATAATTACAGCTGTGATCCCGGGCAATTGCCAGAAGCTCAGGGCCATGCCGGGCCACAAGCTCCTTATTGGAGGTACACACACTTTTTCCCTTTTCCAGCGCCTGCTTTGTAAACTGGTACGCCGCCCCTACGCCGCCCATGGTTTCACATACAATACTCACCGAATCATCGCTTAAAATCAAATTAAAATCATGAACCACCTTTTCCTCATAGGGATCTCCCGGAAAATCCCTTAAGTCAAGAATATACTTGATATTCAGCTCCTGCGCAGACTTCTTATTGACCATTTCCTTATTTTTTTCAATAACCTCCACAACGCCGCTTCCCACCGTGCCGTATCCCAGCACTGCAATGTTTATCATAAATCCCTCCGTTTCCGTCCCAAAGCTATGGACTTTTTCTTATTCTTTTGCTAATATTTTTACATGATGGACACCCTCGTGATCCTCCATCCGTTCAATCATCCTTGAGACGTCCCCGGTGGTTTGAAGCACCTGGACGCTCAGGCTTAAGGATGCCACCCCGTTAATGGGAATGCTCTGATGAATGGTCAGGATATTTGCTCTGTAATCGGCAATGATTTTCAATACGTCCGACAAAAGCCCCGGCTCGTCGTCCATTTGGAAGGCCAGCGTAAACGTTTTTCCCTGGGAATTGTCATGGAACTGAAAAATATCATCCTTATATTTGTAAAATGAACTGCGGCTGATACCTACCGCATCAACCGCTTCCTGAATAGTCAGAACCTTTTCCGACTCAAGAAGCCGCTTCGCTTCCACCACCTTCAAAAGCACCTCTGGCACCGCCTTCTGTCTTACCACAAAGCACTTGGCCGTTTCTCCCATATGATGATTTCCTGCTTTCTGCATACTATTAATTATTTTGTAGCTATTATTTAGACAGATTGCGAAATGTACTTACATCGCGAACAGTTGTCTTTCTACGAAAGATATTTTAGCACAATGCTCTGCAAAGCGCAAGCCTTTTATGTTGATATAATTCCAATCGGAAGCAGAACGCAAAAAAGCGCCTACAGAAGATAATCCTTTCTTCCGTTGGCGCCTTTCCTTTATCGTACAATTATCGTACAATGGCATCGTTAGGCCTTAGCCCAAAGGATATTTATCCGTAAGAGCCTTTACAATAGCCCCGGCCTCAGCCACCTTCTCCTGTCCTCCCTTGATGACCATTGCAATTGCTTCGGCAATCCTATCCATATCCTCGGTATTCATACCTCTTGAAGTGACCGCTGGAGTTCCCAGACGAACGCCGCTGGTCACAAAAGGCGATTGAGGATCATTTGGAATGGTATTTTTATTGCAGGTAATATGTGCCGCATCCAGCAGCTTCTCCACAGCCTTACCGGTAAGCCCGAAATTAGTCAGATCCACCAGCATCAAATGGTTGTCCGTACCGCCGGAAACAATCTTTATTCCTCTTCCAATCAGACCTTTGCACAAAGCCTGGGCATTGTCGATAACCCCCTGCTGATAAGCCCTGAACTGCGGACTTAAAGCCTCCTTGAAGCACACAGCCTTCGCCGCGATCACATGCATGAGAGGACCTCCCTGAATCCCCGGGAAAATAGCTTTATTGAAATTATACTTTTCATTGGCCTCCTTACCGGACAAAATTAAGCCTCCCCTGGGTCCCCGCAGAGTCTTGTGTGTGGTTGTGGTCACAACGTCAGCATAGGGAATGGGGCTGGGATGAAGACCGGCGGCCACAAGCCCCGCAATATGAGCCATATCTACCATAAGAACAGCTCCCACTTCATCCGCCACATGACGGAATTTCTCAAAATCTATGGTTCGCGCGTATGCAGAGGCCCCCGCAATAATCATTTTGGGTTTTGACTCAAGGGCAATTTCCCTTAGCCTGTCATAATCGATAAAGCCCTGGTCATTTACGCCATAGGGTACAATGTGAAAATATTTGCCGGACATATTCACCGGACTGCCGTGAGTCAGATGCCCGCCGTGATCCAGATTCATTCCCATAATCGTATCCCCGGGACTGCATACCGCAAACTGCACCGCCATATTTGCCTGTGCTCCGGAATGGGGCTGCACATTGGCATATTCACAGCCAAACAGCTCCTTTGCCCTGTCAATGGCAAGATTTTCCACAACATCCACGCACTCGCAGCCGCCATAATACCTTTTACCCGGGTATCCTTCGGCATATTTGTTTGTCAGGGGACTTCCCATCGCCGCCATCACCGCTTTACTTACCCAGTTTTCGGAAGCAATCAGCTCAATATGGCTGTTCTGCCTTTCCTGCTCATCCATTATAGCCCGGGCAATCTCCGGATCCGTGTTCCTCACTTCATCCAATGAATACATAAAAGCAAATCCTCCTCCGCATGTGGTATGCCTGCTAACAGCATACGAAAATCTGTGATTGATTATAGCATACAATGCAAAGGAATGGAAATAAAAAATATGATTTTGTTTACGAGCGCTCCTGAAACTGCTAAAATAGAAAAAAATCTGTACAAAAGAGGTCTCATATGTATCATATTATCATCAACCCTGCTTCCCGTTCCGGAAGAGGTCTTAAAATATGGAAGGAGCAAATTGAACCGGCCCTGCACCAAAGCGCCGTTCCCTACCGCTCCTATTTCTCCCGCGCCGCCGGAGACATTGCACGAATCACCTCCGAAATCCTCTCCTCCCATGATCAGGCAGATGCAGTCTCTCCACTGACGTTGATTATTTTGGGCGGAGACGGCACTGTCAATGAGGCTCTTGCAGGGATAAAGGATCCATCCCGTGTGATTTTAGGCTATATTCCCACTGGCTCCAGCAACGATCTGGCAAGAGCCCTGAGACTGCCGAAGAATCCTCTTTCAGCCCTGGAGCTGATCCTGCACAACGGACATGTGGTCTCAATGGATCTTGGCTGCGTTACCCATTCCGACGGCGAAAAGAGACTTTTTGCCGTAAGCTGCGGAATCGGCTTCGATGCGGCGGTCTGCCGGGAGGCTCTTCACTCTCCCATGAAGGATTTGTTAAATAAGCTGGGGCTGGGCAAGCTCACCTATCTGGGCATCGGCCTGAAACAGCTTTTTGCTGCAAAAGCGGCATCCTGCAGCCTTTCTCTGGACTGCGTTCCTGCCACTCACATAAACAGAGTGCTTTTTGTAACCTTTATGATTCACCCCTATGAAGGAGGAGGATTCATGTTTTGCCCCCATGCGGACGCCTGCGATGGACTCTTAAGCCTGTGCGCCGTAGGCGATATTCCAAAGCCTTTGGTACTCACGGCCCTTCCCGCTGCCTTTTGGGGGAAGCACTATTTTCTAAAAGGCATCGCTCTCTACAAGGGTGCATCGGCACATATAGAAAGCTCCCGCCCTCTCTGGGTACACACAGATGGAGAGGTTACCCGCATGAGCGCTTCCTTTTCCGTATCCTGCCTTCCAAACGCCCTAAAGATCATCATTTCCTGACGGTTGGAGTATTACGCCGGTCTGACCGCAAAAATATACAATCCTAAAGGTTTTCTTAAAATTGTTTAAGGATTGCAAAAAAGCATTGCTTTTTCTATTTTTTTGACTATACTGAAATTGTTATTGAAAGGGTGAGTATGGTATGAAAAAATTGAAACAGCTTTTTATCCAGTACAGACACGGGATTCCACTTATCTTATATGGCATAATCTATATATCCTGGTTTGCTCATCTTGAGAAAACCGTTACCAGGGGCTATCACGTGATCCACATGGCGGTGGATGATTACATCCCCTTCCTGGAAGGATTTATTATTCCATATGTTCTGTGGTTTTTCTATGTGGCTGCGGTGGTGATGTTTTTCTTTTTTAAAAATAAAACCGATTATTACCGGGCGTGCACCTTCCTGTTTACAGGCATGACCGTTTTCCTGATCGTATCCACGCTGTGGCCCAACGGACACCATTTAAGGCCTGCGGTTCTGCCCAGGGATAACATCTTCTCCGATATGGTGTCTATGCTGTGGAAAGCGGATACGCCCACAAACCTTTGGCCCAGTATTCATGTGTATAATTCTCTGGGCGCGCACTTTGCCATAATCCGGAGCAGGGAATTTGAAAATAAGCGGGGACTCCGTCTCTGTTCCCTGATTCTTTGCTGCTCCATTATTCTGTCCACGGTATTTTTAAAGCAGCACTCTATGTTTGATGTGCTAACAGCCTTTGCAATGGCTGCCGTTATGTATTTGGTTGTTTACCGCTATGACCTGGTGGTGGCGGTGAGAACCATACGACAGTCCAGAAAAAAGGCAAAGCCTCAGATCAGCTGACAAGCCCCCAGGCAGTCCGGGTAAACAAAATAATTGTACATTTATATGCTCCCTTATACCGACAGACAAGTTTCACAGCCTGCCGCGCATAAGGGAGCATTCCTTTAGTTAAATCCAAACAGCTTCTGACAAATTTTATAGCCCTCCACGGAGATCCTGCGTCCCCCTTTGCCGGGCAGATTCATGGCCCCTCCCATAATACCGTTTCTCATCCATAGGTAGAGCCGTTTATCCTTGGCCTTCAAATACTGCCACAGCTCCTTTTTCTTTTCCAAATGCTCCTGAGAGCCTGAACGAATTAAAAGCACCGAGGAAACAGTGGTAATGATCTCCAAATAATTGCGCATATACTGATACAGTCTTTTACTTTTTACAAGCTCTCCCTTCCGTTCCACAAAATAATCAATCATAAGCTTGTTCACCTTAATCTGCTGGTCAATTCTTGAGATCATTATGCTTTCGTTTACCGACTGATCCACTCTTCCAATGTAATAACGGTAAAAATTCACATCAAGATAATACATTTTTTTCACGTACGGCAAAGGTTCAAAAACATATATATTATCTACATAAAAGGTATGCTCAGGAAGTTTGATGCCGTTTTCCTGCAAAAGCTTCGTGCGGAAAATGACGGAGTGCATCAAGATATAATGCCCTTTGGTAAAGTGACGGCAGTCCCCCCAGGTAAAAATCTGATCCTTTGGAAGAATGCGATGATAGTGCATCACCTTTCTCCTTTTCTCCCCTTCCTTCTCATAGACATAATTGCTGACAAGCATATCCAGTATGGTGCCGTGTTCGGCAAGCTCCCGCAGGGTGGACAGTATCTTCTGATAAGCGTCTTCCTTTACCCAGTCATCACTGTCAACCACTTTAAAATACAGGCCCGTGGCATTTGCAATCCCGGTATTTACTCCTGACCCATGGCCGCCGTTCTCTTTATGGATAGCTCTCACAATAGTGGGAAATCTGGCTTCATATTCATCGGCAATTTCCGCCGTCCTGTCCTTAGTGGAGCCATCATTCACAATAAGAATCTCCACATCCTCTCCCCCCACTAGAAGGGAATCAATGCACTTTCTCATGTACTTTTCCGAATTGTAGCAAGGTATTGCGATTGTCAACAGCTTCATTTCCTCACTCCTCCCGATATTTTTCCTTTCCCAGCTTCATGCTGAGATATTTTGTGTATGCTGCAAAGGCTGATGGCATAGGATATTGATCCCTTGTCATTCCAGGCTCGATCAAAAGCCAGTCCTCCTTTTTCCTCTCCGGTATCCGGGGCTCCAGCTCATCCACCCTCACCATATAGCCTCTCATGCGCCACTCTCTATGAGTAAAAATATGCTTCGCTTCCTTAAGAGGCTGTACACGCAGGGCGTTCAGTCCGTTTTGGGCAAGGTATCCCACCACCTCTTCGGCGGTACAAAACCCCTCCAGCGACGGGAATTCGTACATGCCGGCCAGCAATCCCTTTGCCGGACGCTTTGTGATGACAACTCTGTTTTCGTCCTGAATGACCAAAACCGTTTTTTCCTCAATCGTTCTCGGCTTTGGCGGAGCCTTTTTGGGATATTCCATCTCCTCTTTATCCCTATGCGCCAAACAAATGGCCTCCAATGGACACTTTGTACAATGAGGAGCGCCGTTTGGCACACACACTGTAGCTCCGATCTCCATCATGGCCTGGTTAAAATCGCCGGGTCTGTCTTCGGGCATCACTCTCTGCAGCTCTTCCTCTACAGCCGTTTTTACTTTTGCATCGCTGATGGGCCTGGAATCCTTTCTGATGCGCGACAGAACCCTCAGCACATTGCCGTCCACAGCAGGCGCTCTTTCCCCATAAGCAATTGAGGCGATGGCTCCCGCAGTATAGCTTCCGATCCCCTTCAGCTTCAAAAGCTCCTTCTTTGTATCCGGCATTCTTCCTCCGTAATCCTCCATAATCTGCAGGGCCGCCTTTTGCATGTTCCTTACTCTACTGTAATAGCCAAGTCCTTCCCACAGCTTTAAAAGCGCATCCTCCTCTGCCGCCGCCAAAGCCTCCGGATCAGGCAGAGCGTCCATAAAACGCTGATAATAGGGCTTTACAGCCTCAACTCTCGTCTGCTGGAGCATAATCTCAGATACCCACACTCTATATGGCGTAATTTCTTCCCTCCAGGGCAGAGCTCTTTTATTCTCATCATACCAGCTCAAAAGTAGATTTGGCAGATTTTCCAGCTCCTCCTTTTCCATGCATACCCGGACGGGCGCGTTCAGAACCATGGAATCCGGCGTAACGATACAGTCATAAGCCAAAAGCTCTACCCCAGCTTTCTGCGCCCTACTTAATGCCTCTGCGAATTCCGGATGCGTCTCTTTATTGGGAGTAAAACATTTTACTCCCTCCATCTGTATCACAAAAAGCACAAAAACCCGGTATCCCGCCTCCCTTGCTCTTATCAGCTCCTCCACATGCTTCACCGCTCTTTCGGAAGGCGCATCCGGGAAACGCACTACCCCGTCCTCTTCCAAAGTAACACCCTTTACCTCTAAAAATATTTTATCCTTTGCCGTCTCTATATAAAAGTCGAAACGTGAATTTCCAAATTGTGTCTCCGGACGCATGAATAAAAGATCCGGAAAAAGTTCTTTTGTATAAAGCCACTCTCCGGCTGCCTTGTTAGGCGCTTGAGAATCAATATTCACCAGGCGGCTGCCTTTCTGCACCGCCACCAGATCATACAGAGTGCTACGGCCCGGGCTGCCGGCTCTCTCAAGCCATACTCGCGCCCCTTCTCTCAGCAGTTCCCGACATCGGCCCGTATTCTTCACATGAACTTTCTCCCGCCTGCCGTCCACTGTCACATACGCAATAAATCTGTTCGGCCGTTCCAAAAACTCAGCCTCCACGATATGACCATATCTCATTGCTGCTTCTCTCTTTCCAAAGCCTGCCAAAGGTACATGCCGCCGGCCCTGCGGTAGGGGACTCTGGCCGCCGGTACGTCCTTCGCTGCGCTTAAAGTGTGTAATGCCTGATCGTCAAAAAAAATCTGTGCGCCAAAAGCCTTTAAAACTTCTCTTTTCTCCATGCCTCCCAGGAAAAAGGCCTCGTCCACCCTCACATCCCACGCTCTCAGGGTCCGAAGGACCCTCTCATGGGCCGGAGCGCACCTGGAGGTCACTAAAGCCGTCCGAATCGGACATTTATCCCTGTCAAACTGACGCTGAAGGCCGGAGAGTTTTTTTAAAAAGCCTGCAAAGGGTCCTTCCTCCAAAGGTCTGTCCGCATTTCTCCTTTCATTTTCCTCAAAGGCTTTCAGACCCTCTTGCCGGAAAATTCTCTCTGACTCGTCCGTAAATAGCACCGCGTCCGCGTCAAAGGCCATCCGTATGTGCCCGCCGCATTTTCCCCAGTCCGAAATAGAGATGATCTCTCCTTTTTCTCCTGCATATTCTCTCTCCTGCCCAACGCCTGCCGGAGTGCAGATGATTCCTGCCGCAATGCCGCCGTCCACAGCTCGCTGAACATCATCCTCATATGCTGACAAAAACAGATCTATATGCATGGCGGCAAGATAAGGCGCAGGGGAAGCTCCCCCCGACAGCACAGCGCGAGTTATGGGCAGTCCGTAATGGGATACGGAACGAAAGATGCGCAGGGACGCCTCAGGACAGTTTCTGGACATTATAATTACTTCCACAGGCTTCCCTTCCTCACGTCCCTCATTGAGCCGCAGCAGAGACCTTACAAGGCTAAAGCCCGGCCCCGGCCTTAAAATATCCCCTTCATGCTCCGCCTGATATCTGCAATAGGCCTCCGCTCCCTGTGTTTCAAAGATTTCATTTTCCAAAGTCAGATCAAACAATGCTCTTGAAGATACACCTATGACTATTTGCTGCTCCTGTACGCGCTCCATAAAAGCTCCTTTCCGGGAACTGTTGCGACAACGCGCCCCATTATGCCCTCTGGGGTGCACGGTACTGTGCTGCGCCGGATCGTTTCATACGCAAAGCCTTTTAGCGGAGACGGTTGCACTCATACTTTTCCAGAGTGAGAAGACAGCTCTTCAAGGCTTCATATCTCTCCTCAACATCCCCATCATTTATCTCAATATCACAGGCTATGGCCATAGTAGTAATCATTTCATCTGTTATGCGGTGATGCAGTCCGGCCATAATATTCAATCTCTGCTCATAGGTATCCGCGTCCAAAAATTCCAGAACCAAAGGATCCAGCGCCGTCCGTCCTTCATCCTCTCTGTCCGGACTGTCCTCCGCCTCCTTCTTATCTTCATCGGATCGCTCCGGATCCCTGTCTGCAGAAGAAGATTTTACCGTCGTGGGATTGTTTTTCCCCTCCGGGAGCTCCTCCTGTCTCTGTTCCCCGGCCAGCTTTCCCTGAAGCTCAAAACAAAACTTCTGAGACACCTGAGGATATTTGTCTCTGTTAACTCTGCTCGTAAACATATCCAGGGGTCTGGCATAAATCCTAAAATCCCCGTAAAGAGCCTGATAGATCACAAGCTGTTCTCCTGTTTCGGAATGCTCTGCTATGGCTACGATCTGATATAAGTTCCCTTTAAAATGCTTGTAAATTTCGTGTGGTTTGGGAATAAATGACATTTTCAGGACTCCTTTCCTGTACCAATAGGGCGCCGATCCATGTATCCGGCAAAATTAGTATAACCCTTATTGCGCAAAATGTCATGCAGTTCTTTTCATTTGGCTGCAACAAATTCCTGACAGCCGTCGCTTCTTTTCATAAAATAGTCTCTCCTTCCTTCGCGCTTCATCTGTTACTTTATATTACGATAGCATGCGTCCTATAAAACTCCCTCAAACAATTTCCGCTCTGCGACCTGTTTCTCCGCATGCTCAGCAAGCACGAAAACTAATTTGTTCAGAACTGTTCACCCATCTGACAAACGCTTCAGACTGTAGAAAAAGAGTTCGGAGAAAGCCAGTCTCCGAACCCTTTTTCATCTGAAATAATCAATTATTCTTCAAATTTTGTTTTTTCATCTTTCCCAAAGATAATCATAAAACCAATGCAATTACCTTTTGCGTACAGGCAGCAAAGTATTTTTCCACCGCTACGATATTGATACTCGTAAGTCCAATTCTTACCACCAGTATTCCATAATTGTTCTATTTTGTATTATTCATCAATAGCCGAACATAACTCTTTCCAATTTTCAAGTATTGTATCCCCTTCATAAATCCTAAACTAGCGTTCTGATTTTAATAATGCGTAATAGCAAGCATCACATACTCCCTGATTATTCCAATCAGAACTGCGTAATGTTCCCTCATATCTCATTCCACATTTTTTCATAACCTTTCCTGAATTGGGATTTCTCGGGTCATGTCTTGATTCAATCCGATTTACATTTACTAAATCAAACAAAAAATCCATAACCGCCTAGAGAGCTTCTGATGTAATTCCCTGGTGCCACCATGTTCTTCCAATGCAATAGCCAATATGTACCATTGAAATATTTTATTTTATATTTACTACAGCAATATCGCCAATCGGCTCATCTCCATTGTCTTTCAATACAATGGCCCAATGATAATAGTTTTCATTAAAATATTGTTTTACCCAATCATCTATTATATTTTGACTTACCCTTTGACTTGAATGAACTGGCCATGTTAAAAATTTAGTGACTTCTTTATCTGATGCCCAATTTTTATACATCGCTGCAGCATCTTCATTCACATATCTTCTTAAAACCAATCTATCTGTCTCTAGCTTTTGTGTTCCACAATGTTTCATGAGTTTGTCCTTCCTTTTCAAAATCTAAATTATGGAAGGTCTTTTATTATGGCAAGAGGAAAAAACTGTGCACAAAGTATAAATGACCGAGGGAAAACAGTCGGAAACCACCGCCTGCTCTTGACATGTATCTCAGCATGTGCTGTTATATATAAACCAAGGGCTGAAAGCTCATCAGAGAGCCTTCAGCCCAATCATTATCATAGAAGATCAGTATTTACATACCTTTGTTCACACACTCTCCCGTTATTTTGCCTTAGCAAGCCTTCTGGAATCAATCCTGAGGGTTTTACTCTCCTTATACGGTCTGAAAAGCAGATAGATGAAACCAATAATCAACAGGAATGCAACCACAGTGCCGATTCCAAAGGCTCCAGCCGTAACCAGCATGCCAATCTGATAGATGCAGAGAGAAACCGCATAAGCCAGCACACATTGATAGCCGATGGCAAACCAGAACCACTTCGCATTATTCATCTCTCTCTTAATAGCGCCCATAGCCGCAAAGCAGGGTGCGCAGAGCAGGTTAAACACCAGGAAGGAATATGCGGCCACTGCAGTCATACTGCCCGCCAGATTGCCCCAGATTTCAGTGCCGTCTTCCGCCACCTCAGCAAAGCCGTAAAGAATACCAAAGGTACCGACAACATTTTCTTTCGCCACAAGTCCGGTGATGGCGGCCACCGCCGATTTCCACGCGTCTGCAGGCGCCAGATCCGACCAGCCAAGAGGAGCGAAAATCCAGGAAATAGTATTTCCGATGCCGGCCAGGATGCTGTGGTCAATTTCCAGATCCTCCAGCATTCTGAACTGTCCATCCACCCAGCCGAAATAGGTGGTAAACCAGATGAAAATAGTGGAAAGAAGAATCACGGTGCCTGCCTTTTTAATAAAGGACCAGCCTCTCTCCCACATGCTTCTGAATACGTTTCCCACTGTAGGCCAGTGATATGCAGGAAGCTCCATAACGAAAGGAGCTGGATCTCCCGCAAACATTTTTGTCTTTTTGAGAATAACGCCGGAGCATATGATGGCCGCTATTCCCACAAAGTACGCGCTGGGAGCCACCCAGGAAGCCCCGCCGAACAGCGCTCCTGCGATCAGGGCAATAATGGGAAGCTTGGCGCCGCAAGGAATAAAGGTAGTGGTCATTATAGTCATTTTGCGGTCTCTGTCATTTTCAATGGTTCTTGATGCCATAACGCCGGGAACACCACATCCAGTGCCGATCAGCATGGGAATAAAGGATTTGCCGGACAGTCCGAACTTACGGAAAATGCGATCCATGATAAAGGCAACCCGGGCCATATAGCCGCAGGACTCCAAAAATGCCAGGAATATAAACAGTACCAGCATTTGAGGAACAAATCCCAGCACTGCGCCAACGCCGGCCACAATACCATCCAAAATCAGGCCGGACAGCCAGTCAGCGCAGCCAACGGCATCCAGAAGATTGCCAATCAGAACAGGTACGCCGGGGATTTCCAGCCCAAACAGACTCCAGCCATCTCCGAACACGCCATCATTTGCCCAGTCTGTCGCCCAGGTTCCCACGGTTGTAACGGATACATAATACACAATCCACATAACCAGAGCAAAAATAGGCAGAGCCGCCCAGCGGTTGGTCACAATCCTGTCAATCTTATCGGATGTAGTCATTTCCTGTTTTTTATTCTTTGTATAGCACTCCTTGATAATGGAGGAAATATAAACATATCTTTCATTGGTAATGATGCTCTCCGTATCATCATCAAATTCCTCCTCAAGGGCAGAAATTTCAGCAGTCACATCAGGCGCCTGCTTTAGCTGCTCCTTGATCTTGTCGTCCTTTTCCAGAAGCTTAATAGCAAAAAATCGTCTCTGCTCCTGAGGAACATCCTCCCCCAGCAGACTCTCCACAGTTTCGATTGCAGCTTCCACCCTCGCCGCGAACTCATGAACAGGAGATCCGGCGGCTTTTCTCTGTGCCGCAGAGATGGCCTTTGCCACAGCCTTGTCAATTCCCGTCCCCTTAAGCGCGGAAATTTCCACCGCCTCGCAGCCCAGCCTTTTGCTCAGCTTGTCAATATGTATTCTGTCTCCGGACTTTTCCACAATATCCATCATATTCACGGCCATAATCACCGGAATGCCCAGCTCCATAATCTGTGTGGAAAGATACAGATTTCTTTCTATATTTGTTCCATCCACGATGTTGATAATAGCGTCCGGCCTTTCATTGATCAGGTAGTTTCTGGCCACCACCTCTTCCAGCGTATAAGGTGAAAGAGAGTAAATCCCGGGCAGATCCATGATAATTACATCCGACGCCCCCGCCGAAAAGTTCTTTTTCAGCTTCCCTTCCTTTTTCTCCACCGTCACGCCGGGCCAGTTACCTACAAATTGGTTGGAACCGGTCAGAGCATTAAATAATGTTGTTTTTCCGCAGTTTGGGTTTCCTGCTAATGCAATTTTAATTGACATTTCAATCTCCTTTTCCCTCAAAACAGTGCGTTTATTTTACTATCCAAAATTAGTCACCGCTAACCTATGGGCAAAATCATTCCACTTCGATCATTTCTGCATCCGCCTTGCGGAGAGACAACTCATAGCCTCTTACGGTGACCTCAACAGGATCCCCCAGAGGAGCCACCTTTCTGACAAAAATTTCAACACCCTTGGTAATTCCCATGTCCATGATGCGTCTTTTTACCGGCCCATCTCCGGACAGCTTTTTCACCTTCACTGTCTGTCCGCAGGCAACCTCTTTCAGTGTCTTCATAATGCTCTCCCTTTCCTATACCATAATTTTGTTTGCCATGTCTTTTCCGATAGCCACTCTGGAATCCTTCACCTTCACAATCAGGTTCCCGGCTGTCTGAGATACGACTGTAACGGTTCCGCCAATTACGAAACCCAGATTTTCCAGAAACTTACGGGTTTCCTCTTTCCCGCCCACTCTTTTAATCACATTAGGTTCTCCTTCTTTTACCATCGACAGCGGCATCATCTCATCCTCTTTTCTGTGTATACTTCTTCGCTTCAATTGAAAACGATTTTCATTTCTACGTAAGTTAGTATACGCTAACGCCTATTAGTTGTCAAGAACCCCTCAGATTTTTTTTCTAAATTTGCACAAACCCTATTTTCGTGATAAAATGTATAAAGCTATATAGGAATATAAATAAACATGTCAATAGGATTGTATTTGGGAGAGTATACGGAATGACAGTGAATGAATCCGCCGAAAATTATCTGGAAACCATCTTAATTTTAAGCCGCAAACTGCCCGTGGTGCGCTCTGTGGATATTGCCAATGAACTTGGATATAAAAAGTCAAGCGTCAGCGTTGCCATGAAAAATCTCCGCCTGAAAAACCATATCACAGTGGATGACTCAGGGTTTATTAAGCTCACTCCCTCCGGAAGATCTATCGCCGAAATGATCTACGAGCGTCACGAGCTGCTTTCCTCCTGGCTGGAGAAGCTGGGGGTGCCGAGAGAAACCGCCACGGAGGACGCCTGCAAAATTGAACATGTAATCAGCGCCGAGAGCTTCGAGGCCATTAAACGTCATGTTCGCACACATATATAAAATTAGAAAGAGGTATTTCAATGACAGCAAATGAAAAGGCTCTGCTGATGCACGAAAAATGGAACGGAAAAATCGAAACCGCAGCCAAGGCTCCCGTGAACTCCCGGGAGGATCTGGCAATCGCCTATACTCCCGGCGTGGCTGAGCCATGCAGGATCATTGCCAAGGATCCCCGGGAGGCATATAAATATACCATGAAAGCAAATACCATCGCCGTCGTCTCCGATGGAAGCGCCGTACTGGGACTCGGCAACATCGGTCCCCATGCCGCAATGCCGGTTATGGAGGGAAAGGCTGTGCTTTTCAAAGAATTCGGCGGAGTGAATGCAGTGCCAATCTGCCTGGACACTCAGGATACCGAAGAAATTATAAAAGCTGTTACATGGATAGCCCCGGGCTTCGGCGGCATTAATTTAGAGGACATCAGCGCTCCCCGATGCTTTGAGATAGAGGAGCGTCTAAAGGAAATCCTGGATATTCCCGTCTTCCACGATGACCAGCACGGTACGGCCATAGTGGTGCTGGCCGGCATTATAAATGCGCTGAAGGTGGTAAACAAGAAAAAAGAAGAGTGCCGTGTTGTGATAAACGGCGCAGGCAGCGCAGGAATCGCCATCGCAAGGCTGCTTCTCTCCTATGGCTTCACGGATCTGCTTCTATGCGACAAATCCGGCATTCTCTCAAAGGAATCCTCCGGTCTGAACTGGATGCAGGAAAAAATGACCCGGTTTACCAATCTGAAAAACGAAACCGGCTCTCTGGCAGACGCTTTTCAGGGAACTGACATTTTTATAGGCGTTTCCGCCCCCGGAATCGTCACAAAGGAAATGGTCGCATCCATGAACCGGAATGCAATCCTGTTTGCAATGGCTAATCCAGTTCCGGAGATTATGCCGGATCTGGCTAAAACCGCCGGTGCCCGAGTAGTGGGTACGGGCCGCAGCGACTTCCCCAATCAGATCAACAATGTGGTGGCATTCCCCGGTATTTTCAAAGGCGCCCTGGAGGGAGGAGCCGTCCGGATCACAGAAGAGATGAAGCTTGCCGCAGCCGAAGCCATAGCGTCACTTGTACCGGCAGATGAACTGAATGAGGATCATATTATGCCGCAGCCCTTCGATCCCAGAGTCGCCGACCTGGTGGCCGAAGCCGTAAAAAGTCATATCTGAAAACAGCCCTTTCGGGACTCAGTGAGGTATTTTATGTATTCAGGCAGCAAAAGCTGGTTCGGTAAACCCTACTATTCCCTTGACGCGTACTGTAAAAGCAGCTTCGGGCATAAATGCCAGAAAATTGCGTTAAATGCCCATATGACCTGTCCAAACAGAGACGGTACTCTGGGAAGTGCGGGATGTATTTTCTGCAGCGCGGGAGGCAGTGGGGATTTCGCCGTATCCATTGCAGGAAAAAGTGTGGAAGAACAGCTTGCAGAGGGGCTTTTGATGTTTCGCAGAAAACATTCGGCTTCGCATTTTATCGCTTATTTCCAGGCTTACACCAATACTTACGCTCCTGTGGAATATCTGGAACGGATTTATGCCCAGGCTCTTCTCTGCCCTGACGTCTGCGGTATTTCCATTGCCACAAGGCCGGACTGCCTGCCCGATAAAGTTCTGCTTCTATTAAAAAAGCTGCGTGAGCGCTTCCCGGACAAATTTATCTGGATCGAGCTGGGTCTTCAGACCATCCACGAGAGTACTGCGATATTTATCAGACGAGGTTATCCTCTGTCCTGCTTTGACGAGGCCCTTGAAAAGCTACGGTCTGCGTCCATTCCTGTGATTATTCATTTGATCCTGGGACTGCCCTATGAGACAGATGGGCAGATGCTCCAGACCATAGATTATATAAACGGAAAGCAGCCCTTCGGAGTAAAGTTGCAGCTGCTTCATGTACTGAAAGGCACTGATCTTGCGCCTCTTTATCTCTCCGGCAGCTTTTCGCTTCCGGAAAAGGAAGAATATCTGGAGCTTACGGCGAAATGCCTGTCTTTTTTGTGTCCTCACATCGTGATACACCGTCTGACGGGAGACGGACCGAAAGAAAGCCTGATCGCTCCCGGCTGGAGCCTTAACAAAAGAGATGTGCTGAATTCCCTGCACAGGCTAATGAAGGAAAAGGAGCTTTGGCAGGGAAAATATTTCTCAGGAGGAAAACAGATTGCTTCAGGATCCCCTTACTCTGTATAAACTCATTATACTTTACATGCTCAATCGTGTGAGCTTTCCTCTTACAACTGCTCAAATCAGTGACTTTCTGCTGGAAAGGGAATATACAAGTTTCCTGACTCTCCAGCAGGTTCTCAGCGAGCTGACCGATGCCGGAATGATAGAATCCCGTTCTATGGGCAACCGCACTCATCTGGTTCTCACAAAGGAAGGAAGGGAAACTCTGGTCTTTTTTGAAAACCGGATCAGCAACGCCATAAAGAAAGACATCAACGCCTACCTCCATGAAAATGAGTTCTCTCTCAGAAATGAAGTGTCGGTACATGGGGAGTATTACAAATCAACCTCCGGAGAATATGAGGCCCGTCTGGTGGCGAAGGACAGAGATGTTAACCTGGTGGAAATCACACTTTCCGTTCCCTCAAAGGATACCGCAGCGGCCATCTGTGACAACTGGCAGGAGAAGAACCAACAAATATACAAATATCTGATAGAGCAGCTCTTCTGAATGAGGCTTCGTGAGAGCTCCGTTTTTCATCCTGGCTTTTCATTCCCAATATGAACGATTATATTAATGGCCATCACATTTGCAAGCCCTGCCACAGCTTCATGCGGAGCACGGACGCTACCGGTATCGCATCTGCTCTGTGCCGTACTCCGCCGTTCCTGTTATTCGATACAGCCTCTCAATCTCTGTCCCTTCCGCCAGATAGCCGATTATTTCATAATCGAAAAGTCCCGTGAAGGAGAGCACCTGGAGGATGCTCTTCCCTTCCGCCTCCTCTGCCCAGAGCATCATGGGCGTCCCTTCCCCGGCCCATACCGCATCCTCGATCAGCTCGTTTTCTTCACAGGAAAAGGCAAGATAATCCTCGGAGCCTAAGGAACTGCTGCCCCAGATAATTTTCGTATATTCCTCCTGCTCCCCGTCATTGTCCAGATCGCAAAGATAATAGTCCTCTTCCTCGCGGGTCTCCTTTTGTTCCGCTCCGCCCAGCAAGATCTCTCCCTCATGGATCCGTTCCCGATAATCCGCACTTGCAGACGCGATCTGTTCCGCCAGAGAGCGCCACCGTTCCTCAGGGCACTCCTCGATTTCCACCCGGTAATCCGCCGCTGTTATCCTAACGGCGGCTTTTTCTGCAAGCTCGCCATTTTCATAGCAATACAGATCCACACCATTGTGCAACTTTACCCCATAATCATAGCTTCTCCGGCAGTAATAATTCTTTCCCCCATAAGATATAACCGCAAATTCCTCCAGAATATGTCTATCTGTATCCGTCCTCTCATATGTCCCATTCTCCCCACCCTTGAAAAAGGCGGTTCTCGTAAAGCCGCCGCTGCCACCCTCCACTGTTTCCATGAAAAGATCGGATATTCCATCGTTGTCTAAATCGGCCTCTATCACAGTACAGCGTCCTCTCGTCATTGCAAGCTCCTGCCGTATTCCCAGGCTTTCTTTCCCAATGGCTTTCACTTCCTCCTTGTCGAGCACACGATAATCTGTCATGGCTTTCAGAACCTCATACTCCGTTCCCTCCTGAAAAGCCCGTCCGATTCTGTCAAGAAGCCCCTGGGGGATCAGCCAGTCTCCCCCAGCACCATCGACAGCCTTCAGCTCTTCTTCCTCCGCAAGCTCATGCCATTCCTCCCAGCTCACCTCAATGGACTCGTACCTCCTGTTTTCTTGATCCCAACGATAATAACGATAATAAAAGCCCGAGCTGGAAAAAGTAAGCCTCAATTCCAGAATGCCATCCCTGTCTATATCCCGAAAATCAGAAGCGTCCGGCAGCGATGCTTCTCCGAACTCCTGCCAGGGATTCTCGTAATCCCCGTACCGGTACAGGTGAAGATTTCTGGTTTTTTTCACCTTCTGCCTCCTGGCACATACAAAATACCAGGCGGATATCAGGCTCCGGCTCTGCAACCGCATAGGAACGCAGCTTTTCTCCGAATCCAACTTCATCCAGGGCGCCGGACCAACGGATAAGCTTTTCACTCATCAAACCGCTTATGCTGTATTCCGCCTCCGGTGCAAGCTCCCAGAGCAACCAGGCTTTCTCTCCTCTTACCAGAATACTGCATAAAAATTCTCCCTTATCAAGCCGGAAGCTATAACTTTCCGTCCTCACATCCGAATACAGGCAGTCTATCCTCTCGCCCTGAAGCTCGTCCAGAAATGCCGCCGCCAGGGCCTGCTCCCCGTCATACTCCGCCCAAAAGCTGTCCAGGCGAATCAGCGGAGGCAATACATCATCCTCCGGCTCCGCGCCCGCAAGCTCCAGAATGTATCCTGCTTCCCCTGCTTCCTTCTCAAGGGGAACCGCCGTGACGCCTTCCGGCAGAGCAAGCTCTACCTCACCGAAAACCAGCCGGTTCTCCTCTAACGCAAGGGGCTCCTGTATCCTCCTGAGGCTTGCCGTGTCAGACCCTTGAACCCTTGCTTTTTCCGCCAGCTCCAAATCCCCCCTGACACACTGCTTCGCCAGCTCTAGTGCCTTCTCCGAAAGAACCGCCTTTTCCCCACAGCTGCAGAACAAAATCCCTGCTGCCAGCGCAAAGCCTGCCAGGCTGCACAAATCTCTCCGTTTCATCTGAATTCCTTCCCTGAGTCTCTTCCCTCGCCTCCTCTGCCCGGATGAACAGGCGAATTTTCGGAATCACCGCTGCCGGAGACCTGACCGGGCGTCCGACCAAACCAGCCTGCCCTCCACCCAGACGCGCTGTACCTTAATCCGAGGGAGTTCGTCAACATTTACAGAAAGAGGATTTTTATCCAAAACAATAAGGTCGGCTTTCTTGCCCTCCTCTATGCTTCCCAGAATATCCTCCACCTTATATTGGAAGGCCGCATAAATTGTTACTGCTTTCAGCGCCTCCTCCACGCTGATTCTCTGCTCTTCTCCTAAAACATATCCCTTTTTCGTCCTTCGGGTCACCGCATTCCACACAGCTTCCAGAGGTCTTGTATCCGTTACGGGCGCATCGTTGTGCAGGCTGAATTTCATTCCTCTTCGGGCGGCGCTGGCGGCAGGATCAAGGCGTTCTGCCCGCTCAGGCCCCAGAAATGTCTCACTATGTCTGTCTCCCCAGACATAAATATGTGCCGGAAAAAAGGAAGGATACAAATTCAGCCTCTTCATTTTGTCTAACTGATCCTCTCTCACAACCTGACAGTGAATAATCAAATTTCTTTTATAATTGTTTCTGGACAGATTGCGGCATCCCTCCAGGGCTTCCAGTATTTTGTCAAGCGCCGCGTCTCCGTTGCTGTGAATGGCAAAAGAACGGCTGGAATCCAAAATTGTTTCCAGACGAGCTCTCAGCTCCTCCACACTCATATGAGTATAACCGCAGTAATCCTTCTCATCCTCATGTCCCGGCGCAGGAGACGCATAGGGATTTGTCAAAGCCGCCGTATAACATTGAATGCTGCCGTCCATTAGCAGCTTTACGGGACCGTTTATCATACGCTTTCCCTTTATTCTGGAGGGCACCTCCCCGTTTTCCATTAGAGCGGGGCATAGTATATATCTGGCCGGAAAGCGTCCCGTCTTCATTCCCCTCTTAATCATACCCGCCATGTCATTGCTTCCCGCTCCTTCACAGATGCTGGTGACTCCCTGACTGAAATACTCGCCGCATATCTTCTTCATCCCAAGCGGAAGTCTGGAAAGAGCCCTTGTTCCAAAGGCTATTTCCATCAGCCCTTTGCAGGCCGCCATCTCCTCAAATACCCCCGTAGCCTTGCCGTTTCTTCTGCGAACCACGCCTCCCTCCGGCTGAAAATCAGGAGAATTCGCTCCTGCAAGCTCCATGGCCTTTGTATTGGCCATCACCACATGAAAGGAAGCATGAATCACTATGACAGGTCTGATACGGGATACCTTGTCCAAATCCGCAGCCTCCGCCATCCTTCCATCTTGGGAAAGAGTATCATCATACCCAAAGCCCACAATAGCTCCCTTTCCTTTTACAGCCTGAGGCGAATGCTTTAACGCTTGAATCATCTGTTCGATATTCTGAATTTTCCCCACAGGGACGCACCGCAGATCCGTAAATGCAAGACGCGCCAGCGCATAGGAAATAAAATGCCCGTGAGCGTCGAAAAATCCGGGCATTAGCGTCCTTCCCTTCAGATCTATGATTTTTGCGTCCCTTTTCGCCAAACACATCACCTGCTCTCTGGAGCCCACACGCACAATGTCCTCTCCATCCACCAGCACAGCCTCCGGTCCGGGACATTTATCGTCCATTGTCAATATATTTCCATTTACAAAAATTTTCTGCATACGCCGTCCTTTCACTTTCAGTCCTGCACCTAATCGTCCTTTTCTCCGGAAGAACCCGCCTCCTTCCGGATACGCTTCATATGCTCCCTTATTTTTACCTCGTAACCGTTCCCTGAAGGCTTGTAAAACTCCTTTCCGTTCAGCTCATAGGGCAGATACTGCTGTTCCACATAATGATTGGGATAGTCGTGAGCATACTTATAGCCCGTTCCTCTACCCAATTTTACGGCTCCCTTATAATGTGCATCCTTCAGATGCGCCGGAATGGGCAGATCTCCCGACCGCCTTACCTCCTCCATGGCGTCAAATACTGCTTGGCTGCTGGAATTGCTTTTGGGCGCGCAGGCCACATAAGCAGCCGCCTGCGCCAGAATAATCTGAGCCTCCGGCATTCCGATTCTCTCTGCAGCCAGCGCGGCATTCACCGCAACTCCCAGCGCGGCGGGATCCGCGTTCCCCACATCCTCGGCTGCACAGATCATGATTCTTCTGGCTATAAAGGCGACGTTCTCCCCCGCATAGAGCATTCTTGCCAGATAATACACTGCCGCATCCGCATCGGAGCCTCTCATGCTCTTAATAAAGGCCGATATGGTATCATAATGATTGTCTCCGCTCTTATCATACCTCACAGCGCGTTTTTGTATACATTCCTGTGCAACATCCAGAGTAATGTGTATTTTTCCGTCTGCTCCTCGTCCGGTTGTCATCACTCCCAGCTCCACGGCATTCAACGCCCTTCTGGCGTCTCCTCCCGCAATATCCGCCAAAAAATCGAGTGCGTCTTCCTCGACCACCGCATCAAAAGCCCCCATTCCCCGCTCTTTGTCATAGACAGCCTTTTCCATCAATTGCTTTATCGCTTCCTTAGAAATCGGCTTCAGCTCAAAAATAATGGATCTCGAAATCAAAGCGCCGTTCACCTCAAAATATGGGTTTTCCGTTGTGGCGCCGATTAAAATCACAGTGCCGTCCTCCACAAAGGGAAGGAGATAGTCCTGCTGTCCTTTATTGAACCGGTGAATTTCATCAATGAAGAGAATGGTACGTTTTCCGTACATTCCCTGAAGCTCTTTAGCCTTTGCAACCACCTCTTCCATGTCCTTTTTTCCGGCCACCGTAGCGTTAATCTGCATAAATTCCGCACTTGTAGTATTGGCAATCACTCTGGCCAGAGTGGTTTTTCCTGTACCCGGAGGACCATAGAATATTATGGAGCTGAGCTTATCTGCCTGGACGGCCCGGTATAGCAGTCTGTCCGTTCCCACTATATGCTCCTGCCCCACTACCTCATCCAATGTTCTGGGCCTCATCCTGGCGGCAAGAGGAGCCTCCTTTTCCATATTGGCGCCGCGCATATACTCAAAAAGATCCATTTTTGTTTTCTCTCCCTGTCCAAGTCATCTTTTCACTCCCTCAAAGTTTCAAAAACAAACGGTTCAAAAGTCAGTGATTTCTGAGAGAACTGACAACCTCTATATCATAACACATTATTGGAAGAAAACCCATAGCAGACGTCTGAAAAATCGTTTTTATGTTTATCTATCTTATTTTGCGGTTTCTCCTCTCTCTGCCCCTCATTTTATCGGCATACCAAAATACAATTTCCGAGATATGATTTAAGTCTCCTTCCCTGCTGCTTTTTCTCCATTCCTTCTTATACGCCATAAACCACTCCTCCAGTCTTTGGGCCGCTGCGTATCCTTCTTCCTGAGATTTTTGCTCCGCTGCTTTTATAAGCCAGCTTCCGGCTGCGTTCCATACCCGGATTCCTTCAATTGCAATATCACATTTTTCCAGGATTCCTTTTTCCTTTCCTTTCATATGCTTTGCACAGGATTTTATTTTACATGCGATATTTTCCAGCGCCCTGTCTGACCGTTCCATAATCTCCCGGCTGTCCGACAGGCGCAGCTGAGAAATTTTCGTTCTATCCTCGCCCAATTCCAGTATCTCATAATACAGCACCGCATCCCTCCACTGAAATACGGAATATTTGCTGATATTTGCCAAGCAGCCCGTTAATGCCTCTGATACATCATGATATTCCACCGCCGAAATGCGTCTGTTCATTTCATCAAAGGATATTTCCTCCCCGTTCCAGGAAAATGCAGCTCCGTATATCATTCCGGGCACCGAAAAGGCTGGATCGTTAATATGTCCGAAATCCCCCCAGTCCGTATTTAAAATACCCATGGCATGATATTTTCTTCCATAGGAGCACATCCTGACAATATTGTGGTAGGAATCTTCCAAAAGATTCATCCATTGGTTCCACCCGCACACACCGGGGCAGAGATATTGAGACGCTCCCGCAAAAGCCAGGGCCCTGCAAGGCTCCTCACTCTGATCCGGAGCATAACCCCAGTTGAGACAGATCACACTCTCCGGCAGTTCCCTGATCAAATCCGGCTGCCCGCAGATAATGTCTCCCCAAAACATCGGCTGCTTTCCTTCCTCCTTCAGGAAACTGCAAAGCTCCTTCACATAATCTACATACATTCGGTGCACCCCCTGCTCTTCTGCCAGCTTCCCGGACCTGCCCCTGCCCAGATCAAAGGTCTCATCCGCACACAAATTAAATTTAGAGGAAGAAAACAAGGACATATATTCCTTTGCCATATCCTTAATCAGCTGAAGTGCTTTGGGATCTGCGGCGTTAATCGTGTGATGGCGCATTCTGTCCTCAAAGGAAAATGGCTGCTTTTCGGAGTTCTCAAGCTCGCAAAGCCCGCAGCAGGTCTTTGTGGAGAGAAGCATATACAAATGTCCGAAGCTTGCCAGTGAAGGTACAAGCTCAATATGCCTGCGTCTACAGTAATCGTCAAGCTCCAGAATTTCTTCCGCAGCCAAGGGCGTTTCGTCCCTCCACATTTCAGAAAGTCCCTGAAATAAATAGGTGTGCTCCACATACAGCTGAAGCTGATTCATTTTATACCTGCAGAGTCTGTCCACCGTTTTTTTCAGCTCCTCCAGTTTCAGCACTCTTCCCCTGGTCTGATCCAAATAATATCCCCTGACAGGCATATCCGGCTCATCCTTGATTTCCATACAGGGAAGGCAGTTCCCCTGCTGCTCGATCAGCTGGCAGAGGGTGGAAACTGCATATAGAATTCCCGCCTCCTCTCCTCCCTCCGCCAAAATACCTTCCCCTCTGATTTCAATATGGTATTCCTCCGCTTTCAGCCCTTCACAAAGCTTCAGGCAGATATCTCCTTCCTTCTCTCTCCCCCGTACAATATCAGGTGAAAAGCCGGCCCATTCCTCAATACAGCTCTTCAGCATTCCCGCATACAGTAAACCGTTTTCCGTTTCGTCCTTCAATACAATGCGGGTTTTGAAGGAAAGCGCGAAGCCTCCCTCCATTTCCTTTTTCTCCTTGGGTTCCGGTATCAGATACAATTTTTGCCTCCTCATATCCTTCAGAATTTTTTTCTATATTATTTTTATAGTTAAGATTTCATACGGCCTGCAGGTAATCAAAATCCGGTTGCCCTCAACGCTCGCCGCCTCCTCCTCTTCCTCCAGGAGATTGCAGATGAAGGCTTTCTCAAATCTCCTGTTTACGGTAACGGCGGCTTTTGTCAAAGCATTCTCGGATTCATACAGCCGCAGAATAACGCCGCTCTTATCCTCCGCCCATTTTACGGTCTCCAGAATGACATTGTCCTTATCCACACAGGCAAAGGAGCAGCTTTCTCCGGGCTTTCCTCCTCTCTGCACAAGAACCGGCTGGTTCAGCTTATAGGCTTCCGAAACGGTTCCTCCCTGCTGCCAGCCTTCACCATGGGGCCAGAGGGCATATGTGAAAAAATGCTCCTCCTGATCTGTTACCGGATTGGGCTCAATACCTGATTTAATCAGTGTAAGAGCCATATTTCCATCTTTTACGGAATGTCCATACTTGCAGTCATTTAAAAGGCTTACCCCGTAATGTCCCTCCGACAAATCTATCCATTTCTGCCCGCAGCTTTCAAACCTGGCTCTGTCCCAGCTGGTATTGGTATGAACCTTTCTCTTTAGATTGCCGAACTGAATATCAAAGGCAGCCTCATCCGTGTGGATGGCCACAGGGAAATGTACTTTCAAAAGATGCTGGCTCTCCCTCCAATCCACATATGTCTCAAAGTCAATTCTTCTGCACTGCGCATAAAAACTGATTTTCTGCCTGATCAAAGAGTTGCTGATCTTTCTGGTAATTTCCAGAACCGTGCGCACCGGCCCCGTCTCCGTCCACTCCATTTTCTCCAGGGAATCCACATCCCAATATTTTTCCGTATAGTAAATGTCAATGTCCCAATTATCATAGTAAATCGGCTTATCCTCATACATACGCATAAGGTTTGCCCTTTCTCCGGTCTGAATCGCCTCCCTGTCATATTCCTTGTCATACAGCCCTGTGATAAATCCCTTTTCATCCAATACCACACTGTAATAAGGAGTCTCCAAATGTCTTTCATCCCTCTGGAAAAAAGGATTGCCCGTCTCCTGAGCCCGGGTTTCTCCAAAAACTTTCCATCCCTTCGGGGGCAGACCTTGTATGTAGGCCACAGCGCCTTCTGAGGTTTTTTGCAGGGGATAGATTCTTCCCTCCCCATCCATGAGAGCCTCTGCTTCCACTCCTTCCAGACGGACAATGTCGTTTCTTGGCTTTCCGGTGGTATTAAAAAGGGCGACGCCCATTCCTTCTCCTGCAAGAATACGAGTTCTTTTCTCCTGCATACTGTAAATTCGCTCTTTTAAGTCTTCATACTCTCTACGTGTGACCTCGTACACCTCATGGATACAGGTTCCAGGTAATATGTCGTGGAACTGATTTAACAGCACCTTTTTCCACATTTCCTCCAGTTCCTCCCACGGATACGCCAGCTTTTCCTCAGCCAGCACGGATAAAAGCTCCAAATCCATAAGTCCGAATTCCGCCTTGCGGTTAGCACGCTTGTTCCTGCCCATGGAGGTATATGTTCCCCTGTGATATTCAAAATAAAACTCTCCCTCCCATACAGGAAGGCGCCTGTTCCCCTTCACCCGTTTTTCCAGCTTCTCAAACCATACACGTGAAAACTCCTGACGGGTTTTGGGGATTCCCTTGATTCCCTTTTCCATTCGTCTGGCTGTTTCCAGCATTTCTCTGGTGGGTCCCCCTCCTCCATCTCCATACCCAAAGGAAATCAGAATATCGTTGTTAATATCTTTGTTTTGATAACGCATCCAGCCTCCCATAATTGCGTCGGGATGCAGTATCCCGTTATATGTGGTAAAAAAATTTTTTATGGGCTGCTCCACTCCCAGAGTGGTAATCAGATGAGTCAGAACCTCAGTGCCGTCAATTCCCCTCCAGAGCATCGTATCATAAGGAATTTTGTCAAACTGGTTCCATGCAAGCTTTGTGGTCATGAAGTAATCAATGCCGCATTTTTTCATAATCTGTGGAAGAGCTCCCGAATAACCGAACACATCCGGCAGCCAGAGCACCCTGTTGTCCACGCCAAATTCTTCACGAAAAAATCGCTTGCCATAAAGAAACTGCCTTACCAGAGATTCCCCTGAAGTGAGATTGCAGTCTGCTTCCACCCACATTCCGCCTTCCGGCTCCCAGCGTCCTTCCCGTACCATTTCCTTCACTCTTTGATACAGCTCGGGGTAACGCTCCTTCAAAAACTGGTAAAGCTGGGGCTGGCTTGACATAAACCGATACTCCGGATACTCTTCCATAAGCTTCAAAACCGTGGTGAAGCTTCTCCCCACCTTTTCCCTGGTCTGCGCCACCGTCCACCACCACGCCACGTCTATATGCGTGTGTCCGATACAGGCAGCCGTCACATCCCCGTATCCCGCCATATCGGTATATAGAGCTTTTTGAATATATTCCTCCGCTTTTTCCAGAGACTGATAAAATTCCGCGGAATAAGGATTCCGCAAATCAAGACAATTTACCGTTTCATTCAGGATGCTCTCTATATCCCTCCTTGTTTTGTCGTCCTCCTCCATTCTGGGGAAAGCGCTCAGGGGAACCCACAGATCATAATAAAGCCTCTCTATCTCAGCGTCTATCTGCCGAATCTGTGCAATCAGATGAAACTCCTTATGGAGGGTTCCTGTGTATGCCTGCAGCTCCAGCCTGACCTTTCTGCCCGCCTCTCCTTTTACGGGAAGCATAACCTCTCTGTGATTCATGTCCATGCCCTGAACGGGCTCACCATCTACAAAAAGAAGAAACTGCGGATTTTTTGCATCGTCCCACTCGTCAATCTGGGTGCACACATATAGCCAGAGAGTCTGCTCTGCAAGACTCTCCGGTATCTCAAACAAGGTTTTGAACCAGTAATGTCTGTCGTACCCATACCAGTGCATGAAGGTACTGTCAAACTCCTTCCACTCCCCTTCTCTGTCCGCATCCGCCGGATAAATAAAATCCCCCTCCTTATACAGCCATTTTTCTATAGGGAATTTCTGCTTTACCTTTAGCTTCTCAAGCTGGCTGCAAATGACCCTGACTCTTTTATCCAAAAACTCCATAATATCCTCCATGACTACCTTCCATGATATTGGTCTCAAATACAGTGATCCTTCAGATAATCCAACAGCTCCTGCACCGTAGTAAACGCAATGCCTGTCACCGTATCCGCACACCCATAGTAAACAGCAATTCTTCCCGTATCGGCATCCGCAAGAGCAGCGCAGGGAAACACTACATTGGGCACATCTCCCACGCACTCATAATACTCCCGGGGCGCAAGAATGTAATCTCTGGTCCGGTACAGCACCCTCCAGGGCTCATCTATATCAAGGAGAGCCGCCCCCATGCGGTAGTTGAAGCCGTTGCAGGTGGTTATCACCCCATGATAAATCAAAAGCCAGCCCTCGTCTGTTTCTATGGGAACGGGCCCCGGCCCCACCTTGGTGCCCTGCCATGCAGAGTAATCTCCCTTCACCGGACTCATCACATGCCTGTGCCTTCCCCAAAATTCCATATCCGGACTTTGACTGATGAAAATATCTCCAAAAGGCGTGTGTCCATTGTCACTGGGTCTGCTCAGCATCATATACATGCCTCTGATTTTTCTTGGAAAAAGCACACCGTTTCTGTTGTAGGGAAGAAAAGCGTTTTCCAGCTGTACAAATTTTTTAAAATCAAAGGTATACGCCACCCCAATGGTAGGTCCATGGTAGCCATTGCACCATGTGAGATAATATCGGTCCTCAATGAAGCACACCCTGGGGTCATACCGGTATTCCCGCTTTAAAATTTCATCGTCCTCCCCCTCAAAAGCAATGGGCGTATCTTCAATGATCCAGTGAATACCATCCAGACTGCGTCCCGCAAAAAGATCCATGCTGATGGATCTGCTGTCGCAGCGGAATACTCCTGCATAACCGCCACGGAAGGGAACAACCGCACTGTTGAATACACTGTTGGAAATCTGATTGCCCTCCCGTCCGATAATGGGATTACCGACGCACCGCCATAAGGGTTCTCTGACGCCCTTCGGCTTTTCCTCCCACGGAATTCCCGGCAGGGACTTTCCTATAATTTTGCTCATACCCTTCTCTCTCCTGTTCTCCAGGCAAAGACAGGGAATCGTAAAGATTCCCTATCCAATTCATGCCATTATTTACTATAAAAGCACCATCAATGGGCAGACAGATGGCAAGCTCGCTTGCCAATCTGGCTGAACATTAGAGGGTCTGCGATTGCGGGAGTGCACAGCACGGAGCAATCGGCTTTTATTTATGACAGTTATTCTCCGTCCCGGAAACATGCCTGTTTAGCCTGCCGCATCCACCTGTCTTTGCGCTTCCTCACGTATGGTCTCCCAGCCTGCCGCATCCAGCTCGGATAAAATTACGGGAATCAGCTCCTGGGGATCTCTGGCTCCCGTCCACAGCTCCGACTTGTATTTTTCATATACCGCACGGCAGTTTGCAAGCTCTGTCTCCACTGCGCTGGTATCCATGTCGAAGCCCAGCATAACCGAAGGGACCGCATTGGCGTTCAGCTCTCTTACCTCATCCCATTCGTTCACCTCCACCGATGACAGCTGGGATACGTTAAAGAAAGTTCCCTGCGTATATCCTGCCATACTCCAATCCTCGTTAAGTCTTTCTACCTTGCCCTCTTCCGTATACTCAAAATTTTCTCCCTCCACTCCGTAATACAAAAGGTCTCTTACCTTCGTGTCCGTATTCACAAGCTGCAGAAGCTGAAGAGCTTTTTCGGGATATTTGCAGCCTGAATAAATTCCGTTCATAGAACCCCTCACCGAGGTATTGGATATAATCGTTTCTGCATATTGAACGGCTTCACAGTTTTCAATCCCGTTGTTGGGTCCCCAGTTGGATTTTGCCGCTCCGCTCCAGCCCTGCGCCACAAAAAAGGTCCGGTATCCGTTAGAGTCATCCGAAGTCGGAGCGTCTCCATTAATGATGCCATCCGTGTACATCTGGTGAATCAGCTCCAGGTTCCTCATGATTTCCGTGTCCTCAAGAGGATTGACAACCTGCTTGCCGGCGTCATCATATTTCACTCCCAGGACAGGCAGTCCAGCCCCCAGCTGATCAAAATATCCCGCCAAAAAGTCCGCTCCGTTCCTTGACATATACCAGGGTGCGGTTCCCTCCCCGTCCTTTATAGTGGTCAGAGCGGCCGCCAAATCCTCAAAATTATTGATATTCTGATAATCAACGCCATATTTCTCCGCCATATCTGCGTCCCAGATAAAATAATAGGTCATGGAGCTGTCCTTATAGGTGGGCACTGCGTAAACACTCCCTGACACGGATACCGCCTTCCAATAGTCCTCCGGAATAAAGCTGTAAAGCTCCGGAGCCGCTTCCTGCACCATGTCCGTAATATCCAGAAATACTCCCGTTGTCACCTCGGAATTGTAACGGGTCTGGTCTGTAAACAAAATATCAAAATATTCTCCCGAATTTACAATTACGCTTCTTCTGTTGTCCCAGTCTGCCCACGGCACGATTTCCATTTCCAGATTGACGCCTATCTTTTCCTCCAGATACGGATTGATCTGTTCAAGCCACGCCTCGTAATTGGATGGCATCCCGTTTCCCACCTGAATCCATTTCAGAGTCACTACTTCTTCTGTAGCTCCCGCCGCTTCTGTCCCTCCACTCCCGGAGCTTTCCGTAGCTGCGGCTGTCTGCCCGCCGTTTCCGACAGAGGCGGCGTTTCCTCCCGCCCCACTGTCTCCGCAGCCCGCCAGGGCGCCTGCGCTCAATACTCCTGCCAGTGCAATGGCAATCCATTTCTTTTTCTGCATAATCTAACTCCTCTCTTATTACATTATTTTTTATAATCACAACAGCCCGGCTCTTTCAGCCTTTGACTGCTCCAACCGTAAGTCCCGAAATAAAATACTTTTGGAAAAAGGGATATGTGCATGCAATTGGAATAATGATCAGAATAGCCATGGCCATTCTTGCCCCTTCCTTCGGCATGGAATTAATGTACTGCTGCATGGTCAGTCCCATAGCCGGATTTTTAGCCATCATCTCAATATTTCTCTGAATATGGTCAAGCAGCGACTGCAGCGAAAACAGCCTGGAATTCGTAATATACAGCGAGGACTGGAACCAGTCGTTCCAATATCCAAAGGTAAGGAACAATGCAATGGTGGACAGCATGGGCTTTGATAAGGGAAGGGCAATCCTGGTAAAAATCTTCATCTGGCTGGCTCCATCCATCTGCGCGGATTCAATTACCGAATCGGGAATATTTGTCTTAAAGAAAGTCCGGCAGATCACCACATTAAAGGAGGAAACACACAGAGGCAATATCAAGGCCCATATGCTGTCCTTTAAGTGAAGAAACTGGGTATTCACCACATAGGAGGAAATCATGCCGCCGTTGAAAATCATGGGAATAAATACCACCATGGTGAGAAACCCGTTTAATTTGTAGCTGTTTCTGGAGAGCACATATCCCATTGTGCTGGTAAGAAGCAAGCCAAGCAAAGTGCCCACTACAGCTACCGTCACCGAAATTCCCAGAGCCTGCAAAATGGTGTCCCCTTCCTTAAAAAGAAATTCATATGACTCCAGGGAAAATTCCTGAGGGAAAAATCTATAGCCATACATCCGAATGGACTCTTCCGCGGTAATTGAAATGATAAACACAAAGATCACCGGAATAATACATATGGTAGCGCATATCGCAAAAATAACATTAAACAAAAGATTGGTCCGGGGTTTGATGCGGTTGAGTCTGGACGCGCCTTCCTCCCGCCTTTGTGCCTGCAGCTCTTTTTTCTTTTCCATATCCACGCCTCCTAAATGATCGCACTGTCAGAATCTATTTTTCTCACAAGGGCGTTTGCCAGCAGAATCGTTGCGCAACAGGCTACCGATTGAAAAAAGGTGGCAGCAGAGGTCATTCCAATGGGCGTGGAAGACTGCAGCGCGTTGTACACATATGTGTCAATGGTTGCAACGGCGCTGAAAATGGATCCCTTCGCCCCTTGGGTAATTTGATAGAACAGCCCGAAATCAGAATAAAAAATCTTCCCCACATTCAATATAAACATCATAACAATCACATTTTTCAGGCATGGAAGCGTTATGTAAAAAACCTGCTGCCTCTTATTGGCTCCATCCACCACCGCCGCTTCATACAGGGTACTGTCTATTCCCGCAATGCTTGACAGATAAATTACCATATTGTAACCCGTATTCTTCCACAGATACATAATAATCAGAATAAAGGGCCACACGTCCGCGTTCATATACCATTGTACCCTGTCGCCGCCGGCTTCCCTGATCATGCTGTTGATCATTCCATTGTCCACATTCAGAAATGCATCCACAAAGTAAGCCGCAACCACCCAGGACATAAAATAGGGAAAAAACATTAATGTCTGGTATACCTTGGATTTACGCCTGCTGTAAAGCAGGCTGATCATAATCGCCATGCTCACCGCCAGAATCAGTCCCAGCACAATAAACACCAGATTATACAAAATGGTATTTCTCAGTATTACAAAAAGATCTTTCGATTTGATAAGAAACTCAAAATTTTTAAGCCCGGCCCACTCACTGTGGAAAATATTATAGACAAAGCTTTTTCCTCCAGTAACCCTGTAATTCTTAAATGCTATTATCAGGCCAAACATAGGCAAAAAGCAGAATAAAACATACCAAACAGTGGCAGGCAGCGCCAGCAGAGTCAGCTCCGTATCATTTTTATTCCATCTGCGCCTTTTATACCTTTTCAAGCTTACACCTCCTATTTTCTACAGCGGAAATTACTCCGGCGGCCTTTCATCGTATTGCTATGTTATCATTTGATTAACATTATGTCAATATTGTTTCCTTGTCCAATTCAGATTTATTGTGTATTTTTACTTTTTTAACAAAATTATTCAATAAATTTTGGTTATATTTTTAAATAATTGCGCTCGTTTATTACGAAATATTTGATTTTATATATACATAGTTAACATTTGTTTCTCTTTTGTTGTCAAATCTTGATTTTCAAAATTTAAACTGATATACTACTATTAAGATATTAGAAACTACCCTGAACGGAGGTTCCAATATGACCAGAATCACCATGCAGGATATTGCCAATGCCCTTGGAATATCACGAGTCACCGTATGGAAGGCATTTAACAATCAGCCCGGCGTCTCTCTTTCACTGCGGGAAAATATTCTGAAAAAGGCTGCTGAAATGGGATACGCAAAGCCAATAGAGTCCACTCCTGCAGATCACACGGACAAGACGGTTTCGCTCATTGTCTCCAGGCCCGATTCTTCAACCTTCTGGACGAATATCATACATCGGATGGCACAGGAGCTCTCCTGCTGCTATCGCATTAATCTTTTGTATACCTATGTTCCTTCCGTGTATACAGACGGTTTCACACTGCCGGAAATACTGACGAACGGTACTGTTCAGGGCGCCGTTATTTTAAATGTGTATGATGAAAAGCTGGTCTCTCTTATTAATTCCCTGTCCCTTCCCAAGGTGTTTCTCGACACGGTTCCTCAAATAAGCGCCAGATCCCTGACGGGAGATCTTTTTCTTCTGGAAGGTCAGGAAACCATGTATCAGATCACCTCTTCCGTAATCAGCCGGGGCTTCAAGCGCATCGGCTTTATTGGAGACATTCATTACGCCAGGACAAACGCCGACCGCTACGAGGGATTCTGCCGGTGCATGAAAGACCATGGCCTGACTCCTGATCCTTCCCTGTGCCTGACCCACAGCATCCCCATCTTTTCTTATCATCAGGAGCTCAGCCGTTTCTTAAGCTCACTTCAAAAGCTGCCGGATGCCTTCGTCTGTGTGAGCGACTATGTAGCTCATTTCCTGCAGCTTTATTTTGCGGAGCACAGAGACCTTATTCCCGGCGGCATATTGATTACTGGCTATGATGGCTCCTCAGAATACTCAAATGTCCAAAACCTTCTTACAACTGCCAATGTGAAAACAGGGCTTTTGGGCAAACGGCTGTCCACACAGATTGTCTACCGGATGGAACATCCTGACGCTCCCTATGAGCTGACTTATATTAATCCCCAGATCATTTACAGGGACTCAAAATTATTTTAATGCATAAATAATAGGAAGCACTCTCCAAGAGCTTCCTATTATCATAAATCAGGACCGCACGTTAGACGGGCGGTCCTGATTATCTTTCGTAAAGGCTGGGAAACTGTCGGCGGCGGGCCAGGATATGATCCAGCAATGCATGAGCCGCCTCCTCCTTACTCATCAGGGGCAGTTCTACCTGCTCATCTGGTCCGATGAGAGTGAGCAAATTGGTGGACGTGCCGAATCCAGCCCCCGGTTCCTTCAGATTGTTGGCGGCTATCAGATCCAGGCGCTTCTTCTCCAGCTTTTTCCGGGAATTTTCCACCATGTCCCTTGTCTCCATGGAAAAGCCGCATAAAAACTGCCCCGGCGTTCTGTGCTCTCCCAGCCAGGCCAGAATATCCCTGGTGCGGATCAGGGACAGGGACAGGCCGGTATCTGCGTCACTCTTTTTGATCTTATCCTCCGCCTGGACGGCCGGACGATAATCGGCCACCGCCGCGGTCTTGACGATGATGTCCTGCTCAGGAGCAAGGCTGGTGACCGCCTCAAACATATCCTGGGCCGACAGGACATCTACCGTCTCAACACAGACGGGCTTTTTCAGATTGACAGGTCCGGACACCAGGGTGACGGAAGCTCCCCTGCCGGCAGCAGCTTTGGCAATGGCATAACCCATCCTGCCTGTGGAGTAATTGGTGAGGAAGCGCACCGGATCCAAAGCCTCCCTGGTAGGCCCGGCGGTCACCAGGATCCTCAGCCCCGCCATATCCTTCTCATGGCCCACAGCGTACTCCACATACTCCAATAACTCCTCCGGTTCGGGCATCTTCCCCTGGCCCACCGTGCCGCAGGCCAACCGCCCCCTTGCCGGCTCGATCACCGTCCAGCCGTATCTGCGCAAAATATCCAGATTGTCCTGGGTCACCGGATTTTCATACATCCGGCTGTTCATGGCGGGAGCGGCCAGCTTGGGGCAGTCGCAGGCTAAAATAGTGGTGGTGAGCATATCGTCCGCCAGACCGTGAGCCAGCTTTGCCAGCACATTGGCGGTTGCCGGAGCCACCAGCACCGCATCCGCCTGGTCGGCCAGCGCGATATGCTCCACCTGGAACTGGTAGTTACGGTCAAAAGTATCCACGCTCACCCGGTTGCCTGTCAGAGATTCGAAGGTGTGAGGGCCGATGAACTCGGTGGCGTTTTTGGTCATCAGAACCTGAACATCGGCCCCCTGCTTCACCAGGGCGGAGGCCAAGCAGGCGGATTTATAACAGGCGATGCCGCCGGTGACGGCCAACAGCACGGTTTTTCCTTTTAGCATGAGGGTTTCTCCTTTATGGTCGGGGCAGCCGCCCCTGTAGTTTACAGATAGCCAACCAAATCATAACAGATTCCCAGTATTTTTTCTATATTGGGATTGCAATTCGCAAACAAATTGCGTACAATGGTTTTGACCGGCCCGGATGACAGGCCGCTGTACTCCCCAGGGAGACGGCAGACCCACTCTACAGCCCCGCCGGTTATATTTTATTTTGCGCTGTATCCCGATGAACGGGAATGGCAGCAGGAGGTAATTGAATATGAAAATGAATACGAAAACCATTCAGACCCGCGCTCAACGCACCAAACAGGTGCAGGACATGACTATTCTGTCCATGTTCACCGCCATTCTTTTTCTTCTCACCTTCACCCCGCTGGGTCTCGTTGATCTGCCGGTGATCAAGGCCACCGTACTCCATGTGCCGGTGATCATAGGCTCCATTCTTCTCGGCCCCAGGAAAGGCGCGTTTCTTGGAGGCATGTTCGGCCTGTCCAGCCTGATCAAAAACACGCTGGTTCCCGGTCTGTCTTCCTTTGTTTTTTCTCCCCTTATTCCTGTCCCCGGCCTGGACCGGGGCAGCCTATGGGCCCTGTTCATCTGCTTTGTTCCCCGGATCCTGGTGGGTGTTACCCCCTGGCTGGTATACTCCCTGTTCAGGCATCTGCCGGGCAGGCGCAATGCCGGGGTACAGGCCGTAACCATGATGCTCTCCGCCGTGGCCGGGGCTTTCACCAACACCGCCCTGGTGATGGGAGCCATCGGCTTGATCTTCACTGATGCCTACGCTGCCGCCCAGGGGATCCCCGTGGAAGCCATCACAGGCTTCATTCTGGGCATCGTGGCCGCTAACGGCATTCCTGAGGCCATTGTGGCGGCTATGATCACTCCCGCCGTGTGCATGCCCCTGGCAAAGGCCCTGCGTCTGTTAATGCCCGTTGATGGCCAGCTTGCCTGAGACGCCATGCCTCTCACTGCCAAGCAGGCATCGGCAGCGACACTGTGACCACATTTAGCAGGAACATCTCCGGTCCGCAGATCCGTCAAAAAGCTGCTCCGTGCAGTATGGATGTGGACCGGCGCCTGCTGATTACCTGCAGGGGCTGATGCCCCTACTCATACCATCCTTATAAAGCATCCCCAGTCCCTTCTTTTGTCATAATCTGCTGTCTTTCTCTGCCTTTTCCTTCAGCAGCCTGTCCAGCACAGGAAACAAATCCCTTTACGCAACAGGCTTAACCAGATATTGAAAAGCGTTTACGCGATATGCCTCCAGCGCATGATCCCTGACGGCTTCAGCATCCAGCTTTTCGGGCATATAAATATCCATTAGCAGCAAATCCGGTATATAGCTCTACCTGCCATGTGCAAAAGTTCGTCTACGCTCTCAAAGCGTTCTATTTTATATTGAAAATCAATATTAAGTCTGCAGTTAATAATTCTTTGATTTCATCCTGCCCGTTAAAGTAGATTTTACAATCAGAAACCTCATTCATGCTGATAATATAATCGCAAAATTCATCCGTCACTGAAACTACAGAGCTCAAAATAGTAATATCATATCATACCATGTATGACCAGCAAGTACAGACTTAGAAATGCCGTTATTCTGAAATCCAAATTTTTTATAATAATTAATCAAATCCAGTTTACAGGTTAATACGCACCCCCTTCGGCCTTGTGCTTTTGCATCTGCGATAACTTGTTCCATTATTGTTGACGCGTACCCTTTTTTCTGGTGCTTCGGGGCGGTATTGACCCCAAGGATTGACTGATACGCTCCGTCTTCCCGGTGAAAATCAGGCGTATGAAACAGCTCATCTTCTATGTGGTCTTCGTTTATAGCGGGACCATTGATAAATGCTACAATTTCTCCGCTTTCCTCCAAAATCCAAAAGTGATGCGGGTATGCCATAAGTCTTTCTCGATATTCAGTTTCTGATATAGCTTCTTCTTCGGAATAACATTGGCTTCCAATTTTTACAATTTCTGATAAATCTTCTAATGTTGCGCTGCGGATAGTCATATTTTTTGTCCTCTCATTCTCAATATCGCTAGTCTATTATAATATTCTTTATCCATATAGCCTCTTCTCCTGTGAAACCATACTGTAAAAAACAATAGCATAGCTTCACGGAACATATCAAGTCTCACCGAACAAATATTCAATCGAACAATATCTCATCCACCGTAACAAAAGTATATCCCTCTTTCTGCAATTCGTCCACAGCCTTCAGCGCCGCCGTCACAGATGTGTCATAGTAATCGTGCATCAAAATAATATCATTTTCCTCCACATTTTCCACAATCTTCTCCGTGATGCAGGACACGTTGGATGAGCACCAGTCCAACGGATCCACACTCCAGAGCACGGGAAACATATTCAGCTCCGATTCAAATTTTTTGTCCCAGGAGCCATACGGAGGGCGCACATAAAGCACCTCATTTCCGGTGATTTCTTTTATAATCTCATTTGTCTTTATCAGCTCTTCCTTAAATTCCTCGCTGTTGCTCTTTGTAAGCTGTATATGGCTGTAGGTATGATTCCCGATCAAGTGCCCCTCTTCGCTCATCCGTTTGATAATATCAGGATGAAGCTGCGCATGCTCTCCCGTCACAAAAAATGTGGCATGTACATTCCGCTGTGCAAGTCCATCCAAAAGCTGCTCTGTGTAGTAAGGATGGGGACCATCATCAAATGTCAGCGCTATCTTTTTCTCCTCCTCGTCTTTCTGCTGTTGTTCTTCCCTGTTTGCTTCTGTGTCCTTCAAAACTGCGACAGCACTGTCCGAGCTTGCTGCAGTATGCTTGTTTGTATGGAAACCAAAAAGCAGCAACCCCAATATACAGTCAAAAATCAGGATTGCCGCCGCTATTTTTTTCATATAAGCTCCCGCTTATTCCCTTCTTTCTAAAGAGTATATGCCGGACATCTAAAATATATCAATGATAGTTTTCATTGCTTCTTTTCATAGTTTTTTCCGACAGATTACCAGCATGGACAGCCCCGGAAGCCGCAGGCCGATTTTTCCAAGAAGCCTGTTGCACTCATAATCCAGATTCAAACAGGCCGTCAAAAATCTGGTAATCAGGCTGTCCTCCTCATACTTCCAGCCTGCGGTAAATTTATGATCAGGATCTATGGGAAGACGAAAAGCCTTCTGCAGAAAACGAATCACAAAAAGCGATGTATAAAAATTATGCTCTTCCAGCTTCTCCAGCTCGGGAACTTTGCTTAAAACTTCATCAAAGGATTTTCTACTGTATCTGCGGAGATTTTTTATATTCACATCATAATCCGAAAAAAGGCAGGGAAACGCAGGAAGCGTAAAGAAAAAGAAACCTCCCCCTCTTATCCTTTCGCACATTTCTTTCATATAAGCCACATCATCCTGCATATATTCCAGAGAATCCATCATAACCGCATAATCCACAGCTTTTTCGTCAATATCCTCCAGATAATGATATTTATAAATCCTGTCATCCTCAGAGTCCAGACTTTCATATGCAAGATCCACCGCATGTACCTGATTGCCGCCGTGCCTTTCCAAAAGAGCCTTGTCAAAATATAAATCACCCGCCCCGGCATTGATGTAAACAGACTGCTTTCCCAAGCGGTCAATATATTTTGAAAAGGACTTCAAGACACACTGTGTTCTGCTTAATTCCCAGGGGTGTCTGTTCAGCACCTCTCCTTTTGTCTCGCTTAAATCCATGCTTACGCCTCCCATCCTCTTTTGTGATTCTCTGATTTTATGTTATTTGTAAAACCATCCTTTTCTCTGAGATTGATTATATTAAAAAGCGTAAAGAGAGTCCAATACCTATCAGTTTAACGATACCGATGCCCGAAAGGCATCGCTCCTTCATCTCTCACCGCGAAGATAAAGCAAGCGTTACAAATGTCTGACCAGCAGAATTAGAAATTTTGGTTTTTCTGGGATTACGGCTGCAATTACGCCTAACAAGAAACCCTGCCCCCAATCTTGGGCAGCAGGGTTTCAAATACCTAAAGGTAATCTGCTTTGATACTTGCGCTTCCGAGAATCATGTTGACAACCTTATGTTGACAGCAGAAAGCATGTTTTTGGCTCCTCGCTGTTATAAACTATATTTTAAATACAGAAATTTCCTTTTTCAGCCCTTCCATGTTTTCGCCCAGGGCGTTCGCTGTCTTGTTCAGATCCGTTACACTTTCAAGCAGTCTGCCGGCCACGTCATTTACAATTTCCGTGCTGTTTGCAGTCTCCTCAATAATATCGGAAATGTTTTTCACTGCCGCCACCGTATCACAGCGCTCCTTGTCTGCCTTTTCCATGCTTTCCACGATAGTCTTCAACCCGTTTATCAGGTCGCTCATGCGCTGCTGCATGTCCCTGAATACCGAAATCACCTGTTCTACGGCTTCTGTCTGAAGAGCCACCATTTCCTGTGCCTGGTTGGCGCTTTCCACGCTGTTCATTGTCTGAGCCGCAATATGGCTCACATTATTTCGGATTTCTCCTGCCGCCCTCGCGGAATCATCTGCCAGCTTACGGATCTCTTCTGCCACAACGGCAAATCCTCTTCCTGCCTCGCCTGCCCTTGCTGCTTCAATGGAGGCATTTAAGGACAGAAGATTGGTCTGCTCCGTAATATCGGTGATGGTCTCCACAAAAGTATTAATAATCTCCGATTCTCTGCGCAGAGAATGGATGCTTTCTCCCACCTTGGCAGTAATCTGGGTGGTCTCATGCGCCCTTCCGCCCAGAACCTGAACAATCTCCATTCCCCGGTTAATCATGCCTTCTGTCTCGTCCACCAGCTTTTCCACTCTTTCCACTACCCTGCTGACTTCCTGTATTTCATTGGACAGAATGTCTGTTTTTGCAACACATTCCTGGGCGTGCTCGGACTGCTTACTCATACCTTCATTAATTTCACTGATGGCCTGGGTAATGTCCAGAGAATAATCGTTGATGATTTCCGACGCTTTTTCCACTTCCCCGGAGGACTCCTCCAACTGCTTGGTGGCATTTTTGACTTGTCGCACAAGATTCTTTGTATTTTCGACCATATTAGAGGCGGAACCTGCAAGCCCTTTGAATTCATCATGACCCTTTGCTTTTACCAAAACAGTGAGGTCTCCCTTGGCCACCTCGCCAAACTTTTTGGAGATACGTTTCATATTATTCTGGATTCCCACTACAATCAAAATCCCCACTGCCAAAACGATCACGCATGCCAAGATCACCAGCCCCACTGTGATCTGTTTAATCTCTTCAGCCTGTCCCGTCACAATCTCCATAGGCACCAGCGCGCAGACGGAAGCATTAATTTCATCGCTTCTGCTGTAAATGAACAGATAATCTCCTCCCTGAAAGCTTACCTGAGAAACTCCCTGGAGCTCCTCGCTCTCCTCCACCATATCGTAGAAATCCTGTCCATAAAACACAGCCTCTCCCGAAGAAAGCACGCTCTCCGCTCCCTCCGCCGTATTTTCACATACAATCTCCCGTCCGTTTTCCGTAACAAAACCTACAATGCTTCCCTCTCCAAGATCCAGGCCGGAAATAAAATCCTCAATGGCTGAAGGCTTGATATCTATTACGATGCAGGCATTATTATACCTTGACATCAGCTCAAATGCCATAATATAATCCGATTCTGTAAGTCCAAATGTCTCGTCAAGAAGGGGATGGCTGTCTATCCATTCCTCTATTGTATGGGCACCTGTGGACACCGATTCCTGATATTCCTCCAGTATGCCGTCACTCGTCTCATTTGTAAGAACGCTGGATCTTGTAGAAAGCATGGCAATGCCCGATTTCGTAACAATATGTATATCGCTGATAAACGGATTGATTGTCTGGGAAGACATGATATCCGTTCTGATGCGGGTGGTCACACTCAGCCTTCCAATTGGATCATTCTCATATACTCCAAGAAAATATTCATTCAAATCGGTGTCAAAGGCATATTTCATTCCCTCCGATTCAATGAAAGTGCAGCTCATATCGATGTATTCGATGGCCATGGCTATGGTCTGCACTGTGGAGTCCTGAAAATTGGCGCTCATGCCTTGCGCCGCCTTTTGGTATGCGGATATGCCGATTACGATCATAAAAAGAATGGGAACAAGAAAGCACACTGCAATCTTATTTTTGATACTGAAAAGCAGGAATCCCGACTTCCCGGACTGCTTCGGCTCTCTGCTCCTTTTCTTACCGGCCGTTTTGAACTTATCATTCCCAGGCGCCTTCTCTTTTTTCTGGTCCAAAATCTTCCCCGGCTTTTGAACCATTTCTTTCTTGTTTTCCATTCTGCTTTCCTCCAAATTTTTACACCTTTTCTTTCCATTTCCTTTTAGTATATATCATTTTTTATAATTTTTAAATAGAAAAAATGACGAAATACTATTTCTCTTAGACAGATTAAACAAAATCATGACAAAGGTCTCATATCCATTGATTCCAGGTACCATTTTTCAAAATCCGGCTCCTTGGCCAGATTTTTTATTTCCACACTGCAGCCCTTAGGAAAAATATTTTCAGTCCCCGAAATCCAGGCTTCCGAATCCGCAAACCTCATACCCACAAGCCGCGCTCCCGCCAAAGCAGTGTTTCCCCCTGCAAAGGTTCTTCCTGCAAGCTCTCCGGGCAGAAGACCGATGCAGGCCGCATCCTCCGGGTTCAGGTAATAGCCGAATCCTCCTGCCAACACTACTCTTGGAATCCGGTCAGGGCTGAGTCCATACGCTTCGGCCAGAATTCTGATGCCTGCGGCAATGGCTCCCTTTGCCAGCTGAACCGCACGGACGGACTGCTGGGTAACACATACATCTCCAATCCGTATTCCTGTATCAAAAAAAGGATCCGCAAGCAGTCCCGTCTCATCCAATACACCTTCTCTGCGTAGCCTCGCCAAAAGGCTCACCATGTCCGAACCCCAGACTCCTCTATTAACTCCTCCCTCAAAAGCCGGCCCCGCCGCAGTAGCGCAGGCCAACACCCTGCTTCGGCTGCCGAGGGCCATTTCTCCGTTAGTGCCCAGATCAATCAGCAACGTAGGTTCCTCCCTGTCGGTCATACCGCAGGCATAAATGCCCGCCGTAATATCCCCTCCTACAAAAGCGGACAGTCCGGGAAAAATATAGCAGGCAACTCCATCCAGCTCCGTTCGGACCGCTTCCAGACGACTTGCCCGAAAAGGCGCTTCGCCAAGCTCCTTTGTGTCCCAGCCCATAAAAAGATATACCATTGTGGTATTTGCGGCAATTACCATGCGCAGTCCCTCCTTGCCGGAAATCCTTTCACGGAATTGTCCGATGCCCCTGCAAAGAGCCTGGCGCACCTGAAGCTTCATTTCACTTGCCGATCGGGGGTCCTCCGCAGCCTGTATTCTCGAAATTACATCGGCTCCGTACTTTATCTGAGGATTCAGGCAGACGAAGCTGTCCATTTTCCTCCCATCCTCTCCGTAAAGCACCATAGCGATGGTGGTAGTGCCTATGTCCGCCGTAATCAAGTTTCCCAGGTCTCTTTTCAGTACATCCCCCGTCTCGCCCTCACCCATACCCTCGGTGAGCACATGCAAACCGTTTCTTTCGCCGGTGCGGGCGCTGTCCGGGTAAATTCCCGGACAGCGCCCGCATCCTGTACAGATATGGCAGCGCAGTCCTTTTTTGTGATTGTTATACAAATTGATTTCTCTCCCTGTCATAATGATAATTAATGGAAGCCAGACTCGTCTCCAGCTTTTTTCTGTCAATCTCCAATTCTTCGCACAATTCTGCAAGGTCACTGTAAAAATCTCTCAGCTTCATATTTATAAAGCTCAAAAGCATCACCGGATCCTGAGGTATCATTTCAGCGCTCCTTTCCGTCTTTGGCCGTGGATAGTATCAGCTCCATATTCCCCAAAAGAGATACCTCTCCGTAGCCGGAAGGAAGCAGAAGATGATCCCCCTTGCGCACCGATCTTGCTCCGATGACACCCTCTCCGTCCAGAACGCTGACGATCAAAAAAGGATCCTCCTGAGGAAACTGAAGCGCCCCTGCCAAAGATACTTTCCACACCTTGTAGTAATCGCATTCCACCAAAAGCTTCCTTTCGTTCCAAGGCATTCCCCGAGTATGGGACACCGCCTCCCTGAAGGTCTCATCCGGCACATTAATCACGTCAATGCTCTGCTCCACGTGAAGCTGCCTGGGTTTTCCATCCACCAGCCTGCCGTAATCATAAACACGATAGGTAATATCGCTGCTCTGTTGGGTCTCAAGGATCAAAAAGCCTCCCGTAATGGCATGAACCGTACCAGGATTAATCTGAATAAAATCACCCTTTTGTACCGGCACCCGGCGGATCAGCTCCTCATATCTTCCGGCTTCTATCATATCCCGAAGCTCCTGCCTTGTGCGGGCGTGATGCCCGATTATGAGTTCTGCCCCCTGGGGGCAGTCCATGATATACCAGCATTCCGTCTTACCGTACAGACAGCTTTCGTGCTCCCTGGCATACTCGTCGTCGGGATGCACCTGAATGCTTAAATCTGTCCTGGCATCGATTATTTTTACCAGCAGCGGGAACTCCAAAGCCTTGAGACCTCCAAAGAGCTCCCTGTGCTCTGCATAAAGCCAGGAGAGAGTCTTACCCTGAAACGCTCCCTCTTCTATGACGCAGTCTCCGTGAGGATGGGCGCTGACGGCCCAGCACTCGCCTATGCCATCCCCCTCATTCCGGTAATGGAATTCCTTTATAAGCCTGTCCCCGCCCCACACACACTCTTTCAAAACCGGCTTTAGGGACAGCATGGGGCGAGGGTTGTAATTTCCAGCAGGGCTTTCTCCTTCCCTCTCCCCCGGCGCCCTTGTCTCCGTCCGATATGCGCTTTTTGCCTCATCCCGTTCAAACTCCGTTGAAAACATACTTTACTTACCTTTCCAGCATGAAAAAAATGTCATAAGGTTTCCAGTTTTTCCCCATCAATGAATATACACCGTTCTCAAAGCTGATGCAAGAAATATGTACTATTTTTCTTTTATCGCTTTTTGTTTGGCTCTGCGTATAATCTCCATGCACATTCTTCCATTGTGGTAGGGACATTTCCAAGGTTCCGCCTCCGGGGCGTCCTTTGCCGGTCTTCCATTTTCATCGGCGTACCAGAACCACTCTCCCCCTTCTCTCCTGTCCACCAGGTGCTCCTTTATATAATCCCAAATATCCTCCGCAGCTTCCAGATACCGCCTCTCTCCGCTTTTCTGCCAGGCATTGTAAAAGCCAACCACTCCTTCCGCCTGCACCCACCAGATACGTCTTGTGTCCGTTTTTCCTCTCTCACACTCATTCTCCAGCGAATGATTTCTGTATGCCCTTTCAAACACCTGCTGTTCCAACGCTGCAGTGATGGGACCCATTTTCTTTCTGTATCCGGCGTCGCCCAAAATCTCCGTGCACTGATCCACAAGCCATGCCGTCTCAATATCATGCCCATAGGAGTGCAGATCCAGCAGGCTATTCATCTGTTTGTCAAAAAAAACCTCCTGACGGCGCAGCAGGGGATTATATATCTTCTCCACAATCAGATCGAGCATCCAGCGAAGCTTGTCCCCAGCCATTCCATCCTGTGTGACTCTATAATACTCCGTATATGCCTCCAGCACATGCAGGAGAGTATTCATGGTTCGTTCCGCCATCACTCCGTTCTCAGACAGCTTTTCATTGGACGCAGGCCGAAAATCCTCCGTCTGAGCCTCCTTATAGCCATACCGGTCAAAACATTTTTCCTCGATCATCCTCACGAGCCGACCCGCAAGCAAAAGCGCCTCCTGCTCCCCGAAAGCTCTATAATAAGAGGAAAGAGCGTATACCGCAAAAGCCTGATTATAGGTATGCTTTGTGCCATCCTCCACTCTCCCGTCGCAGGTCAGCGACCAAAATACGCCTCCTCTCTCTTTGTCAAAACAATGATTCCTTAAAAAATCATAGGCGTGAACCGCATATTCCCGCAGCTCCTTCTCTCCCAAGCAGATATACGCGTTTGAAAAAAACCACAGTATTCTGCTGTTCAATATACAGCTTTTCTCCGCGTCCTTTTTCACCTGAAGAGCTCCATCCACATATCCGTAATAGCCGCCGTGCTCCTCATCCTTCAGCCCTTTCCAGAATGGAAGAATCTTCCTTTGAAGATGCTCTTTCATTTCCTTCTGCAGCATTATTCCGTACCTCCTTTTGCCGTTGTTCCCCTGCGGCACCCAGCGCAGTCCCCTAAAGCAGTTGATTGCATCTTTACATACGGCATTAATCTTTAACTTTATTTATTTAGTTAAATCTTGTTTTATTTAGCTAAATAAATAATATTTATAAAGTAAATTATACAGTTAAAGTTAATTTTTTTCAATGAATATTTTTCGGCACAAAAAGGACGTGTCCGCTTATGCGGAACACGTCCCTCGTTTTTTGATTCCGGCTGAAAGCCGACCGTTCTCCACCGTAATCAGAATTGTATCTCCCGCTGCCGCCTGATCTGCCAGAATCAGCTTTGCCGACAAGGTTTCCACGTATTTTTGAATATATCTCTTTAGAGGGCGGGCCCCATAAACAGGATCATAGGCGTTTTCCACCACAAAAGACAGCGCCTCCTCGGTCAGCTCTATCTTCAGGTCTCTGTCTGCCAGACGTCTGTTCAGATCATCAATAATCAGATGAATGATTCCGCCGATGTTGTCTCTGGTCAAAGGCTTAAACAAAATGGTTTCATCCAACCGATTCAGAAACTCCGGTCTGAAATGTGCCCGAAGATCTTTCATAACCATTTCCTCCGCCTCGGGCTGAATGCTTCCATCCTGCTGGATACCATCCAGAAGGTAACCTGCGCCGATATTGGAGGTCATAATCAGAATGGTATTTTTAAAGTCCACCGTCCTGCCCTGAGAATCCGTAATTCGTCCATCGTCCAGCACCTGTAGCAGCACGTTGAACACATCCGGATGGGCCTTTTCAATCTCGTCAAACAAAACCACGCTGTAGGGCTTTCTGCGCACCGCCTCAGTGAGCTGGCCGCCCTCCTCATATCCCACATATCCGGGAGGCGCTCCGATCAGCCGGGACACAGAATATTTCTCCATATACTCGCTCATGTCAATACGGACCATATTATTCTCATCGTCAAACAGCGCGGCTGCCAGTGCCTTGGCCAACTCCGTCTTACCTACGCCGGTAGGCCCCAAAAACAGGAAGGAGCCAATAGGCTTGGTAGGATCCTTAATACCCGCCTTGGAACGGATAATGGCTTCCGTCACTTTGGTGACTCCCTCATCCTGCCCGATCACTCTCTTATGAAGCTCCTCATCCAGATGAAGCGTCTTGTTTCTCTCGCTTTCCGTCAGCTTTGCCACCGGGATTCCCGTCCATCTGGAAATGATTTTTGCAATCTCCTCATCGGATACCTTTTCATGCACCAAAGACAGGTCGGAAGCGTTCACTCTTTCCTCCTCCCGCTCCAGCTGCTTCTTCAATGCCGGCAGTCTGCCATAGCTGAGCTCCGCTGCTTTCTCAAGGTTGCCTTCCCTCTGGGCGATTTGAATCTCATTGTTCACCTGATCGATCTCCTCACGCAGCTTTGACAGCTTTTCCACGGAGGACTTTTCATTATCCCACTGGGCCTTTCCGTTGGTAAATTCCTCCTTCAGCTCCGCAAGCTCCCTCTGCAGGTCTGCAAGCCTCTCCTGGCTGAGCCTGTCATCCTCCTTTTTCAGAGCGGCCTCTTCGATTTCCAGCTGCATGATCCTTCGCTGCAGCTCGTCAAGCTCCGTGGGCATACTGTCCAGCTCCGTCTTAATCAAAGCGCAGGCCTCGTCCACCAGATCGATGGCCTTATCCGGCAGAAAACGGTCTGAAATATATCTGTTGGATAAAACCGCAGCGCTCACAAGAGCGTTATCCATAATTTTTACCCCATGATAAACCTCATAGCGCTCCTTAAGTCCCCGGAGAATGGATATGGTATCCTCCACCGTTGGCTCATCCACCTGAACAGGCTGGAACCGTCTCTCCAGGGCAGGATCCTTCTCAATATATTTCCTGTACTCATCCAGGGTAGTGGCTCCGATACAGTGCAGCTCTCCCCTGGCCAGCATGGGCTTTAACATGTTGCCGGCATCCAGCGCGCCGTCCGTCTTACCGGCTCCCACAATGGTGTGCAGCTCATCAATAAACAGTATAATCTGTCCATCGCTGTTTTTCACATCCTCAAGCACCGCCTTCAGACGCTCCTCAAATTCTCCTCTGTATTTGGCGCCGGCCACCAGAGCTCCCATGTCCAGGGCGAATATTTTTTTGTCCTTCAGCCCCTGGGGCACGTCTCCCCGTACAATCCTCTGAGCCAGGCCCTCCACCACGGCTGTTTTGCCCACGCCGGGTTCTCCGATCAGCACAGGATTGTTTTTGGTCTTTCTGGAGAGAATCCGAATCACGTTTCTTATCTCATTGTCCCTTCCGATCACAGGGTCCAGCTTTTGGCTGCCAGCCTTTTCCACCAAATCCTGTCCGTATTTTTCCAATGTGTCATAAGTAGCCTCAGGATTGTCGCTGGTTACTCTCTGATTGCCGCGAACTGTTGACAGAGCCTGCAGAAAACGCTCCCTCGTAATACCGTATTCCTTCCAGATCTGTGCAATTTCCCTGTTGGGATTCTTAATCATGGCTAGAAACAGATGCTCCACAGATACATACTCGTCCCCAAGCTGCTTTGCCTCGTCCTCCGCATAGGTAAGGGCTTTATTGAGGTATTGCCCGATATATATCTGTCCGCCCTGAACCTTAACACATTTGCCCAGAGCCTGCTCCGCTCTGCTTACAAAATGCTCCTTTTGTATCCCCATCTTTTCAACCAGCTTCAAAATCAAACTGTCCTCTATGGTCAAAAGGCTGTACAGCAGATGCTCCTGCTCAATTTCCTGATTGCCGTATTCATACGCCAGCTTTTCGCAGCCTTCCACTGCCTGCATGGACTTTTGGGTAAATTTTTGAATGTTCATACTCTCAGCCTCCTCATCTCAAACCTTTTCTTGTTCTATGTATACTATAACACACAGACAACAAAAATCAAGGGCAAAAGTATAAAGTTTTTATAAAGACAGAGCATTCTCCTCCTCCATTTTGTTTCGGATGCTCATCATTTTCCTGTCTATACGGTAAATGGATCTGGCACATTTGCGAAGCTCCTTTTCCACCCTTTTACCATGCTCTCCCGTACCCTTATAGACAAAATGATGCTCCACACAGGCCCAGAAATCCATTGCCTGGGTACGGAACTGAATTTCCGCCCTGACCTTTCTGCCCTCTCCCACAGGCACCCGTACAATCAGATGCAGGCTCTGATAGCCGCTGCTCTTGGGATGCTTCACATAATCCTTCTGTTTGACAAATTCAAACTCATAGTCATAGGCCATACGGCGGCAGAGTTGATAAATATCGTCCAAAAAGCTGCACACCACTCTGACTCCCGCAATATCGTTCAATCTTTCCCTTGCATTTTCCAGGGTGGGTCTTTTCCCCTTGCGAAGCAGTTTATTTACACAGCTTTCGGGAGTTTTTACCCTCCATTCCACGGATGAGATCAGTTCTCTCCCAAGCTGTGCGTACGCCTTTTCGTTCATATCAAGAAGTCTTTTCTCCAGAATTCTGCAGGCTCTCACATAATCCTGTGAAAATGCCTTTTCTCCCAGCCGCTCCTTTGTGTGCTCCAACAACATACCCCACTGAGTATCTCTCTTCCTTTTCTCCATCTCTTCCCTTTTCCTTTTCCATTTTCCGCCCCTACGGTGCACTTCAGACCGAGAGTTTTATTTTCCTTACAAATTATTCCACAGATTTCAGATAATTATTATATATCTAAAAAAGGCGCCCCAAAATCAGGGCGCCGTAAAATTTATCTGTGATTCCTGTAAAACATCTGATAAAAACTACTGTTGTAAAATGGAGGAAACCTTCTCAATCATCTCATCTTCCTTCAGTCGGAATTTTATCTCCACTCTTCTGGATGCCGCCATGTCTATTTTATCCGTAGCCGTTCCCGTTTCGTCCGTCTCGTAAACAGGCTCGCTGTAGGATCTGCCGTTTACGGTCAAAAGCTCTTGAAGCTGTGCTATTTTTTCCCGGCTCAGACCGTTTTCCTCATCCAGACAGAATCTTGCCACCGCACTGGCCCGGTTGTAGGACAACTCCATATTACTCCAATAGCCTCCATCCGTATCCGTATGTCCTTCCACGATAATCTCCGCAATATATTCCCTGTACTGATCCTGGAGCAACACCTCCAGGTATCTGGGAATAATGTCTCTAAGGATGTCTCTGCTGTTGGCGGTCAGAGTGTAGCTATTATAACGGAACAGCACGTCTGAGGAGAAAGTTATGGAGCCTGTCTGAGCATCCACCGTCATGCTGGAATTCTGGAAAGTATTTTGCAGCTCTCCGATCAGATTCGTTCTGACTCCCACAATATTCTCCAGCTCGCTTTTCGTGGCGGCAAGTTCAGCCTGGGCATCTGCAATCTCCTGATACGCTTTGTTCAGCTCTTCCTGGGTCAGTGCAGCCTGTGCATAAGCCTCCTGCAGCTGCGCCAGAGACGCCTCCAACTCTTGGTTTGACTTCTCAATTTCCGCCCTTGAGCTTTCCAAATCTGCCTGAGCCGCAGTTAAATCCAGCTGTGTCTGCTCCAAGTCGGAAGTCTTTTGCCTGTATATGGCCAGTGTAACGGCAATGATCAGAATAAAAACAAGAAGCAACGCAGCCATCATGTCTGAATAGGACTGCCAGAAGCTGTGCTCTCCAAAGGCCTCCCGGTTTTTTCGGTTATTTCTCATACACGTTCCTCATTTGTTCAAAGGTATAAAGCTGGCTGCTAATGTCGCTGCTGATGTTTTCACAGGTATCCTCCAGCTTTTTCTTCTGTTCTGCAAGCTCTTCTGAAAATTCTTCCTGGCGCTTCATTGTCTGTTCCAGCGCTTTCTGAACATTCCTGTTTACTTCCACCAGAGCCGTGACCGCCTGAATAAGGCTTTTGCAGTTGTCCCCGTAAGCCTGCTGCGCCCTTCCCGTGTCTTTCATCAGGTTTCCGAATTCCTTAAAATCCGTCTCCAGGCTGACCTGCAACTGCTCCGTAAACCGCTTTACCATCCGCTCCACACCATCTGTCTGCTCTTTTGCATCTCCCTTTAAGAGTTCTGTGATCTGTTTCAGATAATTGGACATATTCGCCTGATAGATCAGCATGGCCGCAGCATTTTCATCCTCTCCCGCCGCCGGAGGCATTGCACACTGACGAAAAACCACCAAAAAGCGTTCCAGCTTGCCGTAGGCATCCGACATAATGCTGCGGTATACAAAATTAAAAACCAGGGAAAAGAATATGCCGTATACAGAAGTGTGAAAGGCAACCTTCATTCCCGAAAGCAAAGAGCCTACATTGTCGGATATTGTAAAAATATCATTCCCGTTAAAGGAGCCCAGTCCCATAGCCAGTCCAAGAAAGGTTCCCAGAATGCCCAGCCCCGTCATGGTTCCGGATATGCCGGAATTGTAATATGTCATAGCAGTCTGATCCAGAAGATCCTCATTGATATATTCCTCCGGATCACATACATGGACATAGCCTCTTTTGGTCTGATAGTTTCTCATTCTGGCCCTGTATTTGGAAAAAGCGGTCTGCAGCGTCTCCTCTTGAAACAAATCTGTTTTATCTCTGTATTTCTCCCAGAGATTTTTTCCCGTTCCCCTATATTCCTCATACATCCGATCTGCAGCGTCCGCCAGCTCATCCGTACACCTGTTCAGCCGTCCAAAGCTGACCGCAGATATAATAAATAAAATCCCTATCACGACCAAAAATCCCACATTGATCAAAAGATTCAGAAGATTGGATGAGTCCCCGGTAAACACACCGTTGGCATACAGCACAAAAGCAAAGGTCAGCACGTATACCACAAACAAAATGTAATACAGCTTATTTTTCATATGTACCTCATTTCCGCGTCTTTGTGCGCAGATTTCTTCTCCGGCAAATTTTGTCCGCCATCGTTTCTTCTAAATTAGCATATTTAGATTTCCGACACAATTCTTTCCGGTCAATCTTAAAAAAAAATTAATGTATGGGCTCCGAAAGGCCAAAATTTCCGGTGCGGACTGAAAAATACCGCCGCGACTATAAGCCGCGGCGGTATTTTTGCATCATTTTATTTGGACTGAATTCCCTTTACCTCATATCCGGCTTCCGTGATTGCTCCTGTGAGAGCTTCGTCTGACACCTGTCCGGCGCACTCCACCTGAGCCGATCTGCCCTCAAGGCTTACATCCACCCGACTTACGCCCTCCAAAGCCTCCAGAGCCTTCTGCACTCTTCCTGTGCAATGCGCGCACATCATTCCTTCAATACTCAATACCTTTGTCATATTATCATTTCCTTTCTTTGTATGATCATTGTTTATGGTTTCCAAATTATTCTGTTCCTCCCTCCCCTGATCCGGCCGTCCGAAACCTTTCCCTCTTGAGGTGAAGGGGCTTCGAAATCCCTTCAGCCGCAATGCGTTGCCTACCACGAAAATACTGCTCAGGCTCATGGCCGCTGCGCCGAACATGGGATTTAGTCTGAGCTCAAACGCAGGATACAAAAGACCTGCTGCCAAAGGGATTCCAATACTGTTATAAAAAAAGGCCCAAAACAGGTTCTCCTTGATATTACGGATGACCGCTCTGCTAAGCCGCATGGCCGTTACCGCATCCCGAAGATCACTCTTCATCAGAATAATATCGGCGCTTTCTATTGCCACATCCGTCCCCGCCCCAATCGCCATACCTACGTCAGCCGCCGCCAAAGCCGGCGCGTCATTGATTCCATCCCCAATCATGGCAACTCTATGCCCCTGGGACTTCAGCTGAGTTATCTTCTTTTCCTTATCTTGGGGCAGCACCTCCGCTACCACCTCCTCCAAATGGAGCTTTCTGCGGACTGCCTCCGCAGTCCGGCGGTTATCCCCGGTAAGCATAATCACTCGTACATTCATGTCATGCCATGCCTCTATGGCCTCCAAAGAGCTTTCCTTAATGCCGTCCGCCACGCCGATTATGCCTAACAGCCGTTTCTCATCGGCCACCAGCAGAGGTGTGCGCCCTTCGTCCGCCATGGCGTCCACCAGGCCCTCCCAGGAGCTATCCTCCGTTTCAATTTGATTTTCCGCAAGATACGCAGCGTTACCCACAAAATATTTCCCGGGCTTCAGCCAAGACGCCTCAAGACGTCCTTCGATGCCCCTGCCGAACACCGCGTTGAAATCCGAAACCGCAATACTTCCGTAGTCCTTCCCCTCTGCGGCTTTCACAATGGCCTCGGCCAGCGGATGTTCACTCTTTTTTTCCAGGGCCGCCGCCAAAGCAAGCATCTGATCCTGTGTATACTCCCGAGCCAGAACCCGGATCTCCATCACCTTCAGGTTGCCCTCCGTGATGGTACCCGTTTTGTCAAGCACCACTGTGTCTATCTCCTTTGCCTGCTGCAATGCCTCTCCTGATTTAATCAGTATTCCGTGGCCTGCTCCCACACCGGTTCCCACCATGATGGCCACAGGCGTGGCCAGTCCCAGGGCACAGGGGCAGGAAATCACCAGCACCGCTATGGCCGTGGAAATGGAAAATTCCGCTCCGGCCCCCGCAATGAGCCATCCAACCAGTGTAATCAGGGCTATGACAATCACCACCGGAACAAAAATCCCTGCCACCTTATCGGCAAGCTGGGCTATGGGAGCCTTGCTGGCGCTGGCCTCCTCCACCAGGCGGATAATCTGAGCCAGAGTCGTGTCATCTCCCACCTTTTCCGCCCTGCATTTCAGAAAGCCCGACTTATTCATCGTGGCGGAGACCACCTTGTCTCCCTCCTTCTTTTCTACAGGGACGCTCTCTCCGGTGATAGCCGCTTCATCTATGCTGGATCGCCCCTCTGTCACAATCCCATCCACCGGAACCAGACTTCCGGGCTTTACCACAAATATGTCTCCCTTCCGGAGAGCCTCTGTTGGGACCTCTTTTTCCTGCCCATCCTCTGTCAGCAAGACGGCCATTTTGGGAGAAAGGTCCATAAGCTTTGTGATTGCTTCGCTGGTTTTGCCTTTAGAACGGCCCTCCAAATATTTTCCCACTGTAATCAATGTGAGAATCATTCCCGCCGACTCAAAATACAGATCATGGGAATACTGCTCTACCAACGCCATATCCCCATGCCCCAGTCCATAGCTTATGCGATACATAGCAAAAATACCATAGCCTGTGGCCGCAGACGCTCCCAAGGCAATGAGACTGTCCATATTGGGGCTCAAATGCCCCAGCGTCTTAAAGCCTACTGCAAAAAACTTCCGGTTCACATATAAAATCGGCAGTAAAAGCAAAAATTGGGTCATAGCAAAATTCATGGCGTTTTCATTGCCATGAAAAGCATTCATGACAAAATCCGGTATCGGTATTCCAAACCAATCCCGATACATATGGTACATGGCCACGTACATCAAAGGGATCAAAAAAAGAACGGATATACCCAGACGCCATTTCATGGCTCTGTCCTCTGCCTTTGCTTTTTCCTGCATTCCTTCCCTTCCTGAAGCTCCCTTGGCCCCTCTTTGGTTTTCCCTGCTCCCAGATGTTGTCTCTGCTCCGGAGGATCCCTGTTCCAGCAGACACGCTCCGTAGCCTGCATGCTCCACAGCCCCTATAATATCTGCTTTTCCTATGGCCTGTTCGTCGTAGGTCACCTCCATGGTTTCCGTCAGAAGATTTACAGAAGCCTTTTCCACCCCCTCCACCTTATTTACGCTCTTCTCCACATGGGAGGAGCAGGCGGAGCAGGTCATTCCCGAAATACGGTATCTTTCCTTCATAGCCTGCCTTAAACCCCTTCCTATTTTAATTTTTTTATCAGCTCCACGGCTTCGTCCACGATCTCTAAATGATCTTTTTTGATCTCTTCCACCACACAGGTCTCCATATGTTCCTTCAAAACCAGATATCCGAATGCCTGGAGAGCGCTTTCCACCGCAGCCACCTGAGTTAGAATATCCCCGCAATAACGGTTTTCATCCAGCATCTTGCCGATGCCGTTCAGCTGTCCTATCATACGGTTTAAACGGTTCTTTAACTGCTTCAGCTCCTTCTCCTGCCTCGGAGTGGTCTTGTGATGGCAACAGGACTGATTTGTATTTTTCCCGTCCATTTTATTTCTACACCTCCCTGTCCGCTTCAGCGGATACTGGAACCAAAATACCCCGCAGGGGTATTCTGTTCTTTTACAGAATATACCCCCACAGGGTATTTGTCAATAGCTTTTATGAAAAAAGGCAGCGCTTCCAACAATATCGCCCCGCCGAAGAGCCTTCCTGGAATTATCACGTATGCTCAATACTGTAGAAGGCTCCCTCCAGATCCTCCAGAATATCCTCGATATTTTCCGTTCCCACAGACAGCCTGATGGTATTTTTTCCAATTCCCTGCATAGCCAGCTCTTCCTCCGTCAGCTGGGAATGGGTAGTGGATGCGGGGTGAATCACTAAAGATTTCACATCCGCTACATTGGCCAGCAGCGAAAACAGCTCCAGATTATCAATAAATTTCCGGGCCTGTTCCTCTCCCCCTTTGATGTCAAAGGTAAAAATAGAACCGCCGCCCCCCGGAAAATATTTGCGGTACAGCCCCCGCTGCTGCTCATCCTCGGAAAGAGATGGATGATGTACCTTTTCCACCAGCGGATGTCCGTTCAGATACTCCGCTACTCTCAGGGCATTCTGCACATGACGTTCTACTCTGAGAGAAAGCGTCTCCAATCCCTGCAGGAATAAGAAGGCATGAAACGGAGAAAGAGCCGCCCCCGTATCACGAAGAAGAACTGCTCGGATAGATGTTACAAAGGCTGCCCCCGGCGCCGCCTTGACGAACACCGCTCCATGATAGCTGGGATTAGGCTCTGTCAGCCAGGGGAATTTTCCGCCGGCTTCCCAGTCAAATTCGCCTCCCTCAACAATCACTCCTCCTATAGCAGTTCCGTGTCCCCCAATAAACTTTGTAGCGGAATGCACTACAATATCCGCCCCATAGGAAATGGGCCTCACCAGGAAGGGCGTTGCAAAAGTATTGTCCACCACCAGAGGAAGGCCATGGGCATGGGCAATCTCTGCAATCTTTTCAATATCCGCCACCTCAGAGTTGGGATTTCCCAGGGTTTCCACAAAAACCGCTTTGGTATTTTTACGGATTGCCCCGGCAATTTCTTCATAGTCAAAGGGATCCACAAAAGTGGTTTCCACTCCAAATCCCCTTAAGGTATGCTCCAGAAAATTATAGGTTCCGCCATAAATATTCTTTGCTGACACAATATGATCCCCTGCCTTGGCAAGATTCTGGAACGTATAAGTAATAGCCGCTGCGCCGCTGGCCACTGCCAGAGCTGCGCTGCCTCCTTCCAACGCGGCCATCCTGCGTTCAAAAATCTCCTGGGTGGGATTGGTCAGCCGACCGTAAATATTCCCGCTCTCCTGCAGGGAAAACCGGGCCGCCGCATGATCGCAGTCCCGAAATACATAAGACGAAGTCTGGTAAATGGGTACTGCTCTGGCGTCCGTAGCCGGATCGGGAGCTTCTTGTCCCACGTGCAGCTGAAGTGTTTCAAACCGTAATTTTCTGTCCGCGTATGGTTTTTTGCTCATATCTCTTCTCCTGTTTCATACTATTTAGGTAGGTTTAGTAGATATTATAGCATTTCACAGCGTCTGTCAATACTTTTTGGAAATTTCTTCTATCATTTTACTTGTAATAATATTAGACGGGTGAAGCAGAAGGAGGAATTTTCCCGGTCAAAAACGACTCCATAGGGGTCGCAGAATTTCAAACAGATGTCTAAATCTTCCTTCTTCACACGCTTGACATCCTGATGGTAGTCGTGCTCATTGGGAACAGCCTGGATGACCTTTATCACGGCGTCCATAATCACTGATTTATCCTGGGCCAGTTGATTGAAAATCTGCACCATGATCGGATCCAGTTCGGCCGTCCGCATCTGAGGCGCGGAACAGGCAGCCCTCTGGCGGGACATCATTTGGGCGCTGCGCCGCTTGTAGAGAGCATTAGCCCGATCTCACAGCTCTCCGGATACGATGGCCGGAATGGCTGGGTCCAGATACATGACCCACTCGCTCTCGTTCAGGAAGATCTTCCGCTTGCTGCGGCAGTCTACTGTCTGACTTTTGTTGGCACAGTACCAGCCTTTATATTTGGGATTCTCTAAAATGTGCCGGATGGTAAGCACATTGAATACGTTCCCCTTCCGGCCGGTAAAGCCTTTTGCAACAGCATCCCCGATAAGGTAGAATAAAGTTGTGTCCACATCGAGGATTGGCATAACCGCCCTTTGCAAGGTGGGGCGGTATCCCAAGGGGATCCATGCTCAGGAGAGCAAAAGAGCTGCCAGAGAAAAGGCGAAAGCTGTGGTGGAGGAACTCCGTTCCATATGCTGAAGCAGGCCGCTAAGAAGGTGGAAGATGGCATTGAGGAGACGCTTACCTACTGCGATTTTCCCAGCGAACACTGGACTCGCATCCGTACCAACAATGTCATTGAGAGACTGAACCGGGAGATCCGCCGCCGCACCCGTGTGGTGGGAAGTTTCCCGGAGAGAAGTTCTGCCCCTCATGCTGGTTTGTGCCCGGCCACGCCATGTGGCCGGCACCCAATGGAGCAACAAGAAGTACATGAACATGAAGCACCTGGAGGTTGTTGTTGAGGATGCCTCATTATTGGCTGACTTCGTTCATCCCGCAGCCCGCAAACCAATTTGCGAAAAATTCTTGACACGGCCCAAATCCGAAAGAGCGTTTACAGTATCTTGCGGAAGGAACAGCGGGAACGACAGCCCCGCAGAGCGCAGGACATGGAACGGTAACAGACAGGGCGGCGGGGATAGTCTGCGCCTACCCCGCCGCCCATGTTTTTATCTGCTCGATAAATGAGAATTGTTATAGTTCTTCTATCTGTTTATCTAAATATTTGAAAAGTAACGGCCATATATCAAAGTCACCGTATAGATATAGCTGTTCACTAAGTCTTGAAATTTGTTCCTCCACTTCTTCAGCCATTTCATGATTATCATCAAAAGATATAATCTCACATGCTTGAATAATATTAAGGGCATAATGCCCGATAGAATTTTCAAGAAAGCCAAAGATCCCATTTATAGATAGCTCTGTATCAAATTCAATTAAGAAAGCTGCCGCTTGAAGAAAATCCGCCCATGTCAAATATTGGTCATAATCATAATAACGAAGTTCAGTTACAAGCTTTTCGGAAAGTGTTTCCCCTGTAAATTGTTTCATATTAATTTCACTTCCGTCAATCCACTTCATCACTTGACTCCTGCCAATTCCATTTTCCCGCTCTGCTCAACTCCCCCATAAATGGGAAGTTGGCAACTTTACCGCATGAGCATATCAATCTCATTCAATTTCTGCCGCTTCTTCTAACCATTCGACGAAAATTTGGGAATTAGCATGATTCATTCTATAAGCCCGTTCTGTATTTGTATAATCGGGGGGCATGACTTCTACTAATACAACAACTTCGCTTCTTTCTTGATTTAACTGAAATATCCCCTCCTGGTCTAAGCGTTTCATAGCTGCCTCCATAGCTTCAAACCTTAAATTAACTTCAGTTTCAAAAGCCTCCGAATCCAAGTCCCATATATTCTTCCTGGACAACAGTAACGCTTCAACCTTGTGAAATTCTTCCTGTTTCCAACAGCAATATGGCGAATCAGCATAAGACCATTTATTTTTTTCCCGTTCTTCTTCAACATCACTACTCCTACGCAGAGCTTCATAAGACCATGCCGAGATACAGGGAGTATGGCCCCCACCATCTGAGGTCAATGTAATATAATAATAATGTTCTCTGTTACGGAACAAATCTGTCAAAATCGTTTTTACCGCATGGTATAGTTCTTGTGCTATTTCCTCTGGAAAATCCATTTGATTGGCCTCCGCAAATTCCGATTTTTCGATTTATTTGCTACCCCAAGTATAGCAGATTTTTCCGCCGCAAGCAATCAGTGCTTCATTTTGCAGATGACCACATTTCGTAGACCTTTCTTACCTTTTGGCTGAATTCTTCATACTCCAGGTGCCGGTTTAAGGGTACACGAACCAGAGCTTTGCAATAGGTACTTCCGGGAAAGTTCAAAGTACTGCAAAGCTGGGATACGGTATAACGGTCCAAATGATTCTGGATAAATGAGACACTTTCGTCTATTGTTCTTTTGCGAATATGGCGGTCGATTTTTTTAATATTTCATTCTCAATCTTAAGGCGCTGGATTTCTTTCCCGAGAGCCCTAAACTCCTTGAGGGTAGCACTTTCGTCCTCAGATACTTTGATTGGGGAAAGCTGTTTTACCCATCCGCTGATAGTACTTCGTTTTACGCCATATTCACGTTCCAGTTGTGGATACGAGGTTCCTTCGGCATTGTACAGATCTATAATCTGCTGATTGAATTCCGGAGTATAAGATTTTTGGTTTTTCGCCATACTGAACATCTCCCTTACTCTTTCATCCGGTAGTATAGATTGTTCAACTTTTTATGTCCACACTTATATACTAACATCATTTTATAAAATGATTTATTAACCAAAAACTCGTTTGATTTTTAAGTACCAGACTCTGGCGGATGCCATGAAAGAAATCGTCAGCGAAGATGAATGCAACGATACTTATGGTCGTATCCGTATGTATCAGGCATTGCTGTTGAAGCAGCCGGAGGGAGTCCCTATTCCCAGCGAGCGTACCGTGTATCGGATCATGGAACAGATCGGACTCAGCCTTCGGCCCAAAAGGAAGCCAAACGGGATTACAAAAGCCGATCGGGAAGCCATGAAATCGGATGACCTGTTAAAGCGGGAATTCTATTCGGATGCACCGTTAAAAAAGAGTATCACGGATATGACGGAGATTAAGACATCTGATGGAAAGCTATATGTATCGGCGATTTTTGACTGCTTTGATCTTAGCGTCCCTGGACTGGCCATGGAGACAAACATGAAAGCGGACCTATGTGTCCATACATTGAAGAATGCTCTGAATGCTTATCCAGCTCTGGAAGGTGCTACTATACATAGTGATCGTGGAACACAGTATCCCAGCGAGATCTACCGGAAGGCTATCCAAGATTCCCATATCCACCAAAGCATGAACAGTGCCGGTGGCCGCTGTCATGATAATGCACGCTGTGAGAGCATGTGGGCCCGGATGAAGACAGAGCTTCTCTATGACCGCTGCGATACAGAGCAGATGAGGGTAGAAGAACCTTTGCGGGATTTCTCCCCTTCAGCATCAACCATTCTTCATATGGCACACCCATTTTCCGAAAAACTCAATTCTCCATGGAGAAAATCAATGTACTTTACGGCGCTCTTTGCCATTGATTGATATTTACAGAAAAAAGAGCTATGATAAAAAAATAAACCACAGATTTCTTAAGGAGGTATTTTTATGAATCCGGTTTTGGAAAACATTTTTACCAGAAGAAGTTGCCGTTCCTTTACGGATCAGACCATCTCAAAGGAAGATCTTGTCCGAATCCTGAAAGCCGCGGTCTATGCTCCCAGCGCAATGAACCGTCAGACCTGGCAGTTTACCGCCATAACCCGCCGCAGTAAAATTCAAGAGCTTGCGGCTGTGGCAGGAACCGTGCTGGGCCGCGAAAATTATGATATGTACCGTCCCGCCGTTCTGATCCTTGCCTCCAACGAAAAGGAAAGTCCTTTTGCCAGGGAGGACAACGCCTGTGCTCTGGAAAACATCTTTCTTGCTGCCCACAGCCTTGGAATCGGTTCCGTGTGGATCAACCAGCTCTGGGGCATCTGCGATGAGCCGGCTGTACGAAGTGTACTGAATGGGCTGGGCATCCCCACAGAACATGATGTTTTCGGTGCGGCTGCCCTGGGGTATCCCGCAGCTGCACTCCCGGGACAGACAGAGAAAAAAGGCTCCTATATCATAGTGGAATGATCTGAAGCAGCCCTTCTGGCCTTACAATGACACAGGCTGGCGCACATGGCTTTATGCCTTTTGCGCCGGCCCCCTGGAAGCAGTATTTCTTTCCAGCATATTTCCGTTCACAGGCGCACCGCCGTCAATGGCCTTCTCGCGCTTTTGCCGAAAAATAAAGGCTTTTCACGACATTATGCAAGAGAATTTTTCTCCCTTACCCATAAAAGCTCTTCACCCACGCGGACATGCTTCTGTCCAGTGACCAACACATCCCGGCCCTCCTCAGCGGCCTCCACACTGATGGATACTCCGGCATCCACACCCTCAGCCTTGAGCTTTTCCAGATCGAATTCCAAAAGCAGCTTTCCCTTATTCACAATCTCATTCTGAACAATCCGGGGTCTGTAATACCTGCTGAGCATATCATCTCTGTGGCTTCCGGCCTTAATCAGAAGCTCTGTTCCAAAGTCTGTGCGAAGCAGAAAAGCATTTCCCATAGGATAAAGCTTTGTAATTTTCCCAGACGCAGGAGCGTATACCAGCCCTTTGTCCGTCTCTATAACTGCGCCCTGACGGCTTCCCTCGTAAAAAAAATTCACATCTCCGGCGCAGGGACTTCCAATGGCCCATCCCTTTGGAATGATCTTTTCTCCGCTTTTACGTCTGCGTTCCTGAAAGCGGAAGCGAGTTTGAGGCTCTCTGCTCCTGGTATCCTCTGTCTCTTCCGTATTTTCCAAAGAAACCTCTCCAGAAAAAAGCCTGACAGCCCCCGCCGCTTCTTCCGGGCCTGCCACTGCTTCCTCCTGACTTTCCACCATCTTCCAGCGGAGGCTTCTTCCCACCCAGAAACCTGTCATCAATGACACTGTAGTAATAGATACAATTGCAAAAACACTTACCGTAATATACATCCTGTTTTCCTCAGCCTGCCAATGCAGGTATTTCCTTTCCGTAGTCACTCGGCGAGATCATCCGGCCCGGTGATTTCCTTCACTCTATACTCTCTGCAAAAAAATGTAAATTATTCATGAGACGTCGTCTCCCAGGCGTGTTTCCCTTGTTTGCCCGGCAGTTTTTTTGCATAAAATAATGATTGACATTTTACAAGGGGAAATGGTATACTCTAGCTGTATTCTAAATGAAAGTCATTGAACTCACATATTTTTGTAAGTCATTGCTACTTTGATGATGGTTTACAAAAATATGTGATTTTTTTGTCCTACGTTTTAGAATCACCAAATACAAAAACGGGCTAGACCCTATACAATTAAAGGAGGTACCAAGATGAATAACGGTACAGTTAAATGGTTTAACGCACAGAAAGGCTACGGTTTTATTACCAACGACGCCACCGGAGAGGAAGTGTTTGTACACTTCTCCGCTATCAACGCAGAGGGCTTCAAGTCCCTGGAAGAAGGCCAGAAGGTTACCTTTGATACCGAATGCGATCCTCAGAACACCAGCAAGGTTCGCGCTACCAACGTTACGGTAGTAGCCTGAATGAAAAGGAACCGGTTTTCAGCCGGCCCTCATTAAACATCATAAGATTGTTTTCGGGAAACGGCGCAGCTTTAGCTATGCCGTTTCTCCGTTTCTAATCGTTTTCCACTGTGGATCTCTGATTTATAAAAGAATGCCCCGATCCTTCTTGACAAAAAATATCATTTAGGGTATGATGTAAAAACCGAAAAGTACAAACAACTGTGAGGGAGTAGTTGACAGCCTCGGCTGTGGTAGTATCAACATAATGATGTTTTTCATCTGGTATTACCGAAGCAATCCTATTGCGATAATGAGACTCATGGACAAGGCGCTTAAGGCGTGTATTGTCCATGAGTTTTTTATCTGTTCTTTTCGAATTATACATATTTTCAAATATTTCAACCAAGGAGAGCGTTATGAGTTTACTGAGTCTTTTTATCATTGCGATTGGACTGGCCATGGACGCCTTTGCAGTATCCATATGCAAGGGACTGGCCATGCAGAAGGTGTCCTTCAAAAAAGCGGGAATTGTAGGACTGTGGTTCGGAGGTTTTCAGGCGCTGATGCCTTTCGTGGGCTACCTGCTGGGCAGCCAGTTTGAGCAGTATATCACAGCCTTCGATCACTGGATTGCATTCGCCCTGCTGCTTCTGATCGGCGGTTCCATGATCAGGGAGGCTCTGTCTAAGCAGGAGGAATGTGCAAATGCCTCCCTGGACATAAAGTCCATGCTTCTTCTGGCTGTGGCTACAAGCATCGACGCTCTTGCCGTAGGCGTAACCTTCGCGTTCCTGCAGGTGGAAATCATTCCTGCTATTGCCTTTATAGGCGTCATCACTTTTGTTCTTTCCACCCTGGGGGTAAAAGTGGGGAATGTATTTGGAGTGAAATATAAATCAAAGGCAGAATTGGCCGGAGGCGTCATATTGATCTTTATGGGATTTCAGATTCTTTTTGAGCATCTGGGGATTTTTTAATCCTCCAGACGCTTCATTTCCGTATATGCGAGAAACGCCGCCCTCTATCCGCCTTCTCAATACTTCAGGCCGTCTCCATTTTATAAAAATTCAAAGCCGCAGCAAGCATAAACAACAGGGTGGCAAGCAACAGAAATACATTCATCAAAATGTATGCCAGATTCAGGCCGCCTACAAGTACGCCCACAAGGGCTCCTAGAAAAGCAAATCCAATTACAATTCCCTGTATAAAAAGCTGAAAGAGCTGCTTTCCCACTCTGCCCAGCACATTTCCCGTCACTGCCTCCGCCACCGCCAGCGCATAGAGCTTGTTGGCATTCAGAATCACATAAAACGCCACGCACAAAACCGCCGTCAACGGAGACATTCTCATTACAACAGCCCCGGGCAGGGTAATCAGAATACCGCTGACCAGCGCCTGAATATGCTGCATGGCTGTAGCATACCACAGCTTCCTGAAAGCGGTATCAGGTATCAGGTATGTGTATGGAGAGGAAATCTCCTTGGACCATTTGCCGCTCAAGGTGGTAAAAATAAAAATCACATAAGCCGTTACGCCCGGAATGATAAAGGGCGTAAGATCACCCATACCCTCCTCCACAGCACATAGGTATGCAATCCCCGCTCCGGCCACCAGCGCCGCTCCCATATTGAAGTCAAATATGAAATAACGGTTTTTTCGGTATTCCAGAAGCTGCCTGTAAAAAATAGCTTTTGTGCCGCTTCCTTTATACTTGACGTCAGCTTTTTTAAATTTCTGTTTTTTTCCTAATCTTTTATCAATTCTTCCCTCTCTACGGTTTACAAGAATTTCCTCATAATCGTCGGCAAATTTTATGGCATCCTCATAATAAGCCCCGGTGCAGCGCATACGCAGCGCCAGCGTCATAACCAGAATGAGAAGAAGCGCATAAGCCGCCGTGCCCGCCAGGTTTACCGCCGTGGGGCCTACAAATATCAAATGCAACACCGCAATATACCACCCCACTACAGGAACCATCTGAACCATATCACTGTGAAGAAAGCCCATAATACTCTGCAGGCTGAGCCCCTGTGTAATATAAGTATAAATTCCTATCAGAAAAAGGATTCCCACAAGGGCATAGGCTCCTTTTACCACAAGGCTTCTTCCGTACTGCGTAAGCCTCTCCGTGCCGTACAGTAAAAGCATGATACCTCCCTCAAGAAGATTTTCCACAATAATGGAAAAAAGGAAGTATATTCCCACTCTCCACCACTCTACATGAAATAAAATCCCGCCCAAAATGGCTATCACCATATTCAGCACTGTCTGGATCAGCAGATTTCTGATGTGGGCGTATAGCAGAATTTTTTTTGGGCTTATGGGGGACACGAAAAGAAAATGAATATCGCTCTTTCGGTAAATCAGCCCTTTCCTTTTGGCATAGGCAACCAGATTGCCGGGAATCACCCAGAAGGCAAAAGCAGTCAAAACAGCCGCCATTCCCTCCGGAGAGTTCATTCTGTATTTTTCCAAAAGCACGTTGATGGAAAAGGGAATCATAACCGCATACAGCAGAATAAACACAATGTAAAAATACGTAACAGGCTTTCTCAACGCTACTTTAACCCTGTTTGCAAAGATCCTTCGGTAGAGATAAGCGATTGCTCCCATTTTAATCCTCCTCCCTGTCTTCTTTTCCTGTGCCGGTAACCTGGAAAAACAGCTCCTCCAAATCTTCGTCTCCCACTTCTTCTCTGGAATACGTTCCAAGGATATGTCCTTTATCCATAACAAAGGTCACATCCCAGAGCTCTTTCACCATTTCCAGCATATGCGTACTGATCAGAACGGTGCAGCCGCTGTTTCGAAGCTCTCCCACCGCCTGCTTCAACTCCTTGATTGCGGCAGGATCCAGACCTACCATAGGTTCGTCCAGAAGAATCACTCTGGGAGAAATCAAAAGCGCACAGCATATACTCACTTTTTGCATCATTCCCTTGGACAACTCGTTGCCAAGCTTATCCTGCTTATCCAAAAGCTCGAATCTTTCCAGCAGACTGTCTACATCCCTGTCATCCGTTTGCAGACCATAGGCCCTTTTGATAAACTCCATATGCTCTCTGACTGTTAAGGCTTCATACATATTCGGTATTTCCGGCACATAGGCAAAGGCTTTTTTCGCCTCCAGAGTCTTTGAGTCCATACCCTGTATCCTGATAGCGCCCTCAAACTTAAGTAATCCGGCAATGCTCTTAATTACAGTGGATTTACCGGCCCCATTGGGTCCGAGCAGGATGCCTACTCTGCCGTCCGGCACCTGAAAGCTCACAGAATCCGCCGCCAGCGTTTTCCCATATCGTTTTGATAGCTGAATGATTTCTAACATTTCCTTTTCCTCCATCATAATGTTGCAAAGCTTATTTATTGATCCCCTAGACAACCGAATAGCCTGCAATCCCCAATACCATGCATATCAAATAGATCAAAAGCAGGTGTAACGGATAAAACAGGTAAAATATATATTTCAGCTTCAGTCCCCTCTTACCGTTGTAAAAGCCAATGGGAATGAAAGCCAGAGGGGCTGTAATCTCCCACACAAAGGCCACACATCCGGCAGCAATCTGCGCCGCTTTTTTTCTGCGGAAAGCATACATTACCGTAATACATATCACTCCTATCGCGGCGTAATCTGTCTTCAACACCTCTGCCGCAAAGCAGAAAAATCCCAGAACCACTGCAGATAAAAGCAGCTTTACCGCCGTACCAGGAACCTTCGCCGAAAACCACCGTCTTTTCCAGATCCAGTCATAACCGATCATAGCCAGCAGTCCAAGGAACAATGTGAAAAATACATTCTGATATGCAAATTCCAGGATCTGCGCATTGAAGGCAAGATCGAAGGGAATCTCCGATATCAGGGCGAAAAGCCCCAGACGCAGCGCATACTTTCTGACATCATGAGTTTTCTGGAAGCCCTCGATCAGCAGAAAACAGAAAATAGGGAATGCAATCCTTCCGATCATGCGCATGGCCGTATATACATAATACAAAACGCCGTATTCCTCCAGCCATGTCAGAATAGCGTGCATGTCTCCCGACACTGCAATCTCGAGATAGCCGCTGGCCATAATATATCTGCCCAGCAGGGCTGCTCCCACATGATCGATAAACATTGTCACAATAGCAATGATTTTCAAAGTGCTTCCGCTGATCCCTTTTTTTTCCTGCAAGGGAAAGTCTGGCAAGGGCTCCTGGCGGGAATTTTCAATTTGCATACTGTCCATATTTTAATCTCCTTGTTCATTGTATTAATTAATTAATACAATAATCTATAATTGGCCGTTTGTCAATGTCAGATTCTATACATTATCATTTTTTAACGTGCAGAATTTCATCCGGACAGCAGAAAAGCAGGTCGTAACGCCTGCCTTGTTTTACCTTCTGCCCTGATCTCTCAGCCTACCTTATACCCTGTTCCCCACACAACCTTAAGGTATCGGGGCTCTTTGGGATTCACCTCTATTTTCTCCCTGATATGACGGATATGCACCGCAATCGTGTTGTCCGCTCCTATAGCGCGCATATGCCATATTCTTTCATAAATCTGACTGATGGAAAGCACCCTTCCCTTCTCCTGCACCAAAAGCCTCAAAATACTGTATTCAATGGGCGTCAGCCTTACCTGTCTGCCTTCCACCGTCACCGTTCTCTGCATATCATTGATTTCCAGGCCATCCACTCTGTAAATCCTGTCTATATTCGCACACATATTTACAAGCTGCGTATACCTGCGAAGCTGGGATTTGATTCTGGCCACAATCTCCAGAGGATTACAACCAGACAGCACATAGTCGTCCGCGCCCGCATTCAAGGCCATGATCTTTACCGTCTCCGCAGACTGTCCGGATACCACAATAATCGGAATGCTGCTCTGGGAACGTATTTTGGCTATCATCTCCACACCGCTGCTCCAGCCCTCATCCAAAAGCTCCACGTCCACAATCAAAAGCTGAACCTCTCTCTCCTGCAGCAGTCTGCTCATCTCTTCATATTCCTGCGCCGTCCTCATCCGGATTCCCTCCCCCATTAGCAGGGAGCTGATAACATCCGCTACTCCGGTGCGATTATTGTATATTAAAATCGTTTTATCCATAGAATATCCCGCCTTTCTTATTCATCCTTAAAATAGACGCTCAAATCAAGCTTACGTAAAACCGTTTCCACGGTTACTTCATCATATCCGCCGAAATCAAGCTGAAGATCGCGCCCATTTACGGAAATTACCGCATGTGTAAAGGTTATCTCTCCGTTGTCCAGAGTGTCGAACATTACATATTCCAATCCCTGGTCATTTACAAAACGTCTTTCATTGACGCTCTCACCCGAAAACATTGTGCTTGAAGCATATCCCTGAGAGTCTCTGTGATCCCACTGGGAGAGGAAAAAGCTGCGGTCCTCATAGTTTACCGTGACCATCACTCTTTCTCCCTCCTCAAAAACCATAACATTTTCAGACATGGGCTCTTCCCCTAAAAGCGCAAGATCAGGCACAGCCACCACAATGTCCTCTTTTTCTTCAAACTCCTCCACGGAAGCGTATTCCTCTGGCACCCATTCCCGGGCCTCAAGTATTTCCACCTCATCCTGCGGCGCATCTTCTTCTGGAGCAGCTCCCGAAAAATCCTCTGCAGCCCCATATACTGCAGCTTTGGGTTCCACACCTGTATCATTTTCTTCCTCCAGCACCTGAGCTCCTTCACTAACGGCAGTAAATCCATTTTCTGTTACCTCGAAAATACTCCTGCTGTAATTCATGGCTGTAGCCGTTCCCACTCCACACACAAGAAACAACGCCGCTGCCGCAGTCTGTGCGGCGGTTCTTCGCCTCTTTCGCCGCACCAGTCTCCTGTGATGGAGTTCATCCCTTACACGCTCGGCGGATATATGATATTTGGGCAGCCGGGCAACCGCACACTTATATGCTTCTTTAAATTCACGCAAAATCATATTCCTCCTTCAACCGTTTTTTCAAAAGCACCCGACCCCTGGTAAGCTGGGATGTGACAGTGGATTCCTTCCGTCCTGTCACGCCTGCAATTTCCCTGACGGAAAGCTCCTCATAGTAAAACAAATGAATTACCTCCCTGTATCTCACAGGCAGCTCTCTTACCGCCCGGAGAAGCATTTGGCGTTCCTCCTGATCCACAATGCTCTCCTCCGGCCCTGCTGCACTTTCCTGTGAGAAGCCCCCTGCATTTAATAATTCTCTGCCTGCCTCTCCATCTCCGGTCTGGCATCTATGACGGTTCCAGGCGCTGCGCCAGACTTTACGGCAGGCATTCAGGGTTACCTTAATCAGCCAGGCTTTTTCATGCTCGTCCCCCTCAAAGTTGTCCTGTCGTTTTACATATTGGTAAAATACCTCCTGCACCACATCCTCTGCATCCTGTACATTCTGTAATTTTAAAAAACTGAGTTTAAACAGCATATCTGCATATTGATCTATTTTTAATTGTAACTCCTGATGGTCTTTCCTTTTTTCCGTCATTTTTTTATTCGCCCTGCGCAAAGCAAACCTTTCTATTATGTAATATCCCTCTCAGGCATAATATACTGCAAAGTTGTAAACTTTTTGCATATAAACCAATCAAAAAGCAGAAAAAAGCCCTGTACAAGTATTAGACTACTTTACAGGGCAAAAAGTTTCAAATATTTAAGATTTTATGAATAATAAATCTCAATCAGAGTAAGACCCTTTGCAGGAGCCAGCTCGCCGGCCTGACGGCGGCTGCCGGAGGCAATCAGCCCGGGAATACTGTCCGCGGCTCTTTTTCCGCTCCCCACCTCCAGCAGCGTTCCCATCAGAATACGGATCATATGATGGAGAAAACCGTTTCCCGTAAAAGTAAAATTGAGCAGCTCCCCATCCGTCTCTATTGCAATGGAATCAATTCTTCTGACTGTGGATTTCTTCCCTTTTTTCGCGGATGTAAAGGCTTTAAAATCATGCTCCCCCTCCAGATAGGAAGCGGCAAGTCTCATCCCCTCCACATCCAGCTTTCCATGTACCTGAAGGGCATACCTCCTCCAGAATACATCCGGCGCTGCGCTGTTTAAAACCCGATAACAGTATCTCTTGCCTCTGGCGTTGAGCCTGCTGTGAAAGCGCGGCCCCGCCTCGGACACTTCCTTTACCGCAATATCCTCCGGCAGATACCGGTTAATGTATACCAGCATCTCCTCAGGGGACATGGTACAGTTTGTATGAAAATTGCAGACCTGCCCTGCGGCATGAACACCGGCATCCGTCCTTCCGCTCCCGATCAGCTCCACCTCTTCGCCGCACATTCTGCTTAAAAGGGTCTCCAGGCGTCCCTGGATGGTATTTCCGGCATGCTTCTGTCTCTGCCAGCCCAGGTATCTGGTTCCCTCATACTGAACCAAAAGTCTGATGTTACGCATCTGTATCCTCCTGCTTTCGAGACTCGTCCAGCCCCTCCAGATCCTCCTTCGTCAGTCTGCGGAACTTATTGATACCGTTTGCCAAAATGAGGACACTGTTTTTCGTAGTCTCAAAAGCCCCTTCCTGATACATGGTGTAGACAATCAATCCCAGGGGTACCGCCACGATCATCCCCAGCACACCTCCGAATCTATATCCGACAAACAGCAGAAACAAGGTGGGGATGGGCGGCACACCAATGGAGTCTCCTACAATTTTGGGCTGAATCAGCTGGCGGGCCAGCTGTCCCACACCCCAGATAATTAAAAGCCCTATAGCCATCTCATAATCGGCGCTCAGTATTTTCAGGATTGCCCAGGGCACCATAACTGTTCCTGTTCCGAAAAACGGCAAAAAATCCAAAACAGCTATTCCCAGCGCAATCAAAAGCGCATAGTCCACCTGAAGCACAGTAAAACCCACCACCAAAAGCAGATACATCCAGACCTCTATTTTCAGCTGTGCTTTCAAATAGCCTCCTACTGCCTTCACAATTCCCCGCTTCAGCATGCGATAGCGAACCTGTATAAAATTCGGAGTGTATCGGCGAAACCATTCCCCGATCAGATTTCTCTCAGCCACAAAAAAATAGGAGGAAAGAAGCGCCATAATCAGTCCGATCAAAATGGTGGGAAGCTGCTTGGCAAAGTTGCCTACGGAAGCGATGGTGGGAGAGCCGGCCCGCCCAAACAATTCTCCCATATAGTTGCCGATTTGGTCCCAAAATCCTGTAAGCGTATCCTGGAGATCTTCGGGCAGACGGCTGTAAATCACGCTGAGATTGTCGCCGATTTCACGGAAATCCTCTTCCGCGCTCTGCCAGATCTCCGGCAGGGAGTTTACCAGCCCCACCAACTCTTCCACCAGCTTGGAGCCCACAAGGTAGAGCATAAGAACCACGAGTCCGATAATCACGATAATAACAAATGCGCTTCCGGCCTTTCTTTTCAATTTTATTTTTTCTTCAAAGAAACGTACAAAGGGACCGGCAATCAGAGCGATAATCCAGCCGATCACAAAAGGAGCAAAAAAAATCAGAATTCTGGGAACCAGAAAACAGACCGCCAAAAACACCAAAACGGCAATGGCGATATTTACCAGCGCCTTACAATACTTAAGCACAGCTTTCACTCTCCCATCTGACTTGGGGTCTTTATTTCCAAAAATGTGTCTATCACCTCATATATCTCTTCTTTTCCCTGCTTTGTCTGGGCGGAAAAAGGGATGATCAACGTGTTCTCTGAGGCTCCGAGAGTATCCCTGATCTGACGGATCTGCTTCTGTATCTGGCTTCTCTTGATTTTATCCAGCTTAGTAGCCACAATCACCGGCTGAAAGCTATTATTACAGATCCAATCATACATAACCGCGTCATTGGCGGAAGGCGCATGCCGTATATCCACCAGCAGGAAAACCGTTTTCAGCTGTCTGGATTTGTGAAGATAATTTTCTATCATTCTGCCCCACTGAGCCTTTACGTTTTCATTGGCTCTGGCATAACCATAACCCGGCAAATCCACAAAATAGATGGCGTCATTGACATTATAATAATTGATTGTCTGAGTCTTTCCCGGCTGGGAACTTGTTCTCGCCAGAGATTTTCTGTTCATCAGCGCGTTAATCAGGGAGGACTTACCCACGTTGCTTTTCCCCGCAAAGGCCACCTCCGGGTGCTTATTTTCAGGAATTTTGCTGGTTATCCCGCAGACGGTTTCCAGGCTTACATTTTTTATCACCATTTTTCTAATCACTCCCCTGTCTGATTGAGATAAAAGTATCCTGCGGGGGAATCCGCGCAGTAAAAAGCGCCGCCATACTGGCGGCGCCTGATGCACAAGACGCTGCCGTCTTATGTTTCTTATTTCGCTTTTCTCATAGCCTCTCTGTGTATGGTAAGAGGCTCGCTGCTTCCATCTACCGCTCCCTTTGTAATCACACAGGCTTCTATAGTATCATCCGAAGGTATCTGATACATGGTATCCATCATAACGCTTTCCATAATGGAGCGAAGTCCTCTGGCTCCTGTTTTGCGCTCGAAGGCTTTGTCCGCAATCGCCTGTATGGCGTCTTCTTCAAAGGTCAGCTCCACATCATCCATATCAAACAGCTTTTGATACTGTTTGATCAGAGCGTTCTTAGGCTCCTTCAATATCTTTGTCAAAGCCTCTCTGTCAAGTCCTCTCAGCGACACACAGATGGGAACACGGCCCACAAATTCGGGAATCAAGCCATATTTAACCAAATCCTGTGGGGTAACCTCCGCAAGCAGATCACTCAGTTCCTTTTCAGACTTCTTGGAAACCTCGGTATTAAAGCCGATAGACTTCCGATCCAGTCTGGACTCCACAATCTTTTCCAGTCCGTCAAAAGCTCCTCCGCAGATAAACAGAATATTGGAGGTATCTACCTGAATCAGCTCCTGATGGGGATGCTTCCTTCCTCCCTGAGGGGGAACGCTTGCGATGGTGCCCTCAACAATTTTTAAGAGAGCCTGCTGCACTCCCTCTCCAGAAACGTCGCGGGTTATGGACACATTTTCGCTTTTCTTTGTAATCTTATCGATCTCATCAATATAAATAATACCAAACTGAGCGCGCTCCACATCATAATCCGCCGCCTGAATCAGCTTCAAAAGAATATTCTCCACGTCCTCGCCCACATAACCGGCCTCCGTCAGAGTGGTTGCATCCGCAATGGCAAAGGGGACGTTGATAATTTTGGCAAGGGTCTGGGCAAGGTAGGTCTTACCGGAGCCCGTAGGACCTACCATGATTATATTGCTCTTTTGCAGCTCCACATCGTCAAGATCCTTGGGCGCCGTCACTCTTTTGTAATGATTATACACAGCTACCGACAAAACCTTTTTCGCCTCATCCTGTCCGATGACGTAATCGTCCAGAAAGTTTTTGATTTCCTTTGGCTTTAAAAGGTTAATTTCGGGATGCTGTTCTTCTTCTACTTCTTCATCCTCCAGCTCCTCCTCCAATATATCGGCGCAGATATCCACACATTCGTCACAGATATACACGCCTGCAGGACCCGCGATCAGCTTGCGCACCTGGCTCTGTGTTTTATTGCAGAAGGAACATCTTATATCGTTACCGGAATTCTTACCTGCCATTTATTTACTCCTGTTTGTTTTATTTTGCCTCCTGTACCTCATGAGACGTAATCACTTTATCGATCAGTCCATATTCACAGGCTTCCTCCGCCGTCTTCCAGTTATCCCGCTCCGTGTCGGCGCAGATGGTTTCATAATCCCTTCCTGTGTTTTCCGCCAGCATACGGTTGAGCTTTTCCTTAGTACGCAGGATATGCTTTGCCGCAATTTCAATCTCCGTAGCCTGCCCCTGAGTTCCTCCAAGCGGCTGGTGAATCATGACTTCCGCATTGGGAAGAGCAAACCGCTTGCCCTTTGCGCCTCCTGCCAGCAGAAACGCTCCCATGCTTGCAGCCATGCCAATACATACTGTGGACACATCGCATTTAATATATCGCATGGTATCATAAATCGCCATCCCTGCAGTCACGCTGCCTCCTGGGCTATTGATATACAAATGAATATCCTTCTCCGGATCTTCGGCCTCCAAAAACAAAAGCTGAGCCACCACAATACTTGCAGTGGTTTCATTTACCTCTTCGCCTAAAAATATAATTCTGTCCTTTAAAAGCCTTGAATAAATATCGTAGGATCTTTCACCCTTGCTTGTCTGTTCAATGACATAAGGCACTAAACTCATTGTAAATCCTCCAATCTGTCAACAACAGAAAGCGCGCTCCGCAGCCCTTCCGTTGTCATGAATTAATAAAGCCGTGATAATTATATCATATCCTACTCAAATTTCTTTTTCAATCATAAAACACTTATTTAATAAAAACTTAATCACACAGATAAAGGTTGCACCCGGAAAATCTCCGAGTACAACCGCACTTTAAACCCGCCGGTGAGTCCCGGCTCCCGTTCAGGCTTCCTCCGACGTCTCTTCCTCCGCCTTTTCTTTCTTTGCCCTGGTCTTTGCCGGCTTTGTCTCCTTAGCGTTTTCCACAATAAATTCTACGGCCTTTTTTACACAAATGTCTTCCATTACCTGCTTTTTACCGTTCTCGCCAAGCAGCTCCTTTACCTTGTCCGGCTCCATTTGATAAGCTTCGCCCATAACCTTCACTTCATCTTCAAAATCTTCCTCAGAAGCCTCGATTTTCTCTGCGGCGGCAACAGCCTCCAGAACAAGGCGGGACTGGATTCTCTTCAGGGCCTGAGGTTTTACCTGGTCCATCATCTGATCCATATTCATTCCAGTAAACTGCATATACTGATCCATGGAAAGCCCCTGAGAACGCATTCTCTGGGCAAATTCATCTACCATCTGCCTCTGCTGAGTCTCCAGCATCGCGTCGGGAATTTCCATCTGCGCCTCTGCAATCACAGCTTCAATGGCCGCATCCTCCTTAGCGCTTTTTGCATCCGCTGCTTTTTTGTCGGACAGCTTTTTCTTTACATCCTCCCTGTACTCCGCCATGGTTTCAAACTCGGAAACCTCACCGGCAAATTCATCGTCAAGCGCAGGAAGCTCCTTTTCCTTAATCTCCTTCACGGTGCACTTAAAAACTGCCGGTTTGCCCGCAAGGGTGCTTTCGTGATAATCCTCAGGGAAGGTTACGTTTACTTCCTTCTCCTCGCCGATCCCAGCCCCGATCAGAGCCTGCTCAAATCCGGGAATGAACGCTCCGGAGCCTATGGTCAGCGGATAATTCTCTCCCTTTCCTCCTTCAAAAGCAACGCCGTCAACAAAGCCTTCAAAGTCGATTACAGTCATGTCCCCATCCTTTACCGGTCTGTCTTCCACGGTAAGAGTCCTGGCGTTACTCTCCCTCTCCTTATTGATCTCGGCGTCCACTTCCTCCTCGGTAACGTCCGTATCTATCTTATCCACTTTCACACCCTTATATTTTCCAAGGGTCACTTCAGGCTTCAAAGCCACCTCAGCCGTAAAAACAAATGGCTTTCCCGCCTCAATCTGCGTTACTTCAATCTTGGGAGAGGAAACAATCTGCTCCTCACATTCTTCCAGAGCCTTGTCATATGCCCCGGGTATCAGCTCGTTGGCAGCGTCCTCATAGAATACTTCCCTGCCGTAAATTTGCTCAATCATTTTCCGGGGCGCTTTGCCTTTGCGGAATCCTGGAATACTGATCTTGTTCTTATTTTTTCTGTAAGCACCCTCAAGGGCCTTTTCCAACTCCTCGGCAGATACCTGGATGGTCAGCTTCGCCATATTCTTTTCTAATTTTTCTACCTGTAAACTCATTGTTACATTTCCTCCTTCAATTGCCCTGTGCCGGGTATCCATCGGTATTTGATCCAAAAATCAGCACATAATCACAGTCATTTTGAAATTATAGCATAAGGCCCGAAAAAACACAAATGTTTTTCCGCAATTTCTACAGAACGCTTTCTTCTCTTCCGGCTTCCGAGTGGGAAGCCATAACCAGCAGTCTCCCATTTTGCTTTTTCTGAATATAGGAGCGGGCTCTTCTTTGAGTATCCGCGTCCATACCGGTAAAGGGCTCATCCAGCAGCACAATATCTGATTCCGCCTCCATTGCCCTCACCAAAGCCACCCGACGCTTCATCCCTCCGCTTAAACGACCGCAGGGCCCGTCCAGGGCCTCTTCCTCCAGAAGCTCCAAAAGAGCGGATCGGGCCTTTATTTTATCTCCCACCACCATCTCCACATTCCGGAGTGCGCTGTATTCCTCACAGAGCCTGTCCTCCTGGAACATCATACTGCAGCTTCCCTTCCGGGCGATTTCACCGGAGTCCGGCTGCTCCAGGCCACACAAAAGGCGCAGAAGCGTGGTCTTTCCGCTGCCAGAGGGACTTGTGAGCAGAATCTTTCCGCCCGGGCCATAGGAAGCGGAAAATTCCTCCAACACCTTCCCCCTTCCGTAACCCTTGGAAACCTTGCTGCAAACGATTTCACCTGGGGTCCGAGCGCCTTTTCCGGCGTCTGACGATCCCGCTTTTTTGCAAGGGGGCTCCCATCCATAAAGCTGATCCAGCAGCCTGAGCACAGCCTTTTCAAAACAAAGACTCAGCAGGATTACCACCACCGTCCAGGCAAAGACTCCCGCCGTATCCAAGTATATTTTAGACAGATACAGTCTTTCCCCTATGGAAAAGTCCGGCGTACCGATAACCTCCGCCGCAACGCCGGATTTCCAGCTCATGCCCAGGGACACTTTCATGCTTCCATACAAAAAAGGCTTCAGTGCAGGCCGGTATATATATAAAAAGCGAGTCCAAAAGGGAAGGGCAAGCACTTCCGCCATCTCCAGAAGCTTCTTATCAGTACTTTTCAGACCCTCTAAGGTCTGAATATAAATATTGGGCAGCACCACCAAAAAGCTGATGGCCACCGCCAGCATGGAGGATCCCCACCAAATCAGCAAAATCACCGCAAAGGAAGCAACCGGTATGGCTTTCAGGAGATTCATCACCGGAGTAAGCGCTTCCTTCAGCATTCTGCTTTTCCAGCCAAGGCCAGCCAAAACAACGCCGCAGAGGCTTCCCAGAAAGAATCCTCCCCCTATGCGCAGCAGCGAAACCAGAATGGTCTGCCAGAACTCTGCCAAGGGCAAAAGCGCCGTCAAAGCCCGTACCGTCTCTGACGGCGTGACAAGCAGAATGGAGTTATCCACCCAAAGAGCCAATCCGTGCCACACGAGCGCCCAAAAAACGATAATGAGCACTTTTCGCCACGGCACTGCATTCACATTCAGCTTTCTGCGCTCCATTTGGCCTACTCACCTCACATAGTAAAAATCATCATCCGGAAGCTCACCTCCCACGGATTCAGGCGACTGAGAAAACAGAACCTCCAGATACCCCGAAAGCGCCTGCTTCATCTCAAGCCCATCCATATACGTAATATTACATCTGGGAATGGCTTTCTCCGCAATATTTTCGTTTGCCACAATTCCCTGTTCCACCGCCAGAACTGCCCCTTTTTCAATATCCTGATTGATAGAGGATGCACTCTCCTCATGCTCCTTTAAAAACGCAGCCACCGCATCCTCATGCTCATCCAGAAACTCATCCCGCACGATGGTAACTCCCGTAACCAGGCTGCTGCCATTCTCTCCCTGTACCTTGTCCCATTCCCGGTTCAAATCCAGAACCACTTTCAACGCAGGATTCTGTTCACAGGCTGCAGTGGCAAAGGGCTGAGGCAGGAGACCAATGTCGTCCGGATTTTCCTGAAGCAGTGCCGCAACCTCAGCTGCCTCGGATCTGTATTCCAGCTCACAATCCTGAACCGTCATTCCGTTTTCGTTCAAAAGAAACTGCAGTGCGTAATCAGGCGTAGTCCCTTTCCCTGTCAGATAAATCCTTCTCCCCTTCAGATCGGAAATATTTTCCACAGAGGCATCTCCTGATACCATATAAAGCACGCCCAGCGTATTAATATCTATTACGCTAATGCCGCCTTCTGTCTGCTGGTAAAGAACGGCCGCTACATTTGCAGGAACCAGAGCAATATCCAGTTCTCCCCTGACCATAAGGGGCAGAAGCTCGTCCGCCGCGGCGGCCATTTGAAAGGTGTAAGCATTCTCCCCTTCCTCATTTCCAGCTTTTTCCATAAGGAATAATAGTCCCATGGATGTAGGCCCTTTCAGTGAACCGACTCTCACCGCTTCTTTTTCTGCGGCAACTGGTTCCAGACCAGGCGTCATCGCTGCGGTATCACTTCCTTCAGCTTTTTCCTGCAAACTTGTACAGCCTCCTAAAACCCCTGCGCCAAGCGCAATGAAAAGTACAAGTCCAATGAATATTCTTTTTGCTTTTTTCATAAAGGTTCCTATAAATTCTTATTATCATACCAAAATAGTATATCAAAAAAATGAAAAAGTTACCATTATAATTTTTTCGCCAGCGCTCATACTATTACCAAGATAAGTGATGACAAACACGTGATGTCAAAACTTATCTTGAAAATAAATTTGCAAAAAACAAGAATGTATTCGGAGGTGAAACAAAATGGCAAGCAGAAGTAATAGAGTGGAAGTTCCTGAAGCTAAGGCGGCAATGGATCGTTTTAAGACTGAGGTCGCATCTGAACTTGGCGTAAACCTGAAGGAGGGGTACAACGGTGACCTGACTTCTAAGGAAGCCGGTTCTATCGGCGGTGAAATGGTGCGTCGTATGATCAGAAAGCAGGAAGAGCAGATGAAATAACACTGCGGCAAACTATCAGGAGGTCAGAGCAACCGCTCTGACCTCCTTTGTCATATCCCTTCTGCCCCTTGCTTTTCTCCGAAAGCTGTAAGGCGCTTTTTGCCATTATTGAGACTTTTTCCACACTGCTTTGGCATTACGGCAGATTTCCTTTTCCTTTCTTCCAAAAATTATCCCTGTTATATTTTTTTCGGTCTCCTTTTCCATACAATCCATCAGAGCGTAAAGACAGATACGCATATTCCCGGGTCTGTCGCCGGGCTGCTGCCTTATGCATGCCTCAGCCAGTCTACACAGCCTTCCACCCCGCATAAACTGCAGAATTTTTCCAAAGGCGTAAATGTCTCCCGCTTCACAGGCCCGGCTTCCCTTTAGCTGCCGGGGATCTGCAAAGCCCGGCGTTCCCGCTCTTATTCCTTTCTCTCCCACAGCACAGGCGCAGCCAAGATCCAATAGCTTTACCCTTCCATCCTGCCTGATTAAAATATTCCCTGGAGTTATGTCCCTATGCAGGATGGGGATGGGCAGCTCGTGAAGATATGCGAGCCCGGAAGCCAGCTCCAGCCCTATTATCGATGCCCGTCTATCAGTAAGCCTTCCCCGGTCCCCCACCAGCTTTTCCAGGCTTGTGCCGGCTATGTATTCCATAACGAGACAGGCTTCCTTTTCCTGCTGCCAAAAATCGTAAAAAACGGGGAAGAGAGGATGCTCCAACCTTCTCAAAAGCTCAGCCTCCCTGAAAAGCATTTTTTGATTTTCACTTACCTTACAGGCGCAATGCCTTCCCGTCTTCATTTCTCTTAGTCGGTATACCGTGGAAAAGGAACCCTTTCCCACAATATTCAATATTTCATAACCCTTTTCACACAATCTGTCTTTCATTGGCGCTCCCCCCGCCTGCTAAAGCAGGCGTTCATTCAGTCATTCCGCTTCCCGCCTGACCGACAGCAGCACGGCTCCCAGCCCTTCTCTCCCTGTCTCTGACGGCGCATTTTTTTCCGCCTCTCTCCCCAGCTCTTCCAGTCGCTTGTCCAGCTGAATCTGAGAGCGCAGTCTGTCCGCCTCCAGGCATTGTGCCAAATCTTTCTCCGCCAGGCATCCGTAAAACGTCGCCGTCGCTAAAAGAACGCCAATGCCAGGCTCCATCCTTCCGCTTTCCATGTGGAGCTCCCTGTCGCGGCCCTCACATTCCCCTGCCGCTATGGGTTTCAGATGAGGGCGCAAAAATCTTGTATTTGCCAGATAAATACGGTGAGTTCCCCGGAAGAACAGAAGAAAAGAGCCGCCTGCGCACAAAATACCGGATAAATCGCTGTTCTGCCTTTTCTCTCTTCCCCCCTGTTTTTTTCCTTCCGAATAAAATTCGTCTTCTATCCGCTCCAAAGCATTTCTCAGCTTTTCCCGCATTCTCTCGATTTTGACGCCTCCCCTGCGGGAGACAAAAGCTCCGCTGTTCATACGGTACCATTCAAGAAGCTGTCCTGTAATATAATCGGCCTCTCTTCCCCCTTGACTGTCCGTACACAGACATGCAAAGGCCAGCGGGATTTCCCGTAAGGTTCCCTGGCGTAAAATCAGGGATGTTCCCCCTTCGCTTCCCTCTCCCTGTCTCCAGTAATATGAAGTTAAAAATTCCATTTTTATACCTCCCTGCCCGCTTTAGCGGACATCCATCCGATCATATGAACTGATGCATTTCTCATATATGTTGAACTTGGAAAATATTTGATTCATGCGGGGAAGAGCTCCGCCCTTCCTCCGCACTGCAGAAAGCAAGAATTAATTCAAGAAAATATTAGAAAGATCGTTGAAAAACAGAAATACCATTAAAACCATAAAAAACATGAGGCCGATAAAATGCACCATGCCCTCTTTTTCCGGCGGAACAGGCTTTCCTCTGATTACCTCTATCAGCAGGAACACCAGCCTGCCTCCGTCCAGCGCCGGAATGGGAAGGAGATTCAAGATGCCGAGATTTACTGAGAGCATCAGAGTAATATTGAGCATGTTCACAAACACGTTCATAAAGCCTTCATCCCTGGTTTCTTCATAGGTTCTGCCCACCAGATTCACCGCGATTCCCACCGGTCCTGCAACATCCTGGCGGCTGACCTGCCCCGTCACCAGCATAACCAAACTTTCATAGGTCATCTTCACGCAGTAACGCATCTCATACCACGCGTACCGCAGTCCATCCAAGCCTTCAAGCTCTACAAAGTCAGAGTTTGAAATTCCCAGCATATACCGGCCTGTGGACTGGTCATATTGGGGAGTGAGCTGGGTCTCATACTCCTGGCCGGCCCGCTCATATACAACATCCACCGGCCCGGAATTATACAGCAAAGTAAACAGCTGTATCTCCTCATACAAATAAATCCTTTCTCCATCCAGAGACAGAATTCTGTCTCCGTCCTGAAGCCCGGCCTCCATTGCGGCGCCGCCCTCCAGAACCTCTGTGGCCACCGGATCCCTGATTACAATTAAGTTTACCATAATCAGCGCTATGATAAATGCCAGAATAAAGTTGAAAAAAGGTCCGGCAAACACTGTTGAAATTCTTCCCCAGACGCTTGCATTCAGAAAGGAGCCCTCAGAGGGCTCTCCCTCCTTTGTCTCAAGGCCGTCCTCTCCCTCAAACATGCAGGCTCCGCCTATGGGAAAAAGCTTTAGAGAATATTTCGTTTCCTTTTTTTGAAAGGAAAAAATGGTTGGTCCCATTCCCACAGCAAATTCCACTACGTGGATTCCATTGGCCTTCGCCAGCAAAAAATGTCCGAATTCATGTGAAACTACCACCACCCCAAAAATTATGACAAATAAGATCAGCGTTACCATTTATCCTTTAACCCTTCCTGCAATATATTCATACACCTGCTTTTGCGTATTGAGAATATCGTCCACTGAGGGATTTTCTATCACCCCATGCTGTTCCATAGATTCCTCTATCAGCTCAGGAATCTGCAGATAAGCTATCCTCCGTTCCAAAAACAGCTCCACCGCTTTTTCATTCGCAGCGTTATATACCGCGGGCATGCTGCCTCCCAATTCAGCCGCCCGATATGCCAGCCCAAGGCCGGTAAAGGTTTCCGTGTCAGGCTTTTCAAAGGTAAGGCTTCCGATTTCAAAAAAGTTTACCTTTTTTCCATTCATGGGCCTTCTGTCCGGGTAAAAAAGCGCATATTGAATGGGCAGCTTCATATCGGGCGTTCCAAGCTGAGCCATCACAGCTCCGTCCGCATATTCCACCATGGAGTGTATAATGCTCTGCGGATGCACCACCACCTGAATTCTGTTCAGCTCCACCCCAAACAGCCACTTTGCCTCCATGACCTCCAGTCCTTTGTTTACAAGTGTGGAAGAATCTATGGTGATTTTGCGCCCCATAGCCCAGTTTGGATGTTTCAGCGCATCCTCCACCTGTACGCTTTCCAGTTCTTTTCTGGTTTTGCCCCGAAAAGGACCTCCCGAAGCAGTCAAAAGAATTTTTTCGATTCTGTCTGCTCTTTCCCCATTCAGCGACTGAAACACAGCGCTGTGCTCACTGTCCACAGGCAGAATGGAAACGTTGTGCTTTTTTGCCAGAGGCATAATGATGTGTCCGGCTGTGACCAGAGTTTCCTTATTGGCAAGCGCAATATTCTTCCCCGATTCAATGGCTGCAATAGTGGGTCTGATACCAATCATTCCCACAATGGCGGTAACCAATACCTGTACCTGGGGCAAAACTGCAATTTCCAACAGCCCCTCCATACCCCAGAGAATTTTTATGTCCATATCGGCCACCCGGTTCTTCAGATCACAGGCCGCTTCCTTAGTCCACATACAGGCTGCACAAGGTTTAAACTCTCTGATCTGTTCTTCCATTTTCCTAACGTTTCCCCCGGCAGCCAGGGCTGTCACTTCCAGCTCCGGGTTGCTCCGTACAACCTCCAGAGTCTGAGTTCCTATGGAGCCGGTGGATCCCAAAATCGCAATTTTTTTCATGTTTATACCTATTTATGCCAATGGAAGACACATCCAACGTGCTTTCCATTGCTTATTATTTCAAAGGAATTTTCAAACTGTCATCCTTTTACGCTTCTTTGGTTAAATGCCGATCATCAGCACGGTGAGAAAATAAATCATCGGCGCTGTCACTATCACGCTGTCAAAACGGTCCATAATTCCCCCATGCCCGGGAATAATATGCCCATAATCCTTAATATTATGGTTTCTCTTTATGGCTGAAGCCGCCAAATCTCCCACCATGCTCATAACCGCGCCGGCAGCGCAGATAAAAGCAATAATCCAGGCCACCACGTCATCCGGAAACGCTCTCTCCACAAAAAAATAGCCGTACAGCCCTCCGATCAGGGCGGCTCCAGCCACCCCTCCGATGCATCCCTCCAGGGATTTATGCGGGCTTAGAACCGGGAAGATTTTCTTTTTCCCTATCAGCTTTCCCACAGCATAGGCGCAGGTATCACATCCCCATGAGCTAATCAGAATCATCCAGACCATATAAATTCCCTCTTCGCTGGCTCTGGTCAAATAGATAAAGGCCAGCATCACCGGGGCATACAAAAAGGCGAAAAGAGCGGCGGACACCTGCGCTGCCTGAAATTTGGGAAAAGTCACCACATACACCAGCAGCAGTCCCAAAAATACGCCTACAATGCACATAAGCAGCATGGGGAGCTGCTTTGAAAAATACACTACCACATAGTAACATATTATTCCTGCCATGCCTAAAATTTCCAGTCCGTTCAGGCCCTTTTCCTGCCCAGCGCACCCCAGAGCCTTTGTAAGCTCTCTGTACGCAATCATGGAAACGGCAAGCAAAATCAGCAAAAGAGGCGCCCCTCCAAAGCTCATGGCAAACAGAGCTACGATAACCAGCACAATTCCGCTGGCAAGTCTGGTCCAAAACATAGGGTTATTCCTCCTTTATGCCACCATATCTTCTGTCTCTATGATTATATGCCTCCACAGCCTTTATCAATTCTTCTTTGGTGAAATCAGGCCATGCAACCGGGGTAAAATAGAATTCCGTGTAGGCTACCTGCCAAAGCAGGAAATTGGAAATGCGCTGTTCATTACAGGTGCGGATCAGTAAATCCGGATCCGGAATCCCGGACGTATCCAGAAGATTGCTGAAGATATTCTCATCAAGCTCTTCTGCAGCAAGGTCTCCCGCCTGCACTCTGTGCATCGCTTTTTTTACGGCCCTTACGATTTCATCCCTGCCGCCGTAATTTATGGCAATTTGAAAGTGTAACCCATCATTATTTTTTGTAGCCTCCTCCAGCTGCTGGATGCGGCTTCGGATATCTTCATCCAGCCTGTTCTTTTCCCCCAGCACACGCACGCACATACGGTTCTTTTCCGCTGTTTTCAAACAGGTCTTCATGTAGCTGCGAAGCAGCTTCATCAGCGCGTCCACTTCGTCCCCGGGCCGGTTCCAGTTTTCTGTGGAAAAGGCGTAAACCGTCAGATAACGGATCCCCATCTTATACGCCTCTTCGCAGATGGTCTCCACTGTCTTAGCCCCCTGCACATGACCGTAATTGCGGGGCATTCCCTTCGCCTTAGCCCACCTTCCGTTTCCATCAAGAATAATTGCCACATGTCTCGGCATTTTCAATTCTCCGCTCATTCTCACCTATGCCCTTCCTTGATTTTGCATGGCCGTGCGCCACCCCGAAGCTATGCACAAAGGAGCGGATCAGCTCTCGCATTCTCCGCCCCCGCAATGATCCGGATTTAAACCGTCATAATTTCCTTGGACTTGCTCTCCATCAAAGCGTCCATCTCTTTGATATACTTGTCCGTAAGCTTCTGAAGCTGATCCTCCAGCTGTTTGATCTCATCCTCCGAAATCTCCGTTTTTGCCAGCTTTTTAAAGGAATCATTTCCATCCCTTCTGATATTGCGGACAGCAACCTTGCTTTCTTCCGCTTTTTTCTTTACTTCCTTTACCAGGTCTTTTCTTCTTTCCTCCGTCAGCTCCGGAAAAACCAAACGGATGACACTGCCGTCACTGGTGGGATTGATGCCAAGATCAGAAGTGAGAATCGCCTTTTCGATTTCCTTGATCAGAGACTTTTCCCATGGAGCAATCTGAATAATGCGTGCCTCCGGAACGGTAATATTCCCTACCTGCTGAATAGGGGTGGGAGTTCCGTAATAATTTACCCTCAGCTTATCCAGCACATGAGGATTGGCACGTCCCGCTCTTATAGTGGCGTAATCAGCCTCCAGATAATCATAAGCTTTTTTCATCTTGTCGTCATACTGCTGTAATCTTGTATCCATATTTCCTCCGTTCCTCCATTTTGCGATCTTATTTTCTGTTATCACCTCAGACAGTGACCTTGGTTCCCGTAAAGCGCCCTTTTACAGCGTTTACAATACTGTTCTTCTCATTCAGTCCAAATACCCACATGGGCATTTTGTTGTCTCTTGCCAGAATGGACGCCGTCATGTCCACTACCTGAAGATTTCTGGAAATCACCTCGTCTATGGTGATTTCATCATACTTTCTTGCCCCAGGATTCTGATTGGGATCGTCATCATATACGCCATCGATGGATTTCGCCAGAAGAATTACATCCGCCTCCACTTCCACGGCTCTGAGCACCACCCCTGTGTCCGTAGAAAAATATGGGTGTCCTGTTCCCCCTGCAAAGAAAACCACCATACCTTTTTCAAAATATTTATTTGCCCTGTCTTTGGAAAAAATCTTTGTAAAGGAACCGCATTCAAAAGGGGTCAGAATATTTGTCATCATTCCGGCGCTGCGGAATATTTCAGATACATAAATGCAGTTCATAACCGTGGCAAGCATCCCGATCTGATCTGCCTTGGTGCGGTCAATATTTTCACTGGAACGCCCTCGCCAGAAATTGCCTCCGCCGATCACAATTCCTACCTGCAGCCCTGCATCCGTTAGCTCCTTCACCTGAGACGCAACCTCTTTGACCGTCTCTTCATCAAATCCGGTCTTCTTATCTCCCGCCAGAGCCTCTCCGCTAAGCTTCAATAGAATTCTGCGCATCTTCCTGATCTCCCGTTTCTTTCTGCGTTTCTTTGCGATCTTCTTCTTTATACTCCTCAAAGAAAGAATAAGGACTGACGTCTGAATAACACTGTGAGCACATGCCTTCCACCAAAGCGCCATTATTGATTTGGAGAGATTTTGACTTGATATTGCCTAAAACAATGGCAGAAGCGTCTAATACAACAGGGCCCTTTACATCAATATGTCCCCTTACCGCTCCTGCGATGGCCGCACTGGTTGCCGTAATATTTCCGATCACAACAGAGCTTGCTCCGATTTTGACAGCTCCCGAGCTGACAATTTCTCCTCTGATGGTAGCGCCCTCCGCGTAAACTTCCTCCGCACTGGAATTACCCGCAATGCAGCCGACTACATTTAATTTGCCCCGAATGTCGATGTCTCCATTCACGGTTCCAGCCACCTCTAAAGGCCCCTCCAGAGAAATATTTCCAGTAACCGTCATTCCTGCGGCAATAATCGATATTCCTTCTACAATCTGTTTGTTCGCAGCATTATCCATTTTGTAATTTTCTCCTTTTCCCTCTTCTCTCATTATGCCGCCTGAGGATTTTGGCTCCTCTGTATCCTCCGGCACCTGAATAGAATCGATATTCTGCAGCATTTCTTCCAATGAAACCATTTCGGCTTCCTTAGATGCCATTTCAGTTTCGTTCTCCGGTCCGGCGGACACAGAAACATAACTTTCCTCCCCAGTCTGCGGAATGCCTTTTTCCTGCTTTTTGGCATTTTTCTTTTCTTCGGGCATAAGCTCGTTGACCGCCTGCGATAAGTCTTCCTTCAGTTCCGAGAAAAAGCCCATATGCTTTATACCTCCATTCATTCATCAGTTTGTGTCTTCAAATGGTGAACCGGCTTTGTATCGTCTGTAATAGGCAGAATCACCGTATCCTCCATGGCCAAAATATTCTCAATAATCAGGGGAAGAGCCTCTAATGTAGTTCCTTTCAGGGCGGAATCATGCAGAAGAATCACTGATTCCTCCCTTTCTCCCACTCCCTTAAGACAGTTCTCCGCCAATGTTTCAGGGCTCATCTCCAGGCTTCCCCCATCACCGGACGATACATTCCAGTCAAAGAAACGTACGCCCTGGCTGTCCAGATACTCAGCAAACTCCTGCATAGGTACGCTGCTTACGGTATTGGAGCTCCCTCCCGGAAACCGATATATGGTACTTTGAACTCCCGTGACCTCATAAAGATACTCCCGTATTTTTACAAAATCCTCGGCAAAGGCCTCCTCTGAATCATAAATCTCTGAATATTCATGGCTGTAAGAGTGCATACCCAGCGTATGCCCTCCATCCACAATCATACTGAGCGCTTCCTTCGAGGCCTCATCTTCCCTGCCCACTACAAAAAAGGTGGCTTTTACCTGATACCTGTCCAGAATCTCCAAAATATCCTCTGTATAAATACTTGGACCATCATCGAAGGTCAAATAGACCTTATGCTTCCCCTCGTCTTCGGGCGAAGCCACAGCTGCCCCCACAGTTAAAACGTCATCCGGCGTCTCATTTGCCGATGTGTTTTCAGAAACATTTTCTGTCGGTTTCTCTTCTTTTTCCCGAAGCAGCTCCTTCAGCAGATTCTGCTGCTCCTCAGCTGTCCGTGAAAGGGCTTCAAGCCTTGTTTCAAGATCACTTAAGGCTCTGTTCAGTCCGTTCACCCTGGAAAACAGCACCAAGCATAATATAAAGGGGATTAAAATAGATATAAAAAGCGACAAAATAATCAGTTTTTTCAGGATCTGCACCCTTTTCTTTCTTCCTGCCGCTTCTCCAAGATTAACTTCCGGCATATTTTCTCTCAATCCAATTGCTTTTTATCATACTTCCGTAACAGTATAGCATATTCCACTTTTTTGGGAAAGATAAAAATAAAAAAAGGACATGAAAAATGCCCTTTTTCCATTTTCTCATTCATTCCAAAGGGGGCTAGACCGCAATACATACACGGTTATTCAGCCCTTTCTCTGTTTTCCTTCCTTATTTGAACCGCCTGCGCAGCCGCTGCAGCCTCCGCAGCCGCAGCCGCAGGAACCGCTGCGAAGTTTCCGGAGTCTTCCCCGAATTATAAAAAAAACTGCTGCCGCAATCGCTGCTGTCAATATCATATCGGCCATATTTCTCATCCTTTCTCTGCACAAATCTATGATGCCCGCCGCCTATTCTGTTCATCCCGATGATGCAAAAGTCCGTGCCTTCTCTCTGAAGTCTTTTTCATTTTATCTTCTTTGCGTATGTCCTGTCAATATGTCTGCAAGACAGCTCAGCGGGCTTACCATTGCTCCAAAATATAAAAAGCGGCTAATCGGAAAATAGAAAAGGGGGTATCCAAAAAGATAGCGCCCCTTTTCCATGCAATATTAAGTTACGAAACGTTGACCGGTTTTCGACACTCTGAGAAATACAAACTTTACTGTTATTCCCCTTAAACAGTTTATACTTTTAGTTGTTCTTTTTGAACAAAATTCGTTTTTCATCAAAACATCCTTTGATATGCTTATGAAAAAACATATCCGGCGCCGCTTCTCCTTTAAAGCTGTACCAAACCTCTTCTGGCACGCCGGTATATTGCCATACCTGTCCATCGCACAAAAATCTGACCTCTAGCAGCTCGCATTGTGCATCATATCCCGCAGATTCAATCTGCATACTACCGAACCTATAATGTCTGATGATAAGCCCCCCTTTACTACAGTTGCCATCCCGGGCTTACGCCCTGCCTTTGTGCCGCCCTCTGCGGCCCGCTACCATCCGAATTCCCCAATTCACAAGTGACAACATACCCTTCTACCCAGACAACCGTATTTTATTTTTTTGTAAATTATAAAAAAGATCTGCTGTGTAAAACTATGTAGAAAAAATCCGAAAGATTCCCCTAAAAATTTTTATAATATCCGTGCTCTAAATTAATATGTATACACAAACTCTCCGCTATCGCCGGCTCTTTCAATGTAGCCGTCCACATCTCCATAAGCGGTATAAAGTATGCGATATGTTTCGCCCTTTACTGCTCCTGTATACAATGCACTGCAACCTATGGTGCCCACATTAGTCAGTTCGCATCCACTTGCAGTAGCCACTGTAGACCAGCCATACCAGACCTTTTTCTGTACCCGCACATCTTTTACGCCAATCTTAGACGAAACTCCATTACTCTCTATGGAAATTTCAATCAGCATACCCTCATCGCTACCATCAATATAGACTAAACTACTTAATATAGTCCACAAACTTGGTCTGTTTTCATCTACTGGCAGCTCATACGCAATAAACTCCAGTTCCTGAGTCTCCTGAGAAACCACTTCTAATGACGGAGCAGCAGAAACCTCCGTGTAGGGAAGTGATACCAAAAACGCCGTAACCAATACAGCACAAACAAGCTTCCCAATTTTTCTCTTCTTTTTTTGATGCATTCGATTTACTCCTTTTTTTCTCTTTTGTAAATTGAAGGGCACTTCTCCTTTCCTCTTTATTTATCCTCATATTTACCCCTCTATTTTATATATGTACTGGGAAACCTTTTTATTACAAAAAACATCATAAGTTCTGCAAATAATTTTTATTTCGATACAAGTTTATAGTATTCCTTTGCAAGAGATTCCAAAAAAGTCAACTCCATTTCCCCTTGAACATAGTAATAAGCCCGTCCACTAAAAAATTGTATAAGATATTCTGTATCTCCTTCGTCTTCCTGGGAAAAGACTTCTAATAAAGTCTCTCCCTTCTCAATACTATACAAATACTCGCTGTCCCAGAAAGTATATCTATTGTAAGAAACCACATTTTCAAAGCATACTGCTCCTACCTTTAGATTACTGCCTGTTTCTTTATGTTGATATGAGGTATATATTCGCGTAAATTTGCTCATCTGAGCAATTTCTATCCTTTCAAAGTTAAAGCCTTCAAGCAACTTCAACTCTACTTCCTCTATTACATACTCTCTATACACCTCTGGCACATCTTCCACACTGTAGTATATCCCTGTGCCGTCTTGTTTTACCCCTATATCCAAACTGTCAGGATTCGTAATCACCGTAATACCTGTGTCATCACGCTGTATCCAGTGAAAAAATCCTCCATTTCTCTCTGCATTGACGCCCACAACACCTCCTAAGGCAACCACTGCCACAAGAACCGCCGCGGTCAGCCCCACTACTGCCCTCCGGCTGTGGAGAAAGGCTCCGAACCTTCTGTTTCTTCCTTTCAAGACCTTTTCATCGTTCACACCTCTGTTCAATCTCTTCTGATCCGTTTCCCAACGCTTCTTATAATCGCGGAAGGACTCTAACGCCCTTTCCCCATCCGGCACTGCACTCTTTTCTTTATCTTTTCCCTCCAAAGCCTCTAAAAGCTCTGCAAGCGCCTCCATTTCCTTAACATCTATTTCATCTTCTCCGGCTTCAAAAGTATACCATTTTAGCCGTTCTCTGATCTCTTTTTTAAAGCTCTCTTTATCTCTCTGATTCATATACTCCGCACTCATTCCCTTTTTTCATAATGTCTTTCACTACAGCTCCTTCCGTCCCCCCTGTCAGATCAATGTCCACATCAGCAGACAAAGCTCTCCCAATATACCTGCCAGCGTCAAGGAAAACAGACTCACAGCCTTGATTTCTCTCCTCAGCTTATTCAACAGGCGACATATTCTAACCCTCATATTATTTTCTGTAATACCCTCAAGCTTTGACATTTCCGCAACAGTATAGCCCCACAGAAAATATCTTCTGAAACGCAGCCTTTCTTCATCATTCAAAGCCTTCTCCAAGATGATCTCCAGTTCCTTCATTTCCAGAGAATAATCTTCCCTGGCAATCTCGGGCAGCTTTTCATCCAGGGAAATCTCATCCCGTCTGCTGAGCCGCTTTCTCAAATTACGTATTTTGAAACATGCTGTACGCATCAGCCAGCCAATTTGATTGGGATGTACTCTGAAAATATCATATTTCCTCCACGCCTCCAGAAAAGTTTCCTGTACAATATCGTCTGCCAGAAATCCTTCACCCAGCATGGCTTTCACATATTTTCTTATACTTTCGTAATGCTCTTTATATAATTTTGAAAATTCTGTATCTTTGTCCATTTTTGATCCGCCTGTATATATCAAACTCCGGTTAATCTTTCGCTTGTTTTATAATTTACCATTTTTTTCCAAATATTTTACCATTAATTCAGAAAGCATAGATTTTATGAAATAAGTACTATTATAGTTTAGATCAACTGAAATATCAGGCAAACAGTAAAGGACAAGCTCTGCAGACCTTTTATTGCCGCAGGCATCAGAAAGGGCTTTCTGAATTATTCTGCTGTCACAAATAAAAAAAGACAACATCCCTTGGGGGTGGGATGTTGTCCAAAAAAGGGGAGATTTCCTTATAAAACCTTAGCTTATTTTACAATATGATCATCTAAAAGAAAATGTATTATTTTTAAAATTTCATGTATTATCTTGTATTTTATCGCTTTAAATCATTAAATTCCCTTGCAGGTTATTCATAAGTATACTATAATATATAAGATTTTACAAAATGAAAGAAAGGATCTGCCTTTGGCATGGTGTAATAAAATGAGTTTTGAATTTATCAAAAAACTGCCTACTCCCGCGGAAATCAAGGAGCAGTATCCGCTCCCCCCTTCCCTTGCCGGGATCAAGGCGGAGCGTGACGCGCAGATACGGGACGTAATTACAGGAAAAACCAATAAGTTTCTGGTTATCATCGGTCCCTGCTCCGCAGACAACGAGGATTCCGTCTGCGATTATGTAAACCGTTTGGCAACAGTCAATGAAAAGGTAAAGGACAAGCTGATTCTGATTCCCAGAATTTATACTAATAAACCCCGCACCACCGGAGAAGGCTACAAAGGAATCGTGCATCAGCCAGATCCCGAAAAAAAGCCTGATTTTCTGGCCGGGCTTGTGGCTATGCGCAAAATGCACATCAGAGCAATGTCAGAAACAGGTTTGACCGCTGCCGACGAAATGCTGTACCCGGAGAACTGGCGGTATGTTTCCGATATTCTATCCTATGTGGCCATCGGCGCCCGCTCCGTGGAAGATCAGCAGCACCGGCTCACCGTCAGTGGATTCGATGTTCCTGCCGGAATGAAAAATCCTACAAGCGGCGATTTTTCCGTGATGCTGAACTCAGTATACGCCGCACAGCGCCCCCACTCTTTTATCTACAGAGGCTGGGAGGTAAACACCACAGGCAATGAGCTGGCTCATACTGTACTGCGTGGAGCTACAAACAAGCACGGCCACAGTATTCCAAATTATCACTATGAGGATTTGAACAGACTTCTGGAAATGTACGGTAAGATGGATTTAAAAAATCCAGCATGTGTCATAGATGCAAATCACTCCAACTCCAATAAACAATTCGAGCAGCAGATCCGAATTACAAAGGAAGTCATGCACAGCCGCAAGCTAAACAGCGATATTCATGCGCTGGTAAAGGGCATCATGATTGAAAGCTACATTGAAGAGGGATGTCAGAAGGTGGGCGGCGGTGTTTACGGAAAATCTATTACCGATCCCTGTCTCGGCTGGGAAGCTTCGGAAAAATTGATTTATGATATTGCTGAATATGACTAATACAGGCATGTCACCGAATCCCACCGTTAAGAAAGGTATACGCAACTTTGGCTCCCCTTGCAGAGAAGCCTTCTCTTCGAGGGGAGCCGTTTATTATCTCTTCCGTTCCTTTAAACCGCTGCGGCTCATTTCTACATAAACCTGAGTTGTTGCAATGTCTGAATGTCCCATTACTTCCTGTACCGTCTTCAGATCAACTCCCTCAGACACAAGCTGCACCGCAAAGGAGTGACGTATGGTATGAGGAGTGATTTCTTCCAGTCCCGCTTTCTGGGCATAATGTTTCAATAACTTCCAGAACCCCTGGCGACTCATAGGACCGCCGCTGCAGTTGACAAACAAAGCCTCCTCAGCTCTTTCTCCCACAAGCTCAGATCTGCCGCATTCCACATATCGCAAAAGAACGCCGCAGGTCTCCTGTCCAAAGGAAATCATTCTTTTCCTAACTCTATCGTCCCTGCACAGCACATGGCCCGATTGAAAATTTACGTCCGACAGCCGCAGGCTAATGAGCTCCGTTACCCGCATCCCTGTTGCGCACAGCAAAGACAGCATGGCCCTGTCTCTCAGCTGTTTGGGGGAATTCCCGGAAGGCTGACTGGACAATCGGCTCATCTCTTCCGCAGTCATGGTTACCGGGCGCTTTTTTTCAATCTTGGGCGCGTGAAGATCTTGTCCCAAATCCTGGGAAACCATGCGCTCTCTGTACAGGAAATGATAAAATGCCTTCACGGACGCAATACACCGTGAAACAGTGGCAGCCTTAAAGTTTCTTTTTTCCAGCTCCTTTACAAAGTTTGCCAAATCCTCACGTCCCACATCCTCTATCCGTGAAATTCTGTGCTCTTCCATGAAAATTTTCAGTTTACATAAATCTCTATAATAGGCAAGACGCGTATTCTCAGAGGTTTCCTTACTTATATACAGATAAGAAATAAACGCATCTATAGCCTGATCCATTTCCAATCCCTGCCCTTCGCTGACGCTGATAGCGCCGCAACTTCAATTATAATAATAGAAATCAGAGAAATCAATCCAGACATCCTTAACTATTTAAAAAATTTTAAGTAAAGCAGACATTAAATGCGGGTTTACAAAACTTTCCAGGAAGCATCCTATAATTACAATGGCCGTAATTACAGCCAAATGTATCAGACGTTTTGGCAAAGAATGATTCCCTTCCTGAAAAGCCGTATTGCGAAAGTAAATGCTTCTGCACAGGCTTTCACACCAAAGCAGCATCGCAAGCATGGCCGGCACGTACAAAAGATACTGCGGCAGTACCCCCGTCAAGGCAAACAAAATACCCTTCAGCCCATACCGGATCACCAAAGCGGACAAAAAAGCTCCTGCCGCCGCTCCATACCAGAGCACCGCTCCCACGCATACCGCAAGTCCCAGATACGTAGTGGCAAACACCGCCAGCATAATCAGAGTGCCAAGCCTTTGCTTTAGTACATAATAAAAAAGAGCATTACTGTTTACGGTCATATACTTCATATGATACAACGCATATTCATCCAATAATCCCGTGTTTTCAAGCAAAATGCTTTTTCCCATGTTCATAATTAAAATTCCCGCCAGAAACCCGGCCAGAAAAATCGGCAAAAGGGGAAGCTTTCCCCTCTGCAGGTATTTTCCCGAAATCGGTATCATATTCTTCACCCGCCTTGCTTAAACTGCCATGCCCTTTCATGACAATCTATTGTATGCGGTGAACCGGGCAATCATGAATTTCATATACGATGCAAAAAGACGGGCCAAAGGCAATCGCTTTTCGCTCGTCTTTTTCCTATCCCCCAAGGTTAATGCTTCTGCCCGCCTTCAAGATATTTTGCGGCATATGTCAGAATGCCGCAGATTGTTTTGGCATCCTGTATCCTGCACTGAAATATCATCTGCTTCAGCTCCTCCACAGTATAGGCCTCCACATTGATAAATTCATCCTCATCCAGGCGCTGTTTTCCCGGTCTTAGGTTTCTTGCCACATAAATGTCTATTTTTTCATTACAAAAGGCCACTGTTGTAAAGATGGAGGTAAGAAGCTCCAGGCTCCCGCATACATATCCGGTCTCCTCCTCTAACTCCCGCCTGGCCGCCTCGTCCGTGGGTTCCGTCCTGCTGTTGAGTCCTCCCGCAGGAATTTCCAGAGTTTCCCGTTCCAGGGCATTGCGGTACTGGCGCACCATAAGCAATTTTCCATCCTCTCTGACGGCTACCGCTGCCGCAGCCCCTTTATGATCAATCAGATCCCATTTCGCAATATTTCCGTTTGGAATCTGCATGGTATCCTGATAGTAATCAATTATGGCTCCCTTCGCAACCAGCTCTCTCTTAATCCTCTTAAACTCTTCCATAATTACCGCTCCTCTAACAGCTTCTCCACGCTAACAAGCTTCACGCACAGAGCGAACAGCTCCGTGGCCTGAGCCATCTCCTCCGTTGTAGGAAAGGTAGGAGCGATACGAATATTACTGTCTGAAGGATCCTTCCCATAAGGATAGGTGGCTCCCGCTCCCGTAAGCACCATACCAGCCTCCTTGCATTTGCTGACAATCGCTTTTGCACAGCCCTCCATCCCGTCAAAGGAGATAAAATATCCGCCGTTGGGCTTTGTCCAGGAACCAATTCCAAGCCCGGTCAGCTCCCTGTCCAGAATTTCCCATACAATCTCAAATTTAGGTCGCATAATCTCCGCATGCTTTCTCATATGAGCCTTTACGCCTTCAAAGTTATTAAAATATCTCACATGGCGCAGCTGATTTATTTTATCATATCCAATGGTCTGAATGGTCATGCTCTTTCTGATAGCGTCCAGATTTGCCGGAGAAGATGCCACAGCTGCAATTCCCGAGCCTGCGAATGTCACCTTTGACGTAGAACCGAAGACATATACCATATCAGAATTGCCGGCATTTTCGCATTCTGCAAGAATGTCCAGAATCTCATCCTGTCTGTCCTCATAAAGATGATGCACAGCGTAGGCATTGTCCCAATAAATACGGAAGTCCTCTGCCGCAGGCTTCAAAGCAGCAAACCTTTTCACCGTTTCATTCGAGTAAGAATATCCCTGAGGATTTGAATATTTGGGCACACACCAGATGCCTTTTATACTTTCATCCTCCGCCACAAGCTTTTCCACCGCGTCCATATCCGGTCCCTGGGGCGTCATGGGAACATTCACCATATCAATCCCAAAATATTCCAAAATGGAAAAATGCCTGTCATATCCCGGAACCGGGCAAAGAAATTTTACCTGTTCCAGCTTGCACCATGGAGTACTTCCCAGAACGCCGTGAGTCATAGAACGTGCAACTGTGTCAAACATAATGGTCAGACTGGCATTGCCACAGACAATCACCTTCTCAAAATCCACGCCCATAATATCCGCCATCAAATGCTTAGACTCCGGAATCCCATCAAGAATGCCGTAGTTGCGGACGTCCACGCCCTCTTCTGTCTTCATATCGCTCTCGGAATTTATAACATCCATAAAGTCCATTGCCATATTCAGCTGCGCAATGGAAGGCTTGCCTCTGGACATATCCAGCTTCAATCCCTTGCCCTTAGCCTTCTCATACTCAGCCTCAAGCTGTGCCTTCAAAGACAGCAGTTCTTCCTTACTTAGCTCCTGATACGCTTTCATGCTTTTCATTCCTCTCATGCCTTATTGGATAATCGTATACAATCATACACTTGAAATATCATACTATACGAGAAAGTATTTCACAAGAGGAAAATTCAAATTTTTTACAAATTAACTTTTCGATATGTCCCGCTTTGAAATGCAAATACACCCCTTTTGCCAAAAAAACCGCCGCACCTTTATCTTGTGCAGCGGTTTTGATTGATGATAACCGGAAGCTCGCAGAGCATGCTTCCTATTATTTCATATGAAATTTTCAAGTCCAAAAACTGTGTTGGCAGTTATTTTGCATAATCGATCACACGGCTCTCCCGAATCACATTGACTTTAATCTGTCCGGGATATTCCAGTTCAGCCTCAATCTGCTTGGAAATGTCACGGGCAAGCAGAACCATATCGGCATCTGAAACCTGCTCGGGTACTACCATTACACGAACTTCACGACCTGCCTGAATAGCAAAAGATTTATCTACACCTTTGAAATTGTTTGTTATATCTTCTAATTGTTTTAATCTGCTGGTATAAGTTTCCAGTGTTTCCCTTCTTGCTCCCGGCCTTGCGGCAGAGATTGTATCAGCAGCTTGTACAATGCACGCAATCAGGGAAGTAGGCTCTACATCGCCATGATGAGATTCCACCGCGTTAATAACGGTGGCGTTCTCCTTGTATTTTCTGCAAAGTTCAACGCCCAGCTGAATGTGGGATCCCTCCATCTCATGATCAACGGCCTTGCCGATATCATGGAGCAATCCGGCTCTTTTTGCAAGCCTGACATCCAATCCCATTTCAGCGGCCAGCAAGCCTGACAGCTGCGCCACTTCAATAGAATGCTTCAGCGCGTTCTGGCCATAGCTGGTTCTGAACTTCATCTTGCCAAGTAATTTTACAAGCTCAGGGTGAATACCATGTACGCCGACCTCCAAAGTCGCCGCTTCACCTTCCTCTTTGATCATTACCTCTACTTCTTTTTGCGCTTTTTCTACCATTTCTTCAATTCTGGCAGGGTGGATACGACCATCAACGATTAATTTCTCAAGGGCAATTCTTGCCACCTCACGACGAATGGGATCAAATCCCGAAAGAATTACCGCTTCGGGTGTGTCATCGATTATGAGATCAACACCCGTCATGGTCTCCAGCGTGCGGATATTACGTCCCTCACGACCGATAATTCTTCCCTTCATTTCATCATTGGGAAGCTGTACTACGGAGATAGTAGTTTCAGAGACATGGTCTGCTGCGCATCTCTGAATTGCCGACACCACATACTCCTTTGCTTTTTTGTCTGCTTCTTCTTTGGCGCGACTCTCCATTTCCTTGATCATCACAGCCGTTTCATGCTTTACTTCATCTTCAACAATTTTCAATAAGTAGTCTTTTGCCTGTTCAGAGGTTAAACCTGAAATTCGTTCCAGTTCCTGTACTCTTTGCTCGTTTAATTTGGAGACCTCTTCCTTCATTTTATTTAAAGATTCTTCTCTGGCCGCCAAACCTGCCTCACGCTTTTCAATGGCATCAGCTTTCTTGTCGATGTTCTCTTCCTTCTGCTGCACTCGGCGCTCATAGCGCTGAGCCTCCGCTCTTCTCTCCTTGATCTCCTTGTCCAATTCATTCTTGGTGCGAATGGATTCTTCCTTTACCTCAAGCAGCGATTCCCGTTTTTTTGTCTCTGCAGTCTTCAGAGCCTCGTCGATAATTTCCCTTGCTTTTTCCTCTGCATTGCCGATGGTTGCCGCCGTGACTTTCTTCTCATAGGACGCGGTTACAAAAGCGGTAATGACAGCCGCTACAAGGACGCTGACCAATGCTGTGATCACATAACTAAGCATCTACAGGAGCACCTCCTTATTTAATTTTCATTGTACACTGTTGCTGTAAGAAAACTCGCTATGGGAAAATTCCCGCAGTGAAATTCTTCTTACCATTTATAATAGAATGTATGTACATACCCCCAAAGGAGCTCTGAAAACATTCTAACAAGCAATTTACAACAGTTAAATTTTAAACTGAAACAGTTGTTATGTCAAGTATGAAGTGCGAAAAGAGCTTTTAAAATAAGCCAAGGGCTCTGCGGATTTGCTCCCCGGAAAAGCCCTTCCGCATCAAATAAGCATAGGTGCGCTGCTGTTCCTTTTTATCCGCGGACTCCGGATCATAGCGCCTTTTCGCAAGAAGTTCTAAAATCATGCTCTGTTCGTCCTGTATTCCTCCCTTATCTTCCCATTCCAGCCACGCCTTTTCCAGAATCTCCCTGGAAATTCCTCTTCTTAAAAGATCCTGCTCAATGCGCATTCGGCTCCTGTCATTCTCGTGACAAGTAATAAAATCCACCGCATACCGCAGGTCATCCGTATAATGAAAGGACGCCACATACTCCAGCGCATCCTCAATCGCTTCCTGGGGATAAAATCCCTCCTTCAGCTTGGCCCTTAGCTGGCTTGTAGTATACTCTCTGTTTTTCAAAAGATTCATTGCTCTTAGCCTGGCACGCTTCGGCAGTACTTCCTGAAATATCCTCCGGCAGTCCTCCGGCGGTATCTCCTCTCCCTCCCGCACATGATAAAGGCGAAGCTCGCCTTTGTACAATACAAAGGCAAGCTCCTGATCAACATATATTTTACTGCGGGATTTCGTAATTGGTATGATTTGTGTTACTGTCATGTTGCCCCCCGTCCGCTTCAGCGGGTGTTCGCTCATTTTCAATATTTACTGAGCGCTTCTGCTCTTTGTCCCCTTAGCGGCGCCTTCCGGCTTCATTTCATCTTTCCCCGCCGGATCGCCGCCGGCCGCTTCTGATTTCCTGTCCGCTGAGTCCAGGCCAAAGTGAGAGCGCACCTTCTGCGCTATCTCCTCGCAGACCTGAGAATTATCCTTTAAATATTGCTTGGCATTCTCACGGCCCTGACCAATCTTCGCACCATTATAGGCATACCAGGCTCCCGATTTATTGACCACATCAATGCTTGCCGCCAGATCCAGAATATCGCCCGCCATGGAGATTCCCTCGCCGAACATAATGTCAAATTCAGCCTCTTTAAAAGGAGGCGCAATCTTGTTCTTGACAACCTTAACCCGCGTTCGATTGCCGATCACTTCTCCGCCCTGCTTCAATGCCTCAATTCTTCTTACATCAAGCCTAACGGAGGAATAGAATTTCAGAGCCCGTCCTCCTGTGGTCGTCTCCGGATTGCCAAACATAACTCCGACTTTCTCACGAAGCTGGTTGATGAAAACTACACAGCAGTTGGACTTGCTGATTACCGCCGTGAGCTTGCGCAGCGCCTGGGACATAAGGCGGGCCTGCAGACCTACATGGGAATCTCCCATATCGCCATCGATCTCCGCCTTTGGCACAAGAGCCGCAACCGAGTCCACCACTACGATGTCAATAGCTCCGGAACGCACCATGGTCTCCGTAATCTCGAGGGCCTGCTCCCCATTGTCAGGCTGGGAAATATAAAGATTATCAATGTCCACCCCTATCTTTTTGGCATAGACAGGATCCAGAGCATGCTCCGCATCTATAAAGCCCGCAATGCCTCCTCTTTTCTGAACCTCGGCGATCATATGTAGGGTCACTGTCGTCTTACCGCTGGACTCCGGTCCATATATTTCAATAATTCTGCCCCGGGGAATTCCTCCCAGCCCCAGAGCAATGTCAAGGCTCAGGGAACCCGTAGGAATGGTCTCCACATTCATCTGCGCGGAAGGATCTCCCAGCTTCATCACAGCTCCTTTGCCGTACTGCTTTTCAATATGGCTTAAGGCCGCGTCCAATGCTTTCAGTTTTTCGTCTTTTTCCATGAAGTTCTCCTTTTCATCAAGGAACAAATGTTCTGCTTTTAACAGCATAAAACATCCGTTCGTATTTGTCAACTCTTTTTTGCAGCTTTCCTGCAGCAAATCTTAACTCTCAGTTCTGATTTATCTTACCTTTTTCAATGTACAATAAAACTCCCTTAAAAGCATCCCCCCTCATTCACTGTTTCCTGTTTTCTGATGAAATTCACGGCGAAATGCCGAAGCGTTCAAAAAGATGAGATATAAAGATATTGGGCCGAAAGTTCATTTTTATCCCTGGCGCCATATAAAAAATGTATCACAAAATCCTTGCTGCGGCAAGTGCTTGTGATACATTTCATTCATGCCAATCAAAAACTCCGGAAAAGCGTTTTTACTGCCTGTGTCAATGTAAAGTTCGCCGTCCGCCCCCTCTATTGCTTCATCCAAAATGCAGAATGCAGTTTCTCATCAAAAGCAAGGCCGAGGTACACGCAGCTTCCCTGATCTTCTGGCGATTTCCGTTGAAGAAAAACTTCTTGACCGTTACTTTTCCCCTGACACTGCAAGCAATATATACCAGCCCCACCGGCTTTTTTTCCGTGCCGCCGCCGGGCCCGGCAATTCCCGTAATGGCCGCCGTCACATCCGCCCCGGATACCGCGGCGGCTCCAAGCGCCATCTCCCTGGCAGTTTTACGGCTCACCGCGCCATGCTTTTTCAGCGTCTCAGACTTTACATTTAATAATTTTTTCTTTGCCTTGTTGGAGTACGTGACAAACCCGGCCCTGTAAACCTCCGACACACCCGGCACACTCACCAACCTTGCCGAGAGCATTCCTCCGGTGCAGGATTCCGCGCAGGCTGCAGTCAGCTTTTTTGCATGTAGAAGATTTACCACCGCATCTTCTAAAGTACAATCCTCGCCTGAGCTATATACCGCATCTCCAAAACGTTTTTTCAGTTCCTTTACCACTGGTTTCACCAGCTTTTTACCTTCCCTGAGGCCGGAAGCCTTTGCAGTCACCCGAATATGCACTTCTCCGGTCTTGGCATAGGTGGCAATGGTAGGATTGGACTGTCTGTCAATCATATCCTTCACCAGCATTTCAACTTTGCTCTCACAGCCGCCCCCAATTTTCACCGTTCTGGAAAAAATCACTTCCGGAGTAAGCTTTCTGAGGTAAGGAGCCGCGCTTTCCTCAAACATGGGAATCAGTTCATTTGGAGGCCCCGGCAGAAGAATCAGAAGGCATCCTCCGGTCTCCATTATGATTCCCGGAGCAGTCCCGTTGTGATTCACCATTATCTGCGCCCCCCGGGGAATCATCGCCTGTTTCCAGTTATTTTCCGCAGCATCCATTCCCCTTTTTTCAAAGTACGCTCTGATGGATTCCTTTACACTCTGGGAGAGTTCCAGCTCCACACCGCACACCCTTGCAGCCGTCTCCTTGGTCAAATCGTCTTCGGTGGGCCCCAGTCCTCCGCAGAGAATCACAATATCAGATCGTTTTACCGCCTGGGACAGAGTCAGTGAAAGGCGCTCTTCATTGTCCCCCACCACTGTCTGAAAATAACAGGAAAGACCCAGATCGGCACATTTTTCCGCCAGATAGGCCGCATTCGTATTGACAATGCTGCCCAAAAGCAGCTCCGTTCCCACACAAATAAGCTCAACTGTCATATCGCTCTCCCTCTCATCCTGTTGCCGCATGCCTATTCCGCACATCTTTCTTTGCATGAACAAACTTTATTTTGTGTCCTTCATCACATCCTTATTCTTCATCAGATAATCCACAAGGGAAATCAATGTAAGCGCCAGAGCGATCCACATAACCGCATCCGTAAGAATACGAAGCTGTGAAATATTCGCAATCATCAGGCATACCATAAGCATCTGGAAGGTGGTCTTGAATTTTCCCCAGTAGCTGGCCGCAATCACTACATTGTTATCGGAGGCAACCAGCCGAAAGCCGCTGATAATAAATTCTCTGCTGATAATGATAATGACCATCCATGAAGGAATTCTGCCCATTTCCACCAGCGCAATCAAAGCGGAACACACCAGCAGCTTATCCGCAAGAGGATCCATAAATTTCCCGAAATTGGTCACAAGATTATATTTCCTGGCAATTTTTCCATCTATTAGATCTGTCAGGCTGGCAATGATAAAAATCCCCAGGGAAATCAGATCTGTCAAAGCGGCGCTTTCTCCAAACCACCCGGCATGACCTCCCAGCAGAAGCACCACAAAGGGAATAATCATAATCATTCTGAAAATTGTCAGCTTATTGGGTAAATTCATTTTGCTCATGATATATTTCTCCAATCAAATCATATTCGTTTGAACCGGTAACCAGGACCTTCACAAAGTCGCCTGTCATCAGGGGTGCGGAGGTATTGATGAACAGGTACCCATCCACATTGGGAGCATCTCTGTAGGTCCGGGCCACATAGGCGTCCTCATCCGCCACCTTGCCCTCCACCATCACCGTAAGAATCTGTCCCACTGAATCCTCTGCTTTCTCAAAGGCGATGGCCTGCTGAAGCTCCATAAGCTCGTCTCTCCTTTTCTCCTTTACTGACTCTTCTATCTGATCGGGCATGGAGGACGCCGGAGTATCCTCCTCCCTGGAATAAGGAAAGACTCCCAGCCTGTCGAATTCCATCTCGTTCACGAAGCGGTACAACTCTTCAAAATCCTCTTGAGTCTCCCCCGGAAATCCGCTGATCAGCGTTGTTCTCAGGCAGATGTCCGGAATCTTCTTCCTAAGCCTTTTTATCATGCTCTGGAGCTCTTCCCGGCTGGTTTTTCTTCCCATGCGCCGCAAAATGACATCGGAGGCATGCTGAATGGGAATATCCAGATAATGGCATACCTTCGGCTCACTGGCTATGGTTTCTATCAGTTCATCCGTGATTTCCTCAGGATAGCAGTACAGAATTCTGATCCAGTAAAGGCCGCTTATCTGCGACAGACGGCGCAGCAGCTCAGGAAGACTTTTTTTCCCGTACAGATCCACACCATAGAGAGTGGTTTCCTGAGCCACCAGAATCAGTTCTTTTACACCGCCTTCCACCAGACGCCGGGCTTCCTCCGTCAGGCTTTCCATAGGAACACTGCGATAGCTTCCCCTTACTTTGGGAATAATGCAGTAAGTACAGCGCTTATCACATCCTTCAGCAATCTTCAGATAGGCAAAATGTCCTCCGGTAGTCACCACACGTTTTTTGCCTGTAACCGGCGCCGCATTAATATCCTTGTAGTGATTGAGAGACTTCCCGGCAAGCGCCTCCTCCACTGCAGCTGCAATATCTGCTATGGCTGTAGTACCCACAATGGCGTCCACCTGAGAAATCTCCTTTTGTATCTCCTCTCGGTAACGCTGAGCCAGACACCCTGCGGCAATCAAGACCTTGATGCGCCCCTGATCCTTGAGCTCGCCCATCTGCAGCAGCGTATGAATGCTCTCCTCCTTGGCGTCTCCGATGAAGCAGCAGGTATTCACCACTACAATATCCGCCTCATTTTCGTCGTCGGTAAATGAAAAACCTTTTTCCGAAAGCATTCCCAGCATCATTTCCGAATCCACCAGATTTTTGTCGCAGCCCAGCGATATAAACAATATCTTCATAAAAACCTTTCTCCGCAAAGGAAAAGGGCTGCCTCACAAAGTTTTATGGCAGCCCGGCTTTTCCCTGAAGCGGCTCCTCCCCGCAAATTTCCCAGGAAGTTATTCTTCTGTATCTTCGTCACCTAAAATTTTAATTTTTCCCTGATTGAGTTCCTCCACGGCAATGGAAAGAGGCTTTTTATCCTTACCTTCCACCAAAGGCTCCTCTCCTGCAATGATCTGCCTTGCCCTTTTTGATGTGGCCATCACAATGGAATAACGGCTGTTAACCACCGGCGCCTCTCCCGGCTCCACGTCACTGTTTACGACCTTCATTAGGTCAGAATAAGATGGATGTAACATTACTCTGCTCCTTTCGCGAACTCCTTCAGCTCGTCTCTGATTTCTTTTATAAATGCCTTTCTGCGTACGGGCGCTCTGCGCGCTGCGTCCACCAGGCCGTTAATCTCCCTGACGCATTCGTCCAGTTTGTCGTTCACCACAATATAGTCATAGGCCTCCATGCCTTCCGATTCCTCGCTGGCCCGGGCAAGCCGTCTGCGAATCACATCATCGCTCTCCGTGCCTCTGTCCGTAAGCCTCCTCTCCAGCTCCTTTGCGCTTGGAGGCGTCACAAAAAGAAGAAGACACTCGGGAATCTGCTCCTTTATCTTAAGGGCTCCCTGAATCTCAATCTCCAGAATCACGTCCCTGCCCGCCTGAAGCTGGTCCTCCACATACCCTCTTGGGGTACCGTAATAATTGCCGCAGTACATAGCGTACTCGATCAGGCCCCCTGCACTGATTTCCCTTTTAAAGCTTTCCTGATCGGTAAAAAAATATTCTATTCCTTCCCGCTCCCCCTCTCTGGGAGATCTCGTGGTCATGGAAACAGACAGGGCATAATTGTCATATGTCTTAAGAAGCTTCTTTACAATAGTCCCCTTGCCGGCTCCCGAAAAGCCTGAAATCACAATTAAAATCCCTTTTTCCATTTCTGGCCCTCCTCTTCCCATTTCAGCTCTAACCGATCTTTTCTCTCTTTCTCTTATGTCTTTGCTTTTCCGGAGTCTTCCTGCTTTGCCTCTTCCTCTCCTGCCTCTCCGGACTGGGCCCGGCCAGCTATGGTTTCCGGCAGAAGCGCCGAAAGCACAATCTGGCTGCTATCCATAATCAGGACTGATTTTGTTTTGCGGCCCTGAGTGGCGTCCACCGCCGTCCCCATTTCCCTGGCCTTCTGTACAAGGCGCTTTATTGGCGCCGAATCAGGGCTTACAATAGCGATAATCTTCTCTGTATTTACAATATTCCCAAAGCCGATGTGAATTAACTGATTCATAGTTCCTCTATTCTATATTCTGAATCTGCTCCCGGATTTTTTCTATTTCTGTTTTCAGCTCTATAGCACAATTGGAAATTTCCAGATCATTGGCCTTGGAAAGAATGGTATTGGCCTCCCTGTTCATCTCCTGCGCCAGAAAATCCAGCTTTCTGCCGATACTTCCGCCCTCCAGAAGAGCGTTCCGTGTGGTTTCCATATGGCTGCGAAGACGCACAACTTCCTCATCCACGCAGACCCTGTCGGCAAAAATGGTCACCTCTAAAAGGAGTCTGTCTTCGTCCACCGAGGCATCCTCCAAAAGCTCCCTCACCTTTTCCTCCAGCTTTTCCCTGTACTGTTTCATAATCAAGGGAGAACGCCTTGCCACAAAATCAACCATTTCCCCCATGCCTTCCAGCTTATTGAGAAGATCGTCCCTTAAATGGCAGCCCTCCTCTATTCGGGCGTCCACAAACTTCTGCGCGGCGCCGTCCACAGCCCTCTGCAGCTCCTTCCATAGCGCCTCTTCGTCCGCCGCCTGCTCTTCCATGGTAAAGACCTCTGGATATTTTGACAGAGTGGACACTCTGACGTCATCCTCCAGTCCAAAATCCTGAGCCATCTGCCGCAGATACTTCAGATATTCCTCTGCCACTTCCCTGTTATAGCAAACGTTCGCAATCTTCTCCGAAAAGTCTTCGTAACTGATGAAAATATCCACCTTGCCCCTGGAGATATATTTCTTCAGCTCGCTGCGGACAGCAGATTCAAAATAGTTCAGTTTCTTGGGCATTTTAATGTTGACATCCAGATAACGGTGATTTACGGACTTCATCTCCACAATAAACTTCCTGTCCTGCTCTGCAATTTCGCACCTGCCGAAACCAGTCATGCTCTTTATCATATGTGCTCCAATCCGGGCAGCGGCATTATACTGCCGCATACTTCATTTTATTGTAAAGTAACTTTCAGAAAGTGTCAAGTGCGGGGACTTTCTTTTCCGCCGTTTTCTGCTTCTCTGTGAAATGATAAATATTTTACTTTATTTTTCATAATCTCGAATAATTGCCTTCCAAAAACCGGCAACATCAACATTGTAAAATACGCCAGAATTCTTTTCAGCCATATGTTTGAAACACCTCCGCCATAAAGCACCCAAAAGCGCTGAATCATAATATGCCACATGAATATATCCAATGAATATTTTCCAAGTTGCGTAAGAATATGATGGAGCCATTTAATTCCTTTAAAATGTTTTGTTTTTTCAAACTATTTTATACAAAGGCATAATGCCAAGTGAAAAGGTTTTAGATCTTCCAGTGGATTGTAACACCCTCACTGGTAGCGTCAATTTGTGATATGAGAATATCAACCACCTTGCGCTTATCGTCAAAGTTCACGGACTCCCAATCGTCAAGATAGCCCGTAATGCTATCAATCTGTGAAGTGGAAACAGAATTAGCGGTCAAGTCTGCAACCAGCCGGAGCTGCTTTTGACGTTCCGCGTCCAGTTCCTCAATGCGGGTGTTTGCGTATTGCAGGAGCAGCGGATTTGCTCCGGACAAAGTGTCCAGAAGTTTCTCGATCTCGCCCTCCGTCTTTGCAAGGGCAACACGGGCGGCGGTCAGCTTCGGATTGTAGCTTTGTTCCTTTCCGCCTTTCAGCGTGTGGAATTTCCGCATCTTCTTAACCATCTCGCCGTACACAAACGCCTCCATGTTTTGCGCTGTCAGCGTACCAGCCCCCTCACAGCTCCCGTTTTCCGCCCGCTGTTTGCACCGCAGGTAGGTAACGCCATTTTGGGCTCTCAGAGCAGCCAGCGCATAGCCGCAGCGCCCGCACTTGATTTTCCCGGCCAGCCATGTATTATGGCATTTGCGGCCATTCTGGAAAGAGGTGTTCTGTGACAGCTTGCGCTGAACAGTCAGCCAGAGCTGGGAAGAAATGCGGCCCTGGTGCGGGGCAATCACAAGAATTTGCTCCTCGCCCTCGCGCCCTTGATAGAGATAACAGCTATTGTCCCCTGTGAACATTTCCGGGGGACTTTCGATTTTTACGCCCTGGGCTTTGAAGTATTCGTAGATGTCCATATCAGCCTGGACATAAACGGGGTTTCTCAGCAGTTTGGAGATAAACGCCCGCTGGAGAGCCTTGTCATAAACCTTGATGGAGTGTTTGACAAAGTACCGGGTTATATCGCCGTAGGAGTTGCCCGGTTCCGCATACATTTGAAACATCAGCTCGGCAAAATCCATTTCCGCATTTTCCACCAGCTTCTTTGTCTTGATCCCGTCCATGACGATGGGCTCG
>CALWRA010000003.1 GCA_944383825.1 uncultured Acetatifactor sp. | reverse complement strand
CCGAGATTTTCTGGCTATTGGGAAACAGTTTTTCGATCAAGGGAAGTGTATAAGCTCCGGAAATTAGATTTACAGTGCTTTTTACATCTTTGATCTTGTTGTCATCATTCTTCATTGACATTTCCTCTCTTTCTTTAAATCTGGCAAAAGCCATATATTTATAGAACGCAAAAAAGTCGCCTGCTCTCTACTATAAAGAACAAACGACCTTTTGCAAAATCTATCCATATTCACTTATTCATAAACAGAGTTTGCCTGTTTCTTCTTCTGATAACTTATGATAATTTGGGGGAGGATACACTCACTCACGTTCAAATTTGGGGGATGGCGTTATCCCCCAAAAAGAAACGACACGCAAACTTCTCCTGCTCATTTCAGAAGAAAGAGGCGAAGTTTCACATGGCATTTGGGGGATAGCCTTCCCCCAACTCTTCCCCCAAAAATCCCCCAAATTTGCCCGTAAAAAGCGATAATTTATGATACTTTACGGATTCGCTCCAGAACGCAAAAAAGCCCTTGAAAACGCCCGTTTTACGGGATTTTCAAGGGCTTTACGCACCTTTGGTTTCAGGAAATTACATTCCCATCTGTTTTGCGACTTCCGCAGCAAAGTCCTCATTCTTTTTCTCAAGACCTTCTCCGGTCTCGAAGCGAACAAATCTCTTAATGCTCAGGTCAGCGCCGTTATCCTTTGCAACCTGTGCAATATACTGGGCAACCGTCTGTTTTCCATCCTCAGCTTTTACATAAACCTGCTCCAACAGACATACTTCCTTCAGCTCCTTGTTCAGACGGCCGACAATTGCACCCTCGATCACCTTCTCGGGTTTTCCTGCCATTTTCGGATCCTGGGCAATCTGAGCAGCAATAATTTCCTTCTCGTGCGCCTTGTACTCCTCAGATACATCGTCGGTAGCGATATATTTGGGAGAAAGCGCCGCCACCTGCATTGCAAGATTTGTCAGAGCTTCCTTAACAGCATCATTCACAACGTTTGTGTCGGCTTCAACGATTACGCCGATTCTTCCGCCGCCATGCACATAAGAAACAACGCAGCCATGTGCCGCCTCCACACGCTCAAATCTTCTGATACTCAGCTTTTCGCCGATTACGGCAATTTTTTCAATCAGAGCTTCCTGTACGGTCTTGGAGCCATCCTCAATCCATGCTTCCGACAAAAACGCATCCATGTCTGCAGCAGACGAATCAACCGCCTGTTTTGCAACGGCCTCAACAAACTGCTGGAACTGCTCATTTTTTGCAACAAAATCAGTCTCAGAGTTTACCTCTACTACTGCCGCAACAGTATCTCCCTTGGACGCAATACGGCAAATACCTTCTGCCGCAATTCTGCCCTCCTTTTTCACCGCCTTAGCCTGACCGTTCTTTCTTAAAACCTCAACAGCCTCTTCCATATTTCCATTGGTTTCATTCAGCGCCTTCTTGCAGTCCATCATGCCTGCTCCGGTCTGCTCACGAAGCTCTTTCACCATAGCCGCTGTAATTTCTGCCATATTATCACCTTTTCCTTCTTAATATTTATCGCATAGAAAGCTCGCGCAACATACTTTCTATATGTTTTCAAATCAAAATTACTCTGCTTCCTCTGCAGCAGCCACCTCTTCAATGTCCTCTGCCTCGCCGGCAGCCATCTCTTCTTCGGCGTAAACGGCCTCACCCTGATTTGCCTCAATAACCGCATCAGCCATTTTGGAAACAATCAGCTTTACAGCCCGGATCGCATCGTCATTACCAGGAATAATATAATCCAATTCTTCAGGATCGCAGTTCGTATCACCAATGCCAATCAGCGTAATGCCCAGCGCATGCGCCTCCTGTACGCAAATCCTTTCCTTTTTGGGATCCACGACGAAAATTGCATCAGGAACTCTGGTCATATTCTTAATGCCGCCAAGGTTCTTCTCCAGCTTTTCCCATTCTTTCTTCAAGGCAATTACTTCCTTTTTGGGGAGCACATCGAAAGTTCCATCCTCAGACATTCTCTCAATGGCATGCAGCCTGTCCACACGCGATCTGATTGTCTTAAAATTGGTAAGCATTCCGCCCAGCCATCTCTCGCTGACATAATACATGCCGCATCGCTCCGCCTCTGTTTTCACTGCATCCTGAGCCTGCTTCTTTGTACCTACAAACAAAATAGTTCCGCCCTGGGCCGCGATCTCAGAAACCGCCCTGTATGCCTCGTCAACCTTTCCTACGGATTTCTGTAAATCAATAATATGAATACCGTTTCTCTCCGTAAAAATGTAGGGAGCCATCTTGGGATTCCATCTTCTTGTCTGATGTCCGAAATGAACACCTGCTTCCAATAACTGCTTCATAGAAATAACGCTCATTTTCTACCTCCGTTTGGTTAAATCTTCCGCAATTTCTTTTCTGCCGGACCGGCGTTATCTAGCCCGGTTAGCTCTGGCATCCATCAGCTATATCGCAGACACCGACGCCAAATCGAAATGCGTGTTTTTTAGTCACAACATCAGCATTATAGCATAGCAAAACCCCCATTGCAAGGGGGTTTTACCGTTTTCCGGAAATAATTTCCGCAATTTCTTCATCACTTGTTCCCGGCATTATCTCATATGTCCCTGTATTGATAGTTCTCGAATAGCCGTAATCACACAGATACCTGTCAAAGCTTTCTGCATCCTGCACCAATCCTGCCTCCGCCAGAGCTGTGCTCACTTCCAAAGAGGTGTCACCCGGATTCACTGTAATTGACACCGCTGCGCCCGAAAGTTCCTCCGAAGGCTGCAATATTTCTTCATTTCCTGCCGACTCCCTAGGCTGCTCTTCCTGGGTCTGGGAATTTGTCTCCATCGGAGTTTCCTGCTCTTCCCGTCCCTGAGAGTCTTCTCCCGTCTGAGCCGTCTCCTCCCCAGCCTGAATATCTTCCTCCGACTGGGTTTCCTCCTGCGTCTGAGAGCTAGTCTCTATCTGAGTCTCCTGCTCTTCCTGGGTCTGAGGAGTTGTCTGTGTTTCGAGATTCTCCTCCGTCTGCAGATCCGCCAACACAACCGCATCATTATCCACCATTCCAAGCTGTACCGCCCGTTCCCTGATCTGCGCATCCGTAAGAGTCTGCCCGTCCTTTGAAGATATGCTCAGCAACACAGCGGTGACGGCAATCCCTATTCCCAATCCTCGCAAATAATATTTTAATTTCATGTTAAACCTCAAATCCAACTGTACGAATCAAATTATTTTTGCATATTTTGATACAAGTCAATCACCAGCTTTACCTCCCCCACTCCCAAGCCTAATTCCTGGGCAATGGCCACTTTCGAAAGTCCTTCTCTGTAAAGCTCCAATATTCTGTCGTTATAATTCCGCAACTGTGAATCCACTTCCTCAGCATCCTGAAAATTTGTGTCATTCCCAGCCAGATCTGCTTCTTCCGCCAAGTCTTTGGATCCAGGAGGCAACGGTTCGCCCCCTGCCGCTCCGGTATCTTTCTTTTCTTCCTCTTTGACAGATTCACTGTCTGCCGGCGCCAGCTTTTGAAAGGAGTCGACTGTCTGTTGCGCTTCCTTTCGTTTTTCCTCCGCTTCCTTTACTGTCTGATTCACTTCAGAAATCACTTTTTTCAAGTGATTATGTTTGTCGTTCAACATATCATATAAGAACATGACTTCCTGATGGTTTTTATTGATTTCTTCCAGCACAGTGTCAGAGTACTCATTGATTGCCATGATTTTCTCATTTGAAATCCTTTCAAGTGAGCGCTCCGTTTTCTCCATAACGTAGCCTACCGTTTCATCCACTACGCCATCCACACGGCTTTTAATGCCGCTGATCTCGTTATCTGCCAATTCCCTGATCTCTTCCCTTACAAGCTCTCTGTTCTCTTCCTGCTTTCCCTCCTTTGAAGCCGGGAGGATAAAACTCAGGATAAATATTATTCCGCCTATTATAAGCAGGACAACCTCCATTATACCCATTTTGTATCCCATTCCTTATATTTTGATGTCAAAACCGCCGTAGCCGGTTTCAGCGCTCCGCTGCCGTTTATCCTTGTCTTCACGGCGGTTTTTACCCCCGTCACCCTGATACTCGTTACTACCCTTTTCTCTGGCGTCAAACTTTTTGTTGTGCCAGTCCGTATTGTCTGAGCTTCTCACCTCCCTGGCGCGTTGCTCTGTGTCCTTTTGAATCTTCTGGCTAATATTCGTCTGATTTATAAAAGACTTGTTATCCTCATTCTGTTTTATCGTCGTATAGTCCTGCGCTCTCGTAATGGTCGTAATCTCAATGGAACCAAATGCCATATTTACCTCCTGCCCCTTTCAGCGGGCGTCGTTCAATGTTTGAAAAGATTTTTCACACTTGCTTAAGATGCTGTGTATTAATTCCGTACAAAGCATCTGTCTACATAGGAAGCATCTTCACATCACCTTCAACCTTTTCAAATCTGCAGTACTGATAATTGCTCTGCAACATCATGGAGACGTCTCCTATAATTATAGTGGTGCCGGGATAGGCAGACCCCTGAACCACTACCGCCGCCTTTCGCTGCATTCCAATAATAGACTGCAGCTCATTCATCTCACGGCTTTTCTCCTCCACTTCCTCCCGTTTTGATTCTATCAGCCGCGCAGCATCCTTTACGTATTTGAGCTGCTCCTCGGTAAACCGCACTCCCCTGGCTTTCTTTTCTCCATAACTAATCAGAATGGGCTGGGTACTTTTTATCAGCTTCACCGTTTCCGCAACTTCCTTTTGGAGCTGTACGTATTTAGCCTTCACCTCCGGACTCACGCCTACCTCCACAACCGTAGAAGCTCCCAGACCGGAGCCAAGGTTTTTCACGGTTATACGGTTACCCGCCTGAACGTGCCCCCCTGTAATGAATCCTCTTTTTCCAGTGACAGTTATTTCTGTCTGAGCGCTGACCTGACTGTGCAGTATGGACTCTGTATTCACATATCCTCCGGCAGTCGCCGTAGCGTTTTCTATAAATTTTGCTACAATATCCCCAGCAGCCTCAAGAGTTCCCTTTCCCATTCCATTCATTCCTCTTGCAATAATTATATTGCCGCCTGCAATGATATGAGCTCCCTCCACTACGCCGTTTATTATCACATTGCCGTTTGCCCTTACCACAAAATTTGAGGCCACATTGCCGTTTACCTGTACGCTGCCTTCAAATTCGATGTTTCCTGTGGATATATCCACGTTCTCCACCTCATACACATCGGATACAAATACTTTGTCGCCTACCAGAACCACATGTCCGTTTACCTTAGAGTAAATGGACATTTTATCCGGAGACAGTTCAATATTGCGTCCGAATTTCAAAACAGCCCGCTTCACTGTTCTGGGAGCAACACGTCTGCCCAGAATATTTGTTCCAGGCTCTCCCGGATCTTCCGGAATAATTTCCGCAAGCAGCTCTCCCTTCCGGCAATGATTAATTACATTCAGATGGAAAAAGTCCACACTGCCATCCTCGCGCATGGTAGGCTTCACATGAACATCCGTGTTGAAATGATATTTTATTTTTGCGTCATATCCGTGCCTGGGCTCCTTCCCCCTGGCCACGACCAAATCCGTGCAGTAAATGCCTCCCGACTGGAAATGATCCTGCAAAACCGACATCTGCACTCCCGATACGATATTACGATATCTCAAATCTCTGAAAAACTCTTCAAAAGTAATTCGCCTGCCCGTTTCAGAAGGCGGATAAAATCTTGCCACAGCCTCCATCTGATCATCACCGATCTCCAAAAGATAGCTTTCATCACAGACAGGGCAGTCCCCTCTTCCTAAAAAGCATACTGCATCTGTTTTTTCCGCAATATATTTTTTTATTTGATTTGCATCATAGTCTACTCCAAAACGGTTTAAATAGTCTAATACGTCTGAAATCCGTATTCCTTCGCCGCCTTCTCTCGGAGGAAAAAAACGAATTCCAAAGCCGCCCGGCGCTTTCACCAGGCGAAAATATCCATTTGTAAAGCATACTCCTTCAAATTGTCCATCCTGCATAACCTATCTCCCAAAATCGCTCTGCCGGTCATTATCTGTCCGACAAAAGCCCCATATAATTCCCCATTTTTGTTTTCATTTTCTGAAGAGCCCGGGTGTGAAGCTGTGAAACTCTGGATTCCGACACTTCCAGAATACTGCTGATTTCCTTCAGTGTAAGATCTTCATAATAATAAAGAGTAATTACCTTCTTTTCCTTTTCCGTCAAAAGTTCCAGGGCCTCTTTTAAAACCTTGCTCAGTTCTTCCCTTTCAATCCGTTCCTCAGGTCCTTCAAAACCGGCCGTAGTATGGCTTCCGCGCTCCCAGGACACATCGCTTCCCTGCTCCATGTATTCATTCAGAGAAATCAATCCTGTTATCTTCATCTGCGACTGCCATTCCAGATATTCATCTTCAGTAATTCCAAGCCCTTTGGCAATTTCCTCTTCAGTTGCCGTATGACCCGTGTTCTGCTCAACTTCCTTAATAACAGCTTCAATCTTTTTCTGTTTCTGTCGAATGGTTCTTGGAATCCAATCCATTTTCCTGATCTGGTCCAAAATAGCGCCCCGGATCCTGAGGCTGGCATACGTCTCAAATTTAACTTCCTTCATGCAGTCAAATTTGTCAATCGCGTCAATCAAACCAAAAATGCCGTAGCTGACCAGGTCTTCATATTCCACGTTACAGCCCAGATACATACTGAGCCTGCCTGCCACCACCTTCACCAGAGGAGCATATTCCAAAATAATTTTTTCTCTTACTTCCGGGGTTTTTGTTTTTGCGTATTCTTCTAAAAGTTTTTTTCTAGCAGCCTCGTCCATTAAAACTTATTATTCTCCCTCTTCGCTCTGTGCCTCTGTCGCTTCCTCTTCTCCCTCTCCCGCTTCCTCTTCTTCGGTTTCTTCTTGATTCTGCCTTTCAAAATAATCCAAAGTCCACTTCAGCACACTGCCCAGAAAATAAAATAAAACCAGCACAAAGAGCAGTGATACGAGCTTTCCCAGAATAGAATAATTCTGTATAAACGTAATCACACAGGTGACGGCCCCTGCCGTCAGCATAAGTATCAAAGGCATATTTTTTCTATTCATGACTATACTCCCCGCCCGCTTTAGCAGGCATTTATTGTCAGATAATCTTCTCTGTCTTTCCCACTGCTCTTATATGGAATTCTCCTGTTTCAGGAAAAAAAGTAACCGTTCGTCCGTAATTGGCTCCTGTATCTTCCGCGAGAATGGGAATATTCATCTCTTTCAGCTTCTTTTTGGTGGCTGCCACATTGCGCTCCCCCACCTGCATCATATCGGAGCGGCTCTGAAAATTAAACATAGTCGCTCCACCGGCAATCTTTGCCACCATACGGCTGCGGATCGCCCCCAGCTTCTCCATCTGCCTTACAAGTTCTGCAATTCCCGTATCTGCGAACTTCGCTATATTCTGTTGACTGTTTCGTATCTGTTGACTGTCAGGCAGCATAATGTGCGCCAGACCCCCAATTTTAGTATTTGGGTCTCTAATGGCAATTCCCACGCAGGAACCAAGCCCCAGGGTCGTCACGCCGTTGGGGCTTACACAGGTCTTTAAGTCTGCCATTCCCACCTTGATAATCTCACTCATTCACTTTTCCTTCTCACTCTTCCCTATCCGTTTTATTCCATCGGTATTCCCAAAGCAGAAAGTATCTTGGAATATGACTCCAAATCCGGTATCAGAATAAAATAACCATCTATCTCAATATCATCATAAAACTGGGACTGAATCAGCAAAATTTTATCGCCCAGTATACCGAACTGAATCGCCGGCACGCTCAGAATCGCCCCCGCCATATCCACCGTCAGCGCAGGCGGCGTAGGGAAAATCTGCAAGTTTGTCAAAGAGGAAAGGGAATTCAGATATGCGCCGGTAATAATATTACCCAGCTCCTGCATGGCGGACAGCTCCATATCGGAAAAATCGTCACCCTCCGGCGCCATTCCCATCATCAGCTTGTTAATCAGGTGTTTTGCGCTGGCCTTTTCCACTAGAAACATCATACTGCCGGTAATGTCCCCCTCAACGCCGAGAAGAACGCCTACCATTATCTGTTCTTCCCCCCCCATAAGAGCCCCTACCTCCGAAAAATCAAGAAGTCTTACCTGTGGCACTTTCATGTCCACCTTGCACTGGAGCATCTGGGAAAGAGCCGTCATAGCATTTCCCGCTCCAATGTTTCCAATTTCCTTCAATACGTCAAAATAGCTCTCTGAAACCTTTTCCAAACTGAGCTCTCCCATGGCCACTTCTCCTCCATTGAATATTATGCATTTTCCTCAAGGGTAACAGCGCCCAGCTCCAACAGAGATATCAGCTCTCCCTGATGTTTGCCTACACCATTGATGAAATTTGTCCTGCCCTCCTTGGAATCATAAGAAACCTTTTCAATATCGGTAACCTCAAGAGTCACCACCTCTTTTACTTCATCCACAATAATTCCTACGTTTCCCTGCTGCTCAAGCTTCAAGATAATAATTCTTGTTGCTCTGGTAATTTCGTCCGTCTCCAATCCCATTTTTAGGCGAAGGCTCATGACCGGAATTACCTCTCCGCGCAGATTGATAACCCCCTTTAAATAGGAAGGAACCTTGGGAACCCTGGTTATATGCTGCATACGCACAATATTGTCTACATTGCGGATATCTATGCCGTACTGTTCCTTCCCCAGGCGGATTACGATATATTGAATGGTTTCCACCGGCATTTTGCTGTCGGTTTCTGTTTCCTGCACATATTCCTGATTTTTCGTACTAACCTGTTCCATACCGCTATCTCTCCTTCCTAAATCAAAGCATTGGCATCCAGAATCAGAGCCACCTCACCATCTCCCAATATGGTGGCGCCGCTGATAAACTTACATTGCTTGATATATTTGCCAAGAGATTTGATGACAATTTCCTGCTGTCCAATCAACTCATCTATCACAAGCCCTGCCATTTTATCTCCCTTTTTCACGATAACCACAATCAAATTTTCTTCTGGCGCCCTACTGCTTTCTATATCCAGCACCTTGGAAAGACGGATAAGCGGAATTACCATTCCTCTTAAATTGATAACCTCCTTATTCTGCACCAGCTTCACGTCGCTTGGTGCAATATCCTCCAAAGTCTGAATGGAGCCGAGAGAAATGGCATACTTTTCACCGCCCACAACTACCATAAGCGCCTGTATAATGGCCAGTGTCAGCGGAAGCCTAATGGTCCACGTGCTTCCAACTCCCAGCTTTGATTTAACTTCCACCTCTCCGCTCAGAGATTCAATCTTGGAGCGCACTACGTCCAGCCCCACACCCCTTCCGGATACATCTGTAACCTTCTTCGCTGTGGAAAAACTGGGGAGGAACAAGAGATTGACAATCTCTTTATCCGTCATATTCGCCGCCTGCTCCGGAGTCACCACCTTGTTTTCAATGGCTTTGTTCTTTACCCCCTCCGCATCTATGCCGTTTCCATCATCCCTTACCTCAATAACCACATTGTTTCCATCCTGATATGCGTCCAGATAAATGGATCCGACCTCAGGCTTTCCTCGCTGGGCCCGCAGCTCCGCAGATTCCAAGCCATGATCCGCCGCATTGCGTAAAAGATGCATCAAAGGATCTCCAATTTCATCCACAACAGTCCTGTCAAGCTCTGTTTCCTCACCGGACATAAACAATTCCATTTTCTTATCCAATGTTTTGGAAAGATCCCTGATCATACGGGGAAACTTATTTACAACGCTCTCAATGGGAACCATTCTCACCTTCATTACGGATTCATGAAGGTTTGTAGTGACGCTTTCCAGATATTCAATCTGCTCATTAAAGCCTCCGCTTCCCTCAACATGACTCTGGTTTGCAGAAGACACCAGGGAATTTTTCGCTATAATAAGCTCGCTCACCAGGTTCATCAGCACATCCAGCTTTTCAATGTCTACTCGGACAGTACGGTTAACTATGGGCTTTCCGGGAGCCTGTTTTTTCTCTCCCGCTTTCCCCGCAGGTTTGGACTTCTTATCCGGGGACACAGGCGCAGGCGCAGGGGCCACCTGCTTGGGCGCTTCCTCAGCCTGTTTCTCCTGGGGCGCAGGAGTCTCCTGAGCGACAGGATGATAAAAGCTATTATTTTCCAGCATGATGGGAGCCCCCGCAACTTGAGCAATCTCCGATACGCTCTCAGCGGCCTTTACCACTTCCTCCAAAGCGGCGTCGGACAAAATAATCAAAGTGAAATCCTTGTCAAACTTTTCGTCCTCCACATCCTGAGCGCTTGGATCCGATACAATGATCTCCGCCCTCTCTTCTACAGCCTTGAAGACCAAAAAAGCTCGTGCCGCCTTCAGAATACAGCTGTCCTGAATCACAACATTCAGTCCATAAACTTTTTTTCCCTGCTTTTGAGCCTCTTCGATCACCCTTATCTGACTTTCATCCAGATGAATATGATCCCACTTGCCGCCTTCAGATTCTTTCTTCCCCCCGTCAACATCTGCTTTCTCAGGCTCTTTGGCGGGAGAAACATCCTCAGCTTCCTGTGCTGCGTTCTGTTTTAAAATATCGTTCAGCTGTCTGATCAGCGGTTCATTGTCATTTGTTCCCTCGTCTGCCGTTTCCTGAATATTATTGTTATATTCCTCCAGAGCGTCAAGACAGTGAAAAAGCACATCTATCATATCGGGGGTAACCTTGATATTGCCGTTTCTCACCTCGGAAAATACATTTTCCATATCATGAGTCAGCGTCTGCATCCTCTTATATCCCATGGTTCCCGCCATACCCTTCAGGGAATGCGCCGCTCGAAATATTTCATTGATCGTGTCCGCATTTTCAGGGTCGGATTCCAATTCCAAAACCTGTGTGTTTAAACTCTGCAAATGTTCCTTTGTTTCATCCAGGAAAATTTCAAGATACTGGCTTACGTCCATCTTATCCTCCATTCTGCCGGAAACGGCATATCAGTTGCGGGCTGCCACCCCAACATGCAAAATTATCTCCTGTGCAATCTGATCTAATGGAACTGTCTGATCGGAAAGTCCTGCGCCTATAGCGCTCTTAGGCATTCCAAATACAGTACAGCTGTTCTGATCCTGGGCGATCACATGCACATGCTTCTTAGCTTTCAGATTCCTGATGCCTTCTGTTCCATCTGCACCCATTCCCGTCATTACCACGCATACAATGCTGTCGTAGCGGCTGTCCGCTAAAGATTCAAACATATAATTGGCACAGGGCTTTACTCCCTCCCTGGTAGGCTCATCGGAGTAATGGATGATATGCTTTCCAGCCGCAGAGGTTTTCACATTCATGTGCATCCCCCCCATAGCAATATACACCACTCCAACCTCCAGCTCATCGCCCTCTTTCGCCTCCCGCACAGTAACTGCACTTAAATCATTGAGACGCTCCGCCAGGGATGCCGTAAAGCCCTTCGGCATATGCTGAACCACAAGCACCGGCGTGTCAAGCTCCTGGGGCAGCTTCGGAATTACTGCCTGAAGAGCCTTAGGGCCTCCCGTGGAGCTGGCAATCGCCACCACTTTCTTCCCTGGAATTTTGACAGTATGCTTTCGGAGAATATCTACCATTTTACTGGTAGTCTGCCTGCTTTCCTTAATTTTCTCTTCAGATTCAAAAACAGGAGGCTTGCTGTTGGCAACAACATCCAATGTTCGCAGGAGCTCCGTCTTGAAGGTCTCCACCCGGCAATCTATAGCGCTGTCGGGCTTATGTATAAAATCAAGGGCTCCCAATTCCAGAGCATCAAGAGTTGTCTTAGCTCCCTCTCTGGTATCCGTACTTGCCATCATAACTCTGGCAGAGATCTTGAATTTCCGCAGTTCTTTCAGCAACTCCAGGCCGTTCATCTTTGGCATATTCACATCAAGAACCACTGCGTCGTACCGATTTCTGCTCAAAAGGTCGAAGGCTTCCAGACCATTCGTAGCTCTCGCGGCAACCTGAAATCTTTTATCACTGTTTATTATATCACAGAGCACTCTTCTCATGAGTGCAGAGTCATCTACTACCAGAATTTTTTTAACCATGTCCAACCTCTTCTCACATTAACTTTTCTTTTTTCCTGTTTTTCCGTTCTTCTTCAAAGATAAATTTAATGATCTCTTCTCTTGTGGTCACATCCAGGTTGTAATATTGTATTCTGTGTTCAGAGGCTCCCCTTTTATCCTCCAATTCCCGCACACTCAGTACTTTTCCCACAAGCTCATACTTTTTTGTCTTATCCCCTCTCAAAAGATCAAAACAGCAAAAAATATAACTGCCCGGCTCACAACGCTGCTCTGAAACATATCGAAGTCCTCCGCCGCTGATGTCCACAATAATACCTCTTTTCATGACGGCTTCAGGCTCCGGTGTATATGGCAATCCCGTTTCCACTACCCGGATTTCATCCTCCTGAAGCACTATGAAAAATATATCCATCGCACAACTGAATCGAAAGTATTCTCTTCTTTGATATTTGCTCAGATCACTAATCAGCTCTGCCACCAGTATAAATACATTATCGCTTTTATAGCGGTCCACAATCCGGGCATAGCACTGATAAAGACCTGTCTCCCCATAAAATACAATGTCGTATTCTCCGTCCACAGGCAGCAGAACCAGCTTGGATCGTTCCATCGGCATTGTCAGCTCCAGAGTGTCCTCCGACAAAATGTCATATACCATACTATGATATATGGGCTGTTCCATCTCATCCCTTCCTGACCTTGCTGCAGCCCGCAGCTCCACTTTGCTGCCCACTGCAATCACTTTTGAAAGCATCTGCATCACCTTCTATTTTTTATTAATAATATGAGAAAAAAACGCCGCCATTCCTCTTTGCGGCTGCCTTCTTGTTTCCTCCATTCCCAAAAGCCGCAAAGCAATTTTCTCATACGCCAGACTGGATTTGGCCTCCGGGTTCTGCAGAGACACTGGCACCTGCTGCATCACTGCCCGGGCCAGCTGTGTATCCTGGGGCACGCTTCCCAGATATGTCATGGGCACCTTCAGATACCTGGCCACCACAGAGTTCAGCTTCTGAAACAAAATCTCGCCTTCCTGCTCTTTTTCCACTCTGTTCGCAATCATTTTCACTTTTGTATCATCTTCAGAAAATCTGGGATGGAGATAGAGCGCCTTTAAGAGAGAATAAGAATCCGTTATGGAGGTGGGCTCAGGAGTTGTGAGCAATAGAATTTCTCCGCTGGCAACCAGAAATTCCAGCACTGCATCTGCAATTCCGGCTCCCGTATCCACAATAATGATATCGGCAATAGCATCCAGCTGCACAAGATTTTGAATAATATATCCCAGATAGTCACGGCTGAGGTTTGACATTCCTGCAATGCCGGAGCCGCCGGAAATAAATCCCACTTCCATCGGACCCCAGGTTATGATTTCTCTGATGTTTTTTCCCTGGTAAATCAGATCATACAAATTATGCTTCGGAACCGCTCCAAACATAATTTCAATATTTGCAAGTCCAAAATCCGCATCCAGTATAATAACCTTCTTTCCAAGTCTGCGGAATTGAATGGCAAGATTGATTGAAGTATTAGACTTTCCCACCCCGCCTTTGCCGCTGGTAACCGTAATGACGCGAGCCAGAGGCCTGGTCTGCTTGTCCGCTTTTATAATCCTTAACTGTTCTGCCTGATCCATGTCTGCCCTCCTTCGCTCAATTCCTGCCTCCCAGTAATAATTTTACCGTTTTCTGCGGGTTAAACTGCTCAATGTCATCCGGAACATTCTGTCCGCAGGTCACAAAGGCAATAGGGGCATCTGCATACAGCTTCAGATTCATCAGATTTCCCATGGTAACCGTTTCGTCCAGCTTGGTAAAGATCAGCTGATATTTGGTGATTGTTTTATAGCTTTCCGCAATACGGAGCAGATCCTTGTATTTGGTTGCAGCGCTGAGCACCAGAAAAGCCTGATATTCCGCTTCTGATTCTGCCGCTTTCAGCAACTCTCCGGTTTTTTGAAGCTGTTCCTCATTCTGATGGGAATGCCCTGCGGTATCCACAAAAATATAATCAAAGCTCTTAAAATCTGAAAGGGCTTTTTTCAGTTCCTCCTCCGTATAAATCACACGAAAAGGCACTTCAAGAATGTTGGCGTACGTTCTCAGCTGTTCTGCAGCCGCAATCCGATAAGTATCCGCCGTCAGAAGCGCTATATTCTTCTTCTCAACCACGGCATAGGCGCTGGCTATCTTGGCAATGGTAGTGGTTTTCCCCACGCCGGTAGGCCCCAGAAAGAACACTGCCTTAGGCCCTTCTGCGGCTGGCAGGATTCCCTCCGCTCTGCCGAATTTCAAAATCATCTTTTGATAGACATTCGCCAGGATATAATCAATAGGAGTATTTGGCTTTCTGGTTTTCTCTATATCCTCCAGAATCTGATTGACATACCTTTCATCCACCTCATTGTCCAGCATGGTATTATACAGCAGGCGGATGAATTTTTCCTGTTCAGGGTTCTCCTCTTTTTCAGCCTGGTTCTCGCTGCTTTCCGGCTGCTGCGCCTGTTCAGGCCCGCTTTCCGGCTCCCGGATCTGAGACTTGTCCAGCTCGGATTTCTGAAGCTGACTTACCAAAAGCGTCTGAAGACTATCCAGCTTTTTCTCAATTTCCTGAGAGCTTCCTGTAGTCAAATGCACGCCTTCCGGCTTATTTGCCGGAACCGCCTCCTGCACGGCAGTTTTCTGAAGTTCCCTGCGTACCGGGGAATAGGAATCCTGCTCTTCCTCCAAGGCGGCGGTCACCTCCACCTGTTTTGAGCGAAACATCGCAAACAGTCCCCTGGGCTTTATGCTTTTCACATTCATGATAACAGCTCCGCTGCCCAGCTCCTTTTTTGCGGCCTCAGCCGCTTCCTCTTCTGTTTTCCCCGTATACTTTTTGATAATCATTAAGCTGTCACCATCCCTACTGACTGTAATTCTACATTAGATTCCACTTCGTTATAAGAGACGACAACCAAATCCCTGAAATAGTCCTCCGTCAGTCTCTTAAAATACATGCGCACAATGGGAGAAGTAATGATAATAGGGGTTTTTCCCAAATTTTCCAGTTTGCGTATCTCTTTTCCCACTGAGTCGATAATCGCTTTGGAACGACTGGGATCCAGGTTCAGGAATGCCCCTGTCTCCGTTTGCTTTACGCTGCCCATGATTTCCTGTTCCACCTTCGGATCCAGCGTAGCAACGCTGGTGGTTTCATTGGAAGGAAAATATTTTGTGGAAATAGCCCTTTTTAAACTCTGCCGCACATATTCCGTCAGCACATCCGTGTCCCTTGTAGTAGGGGCATAATCCGCCAGAGTTTCCAAAATTGTCAGAAGATCTCTGATGGAAATCCCCTCGCTTAAGAGATTCTGAAGCACTTTCTGAATCTCTCCCAGGCCAAGAACCTTGGGCACCAGATCATCCACAAGAGAAGGATTGCTTTCCTTCAGGTTATTGATCAGATTCTGTACATCCTGTCTGGTCAAAAGTTCTGCAATGTGCTGTCTGATTATTTCCGTCAGATGCGTGGCTATTATGGAAGGGGGATCCACAACCGTATACCCCAGGCTCTCCGCTCTTTCTCTCTGCCCCTCCGTTATCCAAATGGCCGGCAGATGGAAGGAAGGCTCAAAGGTGGGAATTCCCGTGATTTCTTCCTCCACATATCCGGGATTCATGGCCATGTAATGATCAAAAAGAATTTCTCCCTCGCTGACCTGTATTCCCTTTACCTTAATGATATACTGATTTGGATTCAGCTGGATATTATCTCTCAGACGTATAATTGGAACCACGGTTCCAAGTTCCAGAGCAATCTGCCTTCTGATCATGACAACTCTGTCAAGCAGATCTCCTCCCTGGTTTACGTCCGCAAGAGGAATGATTCCATAACCAAATTCCAGCTCGATGGGATCCACCTGCAGAAGACTGTTCACATTTTCAGGCTGACGGATCTCCTCGGCAGCAGCCTCCTCAACATCCACCTCCTGCTCAATTCTGGCTGTCTCGATGGTACCTGCAATGGTTCTTCCCGCAATGACAAACACCAGTCCAAGGCCAACAAACAAAATGGTATTCAGACTGGTCGTAAAACCCAGAATGGCAAGCATGCCTCCAACCAGATATAGAACCTTGGGTATACTGAAAAGCTGGCTGACCAGAGTGGTTCCAAAATCCGCCTCCTTACTCCCCTTCGTCACAAGAATACCTGTGGAAAGGGAGATCAAAAGAGAAGGGATCTGGCTGACCAGGCCATCGCCAATGGTAAGTATGGTATACTTATCCAATGCCGCCGTTATATCGAGTCCTTCTCTTGTAACGCCCATGGCGATACCGCCCACAATATTGATCACCGTAATAATCAGTCCGGCTATGGCATCTCCCTTTACGTATTTTACGGCACCGTCCATGGAACCGAAAAAGCTTGACTCTTCCTGAATTTTTTCTCTTCTTCTTCTCGCCTCGGCATCGGTGATGGCCCCTGTGTTCAAATCTGCATCAATAGCCATCTGCTTACCGGGCATAGCATCCAGCGTAAATCTTGCGGTTACCTCAGACACGCGCTCAGAACCCTTATTAATTACCAGAAACTGTATCAAGATCAAAATCACAAATACAATAACACCGATGATAAGATCTCCGCCGCCAACATATTCTCCAAAGGTCTGCACCACATTTCCGGCGTCTCCCGTCCCCAGAATCAGCTTCGTGGAAGACACGTTCAACGCAATACGGAAAATGGTTGTGAACAACAGCATGGTAGGGAAATAAGACATGTCCAGAACCTCTTTGCTGAACATGGCACCAAACATGATGGTAAGTGAAATGGCGATATTCACCGCCAGCAAAATGTCTAACAGCCATGATGGAATGGAAATGATAAACATTAAAAAGGCGGCCATGATATACAAAGCAACACCTATATCCGCTTTTTTCATTTTCGTAATGTTCATAATGCCAATTCCTTTCCTTTAAATCTTCCCCTGCAGATGGTACACAAAGGCAAGCACCTCTGCAACTGCCTGATACAGCTCCGGCGGAACCATTGCCCCAACGTCCACATTTGCATAGAGCATACGGGCAAGAGGCTTGTTCTCCACAATTTCTATATGGTTTTCCTTCGCCACTTCCTTAATCCTTGCCGCCAGAAAATCTTCCCCCTTGGCAATTACCACAGGAGCATCCGCCATCTGAGGATCATATTTAATAGCAACCGCATAGTGGGTGGGATTGGTAATTACTACATCCGCCTGAGGAAGATTCTGCATCATGCGCCTTTGGGACACCTCCCTCATTTTCTGGCGAATTTTCCCTTTTACCTGAGGATCACCCTCCTGCTGCTTATATTCATCCTTAATTTCCTGCTTGCTCATCCTCATATCCCGGGCAAATTTGATCTTTTGATAGGCAAAATCCGCCGCCGCAAGGACCATATAGACAATCGCTACACGAATTCCCAGATCCGTAACCGTCTCTGCAATCAGCTGCAGAGCCTGCAGCAACGGCATATCATAGAAATTAAAAAGCAGCGGCCATTGATCTTCAAGATAATTATAACAGATATATATGATCAAGCCAATCCGGACAATGGACTTAATCAGCTCCATCACCGCATTTAAGGAAAATATTTTAGAAAAGCCCGAAATAGGATTCATCCTGGAAAATTTAGGGCGCAAAGGCTTTCCCGTCGGCTTCCATCCCACCTGTATTACATCACTGAAAAAAGATACTGCAAGTCCAATCAGCAGTATGGGCAGCATAATGATCAGTGACTGCAGCATCATTTCCCGAAACACAATTCCCGTATCCGTCTCCGGCATATATCCGTGCCAAAATGTGGCAACCTCCGGAATTCTATTGTAAATATCGGAGAATACAGATAAAAACCTGATTCCCATATTTCCCACCCAAAACTTCAAAACAAGAAACAGAGCCAGCAGCCCCAGGCCATTTCCTATCTCGCGGCTTCTCGCAACCTGTCCTTCCTTTCGGGCGTCGCTTAATTTTTTTTCGGTGGCGGGCTCTGTTTTTTCTCCGCCCTGCCCTTCTTTTGCAAAAAACTGAAGGTTGTATTCCAATATCACTAATTTACACCTCTACCTCATGGCGCCCACAAAGGATACGATCATTTTTTTCATCTCCTGGAAAATAAAATCCGCGGCGCCGGGCAGCATTCCCGCTGTAAAAAATATGACCGCAAGTCCCACCAATATTTTCATCTGTATACCTACGGAAAACATATTCATCTGCGGCGATACCTTGGCCAGCACGCCCAGTATGGCATCCAAAAGCAGGATTACGCAAAAAACCGGCAGTACGATGCGAAAGCCAATAATGATGTAATCGCTCAAAAAATCTATCATTGACTGCAGGAGAGCATCCGAACGAAATACAGTGCCGCTTACCGGAATCAGCGTAAAGGTATCCGCCAATGCGCCGAACAAATATCGGTACATCCCCGTTGCAATCAGAAGCATCATAACCATATACTGATAAAAAACGCCCGTAATGCTGGTGTGTTCTCCTGTGGCAGGATCTAAAAGCGTCGCCATGGAAAGCCCTGTTTCCATATCTACAATTGAACCCGCAAAATTCACAATGGACGTACAGATATTGGCTCCAAATCCTATGAGCAGTCCGGTTACAGCCTCTTTCATTGCGATAACCGCATATTCCAGCACCGAGTCATACACTATAGCCTCTGAAGGCGTCAGAGAAGTATATAAAAGCATGGCTGCAAAAAAACTGAGACCAATTCTTACTCTTGCAGGCGTGTTGCTCATGCTGAAAAAGGGCGCTATAAACATAAAACAGGACACCCTGACAAAAATCAGCAAAAAGTATTCCAGATCATATATGGAAAATGAGTAGTCAATCATTTGTGACGCTCCCGACTATCTGTTCACATACAGGCTGAAGGAAGACCAAAGCTGCGTAGTAAACTCCACCATAGTGCTGATCATCCAGTGCCCGAATATCATAAGTCCCAAAAACACACAGATAATTTTAGGCACGAAAGTCAGCGTCTGCTCCTGAATGGAGGTTACCGTCTGAAAAATACTGATAATCAGTCCTACGATCAGCGATACCAGGAGAACAGGCAGAGACACCTCGATAATCAAAAAAAGAGCATTATTCGCTATTTCTGTAACTGCTTCAACAGTCATCTACTCATTCCTTTCTGTAAGAACATCGGGCTTCATCTCAGCAGCCGTCAGTAGAAGGTCTTTACCAGATTACCGATTATCAGGCTCCAGCCATCAGCCAAAACAAACAACAGTATCTTAAACGGCAGAGAAATCGTCGTAGGAGGAAGCATCATCATACCCATGCTCATAAGAGTGGATGCCACCACCATATCTATCACAATAAAAGGGATAAAAATCATAAACCCAATCCAAAACGCCGTTCTGAGTTCACTGAGCATAAAACTGGGGATCAGTACGGAATTAGGTATCTCCTCAAGAGAGCCTCCTTCCCATTCCTGACCTGCAATATCCATGAACAGCTGCACATCCTTCACCTGCGTCTGAGGATACATAAATTCTCTAAGAGGCTCCATCCCTCTCTCAAGAGCCTCCTCCTGATCTATCTGTCCCTCTTCCAAGGGAACGATAGCCTCTTCATAAACTCTTGTCAATGTAGGTTCCATAATAAAGAACGTAAGGATCAAAGCCATTCCAATCAATATTTGGTTTGGAGGAGCCGTCTGTGTATTCAATGCCGACCTGGTAAAATGCAGCACAATGATAATCCGGGTAAAGGAGGTCATCATAATGATCAGCATCGGCGCTATGGCAATCAGCGTAAGGATTATCAGAATCCGCAAAGCGCCGTTTAGCTGTCCGTTCCCATCATTATAAGTGATAGTCACCGTATTGGCTGTGTTCAGCTCATTCAGCTCCTGGGGAGTCTGCGCCGTTCCGGGCGGATTGATAACGGTAGAAATATCCGTCTCTCCAGTAAGCTGCTGTTGTGCAGCATATGCCGTGGCCGGCTTATGAATACACAATATGCCCACCGTAATCAGCAGGCATACCAACATCCATATTCTTTTTCCTGTTAATTTACTTTTTTTCATGTGATTATTCCTTTGGTTTCATCGCCTTTTCCAGAAGCTCCTTAAACCGCGGCCCCGCATTTCCGGGGCCCTTCTCCTTAAGCTGCTCCTTTGGCACCTCTCCAAGCAGAGTCACCGTATCTTTACACACGGCGATGGCCCAACAGGTCTCCCCAATTCGCACAAGCTGAATATATTTGTTATTGCCGATACGAGTTGTCTCCAGAACTTCAATATTGCAGTTCATGTTCTGTCGTCTTTGATAGCCTGCAATCCACTTGGTAGTTAAAGCAGTCAGTCCCAGAACCAGAACAAAAACCGCCAGTACGGCAACAAACTGTGCATAACTGTTTATTCTTCCTGTGAGCAGCACAGCCGTCAACCCACCACTTTCTTCACAGCTTCAATGACACGTTCGGCCTGAAAGGGTTTTACAATAAAATCCTTAGCGCCCGCCTGAATGGATTCAATCACCATAGCCTGCTGTCCCATGGCCGAGCACATGATAACCTTCGCCCCAGAATCCTGCTTTTTAATCTCCTTCAATGCCTGAATTCCATCCATCTCAGGCATGGTAATATCCATTAAAACAAGGTCAGGCGACAATTCTTTATACTTCTCAACAGCCTTCACCCCATTTTCAGCCTCACCGGACACATTATATCCGTTTTTGGTCAAGATGTCTTTAATCATCATCCTCATAAATGCCGCATCATCGCATATCAAAACATTCTTTGCCATTTCTCCATCCTCCTATTTGATAATCTCGGTTACTCTCACACCAAAGCTTTCTTCGATTACAACAACTTCTCCCTTAGCGACAAATTTACCGTTTACCAAAACATCTATCGGCTCACCTGCAATACGGTCAAGTTCAATGATCGTGCCGGGAGCGAAATCAAGTATCTCAGAAATCGACTTTGTGGTACGCCCCAGCTCTACCGTAACCTCAAGAGGCACATCCATGATCAGGCCGATATTTTCCTGCCCCGAAACGTTGTTCACATTGCCAGAAAAGCTCTGAAATTGAGCAGGCTGTACATTTATGTTTTGCAGATTCATCTGCGGCGCCATATTTATGGGACTCGTTCCCATTCCATTCGTATTCATTTGATTTGCATTCATTTGATTCATCCCCATTTGCCCTACTCCCGCCTGATTTTTGTTCATCCCCATCTGATTCATATTCATCTGGTTTGCTCCCATATTCCAGGTATTCATAGCCATGGGGTTCGCTATCCCCGGTGCCGGTCCTGATGACTTCATGCCGGCCGGAACATTCATTCCCGCTCCCACACCGGAACCAGATTGCGCAGCAAAAGGCGCCGCCCCAGACTGTCCGTTCCCCTGTGAAGACTGACTCTCACCGGGCGCCTCCGCATCTCCGCCCCTCTGGATGTTGAAAAAGACATCTATAATGTGGCGGGCAAAGTCAATGGGATACAGCTGCATGATCATGCTGTCCACCACATCTTCTATATGCATGCGGAAAGCAATCTTTACAAAAGTTCCTCCTAAAAACGGAGCAACCTCCGCTCCATCCTTATACTCCGTGAGATCAACCCTGGAAGCCTCAGGCGGACTAATATCAATGGTTGTCTTAAGCATTGTGGAAAGTGATGTTGCCGCCGCCCCCATCATCTGATTCATGGCCTCGGCAATGGCGCTCAGGTGCATATCTCCCAGCTCGCCATCAGTATTGGTACCATCCCCTCCCATCATCAGATCAGCAATCACCTTCACATCATGCTCTTTGAGCACCAAAAGATTACTGCCATTGATTCCCTTAGTATATTTAATCTGTATAAAAACACAGGGCTTCTCGTAATCTCCCATAAGGGTGGTCCAAGTAGCCAGAGTGACTACCGGAGTCGTAATATTTACCTTGCGGCTTACAAGAGAGTACAATGTAGTTGCAGAGGACCCCATGCTGATATTGGCCACCTCGCCAATGGCATCCTTCTCTTCATCCGTCAGAAGCTCGTTCGCTCTTCTCGAAGAAGGCTGGTCTCCCGCCACATTCTGCGTATCTTTCCCTCCTGCCGTTGTCCCCTCCGGCAAGCCCTCTCTACTGTCCGTATCATCCGCCGCGTTATCATTGGACAAATCCATTCCGTCCAGCAAAGCGCTTATCTCATCCTGAGACAGCATTCCATCCATGCTTACTCCTCCTCTCTGATTACCGATGTAATCCGGACAGCGTAAGACTCTTTATTGGCTCCGGGCAACGCGGTAAACTTTCTGATATTTCCAACATAAATGTCCATATCGTTCTCAACTTTGGAATCCAGTCGGATGCAGTCCCCCACCTGAAGATTAAGAAAATCATTCACGGAGATGGTACTCCTTCCAAGTACTGCCGTCACAGGCACATCCACCCTTCGAATCAGCGATTCAATATACTCCTCATAGTTCTCATCACGATTTTCCTGCATTGTAGAAAACCAGTATTTTGTATTCAGCTTATCCATGACCTCTTCCAAGGTAAAAAACGGAAGACAAATATTCACAAACCCTTCCACATCACCAATCTTCATGTTAAGCGTAATAATTGCAATCATATCGTTAGGAGCTATAACCTGGGCAAACTGAGGGTTCGTCTCCATGCGGTTCAGCACAGGATTTATATCAACCACGTTTTTCCAGGGTTCCCGCAAAAGCTGCGTAAACATTATCATTATCTTCTGCAGAATGGTCAGCTCTATCTCTGAAAATTCTCTGCTTTTCTCCAAAGGAGCTCCGCTTCCTCCCAGCATCCGGTCAAGCATCGCATACCCCAGATTTGTGGCCAGGTCTATAATAATTGTGCCATTCAAAGGGGCAAAATTAATAATTCCCAAAATAACAGGATTAGACAGAGCAGTAGTAAATTCACTGAAAGTGACTGTCTCAGAGCTGGCAACATCTACCTGTACGTTTTTGCGAAGATATACAGGAAGATTCGTGGAAACCAGCCTGCTGTAATGCTCAAATATAATTTCCAATGTCCTTAGATGCTCCTTGGAAAACTTGGTAGGCCGGCTAAAATCATAGTTTTTGACCTTCCTTTCCTCATTTCCCTGCATCTGGTCAACGTCAAGCTCTCCGGCTGATAAGGCGGCCAGCAGATTGTCTATCTCATTTTGTGAAAGGACTTCGCCCACAAAAGCTCACCTCCTTAGCCGAATTTCACTTCGCTGATAGCCACCTGATATATGAAATCAGACTGGAATAAATCCTGAATCGCCTGAAGGATCTCAGCTTTTAATCCTTCAAGATCAGCCCTGCACTCATCTTCTGTGCGGGCTGAAACCACTGAAGTAATGGTGTCTTTGATCAGGCTTTCTCTGTCTGCGATTGTCTCTCCATAAGTATCATACCCATCACCTTTAGTGTTCATGGACAGGGCTGCGTCAAACTGAATATATCTCTGGACTCCTTCCCCGCTGTTTAAAGGAATCGTCATGGTAGTCAGATTATACACTACGGTATCCTCCAAAGAAACCTGCTGCGCCTCTCCGTTTTCTTCTGCAAGCTGCAGGTTCAAAACTGTCGCTATATTATCCACAAGATCGGCCGTCTTTTTGTTGGTTCCCATGACACCGACCATCAAAACGCTTGTCAGCACAATATTCACCAGCAAAAGTGCTAAAATCAGCACCGTCAACATATTCTTCTTCATTTCTACTCCCATCTGCGCGCCTCTGCGTGCAATTATACTTATCAGGAAACTCTCTGCTGTTTTTCTCTCCGTCAGCCCATAGCCGGATTATAAATCCGTATTTCAACTCTGCGGTTTCTGCTCCTTCCCTCCTCGGTGGAGTTATCCGCAATGGGCATTCTCTCTCCCATTCCTGCATGCTTCAATCTTGTGGGATCCAGGGATGTGTGATCCACCAGATAATGAAACACAGAAAGCGCTCTGGCGCTGCTCAGTTCCTCATTGTCAGCATATCTGGCGCTGCTGATAGGAACGTTATCCGTATGACCTTCTATTTCAATTGTACCGGAGCTATATCTCTCCAAAATGCTTCCTACGTTATCCAAGACCTCCAGAGCCTCTCCTCTAAGCTCCGCGCTTCCGGAATCGAATAGCAAAGCTCCTTTCATGGTCAGCTGTACATACTGGGCGGAAAAACTTACTTCCACCTGGTCGGCCAGTCTGCTCTCGTTCACAGCCTCCTCTATACTTTCTGACAGCTCCTCATTCTGAAAAAGCATCTGCTCATCAAGCTCCTGAGCCAACTCCTGAACCGAACTGCCGACAGTTTCATCAAACTGCTGATCGTTATCCTGCCCTTCCGCAGCCCTGCCCGTACTGTTCATGTATTCGTCCAGCTGAGTCAGCTGGCTGACACCATTGCTAATCAAATTTCCATTTTCCAGAGCCGTGGCCCCGCCGTCAAAAATACTGAAAGTATTATTCATGGCGGCAACCATTTCATTGTACTTCTCTGTATCCGTAGTAGACATGGCGAACAGCATAACAAAAAAGCACAAGAGCAGATTCATCAAATCCGCAAATGTATTCATCCACGGCGCATTCCCCCCTGCCGGCGGATCCTCCTTGCGTCTGGCCATTATTCTTCACCCCCTGCCTCTCCTTCTTCTGCAGGTTCCTCCCTGTCGGCAGGAGCAAGGAAAGATTTGAGCTTTTCTTCAATTACTCTGGGATTCTCCCCTGCCTGAATAGACAAAAGTCCTTCTATCATAACTTCCTTCTGCATCATTTCTACTTCATTGTCAGCCTTCAGCTTGCTGGATACCGGAATACAAATCCAGTTTGCAAGGAGGGAACCGTACAATGTTGTAATCAATGCCACGGCCATGGCCGGGCCGATTGTGGAGGGATCCTCCATGTTATACAGCATATCCACCAGGCCTATCAGAGTACCGATCATACCCCAGGCAGGCCCCATGGCAGAAAGCGTATCCCAGAAACCGATTTTTTCCTTATGGCGCCCTTCAATGCTCACAAGCTCCGTCTCCATGATGGCTCTGACCAGATCGGGATCCGTACCATCCACAATTAACAGGATGCCTTTTTTCAAAAAAGGATCTTCCAGGTCGGCAGCCGCCTCCTCCAAGGAAAGCAGACCTTCCTTTCTCGCCATATTTGACAGCTCGATGATCTTTCGTATCATCTCCGCAGTATTTACCACAGGAGCCTTGAAAATCAAAGCAATGGATTTGACTCCTCCAATAAAATTCTGCAAGCTGACGCTCATCAATGTACAGGAAAAAGCGCCGCCGAAAGTTATAATAACGGAGGGATAATCCAAATATTCATAAACGCCGCCCAAGCCGGCGCTACTGATAACGCCGAATACGATTGCCAATAACCCTAAGATAATGCCTAATAAGGATGCTATATCCACGAGAATCACCTAACATTCCGCAATTTTTTGAATTATTCTGCAAGAATATCCTTTCTGTACAATTTTACAAGATTTTTTATCTCTTGTCTACTTTCTTTTACAATTATTTTTTTACCTGTAGTAAGCGTAATCACCGTGTCCGGCGTCTCCTCCACAACCTCAATCAAATGAGGATTAACAAGAATCTTAACGCCGTTGATTTTGGTTACCTCAACCATAAGAAGCTCACCTCTCTTCTTCAGGTTCTGCCCGAAAACATACGCAAAACCGATACGCTAATTCGTGCAAGGGGCAGGGGACGGAATCCTCCGCCCCTTATCCAATCCCTTCTGTCAGTAAATTCATGAAACCAGCTTACTGACATTTACCTTACCGCCTACCGCTTCAGATTTGTAAGCTCCTCAAGCAGAGTATCCGAAACCGTAATAATACGGCTGTTGGCCTGAAATCCTCTCTGAGTGGTAATCATTTCCGTAAATTCTGTAGACAAATCCACATTGCTCATCTCCAGCTGTCCGGTGGACATATATCCGCCGCTGGCAGTAATGTCCACGCCTATACCGTCAAACGCACCGGAGTTTAGGGAAGCAGAATAGAGATTGTCTCCCTGTTTCTCCAGACCGGAAGCATTAGCGAACTCAGCCGTTGCAATCTGTCCCAGAAGCTTGGTCATACCATTATCATAGCTGGCATAAATCATGCCGTTATTCTGAATGGATACGCCAATCATATCACCGAGACGCCTTCCCGTTCCCAAGCCATCCAGATCGCCGTTGGTTGCTGATACGGTGGAAGTGCCTTTGTTGTCAAATGTGGTCATTTCAGACAGATCCAAGGTAATATCTGCAAAATTGCCGCCCAGACCGCTGAACCCTACTATGGTGCTGGTCTGTGTTGCGGAGCCGCCTAATCCTATCAGCTTTCCTGTATTGCCATCGAAGGCAACGGTCGTTCCATCAAAGAACCTTCCTGCAGCCTCAAAATCCGTGCCTAATGCCGGGAACGGATCCGGCGCACCTCCTCCCGCCACATTTGCCAGCATCTGCTCCACGGAGACAGGAGTTCCTGCGTTATCATTCATGTAAAGGCTCAGGAACTCATCGGTGGATCCCTCATAGCCGTAGGCTGCGGCAATATTGTCGAGGGCCTCCTGAACCGTCATCGGCTGTCCGCCCACGGTAATCGGCGTATCTCCAGGCTGAAGAACGCCTCCCTGGAACATCTGCGCCAGATCCGCATAGACAGTAGCGCCGTCCGCTGAAGTCAGCTCAGTGCCGTTCCAAGTATAGGCAGCATCGTTGAAGCTCACCTGGGTTACCTTCTGTTGGGTATTGTTCTGGGTGCCGAAGGTCACATTGGTAATGTCAACGGGATTATTCTCTGAATCCAAAAGTTCCGTCAGCTCAAGGCTGTACTGGTTTGGATCATCCGACTGCTTAAAAGTGAATTTTGCGATATAGCTGTAGCCCAAGGCATCATAGAAGCTCAGATTCACTACTTTTCCGTTTGCACTGGTTACATCCGTATCGTTTTTGTCCAGAATTCCTGAGATATATCCGTTAGTGGTGGCCTCGGGAGGGTAGGTCATATTTGCCGCGCTCATAATACGAAGGGCAGCCACCGTATCCTGCCTGATCTCTCCTGTGGCTTCATCCACTCCCCAGCCCATAACATTGTAGCCGGTGCTCGTCATGGCCAGATTACCCGCTCCATCCACATAGAAGGAGCCATCTCTGGTAAAAAAGTTTTCGCTCCCATTGCTGACAACGAAAAAATTTTCTCCGTTAATCATAATATCAAAAGGATTTCCGGTAGACTGTGCTGCTCCCTGGGTAGTGATGTTCGTGTTGATTGCGCCCGATTTTACGCCAAGACCGATCTGCCGTGCGTTGGTTCCCCCTGCTCCCGTCAGGGCATTGGGGCCGCTGGCGTTCTGAGTTGTCTGGCTCATCAAATCGCTGAATACAATAGACTGGGATTTAAATGCAACTGTGTTAACATTGGCAATATTATTACCAATAACGTCCATCTTGGTCTGGTGTGTCTTCAGTCCTGATACACCAGAATACATTGCTCTCATCATAGTATTTATTCCTCCTGCTGAAACGGAACCTGTCTCCCTCTGTCACTCGGGAGATGTAAGCCTCCTTCCAGGTCCGGCTCATATAATCACCGCTCCGTTTATATTTGTGAATACGTTTTCACTCGTCTCCGTACTGTCCATTGCAGTGACCACTGTCTGATTGGGCACGTTTACAATAAACGCAAGTTCATCCACGATCACAAGAGAATCTCTGATCCCCTTTTGTCCCGCTTTTTTAGCCCCATCATTCAGCCGTGCAAGCTGCTCTGTACTGAGCTCAATATTTCGGTCTGCCATCCGTACTGCCGCGTGCTTGGAAAACTTCAGCGCTCCAACTTCCGCTCCCTGCAGTGCTCTTTGTCGCAGAACCTCTTCAAATGTAAGACCGTCCGTGGTCCTTTCTGCCCCTGTCCTCTGTGCCGGAGCCAGATACCGGTCGGTCAGCTGCTCAATGGACAGATAACCGCTTTTTTGAACATTCATATTTGTTGTGCTCCCGTATCTGTATTTCCCGTTCCATCGGTATCTCCTGTGTCTCCCGTACCATCTCCGGATCCATCACCGCCCGAGCCGCCGTTCCCCTCTTCTGCCCTGAGCTCCTCCAGCTTTTCAATGTATTTATTTAAACGGTTGACTACCTCTGTGGCCAGAAAGCTCTTCTCATATTCCGTCATCTCGTTGTAAGTCTTCTCCAGCTCGTCTATGGTGTCTGCATAAGACAAATCCAAAACATTCACACTTGGAAGCTTGTTCAGCTTTTCATTGAAGTCAAGAGCCTTGTCGACTGCCGCAAGATACTCTGAATCCGCCACCGTATCCAAATCCTCCAGCGAATACAGCTGTTCGTTAATCGAAAGATACGGCTTCCCGTTTTCATAATACACATAATCAACCTTGCCGCGCACATACTTGGTTTCTCCTGAAGATGTGGTGGTCTTGACATAGACCTCTTTTCCCACAAGAGAACTTGCCCTCTGCAGATCCATGCTTCCTGCCATATTCTGCATTTGCTCCACCTGGGAGAACTGCGCGTACTGAGATATGTATTCCGTATTGGACGTAGGCTCCAACGGATCCTGATATTTCATCTGCGCCACCAAAAGCTGCAGAAAAGCATCCTTATCCATGCCATTGCTGGTACCCTGAGTTCCGGATAATGAACTTTGGGAGGTTGATTCCACAATCTGTCCATCCTCTACCGGCGCCACTAATGCCATTTTATCACTCCCTTCTCTTTTTTAAGCGGTAAAATTTACCGTACTGCCAGTAGCAGCCATCATATCTGCCTCCAGCATTTCTTCCTCATCCATTTCCTGCATGTCAAAAGCATCATTCAAATTAATTCTTCTGCTTCTGTTCTTCGGATGATTCTCCTCCTGCCGTCTGCCTCTGCCCTGTTCAAGATTTCTCTCAAACTGATGAGTCTGCACAGTCACCTCTACAGCCTCAATTTTTACTCCCTGTTCGCTGAAGCTTTCTTTCAGCTGCACCATCTGGCTCTCCAAAGCGGCCTTAACCGTTTCATTCTGCGTAACAAAGTGAGCCGTCACGGCTCCTCCCTTTGAAATCACCTGAACGTGCACGGTTCCAAGACTTTCGGGATGCAGCTGCATTTCAATGCTTGATACTCCCGGTTTGATCTGGATCTTCATATAATCCATAATCTGACGCATTATATCCTGAGTATCATAACTCCAGGAAATTGCGCTGTCAGAGGCCTGCTGTGGCTGAAGACTTTCTGCCCGCAGATTCTGCAAAAGAATATTTCCATTTTGTCCCTGCTCCTGCCCAGTCTGGCGTCCATTTCCTTCATCCGACTGAGCCGAAGTCTGTTTTTGCGACTCAAGAACCTCTTTTGCACCTGCATTGTTGCCCTCAGTCAATGTCTGAGCAGTCTTTCCCGTCTCTTCGGAGCCCTCGGCAGATATGTCTCCTCCTTCGGTTTCCTGCGTCAGAATTTCCACAGATATGGCATCCTGCGCATTCTCAGCTTGAAGATCTCCATCCGCCGCCCGCTCCGCCAACTGTACAAGCTGCTCACTGCTCAGCGAAAGCGCCTCGCCGGTCTGCTCCAAAAGTGCATTCAGCCGGTCCATAATAGACCGATAGCTCTGATACAGCTCTCCATCCGTAAGCAAGGAGAAAGAATCCTCCGCTCCCAGCGCAGACAACAGAAAGCTGCTTAACTGTTCTGGATTCAGCAGATCCATGGGCTGCATATTAAGCTCCCCCAGCAGACTTTGCAGTTCTTCCTGCGTCATTCCCAGCGCTCCGGCAATTTCCTCCATAAGCTGAGCCGAAACGCTTCCCAGCATTTCCAAGGCCCGCTCCAGTTCTTCCTGGGTAAGCTCATCATCCCCGGCAGCTTCCGTCTTTTCAGACAGCTTTGTGCCTGACGGCTCTTTTGCTCTCAAAGAATCAGCGGCAGTTTTAGCGCCGGAAGATGCTGCCTTTTCTGCCGGGTCAGTATCTTCCCAGGCAGACCTCTGAGCGCCGCTTTGATCCGTGTGCTGGCTCAGTATTTGCTGAAAGCCCGAAGCGGCAGTCTTTCCTGATGCAGCAAAAGTCTGCGTTGCCCCTCTCATCACACTTCCCATGTCCTTTACAGGTGTGCTTGTCATTCTCAATCCTCCTTTCTGTTTGAAATGTATTTATTTGAAAGCCTGATAAGGCATTCAAACCATAATATTAGCAATCTGTCATCCGTAACACGGATATGATTTAAGATTCCGGATCCATAATCTTAGTCAGTCTTGCCGCAACATCCGGATCCATTTGTCCCAATATATTTCCTCTGTCCTCTGCACTCATTACACCCAGTATTCTGGCAGCCAAATCCAGATCATCCGTCATTGCCTCAAAAATTCCCGCCGCCTCTTTGGGCTTCATTTGAGAATAAGCCTCTGCGTAATCCTGTACCTCCTGGCTCTCCTCGAGCTGAGCGACTACTTGCCTGTAAATATACTCCGCCGTGGCAGGGTCCATAGATTCATAATATTTCTGATATTCCTCCGCACCCGGTCCGTTATCGGCATACACTACCTCTTCATAGAATTGTGTCTGTATTCTCTGGAATTCTACCTGCCGTTGCTCAAATTCCTGAAGCCTAAGCACCTCAGACCTCAGACTCTCCAGCTCCTCATCCTTTGACTGGGACTCATTCTGCGCCTGTTCCAGCTGAAGCTCCAGGCTTCTGATCTGGGCTACAGCATCCTCCAGGCTTGTATATCCTCCGTAGCTATCGGGATCTGTCGTCTCCGTCACTGCCTGCCCCGGAAGAATTCTGTTCAAAACCGGTACATCCTTAAGCACGGGGGTCAGCACTCTGCTTCCAAAGCCGCCTACATCCAGCTTTATCACAACGCATATAACAGCAAGCCACAGCACAACAATCAGGATCGTAGCCCCAAAAGTCACAAGCCCATTGCTTTCTTCTCCTTCACCCAGAGCCTCTTCCTGTCTGGCAATTTCTCTGGCCCTGCGCTTAGCCTCTTTCCGCTGCTCTCTTTGCTGCTGTTTCAATTCCTTTTTTTCCATTTCAAGTTTTTGCTTTTCTGTGGGAGCACTCAGCTTCTCCGCATTGATTCCTTTTGCCATTATTCACTCACCTGCTGTTTCTGACCATAAGTATAGCTGGTCAGTTCGTCTACCGCTTTGCTCTCCTGTCTGTTCTCCTCCTGCAGAAAGCTTTCAAAGGCTTTCTCTCTCAGGGATTCGTGGGTCTTGCGCTCCTTCATTACCTCTGTCAGCTTCTCCCTGGCAGCGTCAAGAGCCGCTTCCGCTTTCTCCACCCGAACAATCTGTTCTTCAATATACTCGTCCATGCGGAGAATCGCTTCATTATTGTCTTCAATATCCCTTATATTTAATTTGCCGGAAAGAAGAGAGCCTGCCTGTTCTTCATAATAGGTCTTTCTGACCTTCAACTTCCGGAGACGTTCCTCTTCTCTGTCAAGAGCATTCTTAGCCGCCGCAAATTCCTGCTTTGCCAAAGTCTCCATCTTCAGTTTGATATTTAAGATGCTCTGCAGGGAATATCGAAATCTCGCCATCTGCGTCCACCGCTCTTCCTATCCTGTAAAAACTTACTGGAACAGCTTTTCCAAAGCCGCCACAGTTTCCTCAAATTCGAATTTTTCTTCCACACCCTGGCACAAAAATTCATTCACTGCATCAATCTTGCCGATTGCATAGTCAATAGAAGGATTGCTTCCATTTTTGTAAGCTCCGATATTAATCAGATCTTCCGCTTCGTTATAAGTAGCAAGCACCGTCTTTAATTTTCCAGCCGCCTGCTTGTGCTCTCTGTCAGCTATCTGACTCATACATCTTGAAATACTCTGTAGAATGTCTATGGCCGGATAATGATTTTTATGTCCCAGTTTTCTGCTAAGCATAATATGTCCGTCCAAAATGCTGCGGGCTGTATCCGTAATGGGCTCATTAAAGTCATCGCCGTCCACAAGCACTGTGTAAAGACCGGTGATGGATCCCTTTGAAGCGCGCCCCGCCCTCTCCAGCAGCTTCGGCATTTCAGAATACACACTGGGCGGATAACCCCTGCTCACAGGAGGCTCCCCGCTGGCAAGACCAATCTCCCTTTGAGCCATGGAAAATCTTGTCAGAGAATCCATCATCAGAAGCACGTCCTTGCCCTGGTCCCGAAAATATTCCGCAATAGCCGTAGCCGTCTTTGCCGCTTTATTTCTCTCCAGTGCAGGGCGGTCAGACGTGGCGACCACTACCACAGATCTCTTCATACCTTCCTCACCCAGATCTCGCTCAATAAATTCGCGAACCTCTCTTCCCCGCTCTCCAATCAAGCCAATCACATTAATGTCGGCTCTGGTGTTTCTGGCGAACATTCCCATCAGAGTGGATTTTCCCACGCCTGAACCTGCAAAAATACCAATCCTTTGACCCTTCCCCACCGTAATCAGTCCGTCTACCGCCTTCACCCCAAGAGGAAGCACCTGATCAATGATGGTTCGACTCATGGGATCCGGAGGGGCCGACTCTACCGGATAGCTTGCTCCCTCTACTAATTCCCCGCTGATAGGGCGTCCCAGTCCGTCCAGCGTCTTACCCAAGAGGCTTTCACTTACCTGCACCCTGAGCGGATAATTGGTATTTTCCACCATGCATCCCAGCCCAATGCCATCCACCGCCTCATAGGGCATCAACAAAGTTTTTCTGTCCTTAAACCCTACAACTTCCGCCATAATAGGGGCCGGATCATTATCTCCCTCCGGAAAGATTCTGCAAATGTCTCCCAGCTTTGCGTCTGGCCCTGCTGATTCAATCGTCAATCCCACTACATTGACAACCTTGCCCAGCTTTCTGAAAAAGGTTTTATCCTCTATTTTTTTATATTTCTCAAAATCAACTATCATGCCCGCTCCTGTTTCCCAGGTTGTTTGTCATAGGATAAAAGCTTCAGCTTCTGCCCAAGCTCCGTAAGCTGAGTGCCCACCCCGCAGTCGAAAATTCCGCCTTCTGTTTCAATCAAACACTGATTCTTACTCAGCGTCAAATCCTCCACAATCTCCACATCGCTGTTTGCCGCCGACATTCCTGATAAAAGCTGCTTTTTCTCCATGCTGACATAGGGATAATCCTCCTTGGAAACATGAATAATAAAATTACGATTGTCTTCAATTTTCCGCATAGTGGCGGAAATCAGATAGACAAGCACTTCTCTGTACCCCTGAAGGTCTACATGGAAAATATGCTCGTAAATACCGGTAATCGTGTCGATAAACTGCGGCTCCAGCTCGTCCAGCTTTTTCTGGTATGACGCTTCCAAATCTCTGCTTTTATTCTTCCACTCCTGCTCGAGCCGAGCGTTTTCTGCCCTGGCCTTATTCTGCCCTTCTTCATAGCCCTGAGCTCTGGCCTGTTCCAAAACTGCGTTTTTTTCTTTCTCTGCCTGAACAAGAGCCTCCTTTTTCAGCGCTTCAGCCTCCTCCTTGGCCTTATTCACCACAAGCTCAGCCTCTTCTCTTGCCTTTGCAAGAGCCTCTCCGGCCTCAGCTCCCGTATCAGCCTTTATAACGCTGCTCTTCGCAGTTTCCTCACCATTATCATTATCTTCCTGCAAAAGAGTATCAACGGACTCCGCTCTTAGACCCGGTTCAAATCCCTGGTTTTCCGGCAGGCGCATTTTCTCTGCCAGTTCCTCTATTCTTTTTGTTATCAGATCATTGCTGTCGATTACGCGCTTTTCACCCTGCAGCACATGGGTGTAACTCCTTTTTAATAAATTACTAGACAACGATCTCGTCACCTCCGCCTCTGGATATAACGATTTCTCCTGCATCCTCCAGCTTTCTGATAATATTGACAATCTTCTGCTGTGCCTCTTCCACATCCTTCATGCGGACAGGACCCATAAACTCCATATCTTCTCTGATCATAACCGCAAGACGCTTGGACATATTGTTAAACACTGCATTCTGAACTTGTTCATTAGCGCCCTTAAGAGCAATGGCAAGATCGTTATTATCCACGTCACGCAGCACTCTCTGTATGGCCCTGTCGTCCAAAAGCAGAATATCCTCGAACACAAACATTTTTTTCCGAATCTCGTCCGCAAGCTCCGGTTCTTCGATCTCCAGAGTTTCCATGATATGTTTTTCCGTTCCGCGGTCCACAGTGTTGAGAATTTCCACCACTGCATCCACGCCGCCGATAATGGTGTAATCCTGATTTACAAGGCTTGCCAGCTTGGATTCCAGCACCTTTTCCACTTCCTTGATTACCTCCGGACTGGTTCTGTCCATCACCGCGATTCTCCGCGCCACCTCCGCCTGCCTGTCCGGGGGCAGCGATGAAACAATCAACGCAGCCTGATTGGGCGACAGATAAGATAAAATCAGCGCAATCGTCTGAGGATGCTCATCCTGAATAAAGTTAATCAGCTGTGAAGCATCTGTTTTTCTAACAAATTCAAAGGGCTTCACTTGCAAAGATGCCGTCAGCTTTCCGATTACATCCATTGCCTTTTCCGGGCCAAGAGCCTTTTCCAAAAGCTCTTTCGCATAGGAGATGCCTCCCTCTGCAATATACTGCTGGGCAAGGCACACCTCATAAAATTCGTTAATAACCTCTTCCTTAACCTGGGGCGTCACGCTCCTGGTATTGGCAATCTCCAAAGTCAGTTCTTCTATTTCATCTTCTTTTAAATGCTTGAAAACACCGGCTGAGCGCTCCGGCCCAAGAGAAATCAACAAAATCGCCGCCTTCTGCAAACCGGAAATATCGCCATCTTTTGTCTTAGCCATAAAATGCACACCCTTCCTTTAAGCCCCTTAATTCCAATCCTCATTCAGCCAGTTACGCAGCAGGCTTGCAGCCGCCTCCGGATTCTCATCCACAAACTTTTCTATCATCTTGCGCGTCTCAGATTTCGTCTCTACATCAATATCCTCAAGCTGCTGTTCCGGAACAGACTGCAGAAGATTTTCCACAGAAAGCTCTTCTTCCTGAACCGCAACCATCCTGGTGCGCATACTGCGCAGAACCACAAAAGCCAACAGAGCCAAAATCACTATAAGCATTAGAACGCTCAAAACCGTGGTCCAGCTGACATTCATCCCCTCGCTGTCGTAAAAAACAGGAGATTCATAAGCCACAATCGTAATCCTGTCTTCACTGATTCCGGTAGCATTGGCAACCATGCTGTAAAAATCCTGATCAACATCCATTCTTACATCCGCACTGTTTGCCGCCTTATACTCCTCCCAGGTAATGCCGTCCAAAAGCCCCTGGCGCTCCACATCATCCTCATAAATCTCATTCCATGTAATGGCAGCAATCGATATGGATGACTGTGAATAATCTATCCCTCCCGCCGGAGTCACACTGTAATTAATGGATTCATTAGGAAGATAATCTGTGGAGGTTTCTGACTGTGTAGTGGATGTGGTGCCCGAGTCAGGGTAAACCTCAACCGTTCCATCATTGGATTCCGCGCCGGGCACTGCGCTCCCGCCGCTGTCGCTCTCAGAATCAAACGTGTCCTGATGGGCGATCATCCCCTCTTCCCTTCCATCATTGGCGTAATATTCCTTTACCGTCTCCTCGTAATTGGAATAATCCATCGCCAGATGGCTGGTCACCTCAATGGCATTGTATTGGTTCGTGCCAAAAAGAACCTTTTTTACCTGATTTGCCACCATGGATTCCGCCTGGTTCTGAAGCTCCTGCATGGAGCCTGCAATTCCCGCCGAAGTATAATCATCTCCACCTTCAAACAGGATATTGGAATCACTATCAATAATCGTAATATTCGCCGTGGTCTCATTTCCCAGATAGGTAGCAGCCGCTTTAGCCACTGCCGCAGCATTGGCGGAGGTAAAAGTCCCATCCAATTCCAGTTGGATAAAAGCGGAAGATTCCTGCTGCTGCGCAATGAGAGTTCCGTTCTGCTCGGGAATGTGCAAGCGCACGGTTGCGCTTTTTACATTGCTTAAAGCCGACAAATCCTTGGAAAGCTGTCTTTCCAGATAGACGCCCCATAGTTTTTCCTTGTCAGCTGCCGTAGTGGACATTCCGCCGCTCAAGGCATCCTCCGGAGCGTAGTCGTCCGGCACGTACCCCGCAGATCCCATGGCCAGATTTGCCGCCGAGAGCTGCTCCGTCTCCACGTCGACCGTCAATCCATCGCTGGATTCTCTGTGGGCAATGCCGGCTCCATCCAAAATGTCAATGACCTCCGCCGCATCGGCCGTTGTTTCACAAACGATCAGCCTTGAATATTGGGGCTGTGAAAAAACATATATGATAATTGCAAAAGTGAAAATAACCACCGCCCCGATACCGATGATCACGGTCTTTTGTCTGGCGGTAAATTTATTCCACCACTCCAGTACTTTTGCGGGTATTTCTTTCAGCTTATCTGTCATGATATTCTTCTCCCAGCTCTATTATATCTGAATCTGCATGAGCTCGCGGTAAGCCTCCAGAACCTTGTCCCGTATCGCAACCGTATACTGCAGCGCGGTAGATGCTTTCCAAAGCGCAATCGTCAGATCATGAGTGTTTTCCGTTTCGCCAAGTGCAAACTTAATCTCCTCATTTTCCGCATCCGAAAGATAACTGTTGGTGGTTTGTATATTGTCTATGGCCGTATTTAAAAAAGCATCAAACAGAGTCCCTTCTGTCTTTTCGCCCTTTTCCGTAAGCGTTCCTGTCAACGAAGCCGCAGTTATCCCTCTCTCCGCCCCTACCTGTGCAAGGGCGCCGACTCCAGAAAGACTGCTTATTGCTGATAAATCCATTTTATGTACTCCTCTCACCCCGCGCTCAAAACCTTTTCGTTTCCCCGCGGCATTTTATTTATGTCAGCGAAAAGTCTGCAAAGGGCTCTTTTCGCCGGAATCGTATCCCCTCCTGGCTCAAATGGCCAAGCAAACATTACTGCTGTGTCAGCTGAAGTCCCTGCAGGGCCATGGATTTGCTTGCGTTGAACGCCGTAGCATTGGCCTCATACGCCCTGCTTGCATCGATCAGGTTCGTCATCTCCGTAATAATATTAACGTTTGGATATGTAACATAACCATTTTCATCCGCATCGGGATGGGAGGGATCATAGACCATATTCATTTCCGTTTCAGTATCCTCATAGACACCGTCCACCTTAACCCCCTGACCGCTGTAGCCATGACTCAGGGACACACTGCCCAGCACTCTGCTGAAGGGCGTCTGACCCCCCTTCTGAGCAAAGGTTACAACCTTTCTCACATAAGGCGTTCCATCCTCCGTGCGCGTGGTATTGGCATTGGCTACATTTTCAGAGATAACATCCATACGGTATCTCTGAGAGGTAAGGCCTGATGCATTAATGTTAAAAGCAGAAAACATACCCATTCTTATTCGTCTCCTTATTTTATCTCACTGCCGTTTTATCTCATTACCGCCTGCAGATTGGTAAACTCCTGGTTAATGCTTACCAAAAGCCCCTGATATTTCAGCTGATTCTCTGCGAGCATCACATTTTCATTTTCAATATCCACATTATTCCCATCCAGTCTGTAGGAAAAATTTTCATAATCCGTATAAGGTCTGGCCTGAAGCTCACTTACAGTGATATTCGCCACCTTTGAATCCATCGATTCATTTCTGTTATTTCCCAGCGCCCTTTTGAGCTCGGCTTCAAAGGATACATCCTGCCTCTTATAAAAAGGCGTGTCCGCATTGGCTATGTTATTGGAAATTGCTTCATTCCTCAGCCAGCTGGCGTCTGCAGCCCTGCCCAGAACATTGATATAATCAAACGCATTGGTATTAATCATAGAAAGCTCCTTTCTGCACACCACTCTTACTTTATTCTATTATAATGAATTCTGTCAAAAAAACAACATTTTTTTCATGTTTTCACCCCCAAAACACGAAAATAGGGACTTATTGACTAGATCAATGAGTCCCTTCCCCTCCCCGGCTGCCTATTTTCTCTGATTCTGACGCTTCAATTCTTCGATCTCTTCAAAAACCACATCATTGAGTACTTTTATATAGGTCCCCTTCATACCCGAAGAGCGGGATTCAATCACTCCGGCGCTCTCGAATTTGCGCAGAGCATTTACAATTACCGATCTGGTAATTCCAACTCTGTCGGCAATCTTGCTGGCAACCAAAATTCCTTCCATTCCATTGAGCTCGTCAAAAATATGAGTAATGGCTTCCATTTCCGAAAAGGAAAGTGTGCTGATGGCAGATTTGACTACCGCGATCTTGCGGCTCTCTTCGGCGCTTTCTTCATTTACAGCCCGCAGCATTTCCAGTCCTACCACCGTAGTTCCGTATTCACACAAAATAATATCGTCAATATCATACTGATCGCAGCATTTATAGATAAACAGCGTACCCAGCCTCTCTCCGGCAATCTCTATTGGGGTGACAATGGCCTGAAATTTCTTAATGTCCGGACTCTCAAATCCCAGCGTTTCCAGATTTACATTTTCTTTGGTGGACAGTACCCCAAGAAGCCTCTCGTTCAGCATGGAATCAATAAACCCGCCCACATTCTCATCAATCAGCTCCGTGATGGATTCAATGCCCTCAGATTTGCCGACCCCAAGCACCTTTCCCTTACGGCTGATGACAAGCACATTGGAATTCAGAATTTCACGCATTACTCTGCATATATCATTAAACACCACTTTACTGGAATTATTATTATGCAGCAATTTGCCGATTTTTCTGGTTTTGTCCAATAACTGTACACTGCTCATACACATTCCTCCGTTTTATTCATATACGCCTGTAATATAGATTTATTGTAGCACAAACAAAATCGGATTACAATGTGTATACAGTTAATTCATTTGTATTTTTTTATATTTATGAGAAAATTCTGACAGTAAATTAACCAGTCTGCCGCTCCATACTTTTCAAAAGGAAAGCCCGCCTCCAGAACTCAAGCCTCCGAGCTCTTTCCTTTCACATATCCGCATTGTTCGTCCAAACACACCAGCTTATTTCCCTTTTCCAAAAGAAGCCCCCCGCATCGAGGACACTTTTCTCCCGAAGGTTTCTGCCAAACCATGAAATCGCAATCCGGGTGATTTATGCAGCCATAATACTTCCTTCCCTTCTTAGTCTTTTTGAGCACAATATCTCCTCCGCACCTGGGACAGGATACGCCGATCTTTTCAAAATGCGGCCTGGTATTACGGCAGTCCGGAAATCCGGGACAGGCAAGGAACCGTCCGTGAGGTCCATATTTGATGACCATACGCCTGCCGCAGAGCTCGCACACCTCATCAGACACCTCATCGGCAACAGTAACCTTGGAAAGTTCCTCTTCGGCTTTCTTTACAGCCTCATCCAAATCGGGATAAAAATTTGACACAATGGTCTTCCATTTTACGGAGCCTTCCTCCACCCCATCCAGAAGAGCCTCCATATTCGCCGTAAAATTCACATCCACAATGCCGGGAAACGCCTCCTTCATCATATGATTCACAATCTCTCCCAGCTCCGTCACATACAGATTCTTATTTTCTTTGACTACATAACGTCTGGCAAGAATGGTTGTAATAGTAGGGGCGTAGGTGCTGGGCCTGCCGATCCCAAGCTCTTCAAGAGCCCGCACCAGAGAAGCCTCCGTATAGTGGGCGGGCGGCTGGGTAAAATGCTGTTTCGGGTCAAAGGAAATAAACTCCAGTTCACTATTCCGATTCAGCTCGCCCTTCAGAGCATTGTTCTCCTCCTTATCATCCTCCTGTACATATACACTCATGAAACCGTCAAACACCATTCTGGACGCCGCCAAAGTAAATATTTGCTCTTTCGCCCGAATTCTCACGGACGTGGTCTCATACCTGGCCCCGCTCATCCTGCTGGCCGCAAAGCGCTTCCAGATCAGCTGATAGAGCCGGAACAAATCCCTGGGCAGCTCATCCTTGATTTGAGCCGGCATTCTGTTAATATCCGTGGGACGAATGGCTTCATGGGCATCCTGAATCTTCTGTCCGTTCCTTTTCCCAAAGCTGCCCGGCGCCTCATAATTCTCTCCGTAACGGCTTCTTATAAACTCTGACGCCTGCTTCTCCGCCTCCTCAGACACCCGTGTGGAATCCGTACGCAAGTAAGTAATCAGGCCCACGGTTCCCTCCCCCTTAATATCCACGCCTTCATAGAGCTGTTGGGCCAGACGCATGGTTTTCTGGGTGGAAAAATTCAGCGTCTTGCTGGCCTCCTGCTGAAGTGTAGAGGTTGTAAAGGGCAGCGGCGGTTTTTTCATGCGCTCCCCCTTTTTCACTTCATCCACTTTATATTGAGCGTCTTTCAGGGATGCCGTAACGGAGTCCGCCTGCTCTTTATTTGTAATTCCCTGTCTGCCCTCTGCCGTTCCATAATACTTCGCGGTAATGGGCTTTTTCTCCCCCTTTACCTTCAGATTTACATCCAAAGACCAGTACTCCTGCGGAATAAAGGCATTGATCTCATCCTCTCTATCGCAAATAATGCGGAGAGCCACCGACTGCACCCTGCCCGCGCTCAGCCCGCGCTTAATCTTTGCCCATAAAAGCGGAGAAATACGGTAACCCACCATTCTGTCAAGCACACGTCTCGCCTGTTGGGCGTCCACCAAATTCATGTTGATTTCCCTGGCATTTTTTAAGGATTCTTTAACTGCATTTTTCGTAATTTCATTAAAAGTAATTCTGTATACCTTCTTGCCTTCCAGCTTCAGTGCAGACAAAAGATGCCAGGAAATTGCCTCTCCCTCCCGGTCGGGGTCCGTTGCCAGATATATCTTTTCCGCCTTCTTGACCTCTTTGCGCAGGTTTGCAAGAATATCTCCCTTTCCTCTGATAGTGATGTATTTCGGCTCATAGTCGTGCTCCACGTCAATCCCCAGCTGGCTCTTGGGCAAATCACGGACATGCCCGTTGCTGGCCGCCACCTGATAATTGGCTCCCAAAAACTTTTTGATTGTCTTTACCTTTGCAGGCGATTCCACAATTACCAAATATTTTGCCATACTTATAGTCCCCTTACTGTGGGCTAGGCTCCCACTGGTATGATAATCGTGAAACACTATACACTAAATTTCAAGGCGTTGCAAGTTTTTTAGATTTTTTTAATTTTATACGTGAATGCGCCGCGCTCTCCCTGCTATAAGCAGGGGATGGAGGCTCTACAGCGCCCTTCCCTTGGCACAAAAAAAATGCCGTAATGCGTATTCTCCGCAATTACCGGCACCTTTTGGGTTGGGCTATTCTATAAAAGAACAAACAGCTGATAGGGGAATCGAACCCCTGTTTCCGCCGTGAGAGGGCGGCGTCTTGACCGCTTGACCAATCAGCCACATGCAAGCACTGCCTGCAGGTTTGTCCCTGCATTGGCGGTACTTGCTTATCATAATACATTTCTAAAAAAAATGCAAGCTTTTTTTTAAAAAATTTAAACAAAATCAAAAATACTGATTTGATTAGACTCCGGCAGTTCCCCCAGAAGGTTCAGAGAATCCATAAGCTCAATCACTGTCTTTGAAACCTTGGTTCGCTGCCGGAAGTCATCCTTGGATAAAAAGGGGCCGTCCTTTGCCGCCTCCACAATTGCGTCCGCAGCCTTTTCTCCCAATCCGTCAATGCTGTTTAAGGATGGCATCAGCTTTCCATCCATAATCTGAAAGGAGCGAGAATGGGCTCTGAATATATCAATCGGCTCAAACTCCAGTCCTCTGGCATACATTTCCTGCACGACCCTCATATCCGCATAGGCATCCTTCTCCTTATTTGACAGACTGTCCATACGTTTTTTATAATCAGCCATAACACTCTCCAAATGTCTCTGTCCCTGACACATGATCTCATAGGAAAATGCCTTCGCCCGAATACTGAAAAAAGCGCCATAATAAGCCAAAGGATAATAAATTTTGCAGTAAGCGATCCTCCACGCCATCATAACATAGGCCGCCGCATGTGCCTTGGGAAACATATATTTAATCTTTTTGCAGGAACCGATGTACCAGTCCGGCACATTCTTCTCCTTCATAGCCGTAATCCACTCGTCCTTCAGTCCCTTTCCCTTACGGACGCTTTCCATAATGGTAAAGGAAAGGCTGGGCTCCACTCCCATCTGGATCAGATAAAGCATGATGTCATCACGGGTGCAGATTGCTGTAGAGATGGTAGCCGTCCCCTCCAGAATCAGGGTCTGGGCATTTCCAAGCCACACATCTGTGCCGTGGGACAGACCGGAAATCCGGACCAAGTCGGAAAAAGACTGGGGCTTCGCGTCTATAAGCATCTGCATGGCAAAGTCCGTGCCGAACTCCGGAATTCCCAAAGCCCCCAGCCTGCAGCCCCCGATCTGCTCCGGCGTAATGCCCAGAGCATCAGTATTCTGAAACAAAGACATAACCTTGGGATCGTCCAGCGGTATGGTAGTGGGATCCTTGTCCGTCAAGTCCTGCAGCATTCGGATCATGGTGGGATCATCGTGTCCCAGAATATCCAGCTTCAGCAAATTGTGGTCTATGGAATGATAATCAAAATGTGTGGTTATGGTATCGGTGGTCATGTCATTGGCCGGATGCTGCACCGGGGTAAAGGAATTGATGTCCTGGCCCAGCGGCAGCACCACAATCCCTCCCGGATGCTGTCCTGTGCTTCTTCGCACCCCGGTGCAGCCAGCCGTAATACGGTTAATCTCACTGATTCTTTTGTGAATCCCCCTCTCCTCATAGTAATTCTTCACATATCCAAAGGCCGTTTTATCCGCCAGGGTTGCTATGGTCCCCGCCCGATAGGTCTGTCCGGCGCCAAAAATAACCTCCGTGTACTTATGAGCTTTGGATTGATATTCACCGGAAAAATTCAAATCAATATCCGGCTCCTTGTCTCCCTTGAAGCCAAGAAACGTCTCAAAAGGAATGTCAAAGCCATCCTTATGAAGCTTTTCCCCGCAGACCGGACAGTTTTTGTCCGGCATGTCTATCCCCGCGCGGCCCGCATAAGCCTTTACATCCTCTTCGTCAAAATCCACATAATGACATTTGCTGCAACAGTAATGGGGACTGAGAGGATTCACCTCCGTGATTCCCGCCATGGTCGCCACAAAGGAGCTGCCCACAGATCCCCTTGAGCCTACCAGATAGCCATCTTCCACAGATTTCCATACCAGTTTCTGGGCAATAATATACATCACCGCAAAGCCATTGGTAATAATAGAGTGTAATTCCTTTTCCAGGCGGTCCTCCACGATCTTCGGCAGCTTGGGTCCATATATTTCATGGGCTCTTTTATAACAGATGTCAGTCAGCATCTTGTCGCTGTCAGGGATCACGGGAGGACATTTGTCGGGTCTCACAGGAGAAATGGTCTCTATCATATCCGCAATTATATTCGTGTTGGTGACTACCACTTCCATTGCCTTTTCACTGCCAAGATAATCAAATTCCTCAAGCATTTCCTCCGTGGTATGCAAGTAAAGAGGCGCCTGATTGTCGGCGTCGTCAAAGCCCTTTCCCGCCATAATGATCCGGCGGTAAATTTCATCCCCGGGATCCAGAAAATGTACATCGCAGGTGGCCACCACAGGCTTGTGAAACTGTTCCCCCAGAGCCACGATTCTGCGGTTGATATTTCTAATATCCTCTATGGTATTAATATTCCGCACCTTTTCCGACTCAATCATAAAGAGATTGTTGCCGCAGGGCTGCACCTCAAGATAATCATAAAAATCCACCAGCCTTGCAATCTGGGCGTCGGACTGTCCATCCAAAAGAGCTCTGTAAAGCTCTCCCGCCTCGCAGGCGCTTCCCAAGATAAGCCCCTCCCTGTATTTCATTATCAGGCTTTTGGGCACCCGAGGCCGCTTGTTATAGTAGGTCAGATGAGACTCCGACACCAGTCTGTAAAGGTGGATGCGCCCCAGATCATTTTTGGCCAGAATAATTGCATGATAAGAGGGAAGCCGCTTTACCATATCCACACTGGCGGCTCCCATAGCATTCACCTGGGCCAGGGTATGCGCCCCTTCCTCTTCCAGCATTTTAATGAACTTGACAAAAATATGCGCAGTAGCCTCAGCGTCATCCACCGCCCGATGATGATTTTCCAGAGAAATACCCAGAGTTTTCGCCACAGCGTCCAGGGTATGTCTGGCTTGGTGAGGCAAAAGAACCCTGGCAATACCCACAGTATCCACATAAGTATATTCCGCGGAATATCCAAGCCTTTTTGCATTCTCTATAATAAAGCTCATGTCAAATCCGGCGTTATGAGCCACCAGAATACAGCCGGAGCAAAACGCAAGAAATTCTGGCAGCACTGTCTCTATCCCGGCTGCATCCACCACCATATCATCTCGAATGCCCGTTAGTTTTTCGATCTCAAAGGGAATCGGCATCCGGGGATTTACAAAAGCGGAATATCTGTCCACGATTGCTCCTCCTGACACCTTGACCGCCCCCATCTCAATTATATGATCGTTCACCGGGGAAAACCCGGTGGTCTCAATATCAAACACAACAAAGTCATCGGAGAGCGTCTGTCCTTTCTGCCCTGTGACAATCTCACGCAGATCGTCCACCAGGTAAGCCTCCACACCATAAATAATCTTGAAAAAGTCTTGTTTGTCAGGATTTTCCTCCCCGGCCTCTTTGCGCTTTACTTTTTCCGTCTTCCATAAATCTTCCCATACATGGTTTGCATCCGTAAAGCTCTGCACAACGCCGTGATCCGTAATGGCAATCGCCCGATGGCCCCACTGATAAGCACGCTTCACAATATCCTTTGCCTCGGACACGCCATCCATATCGCTCATCTTGGTGTGACAGTGGAGCTCCACTCGTTTATATCCGGCAGTATCCATTCTGCTGCCGGTAAAATCCGGAATTTTCTTTATTCCGGCGATGGAGCCGACGGTTAGCTCATGGTCGAATTTATCCACCATACTGATTCCCTTTACCTTAATAAATGCGCCAACCTTGATTCCCCGAGTGATTTCCTCCACCTGATCATTACCAGCAAACAGCTTTACCGTCATAGTATCCGTATAGTCAGTCACATCAAAAATAAGAATTGTTTTCTCATTTTTAATTTCACGTTTATCTACGGTGAGAATCTTGCCGCGAATCACCACCTCTCCCATTTCGCCGATGATTTCCTCTATCTTTATGGCCTCATCATCAAAATCCCTTCCGTAGATCACATCAGGATTGTCCGAGCGCTTGAAGCTTCTGGAAAACTCTCCTCCGCGGCGTAATTCACCCTTTTTCATGTCGTTTTTCCTGTTTCCGAAATGGCTGCGGCCTCCGGCAGAGCTTCCTGCTGCTTTTGCCTTGATAACTCCGGATTCTCCGCGGCCAGCTCCCGAACCCTCTTTCACACCACCCTCGCTTGACTGCTGCAGGCTCACGCCCTTTGGAATGCTTCTTACAGTGCCTGAAAAATACGGTTCCTTTTCTCCATCTGACAGCGTGCCTCCTCTCACACGCCGACAGATTTCATCTACTCTCATCCGAAGCCGCAGTTCGTCTTCCTCCTGATATTTACCGGTGTGACCTTCTTTATAAGCCACCTGCACCGAGACCTGAAAGCCGCAGCGTTCCACCAAAACCTTTTCCAGTACCCTGATCAATTCTTCCTCTTTGCTTCTTGTCAAAACAGAATCTTCCACCGTCAAAAGCACCTTATCTCTGCCCGGAAAGCTGATGTCTGCCGTCTTAAAAGCCGTATATTCCACATGGCTGTATTCCTTCAGCTCTGACAAAATGCTTTCCCTGTAAATGTTCAAAAGCTTTTCCGGATTATACTGGGAGGACAGCTCAAACCGTTCATAGATTTTTATACGGATATTGACGTTTGGAAAAAGCTGTCTTTTGATCTCAGATTCCGTCTCACGAATATTGTCCTTAACGATCAGGCGGGTGCTGAACAGATAAACCCTCAGATAGTCCCTCCTTCTGGTTGCGGAAATTTTTTCCACTGTAGCCTGCCCCATAATATCGCGGATTTCTTCCTTTAATTTTAATGTGGGAAATACTTCAAAAAACGGTTTGCCCATACGCACCACCTAATTCCAATTATCAAGCTCCTGCTTCAACGTCTCAAGAAGCCTCTCTTCCGGCACTTTTCTCACAATTTCCCCTTTTTTTATCAAAAGACCTTCCCCATCGCCTCCGGCAATGCCTATGTCCGCTTCTTTGGCTTCCCCCGGACCATTGACTGCACATCCCATTACAGCCACCTTTATATCAAGGGGATAATCTTCAACCATCTTTTCCACCTTCGCCGCCAGACTGATCAGATCGATCCGCGTTCTTCCGCAGGTAGGGCAGGAAACCACTTCAATTCCTCCGCTTCTCAAGTCCAAAGCGCGGAGAATCAGCTTCGCAGATTTAATCTCCTCCACAGGATCTCCCGTCAGGGAAACTCTTATGGTATCCCCAATGCCCTGATACAATATAATTCCAAGCCCCAGAGCGGACTTAATGTTGCCGCTCTGCACTGTTCCCGACTCTGTGATTCCCACATGCAGAGGATACACCGTTTTATCCGCCAGCAGCTCATGGGCTTTTATGCACATCATTACATCGGATGACTTAATACTAATCACCAGATTGTCATAACCCATATCTTCAATCATATGTACTTTATCCAAAGCGCTCTCCACGATGCCCTCAGCCGTAACGCCGTCATATTTTTCCAAAAAATGTTTCTCCAAGGAACCGCTGTTTACCCCTACCCGAATCGGAATATTCCGCTCTTTGGCAGTTTCTACCACAGCCCGCACTCTGTCTGCGCCACCGATATTGCCAGGGTTAATCCGTATCTTGTCCGCGCCGTTCTCCATAGCGGCAATCGCCATACGGTAATCAAAATGAATATCCGCCACGAGAGGAATGTGAATCCGCTTTTTAATTTCCTTCAAAGCTCTTGCAGCTTCCACAGTTGGCACGGTACACCGGATGATCTCACAGCCCGCAGCCTCCAGACGGAGAATCTGGGCGGCTGTTGCCTCCACATCCTCCGTCCTTGTGTTGGTCATAGACTGAATCAGTATGGGATTTCCTCCGCCGATCCGTCGGTCTCCGATTTGTATCACTTTGGTATTGTCCCTGTACATAGCTTCTCCTTTTCTTTTCATGATCAGAGCGAAAAAAAGAACACCTGCCGTGATGTCCCTTTTTAGATTATATGTCAGGCAGGAGGGGATGTAAAGAAACAACCTGATGAATTTTGAAAATAATTTCATCCTCACTCTTCATTCCCCAGCCCCCGCCTTTGCCCTTCAACACTTACCTGAAACACAGAAGCATCCTGGGCTTACCTGAAGAGCAAGCCTTTTCACGCAAAGAGTAATCAGCATTGCCCCCAGGCTTCCCACACTACAGGAAAAGGAAAGCCTGTCACGGATCTGTTCCAACGTTCTGGGCGTAAAATCCAACGCCTCATATACCTGCCGTAGCTGAGGCTCCAACGCTTCCCTCTCCCTTGAATCAGGTATTGTTATATCCGTCCGGGGATTTCCGCTTCCTACCTCCCCCCGAGTGGTTTCCTGATACGTAAAAGGCTCCGTATGGGCTCCCGGAAACATTTCTTCCAGAAAGTCTCCGGGAGACAAGAAGATTCTGGCGCCCTGCCTCAAAAGTCCGTTGCATCCATCGCTTAGCTTGTCCGTAATCCTGCCTGGCACCACAAACACCTCCCGCCCCTGCTCCAAAGCCATATCTACGGTAATCAGCGTGCCGCTCCTTTCCCTGGCCTCTATTACCACCAGCGCATCCGCCATTCCGCTTACAATTCTGTTGCGGGGAGGAAAATTCCCAGGCTTCGGCTCTGTTCCTGGGGGATAAGCCGAGAGAATGCCTCCCTGCTCCAAAAGCCGTTCATACAGCCCCCTATTAGCTGCCGGATAACAGATATCCACACCACAGCCCAGCACTCCGTATGAACGGCCTCCCGAATCCAAGGCCGCCTGCTGGCTGATTCCGTCAATCCCTCTGGCCATTCCGCTGACTACACCGATTCCCCGTCTGCCCAGAAATTCCCCCAGCTCCCTTGCCACATATCTACCGTATTCCGAACAGTCCCTGGCTCCTACCACCGCCACTGACGCCTCTTTTTTTTCCGGCAGCCTCCCCCGATAAAATAACCCCAGTGGTGCGTCCGGAATCTCCCTGAGCTTGTCCGGATACGTCTCCTCAAAAATATGTATAAATCCTATACCTTTCTCCTCCAGCCGTACATACTCTTCCCAAAGTCTCCAACGATCCGTAAAACGCCTTACGTTTTCATACAGACTTTCCGAAACCACCTCTCTCCAAAGTGCCTTTGGAGCATGATACAGTCTTTCCGCGCTGCCCTCACACAGCTTTAGGAGCCGTCCGCCTCTCACATTCCCGATACCGGGCAAACTGCAAAGCCACAGCATAAATTCCTTCTTTTCGATATTCCCTTCCTTATGCCGTTTTTCTCTCATAAAGTTCCTTTCCAATACTCCTGAGAGGGTCGGTACATGGACGCCTCCAGAAGATGTTGCCTTTGAATTTGTTCCTCCCCTGCCAAATCCGCAATGGTCCTCGCCACCCTCAGAATCCTATGATACGCTCTCACACTGAGTTTCAGCTCTTCGTAAAGCTCCTCCATAAGCCTTCTTTCTCCCCTCCCTAAATGACAGTATTTTTCTATTTCGGAGGCCCGTATGTCGCTGTTAAATCTGCTTTCGCTCCCCAAAAAACGTTGCTCCTGGCGCTTTCTTGCATTGGTCACTCTTGCTCTGATCATGGCGCTGCTCTCTGCCTCTCTCCGCTCCCGCAGCCCTTTTAAATCCACCTGCTCAAGCTCTACACATAAATCTATGCGGTCCAGAACAGGGCCTGAAATTCCGGCCTGATACTGTCTTACCTGTGTCTGAGTGCATCTGCAGCGGTTTTGATCAGGATAGTAACCGCAGGGACATGGGTTCATGGCGCACACCAGCATAAAATTACTGGGATACACCACCGCTCCCCCGGCTTTGGACAGACAAATTCTGCGTTCCTCCAAAGGCTGACGCAGGCCGTCCAGCACAGTTCTGGAAAACTCAGGAAGCTCGTCCAAAAAGAGAACGCCTCTGTGCGCCAAAGAAATCATTCCCGGCCTGGGGTGAAAACTTCCTCCCAGCAAAGCCGCCAGGGAAACCGTGTGATGCGGGCTTTGAAAGGGCCTTTCCGTAACAAGCGCTCTCCCCTCCCTGAGCGTCCCCGCCACACTGGCAACGGAAGTCACCTCCAGGCTTTCTTCCGGCGTAAGAGGTGGCAGAATTCCCGGAATGCGCCTGGCAATCATGGATTTTCCCGCTCCCGGAGGACCTGAAAGCAAGAGATTATGAAAGCCTGCCGCCGAAATCTCAGCTGCTCGTTTCGCCATAGCCTGTCCCGTCACCTCAGAAAAATCCTCCCCAGAACCTTTTTGGGAAGTCCTGAACAGCTCCCCGGCGTCCACAGATATTTCGGGCAGTATCCTCTCCCTCTCTTCACTGCCTTTTGCCCCTCCAAGAAAATCCAGCAGCTGGCGGATATGACTGATTCCTCTGACTACAATACCTGAGATCACCGCTCCTTCCATAGCGTTTTGCGCCGGAACAATGCACTCTTTCATGCCCCATCGGACAGCCTCTCTGACAATGGGAAGCACTCCCCTTACGCTCTTTATCTCCCCGTTTAATCCTATTTCTCCCAGAAAAAGAGTATGCGCAACCTTTTCACCGGAAAAGTATTTCATGGACTCCAATATTCCCGCCGCTATGGGAAGGTCAAAAGCGGTTCCTTCCTTTCTCACGTCCCCGGGAGAAAGATTTACCGTAATGTGGCTGGGAGGCAGCCGCAGCCCTACATTTTTCAGTGCCACCGTCACCCTCTCCCTGGACTCTCTTACCTGGCTGCCCAGAGAGCCCACCATAGAAAATCCTGGCAGACCGGATGCAATATCCACTTCCACGCATACAGGGTAAGCCTTCACTCCGCATAGAGCGCCGGTATGGATCATACTGTACATTTCGTTCCTCCTTTGGAAATGTCCTGAACTGAAAATTTGAAATGTAAAAAAGATATTAGATAATTAAGAAATTGAAAGAAAAGGATGCCAGGGCCAAATTCTCTTTGACCCCAGTATCACAGAATTCTAATCCATAAGCTTCTCACAGCTCTCGGATTCTGCTTCCATAATGTCTGCCAGCCGGGAAAGCCTCCCTTCTCTTATCAGCTCCCGGGCTGCGGTATCTACATGAAAAACCTTGAAAGTCGCCTTTCTTCCGTTTCCCTCCGGCGCCGGAAGAAGCTGCTGTGAAATCACTGCCTCAAGAGCGTTCGCCAGACGCGCTCGGATTTGCTGCTGCTTGTTGGAGGGAAAGGCTTCCGTCAGCCAATCCACCGCTCCGGCAGCCTCTACCGTATGCAGGGCAGCCAAAACCAGATGTCCCGTTTCAGCAGCATTGACCGCCAGATGAATGGCTTCCGCATCCTGCAGCTCCCCAATCAGAATCACATCCGGATCCTGTCGCAGGGCGGCACGCAGAGCATTGGCATAATCACCGGAATCTGTTCCGATCTCCCGCTGATTCACTATGGACAGCTTATGCTGATGCAAATATTCAATGGGATTCTCCAGAGTAATGATATGGGCTTTGCGCCTGCTGTTGATCTGATCCACCATGGCTGCCAATGTAGTAGACTTACCGCTGCCTGCCGGGCCTGTGACCAGAATCATTCCTCTCTCTTTCAGGCAAAGCTCTAAAACAGAATCCGGCGTTCCCAGGTCGCTGAGCGTGGGAACCTTCATCCCCACCAGGCGAATGGCCAAAGCCGCGGAACCCCGCTGCTTATAAGCATTTACACGATAACGTCCGCATCCGGGAATCGAAAGGGACAGATCGCACTCTCCCCATTCCTCAAAGCGCTCTCTTTGAGACTGTGTCATAATATTTACCAGCACATCCAGCGTATCTGCCGGCAGCATTTTAGGATAATCCATAGTAATCAAGCTTCCGTTCACTCTCATTTTAGGGGGAATGCCCACAGTCAGATGTACATCGCTGGCTCCGGCTTCTCCTGCTGTTTTCAGAATTGCTTCTATTACAGACATTTTGCTTTCTCCCATTCTTTCGGTATATTAAGCGGACACTGCCGCGTCAATCAAGCCTTAATCAGTACGGTACTTTTCCCGTCTTGACGGGTGTATGCCTTATTATACCCCGGCGGAAAGAGATTGGCAAGGGCGGGGTTGTTTAAAATTCAAATTTATCCCGTAATTTCTGCAGGGCCTTTTTTTCAATTCTTGACACATAGCTTCGGGAAATTCCGAGCTTTGAACCAATCTCATTCTGAGTAGCCTCTGGTTTCCCATCCAACCCGTACCGCATAATCAGAATTTCCTTTTCTCTTTTCGTAAGCCACTCCTCCATGAGTGCAAAAAGCCTTTTGATATTGGTGTGAAATTCCATATGATCAACAATATCCGGCTGCTGCTGTTCTATAACGTCTACCAGGTGTATTTCGTTGCCTTCCTTATCCTGTCCTATGGGTTCAAACAAAGAGACCTCCCGAGAAGTTTTCTTTTTGCTGCGCAGAAGCATCAGAAGCTCATTGTCGATGCAGCGGCAGGCATAGGTGGCCAGCCTCCCTTTGCCGGAGTCGAAGGTGTCTATGGCCTTGATCAGGCCTATACAGCCAATGGAAATTAAGTCCTCCATATCTTCATCTACATTCTGATATTTCTTGGCAATGTGAGCTACAAGCCGCAGATTGCGCTCTATGAGAATCTCCTTGGCCCGTCTGGCCTCTTCGGGGGCGCCTTCCTGCAGCAGCCGGATATACTCGGCTTCTTCTCCTGAGGTTAAAGGTTTTTGAAAAGTTTTCAAAATACCCCCTGGATTGCTCTTTACAATAGTCTATGAAGAAATTTTGTCCCGGGTGCCTGTCATGAAAGCAAAAACTGCGCCATACAATAGTTGCTTAAATCCAATCCCCTGTCCGTAAGCGCCAGCATTTTTTCCTCTGTATCGGGATCGATCCGGTAAAACAGAAGACCATCCTTTTGATTTTTCTCTATAATCCCACCATATATTTCCTCCAGAGAAACTCCAAATTCCCGCCGGAAAAGCAGGGGACTGATCCCCCTCGTCATGCGAAGCCCCAGGAAAACGAACTCCTCCATCCGCTCCTCCCTTGACAACCTTTGAAGCTCCTCCCGGCAGGACAAGGGATCCTCCAGAAATTTCCTCAAATCTCTGCTATTCTGAAACCGTACGTTATCTATCAAAGATGCGGAACCGATTCCAAATCCAAGATAATCCTTTCTCATCCAGTATCCGCAGTTGTGCCGACAGGCAAAACCAGGCTTTGCATAGTTGGATATCTCATATCTTTGATAACCATGCTCTTCAAGAATGCGTTTTGTCTCCCCATACATGAATCGCTCGCTGTCCTCATCGGGGAGAATCAGCTTTCCTTCCTTAAAAAGCTGTGCAAAGACCGTCCCCTCCTCCACAATCAGACTATAGACCGAAATATGTTCAGGAGGCTTTTCAAGCGTCAGAACCTTATACAGGGTCTCTGTAAAGGAGTCCAATGTCTGCCCCGGCAGCGCGCTCATAATATCAACGCTCATATTTTGAAAGCCGGCTTCTCGTCCAGCCTCCCACACATCCAGAAACTGATCAAAATCATGTATTCTTCCAAGGAGCGCAAGCTCCTCGTCCTTTGCGGACTGCAGGCCTATGCTCAGCCTATTGACGCCCGCGCTGCGGTAGCATAAAAGCTTGTCCCCATCCGCCGTCCCCGGATTCACCTCCATAGTAACTTCAGCGCTTCCAGACAGCCTGTAACAACGCCTCACGGCTTCCATAAGCTCCTTTATTCTTTCTCCCGACACCAGGGATGGCGTTCCTCCGCCAAAAAAAATGCCGCTTACCGTCCTGTCGGAAAAATCCTCCGCTCTGCCCTCCAGCTCTTCAAGCAGGGCGTCCATATAGGCTTCTTTTTCCTTCTCGGAACCCGGGGCCGAGAGAAAATCACAATACAGACATTTCCTTTCGCAGAAGGGAATATGGAAATACAACTGCAGCTCTCTATTTTCTGTCATCCAATCTCAGCACACTCATAAACGCCTTCTGGGGAATTTCCACATTACCGATCTGGCGCATGCGCTTCTTGCCCTCCTTCTGCTTCTCCAGCAGTTTTTTCTTGCGGGTAATGTCCCCCCCGTAGCACTTGGCGAGCACATCTTTTCTCATGGCCTTTACCGTCTCTCTTGCAATGATCTTGCCCCCTACCGCCGCCTGAATGGGAATTTCAAACAGATGTCTGGGAATCTCATCCTTAAGTCTTTCACACATCTTCCTGCCCCTTTCATAGGCAGAGTCAGCATGTACGATAAAAGAGAGCGCGTCCACTTCCTCGCGGTTAATCAAAATATCCAGCTTTACCAGATCAGCTCTCTCATAGCCCTTGATGTCATAATCAAAAGAAGCATATCCCCGGGAACGGGATTTCAGGGCGTCAAAAAAGTCATAGATTATTTCATTCAAGGGCAGATCATACCGCAAAAGCGCTCTGGTTCCCTCAATGTATTCCATACCCAGGTATCTTCCCCTTCTTTCCTGACACAGCTCCATAATAGAACCGATAAATTCACTGGTCACCATAATTTCCGCGCTGACAACAGGCTCTTCCATATAGTCAATCTCTGATGGATCCGGCAGATTGGAAGGATTTGTCAGCTCTATCATTTCGCCGTTTGTTTTATGAACCCTGTAGACCACGCCAGGGGCAGTAGTAACCAGATCCAGGTTATATTCTCTTTCCAGACGCTCCTGAATGACCTCCATATGCAGAAGCCCCAGGAATCCGCAGCGGAATCCAAATCCCAGCGCGGCCGAGGTCTCCGGCTCATAATTCAGAGACGCGTCGTTTAGCCTGAGCTTTTCCAGAGCATCCCGAAGATCGGGATATTTTGCGCCATCAGCGGGGTACATGCCGCAGTAAACCATGGACTGCACCCTTTTATAACCTGGAAGAGGCTGTGCGCAGGGGCGGCTGTCGTCAGTAACCGTATCTCCAACGGCCGTATCCTTAACGTTTTTAATGGATGCGGTGATATAGCCCACCATACCCGCGCTCAGCTCATCGCAGGGAATAAACTGTCCTGCGCCGAAATACCCCACTTCAACCACTTCCTCCCTGGCTCCTGTGGCCATCATGCGGATTTTGACCCCCTTTTTCACAGTTCCTTCCATAATACGGCAGAAAATAATAACGCCTTTATAGGGGTCGTAAAGAGAATCAAAAATCAGCGCCTGAAGCGGATTATCAGGACTTCCCGAGGGGGCCGGGATTTTCTCTACAATCTGTTCCAGAACCTCGTCGATTCCGGTGCCGTTTTTTGCGGAAATTAGCGGGGCGTCCTGAGCCTCTATGCCGATGACGTCCTCGATCTCCTCAATCACCCTCTGGGGCTCGGCGCTTGGAAGATCAATTTTGTTGATGACGGGAAACACATCCAGATTGTGATCCAGCGCCAGATAAACATTGGAAAGGGTCTGAGCCTCAATACCCTGGGCGGCATCCACCACAAGAATGGCGCCGTCACAGGCTGCCAGTGATCGGCTGACTTCATAATTAAAATCAACATGCCCCGGTGTATCAATCAAATTAAAAATATATTCTTCTCCATCCTGCGCCCGGTAAACCGTCCGAACAGCTTGTGCTTTGATGGTAATTCCTCTTTCTCTCTCCAGATCCATGTTGTCCAGAACCTGAGCCTGCATTTCCCTGCTGGTGAGCAGTCCCGTTTTTTCTATAATTCTGTCCGCCAGGGTGGATTTGCCATGGTCTATATGCGCAACAATGCAAAAGTTGCGTATTTTACTTTGATCTATTACTGACATTCGTTTTCCTCTCCAACCGTACAATTTGAGTTAGATTTTATCAGAATTTGCCCTTATTGTCCAGTCCAACACGGATGCGCAAGCCTCTCGGACGCACCTTCTCCATCAGACAGAGCCGCTCAACACCAGGTCAAGAATATGAGCCAGAGGGTCACAGGCATTCATGGCTTCTTCCACGGTATTATTCTGAGCACCCAGCTCTACCAGAAGGTACCGGGGTCTTAAGTGCATATTATAACGATAGCCTTTCAGATAGATCTTTCTTGTAAGTCCCGGGTAATATTGAGCTGCCGCCATCTGCATCTGAAAAGAAAACGCCAGATTATCCTCCTGATTTTCATTATACAGATAAGAAATATTACCTGTCTTCTTTGTTCTGCTCAGTCCGTTAAAAAACATGAACCGGGCTGTGGGCCTGCCGTCCAAATCCATAACCAGCTTTGTTTCCTCCGGCATCTGATCCCTATGTAAGTCAATAACTACCTGTATAGTGGGATTTTCCTTCAGCACCTGCTCAATCGCCGGAAGGGCATTGGAATATGCATCGTCCCGGGTATCCACATCATATTGTCCGGTATGATGCAGCACTTGATAGCCGTACTCTTCCGTAAGTATCCCCGCCAGCCTTTCTCCCACTCCTACAATGGAGGTGCTTTCATCCCCTTCCACGGAATCCGCAAAGGTTTCCTGGGAGTGAGTATGAAATATCAATATTTGAGGTCCCGGACTATCCTTGGAAAGAGTCATGTCTTTTTCCAGCAGCTTTTGCGCGTTCAGCTGGTCGCTTCCCGCCATGGTATTGGCGTCAATGGTGTAATAATTCTGCACCAGTGTTTCATAGTCCTGTAGTGTCACAGGGTCGATAGGGCTTAACAGCGTATGGGGCGTGAACTGTGCTCCATTCTCCTGCCCGGACAAAGCCTGGGACGCCTGAATAGCCGCTTCATTCTCCGCCCGCAGCAGTTCATCCAAAGACGTTTCATCCTCGTAGGGCTCCGCTTCTTCTCCAGCCCCTGCCTGTCCTCCGGCGCTTTCTTCCATATTCCCTGTTTCACCTTCCGCCCCGGCATGGGCTCCTTCCGGCGCGCCTGCTTCCTCTTGCCCGGTCTCTTCGGGAATCGCACCCCCATTCTCCTGCATCAAAATATCCTCCAGCGACATGGATTCTCCCCGCAAAAGGCCGCTCTGACCGTTCCCGGTATAGCCGTAATTCTCTGCGTAGCGGTAAAGAGGCATCAGGCTACCAATTTGACTCTGCAGAATTCCCGACGCTTCCGTCTCCTCCTGGACAAAGGAAAAAGCAGGGACAAACTGTCTATATAACGCATTGCCTGCTTCTCTTGCTAAGCTGCGAAGCAGCTCTTCTCCAAGTGTAGAATCTGTCCTGGCATCCTGGCCATCTCCGGAACTTCCCCCAAAGTCCTTCACGGCAGACAGGAGAAATAAACACAGAAAAGCCAGCCCCGCCAACCACACAGCAGGACTGGCTGCGTTTTTCCTTCCTTTTACGTCAAAGCACTCCCTTTCTTTAGAGCTGTTTTAAATATATGCCGGACATAGATATGCTATTCCTTCTCCAGAGCAATATTAATCCCTTCGGACACCGTAAAGCTCACTCTTTTGATAACGGCGTCAATATCTTTTCCCGTCATATACATGTTGTTCAGCTCCGCAAAAGTCAGACGATGCTGTCCCATATATTTCAGACTGTCAAACTCTTTGTCGTCCCCCATCAGCTTTTCCAATGCATCCCCCACTATGGTAGCTGCATCCACCACTGTAGGAACTCCTATGGCAATCACGGGTATTCCAAGACTCTCCTGAGTCAGAGCATTCCTATGATTTCCCACTCCGGAGCCGGGCTGTATCCCTGTGTTTGTAATTTGAATCGTCCTATTCAGCCGTCTCGTGCTGCGCGCTGCAAGGGCGTCTATCACAATCAGCAAATCCGGGGATGTCTCATGTATCACTCCTTTTATGATCTCAGAAGTTTCCATGCCTGTCTTTGCCATAACTCCCGGCTCAATGCTGCTGATGGTATTGATTTTACTACAGTTATAGGCTGCCTTTCCATATTCCTTAATAATATGCCTGGTTACAAACAGATTATCCACCACCTGAGGCCCCAGCGCGTCTGCCGTCACCTCCCTGTTGCCCAGCCCCACAATTAAAATAGACTGTTCCTTGTCGCAGCCAGGTATCATCTGCCGAAGCTCTTCGGCCAGGCATTCCGAAATTTCTCTGTGATAGTCTTCGTCCGGTTCAACGAGAGCGGGAGCCTCCATAGTCACATAGGTGCCAATGGGTTTTCCCATAGCTTTTGCCGCATTTTTGGTGTCAATCATCACCTTGGTGACCTGAATGTCTTCCTCTTCCTTATAGTATTCCTCTACGCGTACTCCCCGCAGCTTACTGTCCGCCTCACTGATACTCTCCCTTGCTTCCAGGGCCAAGTCTGTCCTTACCTGAAAATTCCCCATAAGCCTTTCCTTTCGCTTTTTTTCATATTTTTTACAAAAAACAGGAAAATATGTATTGACAAACTTTCAAGAATTGACTACACTACAATAGTATGTTTACGTTAGTCTTCCGTGTCTGGCTAAAGTGAAACATTTTCAAGAAAATATATTATATACAGATGGAGGTGTATGACTTGGCTAACATTAAATCCGCAAAAAAAAGAATTTTAGTAAACCGTACTAAGGCAGAGAGAAATAAAGCCATTAGATCCGGTGTGAAAACAGCTATCAAAAAGGTATATGCCGTAATCGAGTCCGGTGACAAGGAAGCTGCAAAGGCAGAGCTCGTTTCCGCCACCAAGGTTATCGAAATGGCAGCTACAAAAGGTGTTTATCACAAGAACAATGCGGCAAGGAAGGTTTCCCGTATCAGCAGGGCTGTTAACCAGATGGCTTAATTTTTAACATATACGATTTTAAAGCGCTCATACCCTCTATGAGCGCTTTTATTTTTCCTTCTATCCCTCAGCGCCGTCTGCCGCCTCCGCCATGGCGAACGCCTCCGCTGCTTCGGTGTCCTCCGCCCCTGCCGCTGCCGCCTGAGCTGCTGGTCTGAATCTTTCTGGAAACTACATTCTTTCTTACAAACACGTCCCTGCTGTCATTCATAGCGGGCTTTCCTCCCTGCACAAAGGATGTGGCTGTGGTAGTATCTCTCGCCTTCTCTTGACGCAAATGAACAAATGCGTAAATCAGGGCAGCCACTAAAGGCACAATCAGAATCACTCCCGGGGGAATGTCGAATCCCGGGCCGTCCATTCGTCTGCCGACCTCATCCACATAAGCCATGTATGCCTCAAAAGGGCTTTCCTCTACACGCTCATAAACGGCATCCAAAACTATATCGATATCGTAATCGCTGAATTTTTCATATACTCTTCCGCAGGTAGAAAGCCAGCTCCCCTCCTGACCAGGATACCAGTTTTCCAAAAGCAGCACTCCATCGCCGTGCACCTTGTCGTAGCCATAATCATTCTGGTCATAGAAATCATCCGCAATATTCATCATCTGCGTTTCCCAGAATCCGTCCCTCTCCACATCCTCACTGATGGTTACCAGCACAATATCTATCTGCTGCTCTTTCTCGCGTCGGGCAATGTGCTCCATCAGTTTCTGCTCTTCTTCATCTGTCAGCACATCCGCATAATCAAAAACACGTTCGGAAGGCGCCGCCGCGTTACCTCTCTCTGCCTCGGGCATGATCAGACTGGCTATAAAAAACGCTGCCACCAGCACGGCCAGCACACCAAGAAGAATAAACCAAAAGCGAAAATAATGTATGTATTGCCGAAACGCCTCTTTTCTGTTATCTTTATCCATTCTTTTTCTGCCGCCGTCTTTCCAAAGCGGCTTTCCCTCCTGTCTTTGTTCTGTCTTGCTACAGCAGATAAATAATGCCGTTGATCATACATAAAATAAGCACCAGGCTCAGCCAGATCGTTCCCGCATATGCCCATACCTTTGGTTTCGATATGGGAACGCTGCCCACAATTTTACCGTTTTGCCCATTGACGTAGAATGGATATTCTTTATCGTGATAGCGATAAACATATTTCCATACAGGAAGCAGTCCATAGCGGTTTTCTGCCCTCTTAACCAGAATATGATTTTTCTGCACATTCACATGCCCATATCCCGAATAACTCTGGGCAATCATCTGTTCCACATCCTCCCTCATCTTCTGTTTTGCACGATTTTCGGACTGTTCTGCCGTTATATTGTATTTTTCCGCATAAAAACCTGAAAGATATTCCGGCTTAAACTCCTGAAGCTGGTCATACTGATACGGCTCCATAAGGTCCATCACGTCATCGGGCATCTGCACGGAAGCATCCACCGGAACGTTTCTGAAATCAGCGCTTATATTCCGGAAAATATTATAATAGGAGGTTTCCGTGTACTGCATATCTCCCCTGGTCCAGCTTCTCACCCGTGTGCCCTCCCCGCAGAAATCGCAGTCCACATCATAATCAAAAAACCAAAAAGGGACATACGTTCCCTGTATACTGTTCAGACGGGCTTCAGATAAAAAGTCAACAGGTGCAAAAAGAAATTTTTTAAATTTTTCACGAATGGATTCCTTACATTTTTCTTTTCCAAATACAAACGGAATAATCAACTGCGGCTCATATTCTCCCAAAATTCTCTGATCAAGAAGCAGAAAATTATCGCAGTAAGGGCATTGTGTGGCGCTGGTGTGCTCCAGCACAGGCACCTGACCGCCGCAGTTGGGACAAATCTGCATTTCCTGCTGTGGAAATTCCTGCTTTTCCTGACTTCCTTCACTTTCACAGAACGGACAGAACATTGCTTGCTTTTCCGGGCTATAAATCACATTTCCACCACAATTTTTACATTTGAAAATCATATACGCGCTCCCCTCTCTTATCTTCTCCGAAAGCCTTGTATATCACCTGTACAGTTCGGCGTGCTCTTACATATTTCTATGTTAATCATTATAGCAAACATGTATTTGGGAAGCAATAAATATGTATCAAAAGCAATTTTTACATTTCCAGAAATTGTTTGTTGAAAATTGAAAAATTTATATTATTATCATTATGTAACATATATGTAATATCTAAGAAACAAGTATGCAACATTTGAAAGGAGATTACATGAAGAAAATTACACTTCTTACAGCTGCTTTATTGTCTACAGCCGCACTGGGAAGCCAGACACTGACCGCCCAGGCTGCCGGAAATAGCTGGCAGAGCACTTCCGTTTCCGCAAACGGCAAGCGCGTCGTGATTTCTTATAAAGGAAACTGTGATCTGTCTACTCTTTTGGAGCAATGGAAAGACTGCTTCCCTTCTCTTGTTCCTTCCCTTCCGGAGTCCGATACGGACATTCCCGAAAGCGACGTGCCCGGAACAGATACGGATAATTCCGGCAATTCTCTGCCGGAATGTGATGACGACCAGCCAGACTCCAGCCTGCCGGATAACGGCGCCGACACTCCCGGCGATACTCAGCCGGACAGCGGTACTGACCAGCCGGACTCCAGTCTACCGGATAACGGCACCGACACTCCCGACGGAGCTCTGCCGGATAACGGCACTGACAGCCCTGACACCAATGTCCCGGGAGGCAGCACGGACGCACCTGAAATCAATCAGCCTGAAGATGATGCCGAGTCCTCTGAGGACACCGATTCTCTTTCCTATGCTGAACAGATTGTCAAGCTCGTAAATACGGAGCGTGCCAAAGAAGGACTTTCTCCCCTGACCATTTCCCTAAATGTGCAGGCAGCGGCTCAGGTGAGGGCAAAGGAGATCGTTACTTCCTTTTCCCATACACGGCCAAACGGTAGCAGTTTTTCTACAGCGCTGAAGGAACAGAACGTCTCTTACAGGGGTGCAGGAGAAAATATCGCATGGGGACAGCGTTCTCCTGAGGAGGTTGTAAACGCCTGGATGAACAGCGCTGGACACCGAGCTAACATTATGAGCGATAAATATACCTCCATTGGCGTTGGTTATTATCAGGAATCAGGGGTGAACTACTGGGTTCAGCTTTTCACCTACTAATTAGGCTTGCTGAAGAAAACGGCTTCAAAATCAGACCATCAGTAAAAGGAATACAGCAGAAGAGGGACAATCGGCGAGAATGCCGATCATCCCTCTTTTTCACTGCACAGCGGCGAGTAAGCCCGCGTATATGTCATTGCATTCGTAAAAGGTAAAGATTTTTCCCTTTCTCCATATTCCTGTCAGGTTTTTAAAATGAAGGACTTGATTTATTTCATCTTCCGGATTACCGCTTGTCAGTCCGGCAAATAAATCGGTAAGCTCCAGATAATCTTTTTCCGAGAGAGCTCCGTTCCAATTTCCGTGCAAAAACTTTCATAACCGCCCCGATGCTTTTCTTTTAAGGAACAGCCAAAACAGCTAATTTCCACTGGCCTTTTGCCCCCGTGCTCGACTGTTCATAAAGGATTGAATCATGATTATAATACGATGATCATTTATTATAGCAAACAATCTGACCAAAATCAGCCTTAAGGGAAGCGCCTCCCACCAATCCTCCATCTATGTCGGGCTGTGCAAACAGCTCCGGTGCGCTGGAAGCAGAAACAGAACCGCCGTACTGAATGCGGATGGATGCCGCCACAGCATCATCATAAATCTCGGCAATGCAATCGCGGATAGCTTTGCACACCTCCTGGGCCTGCTGCGTAGTGGCTACCTTTCCCGTTCCAATGGCCCAGATCGGTTCATATGCAATCACTGCTGAAGCAGCCTGATCGGGAGTCACATTGAGAAATGCAATCTTAATCTGCTGACGGATAAAATCTATGGTCACTCCCTGTTCTCTCTGTGTTAGTGTTTCACCACAGCATATAATTGGCGTAATACCGTATTCAAAGGCTTTCAAAACCTTTTTATTCACCGTTTCATCCGTTTCGGCAAAATACTCTCTTCTCTCCGAATGGCCTATAATTACATATTTAACGCCGGCGTCCGTCAGCATTGCCGGGGAGATTTCACCGGTGAAGGCCCCCTTATCTTCAAAATACATATTTTCCGCCCCAATCATAATATTGGAACCTTTTACCGCCTCTACCGCCGGTATTATATCAATGGCAGGCACGCAAAAAAGTACGTCCACATCTTCATTTACAACCAACGGTTTCAGAGTTTCAATCAGTTCGACTGCCTCACTGGGCGTCATGTTCATTTTCCAGTTGCCGGCAATGATTTTTCTTCTTGGCATTTGATTTCCTCTTTTCCTCATAATTTAAAAAACAGCATGTCGTCTGCTGCCGCAACTCACGTCGTTGCTCTCTCAGCCTCTTATTCTTTGTCGTCTGCCGCCGCAACTCACGGCGTTGCTCTCTCAGCCTCTTATTCTTTGTCGTCTGCCGCCGCAACTCACGGCGTTGCTCTCTCAGCCTCTTATTCTTTGTCGTCTGCTGCCGCAACGCCGGGAAGTTCTTTGCCCTCCAGGAATTCCAGAGAAGCTCCGCCGCCAGTGGAAATGTGGCTCATCTTATCGCCGAAGCCAAGCTGATTCACTGCCGCCGCAGAATCTCCGCCGCCAATGATGGTGGTTGCATCTGTCTCTGCCAGCGCTTTCGCAACTGCAATGGTTCCCGCTGCCAGAGTGGGATTCTCAAACACGCCCATGGGACCGTTCCACACAACAGTCTTGGCAGACTTCACTGCGTCCGCAAAAAGCTCGCGGGTCTTAGGCCCAATATCCAGACCTTCCATATCGGAAGGAATCTTGTCAGAAGCCACATAGGATACCTCTATGGGGCCATCAATGGGGTTAGGGAAGTCTGCGGCGATGGTTGTGTCAACAGGAAGCAGCAACGCCTTGCCCAGCTTCTCAGCCTTATCCATCATTTCCCTGCAATAGCCGATTTTCTCATCATCCACCAGAGATTTTCCCACTTCATAGCCCTTTGCCTTCAGGAATGTGTAGGCCATACCTCCTCCAATAATCAGCGTATCACATTTTTCAAGCAGATTGGAAATAACGTTGAGCTTGTCCGCTACCTTCGCGCCTCCTAATATAGCCACAAAAGGTCTCACAGGATTTTCAACTGCGTTTCCAAGGAAATTGATTTCCTTCTGCATCAGATAACCCACAACATTTTCTCCGCCCTTCCCGGAAATAAATTTAGTTACCCCCGCAACGGATGCATGGGCTCTGTGAGAAGAGCCGAATGCATCACAGACATAGATATCTGCCAAATCTGCCAGCTCTTTGCTGAACTGCTCGCCATTCTTGGTCTCCTCGGCGCCGCGGAAACGGGTATTCTGGAGCAGAACCACATCTCCCTCCTTCATAGCCTCCACAGCCTTGGTTGCAGCCTCTCCTGTTACGTTATAATCTGCTACGAATACAACTTCCTTTCCAAGCTTTTCGGAAAGCCTCTTCGCCACAGGCGCCAGAGACTCGCCCTCATTGGGACCGTTTTTTACCTTGCCCAAATGTGAGCAGAGAATTACCCTGCCGCCGTCATTGATCAGCTTCTGAATGGTGGGAAGCGCCGCCACAATACGGGTGTCGTCAGTGATCTCTCCATTTTTGAGAGGAACATTAAAATCACATCTTACCAGCACTCTTTTCCCCTTTGCATTAATATCGTCAACTGATTTTTTGTTCAAACCCATCTTTTTTGCCTCCATTTGATTTTATATTTCACAGGCAGCCCTGCCGCCTCATCAGTAAGCTTCTGACTCTGTTCCCTGACGAAAGCAATTGTAACGAATCAAGGGTCCGGCCCTTAAAGACCGGACCCTGTATAGGTCTTGCTTATCTGTTGGTCGCAGCAGCTTAGTTCAGCTCACTGAAATACTTGATGGTACGAACCATCTGAGAGGTATAGCTGTTCTCGTTGTCATACCAGGAAACAACCTGTACCTGCGTATTGCCATCTTCCATTGGCGCCACCATGGTCTGAGTAGCGTCAAAGATAGAGCCATAGGTGCTTCCAATAATATCAGAAGATACAATTTCATCAGTATTGTACGCAAAAGACTCTGTTGCGGCAGCCTTCATAGCCTCATTGATCTCTTCCTTGGTCACAGCGCCCTTAACAACTGCAACCAGAATGGTGGTAGAGCCTGTAGGGGTAGGAACACGCTGAGCAGAACCAATCAGCTTGCCGTTCAGCTCGGGAATAACAAGGCCGATGGCCTTTGCCGCACCAGTGGAGTTCGGAACAATATTGCATGCGCCTGCACGGCTTCTTCTCAAATCGCCCTTTCTCTGAGGTCCATCAAGGATCATCTGATCTCCTGTGTAAGCATGAACAGTTGTCATGATACCGCTCATGATGGGCCTGCAGTCATTCAGGGCCTTCGCCATGGGAGCAAGGCAGTTTGTAGTGCAGGAAGCTGCGGAAATAACAGTATCCTCAGGCTTCAGACTGGTATGATTTACATTATATACGATAGTAGGAAGGTCATTGCCTGCAGGAGCAGAAATTACAACTTTGCGGGCGCCGGCCGTAATGTGCGCAGATGCTTTGTCCTTGGAGGTATAGAAGCCTGTACACTCCAGAACAACATCAACCTTCAGCTCTCCCCAGGGAAGCTTGCTTGCGTCAGCCTCTTTATAGATGGTAATGGTCTTGCCGTTAACGCTGATGCTGTCCTCTCCTGCCTCTACAGTGCTCGCATACTTGTAAACGCCCTGAGAAGAATCATATTTCAACAGATGCGCCAGCATCTTAGGGCTTGTCAGATCGTTAATTGCCACTACTTCATAGCCCTCTGCATCAAACATCTGTCTGAATGCAAGACGTCCAATGCGGCCGAAACCGTTAATTGCTACTCTTACTGCCATTTTAGTTTCCTCCTAAAATATATTAAATTTTATATCTTTTGACGATTCTGCAGTCTCCTCGTTCACAGCAAAGAGCCTGTCTGATTGTCAAAACTTTATCAGCAAACTCATTTTACCTAATTCCCGTACATAATTCAAGATGTAAATAAAAAATAATCGCTGTTTTTGGGTAAATTTTACAGTTTGTTTAGATTTCCTATGGCCTTTGAAGGAAATTTTGGTATACTGTGACTATGGGCCGCACTGGGTTTATTTCCTCTGATCCGGAACCCGCGGTCCATAAAATAATTCGCAGGAAAGGAGCATTATATGCCCATCACAGCAGATTTTCATCTACACTCCTCTTTTTCCGATGACTGCAAGGTTCCCATGGAAGATATGATTTTGCAGGGAATATCCCAAGGCCTCACACAAATGTGTTTTACCGAACATAATGATTTTGAATATCCCACTCCTCCCGAAGGTGAGGGCCCGCAGTTTCTGCTCAACACGGACGCTTATCTGTATGATCTGATCCGTTTCAGAGAAAAGTACGCGGACAGAATCAAAATTCTTTTCGGGGTGGAGCTCGGCCTTCAGCCGCAGCTTATGCGTCAGGACGCCGTATATGCAAAATCCTATGACTTTGACTTTATCATCGGTTCCTCCCATCTATGCCGCGGACGTGATCCATATTATCCTTCTTTTTATGAGGGACGCACAGAAGAGCAGGCCTATATGGAATACTTTGAGTCCGTTCTGGAAAATATCAAAAAGCATTCCAATTTTGACGTTTACGGACATCTGGATTACGTGGTCCGTTACGGTCCAAATAAAGATCGCAATTATTCCTACGTTAAGTACAGAGATATCCTCGATGAAATCCTGAAGGCCCTGCTGGATCGGGAAAAGGGAATAGAGGTAAACACCGGAGGGCTTAAGGAAGGCCTTAGGGAACTTCATCCCTGTAAGGATATTCTGAAGCGTTATCGGGAGCTTGGAGGGGAAATCGTCACCGTAGGATCAGATTCACACGATACGGGCCATATAGCCGCCCATTTCCATCGGGCTGCAGAGATTCTTCTGGAATGCGGCTTTCGATATTACACCGTCTTTGAAAAACGCATTCCCGAGTTCTGCCGGATCTGAAGAAGCTCTTTTTAAAGCGCTTCTTCAAACAGCCGCTTTCCGGTCATCCTGCCCGATAGCGGCTGTTATCGAAAATAGGCTTCCTCTCCCGTTTTCCTTTTAGTCGCAAAGCACCACTACCTGTCGTGGAGTGGTCTGGGCAGGTATGCTTCTTGTGGAGGTGTCATAGACCACCACAAGGTTGTGGTTCGCAGGACTTCCCTGATAGTATTGATTATTGGTGGTTCTGAGATTGACGGTGTTATCCATATTCAGCTGCAGTGTCTGATCCTCATTCACAAGCGCGGTGTTATAGTAGCTGACATCCACCATACGTCCGTTCTTTTCCTGAGCGATTACGACAGCATTATACTGAGGCGGATAAATCAGGGGAACGGGGGCGTCCGTCCGATAAAAAAAGATACAGTTCATTCCTACGGACAAGGTTTCAAAATCCACCACATAAGTAGATGGCGTAATAATGAAATTCACAGTGTTCCCATCCGTATCCTCCACAGTGGCGAAAATCATACAGCCATTGGCCCGGCGGTTTCCGATTTTCGTGGGCACCATATCTACGATCATTCCCGTTACGGAGGCAAAGCTGTTTCTTCGGTACGGTCTCATTCCATTAAAGCGAAAATCCATATATTTCTTCCTTACCGACTGGTTTTCTATTTACTATATGCTGTGTGCGGCCTTTTGTGAAAAATCCCAAGAACAGTCCCTAATCACCGTCTCACAAAAAAAGAAGCGCCGTTTTCTAACTGGAAATCAGTCATTTTTTCGGCGCTTCCTTGACATTTTTCTTTCGGCTTTTTATTCGGGTGATTTCTTCTTTTCTCTGTTCTCTACCTGATGCTTTCACCTGCAGCAAATTTCATTTTCCGCAACTCCTACAAGAGTGTCCGACGCTTTCTTGATTCTTTATTCTTTTCTGATTTTTAAATGATCTTTACCTATGCGGTTTTCATTTATTGATCTGATTTGAATATTCCTCTCTTCAGCGTGCTACATCTCCTGTAAGCCTTGCTTTCATGTCTTTTACTTGTGAATTCACCCAATGTAAATTTCACTTTGAAAAGCTCCCATCCGAATACTTCCGCCTATCCGGATTATGGTAAATGTCTAACCTCTGAGCTGGTAAGATATTGATTCCGGATCATTATCTTACTTTTACGCTTTTGAAAAACAATTTATATTGCCTTTCTGTGATTATATAATATAACTTTTATTTGCCTTTGTCAATAGTATTTTGCAGTTTTTTTTAATTTTTTGTTGTTTTTTTCATCCTATAATATCTCAATTTTTATTTTTACCGTTTATAATCAAACATTTTATATATTGTTTATACAATTTTTGCCTAAAATAAAGCAAAAGCGTGGAAACTGTAGGGTCGGAGCAGGCGCTTCACAGTATGGTTCCCCCGCCCAAAACATATTCACCATCGTAAAAAACCGCCGCCTGACCCGGAGCCGCCGCCCGCACCGGCTTTTCAAAGGTGCAGAGCACTTTTCCATCCCTCAGAGCTTCTATAATACAGTATTCTCCCCTGTGATTATATCGTATCTTTGCCAAAACCCTTTTGGGCTTTTCAAGACTGGGAACGGACATATAATTTACCTGTCCGCAGAGCACCTTCTCTGTAAAAAGCTCCTCGTTTTCTCCAATCACCACTTCATTGGTATCCGGGCGGATCTCCGTCACAAATACCCTTCGTCCCATAGGCAGCTCCAGCCCTCTTCTCTGTCCAATGGTATAATGAGTGATTCCCTTATGCCTCCCCAGAACCCGCCCATCCTCAGTGACGAAATTGCCAGGCCCGGGCACTCGTCCGGCAGCCTCTCTGTCAATGAAGGATGCATAATCATTATCCTGGACAAAACAGATTTCCTGACTGTCCGGCTTATGGGCTACTGGAAGACCCGCTTTTTCTGCTATAGCTCTGATCTGCTCCTTTGTATACTCCCCTATGGGCATCAGCGTCCGGGAAAGCTGATTTTGCGTAAGACTATACAGAGCATAGGTCTGATCCTTGGCCGCAGTGACAGAATTTCGGAGAGCATATCTCCCTCCCTGCAGTCTTTCGATTCTTGCGTAATGTCCCGTGGCAATATAATCCGCTCCTATGGCAAGGCTTCTTTGAAGCAAAGATTCCCACTTTACAAACCGGTTGCACGCAATGCAGGGATTCGGTGTGCGTCCCCGCAGATATTCTTCCACAAAATAGTCCGTGACATAACGTTTAAATTCCTGCTTAAAATTCATTACATAATAGGGAATGTCCAGTTTTGCCGCCACTCTTGCGGCATCATCCACCGCAGAAAGGCCACAGCAGCCCCCTCTTTCCTCCCGAGCGGTCTCATCCTCATCCTGCCAGATCTGCATGGTCACTCCGATCACATCATATCCCTGCTCCTTCAATAGATACGCCGCAACAGAGGAATCTACGCCTCCTGACATCCCTACAACTACCTTTTTCTTCATCAATGTACTCCTGCCCCCTTCTAACGTATCATAGCTCCAAAGGGCATAAGCGCCAGCTTTGCCAGCTTGAAATGCTGCAGCCCAAAGGGAATCCCCACAACGGTCACGCACAGCAGACAGCCCAGAATCACAGATTCCAGCGCCAGAATCAATCCCGACGCCAAAATCCATATCATGTTCAGAATCAGGGAGCCCGCCCCTCCTCCGTACACCACCTCCTTGCCGAAGGGGAAAAAGGACAGTCCCGCTATCTTAAAGCATTGAATACCCACGGGAATTCCCACAATGGTCACGCACCACAGGCACCCTGCCAGAAGCCAGCTCAGGCCGCTGATGCAGCCTCCAAATATAAACCATAAAATATTTCCCAAGCATCCCATAATTGTTTTCCTTTCCTCATCTGCCGATTCGTCCATAACAATCATATACATAGAGTTTTACATATCAGGGATTGTTTTGTCAACCTGGAACAAGGCCGTTTATCAAGCCGGCATGGAAACCCGGAATGTGGGCGCCGGGTGGGTGCCTCACGCCGGGGCTATCTCCACCGAACGATCCTGTAGTATGTTTTTGCCGTCAAGCGGTAGCAAAAAACATACAGAACCGCAAACACCGCGCTGACGCCCACGGCGCTGAGTGTGATCAGCTCCGGCTCAAAGAGATTCAGCGCGCCCAAAAGCTTGACCACCATATTGGTTCCCGCCGCAGTATGGCAGAAAGCTCCTGCAAGCGGAAGGAAGAACACTAATAAAATTTGTTTTTTGATAGTGCTTCTGACCTCTGAATCACTCATCCCCACCTTCTGCATTATCTCGAAGCTGCTCTGATCCTCAAAGCCCTCGGTTACCTGCTTGTAATACATAATGACCAGCAGACAGATCAGAAAAATCAGCCCGAAGAAAATACCGATGAACAAAAGTCCGCCATACATGGATTCCTGCTCCATCATACGCTCCGCGTACCATTGAAAGGAGGCAAAACCTGGAGTCTGAGCAGCCAGCTGCTCTATCTGCTGCACAAAGGATGTAATATCTTCTTCCTTCCCAGCGGGAGTAAGCTGTACGATAAAGGAGCCTGAAGCGGCGCTGTCCACTCCATATTCCGCGCAGATAGCGGCCAGCGTCTCCTGATTTTCCACAACCGCCAGATAAATTCCGCCAAAGTTGTTGTCCTGGGCTTTTTTTGCCACACTGCATTCCTGCAGCTCCATGCGTATGGAAAAATCCATATTCAGAAATTTTACATGCTGGGACTCCTCCCGGTTTCCCGGCGCAGAGAAATCGGCCCCGCTGGAAAATATGAAAATCTCTCCCGGTGAAAGCTCATAGGAGGTATTCTCCAAGCGGTTAAACTCCTCCAGGGTCATCAGATAAAGCTGGAACATATCCTGATACTGTGTCTGTTCGCTCCTTGGTATAAAGGCATTCCCTTGCTTCTCCACAGGACAGGCCACATAGGAATAATACTGGCGCTTCTCCATTGTCACATTGTGATCGGCTGCGGTCTGCTCCGCCCGGGACAGCCACTCCTGTTTCCCCGTAAAAGCCGCATCCATAAAATGAATCTCCATCTCATAGGGATACGCAAAGCTCTGAATGCTTGGTATCCCCAAATACATGGATACCGTACAGACCGCCGTGATTATTACCATGGTTCCGAAAATACAGATATTGACCAGACTGGCCGCGCTTTTTTTCATGCGGTACAGCATGCCTGAGACAGTAACAAAATTTTCCGCCCGATAGTAAAACTTTTTCCTTTTCTTTAAAAACCTCAAAAGAGCGATGCTTCCGGAAGTGAACAGGAAATGTGTTCCGGCCACCACAAGCAGAACCGCCAGAAAAAAATCCGTAAAGATCATAGAATTCATTTCCGCTTCTATGGCGATTTTGTACCCTGCTCCCAGCGCTGCAATTCCTACTGCGCTCCACAGCAGAATATGCCTCGGCTCCCTTTCTCCTTTTTTGGATTCGCTCATCAGTTCAATGGGATTGGCTTTTCCAACTTGGAACAGATTGGCCGCCAGATTAATTCCCGACACCACACCAAAAAAAGCAAGGGTGTCTGTCAGAGCTTTAGGGCTGAAGGAAAAATCCGCTCTGACAGGAAGCTTTGCCAGATTCAAAAGCAGCAGGAATAAAAGCCTGGAAAACAAAAGCCCAAGACCTACGGCCGCCGCAGTCACAATCACATAAATAACTCCAGTCTCCACCAACATCATCATTCCAATATGCTTCTTTTCCATTCCCAGAATACTGTACAGACCCAGTTCCTTTTTCCTCCGCTTAATCAGAAAGCTGTTGGTGTAATACAAAAAGGGTACCATTATCACCCCCAGGAGCCAAAATCCTATGGACATCAGCATTAATGCGTATCCGGCTCTGGGTATGGTCTCCATAACATTATTGTTCAGGATTAAGTCAAAAACAAAATACGTAAACACAGCAAAAATACATATGCCCATATAGGGCAGATAGGTGGCGCTGTTCTTTTTGATGCTCTGGAGCGCCATACGGGGAATCAAACTTTTTTTATTCATGCGATGCCCCTCCCTTCCCGCCCGTCTGAAGCACCGTCAGCGTATCCGATATTTTGCGGTACATCTCCTCATCCGAAAATCCTCCCCTGTATATCTGATTGAACACGCAGCCATCCTTGATGAAAAGCACCCTGCCCGCACGGCTGGCAGCCTGTATGCTGTGGGTCACCATAAGAATTGTCTGTCCATCCTTGTTCACATCCGCAAAAATATGCAAAAGCCTGTCCGATGCTTTAGAATCCAGAGAGCCTGTGGGCTCATCCGCCAGAATCATCTGAGGCCTGGTGATCAGCGCTCTGGCCACCGCCGCCCGCTGCTTCTGCCCTCCCGACACTTCGTAGGGATATTTTTCCAAGAGCTCCTCGATAAAAAGCCTGCGGGCCAAAGGCAGAAGTCTTTCCTCCATGGTTTTATAGCTGCATCCCGACAGTACAAGGGGCAGAAAAATATTATCCCGCAAAGACAAAGTATCCAGAAGATTAAAGTCCTGAAACACAAAACCCAGATTATTTCTTCTGAAAGCACATAGTTCCCTGGGCCTGATATCAGCCATACTCTTGCCCGCCAAAATCACCTGTCCCCCTGTAGGCTTATCCAGGGATGCCATGATATTCAGAAGCGTTGTCTTTCCCGAGCCGGATTCTCCCATAATGGCCACATATTCTCCCTGCTCCACGGAAAAAGTCACATCATCCAGGGCCTGAACTTTGCTCCCGCCAAGCCTCTGAGTATATATTTTTTTAAGATTTTTTACTTCCAGCAATGCCATATAGCCGCACTCCTTTTTTCTGTTTATTTCTCTGTCCCGCTCTGGAGACTTTCATAGTATAGTTATACAAAAAGGGGAAATGAACTGCCATAACCCTGGCTTACATTTCCCGTGCGCGGCCTTACATTTTTGTCACATAGGCCTTCATTCTCTGATTGTCTTGCTTCCATACAGTGTCACAAATACTCTTGTGCCTTCCTTTTCCCCGCTTTCCACTCTCACATGGCTTCCCAGCCGATCCAATATCTGTTTGCACAAATATAAACCGATCCCTGTGGATTTCTTATCCATACGGCCGTTATAGCCGGTAAATCCTCTTTCAAAGATACGGGGCAGATCCTCCGGTCTGATGCCTATACCATTATCCTCAATCACCAGAACGTCCGGATCCTTCTCCCACAAATAAACGCAAATGCGTCCTGCGCCGGGAGCCGTATATTTGATACTGTTTGAAAGAATCTGCTCCACACAGAAACTGAACCATTTTTCATCCGTCAAAACAGGCTTATCCATTTCCGAAAGACGCAGGCTGATGCCTTTATTAATGAAAAGTACAGAGTACTTTTTCACCGCCTGTTTTAATAAGGCATACAAATCGCATTCCTGCAGCACCAAATCCTGTCCCATACTCTGAAGCCTCTGGTAATGGAGAACCATTTCCACATACTGTTCTATTTTAAACAGCTCCTCCTTCAACAGAAAATTTTCTCTGGCTTTGGATCCCTCCCCTTCTCCCAAAAGCAGCTTCATTGCCGAAATGGGCGTTTTGATCTGATGCGCCCACATCAGGTAATAATCATTTTGGGAGGTTCTTTCCTCCTCCCTGCCCGCCTGCTGCCTTTTTCTTTCCTCCTCCAGCTTCTCAATCAGGGATTCATACGCCAGCTCTAAGGGCTCTCTCTTGTCCCTCCACAAATCCAAATCCAGCTCCACAGCCTGAAGCTGATCCAGATTCTCCAGCGCCAGCAGAAGAAATCTCCTTTTCTCCACATACCTTCTTCCTCTGAAATAGCCCAGCACCAGCAGAAAGAAAGCGGAGAGGACAGCTCCATAAAACAGAAGGGGAGCCTGCTCCATTCTGTACAGTTCGCTTATGGCCATAATGAAAAACACAGTCATTGCGTACACCAGCACATAGCTTCTGCTCTCCCAGATAAAATCAAGCCACAGCCTCAAGCGGCTTATCTTTATGTTTTCCATACCTGTTACTCTCACCTTCCATCGCCGGGCTGGCCAAGCAGATAGCCGATCCCCTTTTTTGTCTGGATCATCTGCCCTATCCCTGCGCTTTCAAGCTTCTTCCGCAGTCTTGTCATGTTTACCGTAAGAGTATTGTCATCCACAAAGCAGTCGTTATCCCAAAGACGTTTCATAATCTCCTCTCTCGACACACACCTTCCAATATTCTCAAACAAAAGCTGCAGAATTTTAAATTCGTTTTTGGTCAGCTCCAGCTTTTTATCACCGGCCTTCAGAGAGGCGTCAGCCAGATCCAGGATAATCCCTTCATATTCCATTACGCTGGTGGGCCCTCTGAAGGAGTAGGTTCTGCGCAGCATAGCCTGCACCTTTGCCGACAGCACCTCCAGGTCAAAAGGCTTGACAATAAAATCATCCCCACCCATATTTACCGCCATAACGATATTCATATTGTCGCCGGCTGAGGAGACAAAAACTACCGGAACCTGAGAAATCTGCCGAATCTGTCCGCACCAGTAGTGACCGTTGAAAAAAGGCAGCACAATATCCAGAAGCACCAGATGAGGAGAAAAAGTGGCAAACTGCGAAAGAACCCTGCGAAAATCTTTTACACATTCCACTTCATATCCCCATTTCTCCAGATGCCTTTTCATAGCACCCGCAATAACCGCATCATCCTCCACCACCAATATCCTGTATTGATCCATATCAAGTCTCCTTGTATCACATTTTCAGCAAGACCGCTTATATGTGCAGACTACGCAGCCGGGACTAAGCTGTCAAATTCTTTTCGTTTCTCTTGAAAAATAGGGCAAGCAGCGTCGGAAAGCCGAAAAAGAAAATCAGCACATATCTTACCAGCGCGATGGGCCCTAACAGGGCCGTGAGCAGAGTCAGTAAAAAAACAAGCAGGGGAACCATAAGCCTATATTGTTTTTCACACCAGATCCTTAAAAAGAATATCCAAAACAGCGATAAAAGCCAGCCGGGACTTAAAAACAGAAAACTCCAACCGTTTTTTTGTACCGCCTTGTCGTGGGAGATGGCCTCATAATACCGATGGAAACCCTTCAGCAAAACCACTTCCTCCCCTGGCCGGTCCACCATATAATCGAAATAGCTGCTTTTGCCATAGGCATCCCGGTATCCGTCTATCACCGCAAAGGGATACCAGAAATCCACCGTATTCACCAAAAAGGAATTCACATAGGTAAGTGGGTGCTTAAGTCCCCATTCTGCCCAAAGCCTAAGATATGCCATCCTGTTTTCCGAAAAGACCTCCTCTTGAAATCCAGCCTTCACAAAATCGGACACCGTGGGACGGTAAGCCTCCAGGTTCTCCTGGGGCAAAACAGCATACAGAAGCTCCAGCTCTTCTTCCCCAAGGGTGTCATAATCATATCTGTATACCCTGGCCATCTGCTGTATGGGCACGGACAGCATCTCCTCCACCCCTCCGGGCTTCACCGATAGTATACTGTAGAAAGGCCCTGTATACAGCCCGTAAGCCGCCAAAATCCCTGCAAAGACAAGAGCCAGCTTTATACGGTATTCCCTTTTTTCCTTTCTGCATGCGGCCAGCATACAGATACAGATAATCAACGCAATGTACAGACCATTGTTTCGCAGCGTCATTGTGAAAAACGTAAAGATCCCAAAGGCTGCCAGCAAACTCTTTTTTGAAAAGAATTCCTCTCTTTTGCAGTAAAACAGGATAACCATCTGCAAAAACATAAGCTGCGCGGCGGTAAAAAGCACATCCTTAGTGGCGCATATGGAAAAAAGCTGTATCACCGGAGAGGCACAGTAAAAGATAAGTGAAAAGAGCTGCCACACACCGGACAGCCGAAATTTTTTCTGAAAAAAGATACTCAGGGCAAAAGCATTTGACAGCAAAAGCATTTGCAATACCGAATATACGGCAATTCCCACATTATAGCTGCCCGTCAGACTGTAAAACCCTTCCACCAGTCCTCCCAATAGCAGTACGTGAAGCACTGGATGATGAGAAGCGATCATCCCATCCCGTACCTGAGTCCATTCCTCATAGGCATCATAGGAAAAGGCGCCCGGAAAAATGGACAAAAGCGCCGGAAGCCAGCAAAGCAACATGACCGCCACACAGAGAACGTAAGGAAGACGGAGCCCTTCCAGTGCCTGCAGCAGCTTTCCGGCTGCTTTTTTCTGTGTCCCGCCAACGGGCTTTTTTACATACCGTTTCCAAAACACCGGCAGCGCCTCAAAGCCTCCCCAGACCGCAGCCCATAACAACAGCGCCCCCAGGAAAAATTTCCAATAAAATTCTCCGGACAGTAAATCCAGAGAATCAAAACTGTCGAGATAATAACCCGCAACGAGGCAAAATGAGAGGATAACCCCTGTGATGCCCGCAAATACAAGTCTTCTGATCCTGTTTCTCAATTTCTACACTCCCTGTCCGCTTCCCCGGATATTTTTTCAATGCCTTTGCCAAGAGCGCCGATGAGAGCAAAGGCGCTGACCGCAAAGATTTTGCAGGTGTAAATCCAATGCTGCTCAGAATGATTCTGGGTGAAAAAGATCCATACAAACGGAAGAAGCGCCGGCAGTATAAAAGGCGCCATGCAGGCAAGTCCGCCTCTGCCAATCGCTCTGCGCCGTCCTACATACAACGCCAACAGCCAAAGTCCTATTCCCACCCCAGGCAGATAAAAGCCCCAGTTACCGTAAACGCTCAGATTCTGCTTAAGGACGGCAAAAAATCCTGACAGTACGCTCTGCCCCTCCGCTGCCCCAGTTCTGACAAACAAAGTATTCCATCCGTCCCTGATCACACTTCCTCCTGTCAGAAGATCCGTCAGCACCCATTTCATTGCCCACAATCCCCCGTAGCCCACCGCCCAGGCCAGACAGAGACCAAAGGCCCTGACAAAGGCTATCCTGGGTTTTTCTCCGCTCAAATACAGAAAAACGCACAGGGGAAATCCAAGTGTCACCAGAGGATACGTCAAAAAATCAAAATAGGCTGTGACCATTCCCACCAGCAGAAAAAACTCCCAATATCCTCCCCGGCCTTCAAGCCTTTCATGAAGCTTAAGTTGCGCAAGCACCGCCGCGCACATAATATAATAGCAAATGCTCAGGGACAGAGAGGTGTATAAGGTAACATAATATAAAAAAGGTAACGAAAGCACAAAAGCGGCTCCCAGCATTCTTCTTTTTTGGGCCCCGCACTCCAGACAGATAAAGCCGGCAAGCCCAAGCTGCAGCGCAGAGGCTCCTATGCGTATGGAGCCCAGGGTAGTGACCGCAAGAAGGGGCTTTAATACCACAAGATAACCGTGCCAGTACCTTGGGTATTCCACTTCCCTGGGCTGTTCTGTTCCCTCAAGATAATCCACCAGAGAATCCCCCGTAGCCCAGCCATCTCCCTGACCGCTTTCTCCCCGGTACATATACAGCACCTGCTCCAGCATGGAATGCTCTTCATTTCGGTAAACGGCGTTCTCCAGCATAAGGCAGTCCGTAAAATTACCTGTGAGCGTTGCGGGATAGCCGGGAATCATCTCTGAATTTCCAAACTCCTCCTCCAAAAGATACAAGGACTGCCAGACGTGGAGCCGTATAGGCTCCAGGGGCAGACAAAATGCCAAAAGGAGAGCCAAAAGCCCCAACACACTCCCGCCAAGAATAAAAATCATACTCCTGCAAGCCTTTCCGGCCGCGTTCATTCCAAGATTCTTTAATTTTTTTCTATTTCCGGAAATCTGTTCCGCTCTCATCCCGTCTCCCTTTTCCACACCTGGCATATGGTGTTCCCATAGGAATCACAGTCCCATATAAGCCGATGGGTGCTTTTTATTTCCTTATACTCCTCCTGACTGTACATAAAGCTGTAAGTCATGTTCACCACAACATAATCCGCTTCCCGCCAATCCTCTTTATTTTTGACATGAATTTTTTCTCTGTTCTCTCGAGAAAGAATTTTCCAATTTCCCGTAATTCCCCAATGAGTGGGATTATCTGCAGCTCCTACGGAGGCCGTCCTTCCCTCCCCGGCGTCTCTGCAAATTTCCTCCAGCGCCTGATGCACCGACATATCCCAATAATCGAGCTCAAAGCGTTCCTCCACATTTTTACCGGCCAAAATATTATAAAAGCTGTGCTCATAAGGATAGTTCCACAAAATTCCAAGAGCCAGAAACGCCAGGTATCCTCCTTGAAAAAGGCCAAAGAGCAACTTTCCCCTTCCCCGGCACCAGCCACAGCAGGACCATGCAAAATACCCGGCCACAATCACAATGGGAGCATACAGAAAATAGAAATGCCGCCATCCATTATATAGGGGAGTTGCCGCAAAAACCGCATAGGCAAAAGGAACAAGATCAATCAATATCAAAATAAAAAGAAAGCCTTCTTTATCAAAAAACTTCCTGCCTTTGGACAGCGCCAGACGTCCCAACAGCAAAATCCCACCGGCCAGCGCAAGGATGAGAATTCCTACCGGTATGGTAAGAAGCATCATCACAGGAAGATACTTTCTTGGCATTCCCGTATATTCCTGATGCACCATCCTTCCCTGGAACAGCACATAATCATGCCATAAGTCATAATCCACCGCATAGGAAAACAAATACTGAAAAAAGGATACCGGATTTTCCCAGAGGGCGGGCGTAAGCAGCGCGTAAAGCAGCGCCCAGAGAACCATACAGGAAACCATTTTCAGCAGAATTTCTCTCGTAAGGCGTCTGCAGCGGATCAGATACACTGCTCCGCAGATTCCCAGCACACCGAAAATCCATATACCGACAATTTTCAGATTGGCAGCCGCTGCGCCCGCAACGGCAAACAAAACCACATTTTTCCAGGAAGGGTTCTTCATCAGCCTGAAAGCCAGAAAAAACAGGATAAAGGATAGAGAAAGCAGAACCATATCCTTATTATTATAATGGCTTTCCGCAAACATTCGGGGCGTCAGGAAAAACAGAAGAGTCATAAAGCCGGCGGCTTTTACGCTTCCAAAAAGCTCCTTTCCCAGAAAGTAAAGAGCACATATTCCCAAAAACACCAGTACAAAGGTATAAATATGCCAAATCAGGCTCCCCGCCCAAGGGGAAACCTGATTGACGTACCATATCCAGAACACCGGATAATATGCGGCCATTCCGTGATCTCTGTCCTCGTCCTCAGAAATACGGAGAATCCCCGCATCTGTAAAGTCCTTCACCAGACCGGGCTCCTCCCCCGGCAGACGTATAAGGTATTCTTTGATATTGGCAAAAACGATCCTCTGCTCACTCTGCTGATCCAAGTAAGAACCATAGGGAAAAATCGTGAGAATTCCAATCAGAAATATCCCAAGCAGGAAAAGAGTGCCTCCCGTTGTTTTCATTGCATTCCGGATCTCCTTATGCTATACTTTTCCAATGTAACTCTAATCATATATTTTGGGACAGGCTTTGTCAACCTGAAAGGAAATCAACATGACCATTCCCGCAAAACGCCTTATAAGAATATTCCTTTTTCTGTTTTCGGCGGCCGCCACTGTGAAAATACTGTTTGCAGGATACGACATCGACGAGCAGTATGCGGTGTCCATGTCCTACAGACTGCTTCAGGGAGACAGGCTTCTTTGGGATATGTGGGAGCCTCATCAAACCTCCGGCTTTTTATGCGCTCTTCTTATGGCTCCCTATCTGGCTGTAACCGGCTCTTCCTTCGGTGTGATACTTTATCTGCGCTGTCTGGGGCTAATCATCCATATCACTATCTGTCTGCTTCTTCACCGACAGCTGTGCAGGAGAATGGACCGGGATTACGCCTTTTTGGTCTGCGTTCTTTTTTTCTTTTCCCTGCCCAAGCTGATGTTTCTGCCTGAATTTTCCAATATGCAGATCTGGTTTCTTACACTGACCCTGCTCTGCCTTCTTCCCTGCTGCGATCCTTTTTGGGAAAATTCAACAGGCCATGTGTTGAGGCTTATTTTAGGCGGCATTTTCCTGTCTCTGGAGATTTTGTCCTATCCCTCCGCTCTTCTTGTCTTTCCCGTTCTGCTGATTTTCATTCTGTGCTACGGACGGCCGCATAGAGCAAAAAGGGATGCAGCCCTTTTTGGAGTCGTATGCCTTTTGTGCGGCGGACTGTTTCTTTGCATGCTCTTGTCCTATCTACACCCCGAGGAGCTTTTGTCCCTCCTTTCTGTAGTGGCCAGCGATGGCTCTCATTCCGCCACCGCAGCGGAAAAGCTTCAGTCCAATCTGGGATCCCTGGCCGAAATTTGCGGATTTTTTGTTCTTTATTTTGTAGCTGCAGCTCTTTTTGCCCCTCTTTTGCAAAAAATCCCCGGACTGCGAAAATATACCTCCTGCGTCAGCCCTTCCTTTATCCGGTGTTTTCTGCTTTTCTTCTTCACCCTTTTGGGACAGCTTCTTATATGGCTGTTTGCAGATCGTTATCCCAATTACCCTTCCGCAGAGTATTTCTTTCTGGTCGGGATTTTGCTGTATCTGCGGGCAAAAAACCGAAAAAGACCGGATCCCTTCTTTTTCCTTATGGTTCTTGTGCCCCTCACAGCCTTTGTAGGAATCGTTCTCTTTACCAATCATCCCCTGATGGTCTCCGCTCCCTTTCTTGGACTTGCCGGAGCCGGAGGCTTATCCTGGCTTGGAACGGACAGAGGAAAAAACGCCTTTCCCAGGGACGCCGCTTCTCCCACAGCTTTAAAGACAAAAAAGTGTCTTCTGTATCCGCTTCTGACCCTTGGGGCCGTGGTCATGCTGTTCGGCAGATGTTACCTGCTACGCACCACAGGAGGTCAGCATTACACCCTATTTCAGCAAATCAGTCTGATCCGGGGGGGCTGTGCTGCTGGTATTTTTGCGGATTCAGAAACTGTGCGGCGCTACAACGCCTGCCTTTTGCTCGTCAACGAAAATCTGCCTGAGGACGCCCGGGTGTTTTACGCCGGCATCTCCTCGGACATTTATCTGATGAAGAACATGGAATTCTGCACTCCATCTACCATCAGCTCCCCCACCTTTGATGATAAAATAGCGGATTATTTTGCAATGCACCCGGAAAAAGAGCCTGAATACGTGATCTGCGACAGAAATCTTTCATCCCTCGATTCCGGAAGCTGGCTGGCCGATTATCTGTCCTCCATCTGCAATCCTATTCCCATAGCCGAAAATGATTATCTTGTCATTTATTCCGTGCCGGAGTAACGATACAGAGCATAGGTTCTCATGTCGCCCTCGAAATAAAAATACTGGTAATCTGTGAGAGTGTAACTTTCGCTCACCACGGGCAGTCTGCGAAGCTCTTCTTCCTCTGCCATATACGCCTTCCAGGTTACCACCCATTCCACCCCTCCTCTTTCCAGAACCGTATTCTGGCTCGCCAGAGAAAGAGAGGGATTTACGTTCAATGTACAGTAATATTTTGTGTCCGGCACTTCTCCCAGCACCGTATAAAATCCCCCATCCAAAAAGCCATAATTTAACATGCTGGTGTCTCCGCTCTCCTGCATGATCCCGGCAAACCGATATTGAGGCATTTCTTCCCTCTCTATTCTGAGCAGATAGGTATTCGGGCTATTCAGAAATCCAAGCCAGCAGCCCGCTCCCAGAAAAAGCAGAAAGCACCCTGCCGCCAGCAGCCGTTTTTTCTGTGACAGCCTGTATATGAGCTTTGCAGGAAGCTTCCCTGCAAGCTCACCAGCAAAAAGCACTGCGCAAAGGATTCCGAAAATGCCGAAGGAAGACAGGGGAAGACCGTAGTAATCATGCTTTGTTCCGCCGATGAAAATACCCAGCGACATTCCGAATCCCATAAAGGCCACAGAAATTTTTTCTCTCCAGGAAGCCTTCTTCCCGGGAAGCAAAATGAACAGAATCCCCCCTGCAATGACCCACAGGGAATACGTTCTGTTGTCTCTGTCCTTCAGAGAGTCCAAGGCATTTCCCACAGCAGCCGCAAGTCTCTGAGACAGAGAGGCATGGCCTTTTTGTGTGTATCCAAAAATATTATCCCAAAGATACGCCTGGAACCAATCTCCTATGGCATGGTGCCATCCAAAATAAATAAGCCAGGGAATGGTAGCCGCCGCCATCCCCCCAAGAAACAGTCCCGTTCCCTCCAAAAGCCGCCTGTATTTCTTCCGTCTCAGAAACACAATTCCCACAGCCACAGCCCAAACAATGTGCAATCCCAGAAGAGTGAATTTGGACCACAAAAGGATCCCCGCAATCACTCCGTTCGCAAGCAGGGTTCCCTTGGGCATACTGCCATCAGGACTGCGCAGAAACCGGAGAAGGGAATATATGCCGTAAGCAAAAAATCCCAGGCAGAGCTCCTCCAGGCTGCCTCCATGGACAAAGCTTTTTGCACATCCTATCCCCGCGCCCAAAAGAGGCAAAATCCAGATAGAAGGAAAATCCGTATACAGGGCGATGATCCTTGCCGCATAAAATAGAAAGAACGAGAAACTGAGCAGCTCCAGCAAAAAGTACCCGTAAAAGCCAGTATTTGAAAGAAGATAGCCCACAGCGCCCGCCAGAAACACATAAGGTCCTTTCTGCTCCGCCAAATCCACATAGGGAACCTTTCCGTGAAGCATCCCCTTGCCCATTGTAAAAAACATATTCACATCCGGCCAGTCATTGAAAGGATAGAGCCAGGAAGATTTGCTGAACAGGAGAAGCACGCAGAGCGCCGCAAAAGCGCAGAGCAGAAATTCCTTCCCATGAACCCCGGGACGCTTTCCGATTTTTCTGAAAATCTGATGTCTTTTCCCTCTTTCTTCCATACTTCTGCAGTCCTTCCCCTTCTCTATACTGATATGCCTGTCCGCCCGCTGCGGCGGATCTCAATTCAGCGGTTTTAACTCTCTTTTTGTAACTCTTCCCCATACTCCCCGGCTCTAGATATGCATTTCCCGAAGCCTCAACACACATTGCTTGATCTCTTGCACCGCAATATCCAACTCCTGCTTTGTATTCTCTTCGGATAAGGTAAGACGCAGAGCTCCCCTGGCCTCCTCTTCCTGAAGACCTATGGCCAGCAGCACATGGGAAGGTTCAAGGGCGCCGGAGGTACAGGCCGCCCCCGAGGAGGCGCATATACCCTTCATATCCAGCATAATCAGCAGGGATTCCCCCACTATGCCGGAAAAAGACACATTCACATTACCCGGCAGCCGCAATCTTGGGTGTCCGTTCAAACGGCAGTCCGGTATCTCCTTTAAAAGCCTCTCCAGCAAGTAATCCCGAAGCGCAGTTTCCCTTGCGGTCCTGGCTCCCATATTTCTCACCGCGCGTCTTGCAGCGGCTCCAAAGCCCACAATTCCAGGCACGTTTTCCGTTCCGGCTCTTCTGCTGCGCTCCTGCCCCCCTCCATGCACAAAGGGGCCAAGCTTCAAACCATTTCTGACATAAAGACAGCCCACCCCTTTTGGCCCGTTGAGCTTATGCGCGCTTACGCTCATCAAATCAATCCCAAGCTCCCTTACGCGAATCGGCACCTGTCCATATGCCTGCACCGCATCCGTGTGGAACAAAATACCTCTCTTTCCAGCCAGAGCGCCGATCTCGGCAATGGGCTCCAGAGTGCCAATTTCATTATTTGCAAACATGACGCTGATTAAAATGGTGTCCGGACGAACGGCGGCCTCCAGCTCCTCCATGCGCACCATCCCATATCTATCCACATCCAGCCAGGTCACCTCAAACCCCTTTTCCTCCAGATAGCTGCAGGTGCGCAGCACAGCATGATGTTCAATCCTTGTGGTAATGATATGCCCTCCTTTATGTGCAAGGGCCGCCGCCTTCAGCGCCCAGTTATCCGCCTCCGTGCCTCCCGCCGTAAAATAAATTTCCCCGGCTTCTGCCCCCATGCTATCCGCGATACTTTCTCTTGAGCCGTTCACCGCCCGTTTTGCGGCGGTGCCCATGGAACAGACGCTGCCCGGATTCCCGTAATTTTCCGAGAAATACGGAAGCATCTCCTCCAGCACCTCCGGCGCCAGCCTGGTAGTGGCCGCATTGTCCAAATATATCATAAGACTTCTCCGTTTCCTCCAAATTCAGGAATAATATAGCATCGGGCAAATGTTCTGTCAACAGCGGGGACGGAATATAATAGGGAAAAGCAAACGTTTTCCTCATGGTTTATATGAAGCAGAAAAATCGTCATCCTCTCATTATCGGCACTCTCATTCTTACCCTCACCGGACTGGTCAGCCGGGTAATCGGTTTTTTTTACCGCATTTATCTCTCCCGTTTGTTCGGAGAAGAGGGAATGGGAATTTATCAGCTCTTAAGCCCCGTTCTTGCTCTCTCCTTTTCACTGACTGCCGCCGGCTATCAAACGGCCATTTCAAAATTTGTTGCAGAGCGCTCCGCTAAAGAGCGCAGTCCTTCTCTCCGGCCCATGCTGGTGGGCATGAGCATCTCCCTGCCCCTGTCCCTTCTGTGCTGCGCGGTAATCTTTTTCTTCTCAGATTTCATTGCAGTCCACCTGCTTCTGGAACCCAGATGCGCCTCCATGCTGAAGATTTTGTCCTTTTCCGTTCCCCTGGGAGCCGTACACTCCTGTGTCAACGGCTATTTTTACGGCATAAAAAAAGCAGGCCTTCCTGCCTTTTCCCAGCTCACGGAACAGCTCACACGCGTAGGCTGCGTATATGCGATTTCGGCCTATGCCTTTTCCAGGGGAATGGTTCCCACCATCAATGTAGCTGTACTCGGTCTGGCTGCGGGAGAATTTTTCTCCATGATCGTATCCATCGCCTCCATTTACTGCTGCAGTCTAAAAAGCCGAGCAGCCTCAGGCTGCGGTCCGCTTCTTCCCATTTATGGAAGCATTCTGGGAATGGCTCTGCCCCTTACTGCAAACAGAATCGTGCTGAATCTTCTGCAGAGCGTGGAATCCGTATCCATTCCGGCAAAGCTTAGAGCCTACGGCTATGATACCTCCACAGCCCTAAGCGTTTACGGCGTGCTAACAGGCATGGCCATGCCTCTGATTTTTTTCCCCAACGCCCTGACCAATTCTGTGGCCGTGCTTCTGCTTCCTCTTATCTCAGAAAGCTATGCTTTGGGGGATTTAAGGGCCGTAAAACAGTCCGCCTTAAAAACCATAAAATATTGCTGTATTCTGGGGTTTCTTTGCATGTGCGGCTTCAGTCTGTTCGGAAAGCAGGTGGGCGTTCTTCTGTTTGACAGCCCCCTTGCAGGACATTTCATTGCCACCCTTGGCTTTATTTGTCCCTTTATGTATCTTGATACCACCCTGTCCAGTATACTACAGGGCCTTGGAATGGCGGGCAGAATTTTTATCATGAACGTGATCTGTCTGCTGCTGCGCCTCGCCTTTGTATTCTTTGCCATACCCACCTTCGGAATCACAGGGTATCTTTGGGGAATGCTCGCAAGCCAGCTGGTTCAGAGCGTCCTGTATCTGGGATGTCTTTACCTGTTTCTGCGGAGGGCAGAGAAAGAAAACGCTTCACTTTAATACATTTTTCAGCTCTTCCATAAAGGTATTAATATCTTTAAACTCCCTGTAGACGGAAGCAAAGCGCACATACGCCACAGCGTCAAGCTCCTTGAGTTTATTCATCACAAGCTCTCCCACTGTCTGGCTGGATATCTCCTTTTCCTCCATATTAAAAATCTCGTTTTCCACCTCGTCCACCAATCTGGTAATCTCCTGAACGCTGACCGGTCTCTTGTGGCAGGCCCTGAGCACTCCCGCTTCTATCTTAGACCGGTCATAGCTCTCTCTGTTGTTATCCTTCTTGATAATAATCAGGGGAATAGTCTCTACCTTTTCATAAGTGGTAAACCGCTTTCCGCATTCGTCGCATACTCTTCTACGGCGGATGGAATTATTGTCCTCCGCAGGTCTTGAATCAATTACTCTGGTGTTTTCATGACCACAAAACGGGCATTTCATGGGCATTCCCCCTCTTTTGGTATTATTGACTCCATTATATTTCGTTTAACAATTTATGTCAACCAAAATAATATCCGGACCGATTTGTCTGATGTCCTTATAGGGTATGACAATATCAGGCTCACAATTTAAAAAACTGAGCATTTTATTGCAACCCGGCACCATGATTTTACGGATGCAGCCACTGCACTCGTCAAATTCCAGGTCGCACACTCTTCCCAGCTTTTTGCAGTCTCTCATGTTGATCACATCCTTGCATTTCAGCTCAGAAAAAAGCATTTCTCTTCCCCTTATGTTTTTTTAATGTATATGCGCAGGCCCCTTCGTAAATACTAGCAATACATCATTTTAAGGAGGCAGCGACAATGGCACAAGGTAAAGTTGAAATCTGCGGGGTAAATACATCCAAGCTTCCGCTTTTAAAGACAGCGGAAAAGGAGGCTCTTTTTAAACGCATTGAAGAGGGCGATCTGAAGGCCAGAGAAACTTACATTGAGGGAAATCTTCGCCTGGTTCTCAGCGTGATTAAGCGCTTTTCATCCAGTAATGAAAATGTGGACGATTTGTTCCAGATCGGTTGCATCGGCCTGATTAAAGCCATCGATAATTTCGACTCCTCGCTGAACGTAAAATTTTCCACTTACGCCGTGCCTATGATCATCGGAGAAATACGGCGGTTTCTTCGGGACAACAACAGCATCCGGGTATCCCGCTCCCTGAAGGATACCGCGTACAAAGCCATCTATGCCAGGGACGCCCTCACCCGGAAAAATTTAAAGGAGCCCACCCTGGAAGAAATTGCCAGCGAGGTGGGCATTTCCAAGGAAGACATTGTCTATGCCATGGATGCCATTCAAAATCCCATGAGTCTCTATGAGCCCGTCTTTACCGATGGCGGCGACACTCTGTATGTAATGGATCAGATCAGCGACAAAAAAAATAAGGAAGAAACCTGGGTGGAGCATTTATCCTTAAGCGAGGCTATGAAGCGCCTGGGGCCCAGAGAGTATGAAATTATTTCCCTTCGCTTTTTCGAGGGGAAGACTCAGATGGAGGTTGCGGATGCCATTGGCATTTCCCAGGCCCAGGTTTCAAGGCTGGAAAAAAATGCCCTGCGTACCATGCGCACATACCTCAGCGCCTGAAAAGCGGCAATAAAAAAGGCCGGCTATTCCTCTGAGCCGGCCAGAAAATCAAATAATTCACTTAAGAAAACGTATACGCAGCCTCCCGCTATGGCGCCGCACAGGTCAATGGCAATATCCAGAGCCCGTCCCGTTCTGAAAAAAACATACTTCTGCAGCAGCTCGTCCATTACGGCAATAAGACCGCACATAATTACCGCATAGAAAAAATTTACCACCTTGGAGCGCTTTTGCTTCATCATCTGATACCCGAAGGCGAATACCACTGCAAGAGCCGCATATTCCGATGCGTGGGCCAGCTTTCTCAGCAGCGGATTCATGAAGACCGTCACTGTTTTGATCTGCTCCGCGCTCAATCCCACGTTCAGCCAACGGTTCACGGTCTCCACCACATATCCTGCCACTCTCATGCTGAATTCATTGGAATCGGCGGAGCTTTCGCTGGAAAATGCAAACACGCCCAAAACCATGGCCAGCATAGTCAAAACCGCCAGTATAATATAGACAAGTTTCGCCCTCTGGGCTCCGGTCCGTTCTTCATTGAGCACACACCGGAAAAGAATGTGGCCGAGAATGGCCCCCAGGCCGTTGGTAAGTATGTCGTCTATCTGAAAATATCCTCTGCCGGTGACAAGCTGCAGACATTCTATGGCTATGCTGGTAAAAAAACCCAGAAGGACACAGCGGCTGAATTTTCTTGCCTCCTTAATCGCCCATGCGCACACAAATCCATAGGGAATAAACAAAAGGACATTTTCCACCACATATGCGTTATTCCTGGCATTGATTCCCCAGGTGGAAAAAAGCTGCAGGTCTATCCCGCTTCTGCTGCCGTTCTCCCTTGACAGAAAGGTGATAAACAATATAATGGCGGTATACATGAAAAAGCTTGTGACCGCAGCCACCGGAATGGGCTTTTTCAGTCTGCGCACTCTCCTGTCGTTTACAGCAGCCAGAATAATGGCAACCAGAATTCCCACCACCAGACCGTAAGGCAGATAGCGGAAAACAGATACCATATCTCTGATTATATATTCTATCATCGCAATTTTCTCCGTAAGAGTATGTGTTTTTGAGGAACCCTCACAGTCGGTTGCCGCTCCAGTTTTCAAAAGCCCGGTCCCATTTATCTTTGTCCTCTGACAATCTGATATTCATCCAGTCCACGGCCTTTTTTACTCCCTCCTCGGAAAAGTCAAAAAAAGCGCTGGTTTTCAGCTCATCCTCCGTCTTAAAAAAGTTAAAGGGCTCCGGCCAGACCGTTACCCTCAGCCTTTTTTCCCCTTTTTCATCCGACGCCTGCTCAAGCCTGTAGCGCATACCCTGGCAGCAGCCCGTGTATTCCGCCTTTTTCAGGTATTCCATTGACAGTATATCTTCCCGCAGAATCATTTTCTGTTTCGCCTTCCTATTTCTGTAAAAACCTGTTTCTCAGTATATACCATTTGCCGCCTTATTGCAAATGAATGCTTATTTCTTTTTTCAGCTGGCGCATAATCTTTTTTTCCAGCCTTGAAATGTATGACTGAGAAATCCCCAAAAGACCCGCCACCTCTTTCTGTGTCATTTCCTGCCCTTCTCTGCTTCCCAGGCCAAACCGCAGACGGATAATTGTTTTTTCCCTTTCGGACAGTTTGTTCACCGCGCCCATCAGAAGCTTATGCTCCACCTCATTTTCTATATTGCGGTAGATCACATCCTCATCCGTCCCCAAAATATCTGATAAAAGCAACTCATTTCCATCCCAGTCCACGTTCAGGGGCTCATCTATGGAAACCTCCAGCCTGGTCTTATTATTCCTTCTCAAATACATTAAAATTTCATTTTCAATACAGCGGGAGGCATAAGTTGCAAGTTTTATGTTTTTCTCCGGGTTGAAGGTATTGATAGACTTAATCAGACCAATGGTGCCAATGGAAATCAGATCTTCCACCCCCACTCCTGTATTGTCGAATTTTTTTGCTATGTACACCACCAAACGCAGATTATGCTCAATGAGAATAGCCTTCGCTTCATCCTCATACTCCGTTCCCAGATCGCTTATGACCTGATTCTCTTTTTCCGATTCCAGAGGCGGAGGAAGCACCTCCGCTCCCCCAATATAATGAATATCCCCCTTTTTCTGAAGCAGGATATTCTCTCTGCGTATCATCTTAAACTGCAATTTTCCCGGCAACATTACCTTTAGTATCATATTAAATCCTCCTGTCCTGATATTTCACCCCTGAAGAAGCCTTGGATTCAGAATCATTCTCACCTGCCCCTCACAGGAATCCGTTCCGCAAAGCTCCTCGCTGACGGCTACATAAACATCCCTGCAGGCCTTCACCTCGCCCTCCACTTCTATGAGAAGTTCCGGCAGTAAATATCCCTGCAGAATCCCTCTTTTCTTTCCAATGCTGTGGTAGGGAATGACTCTGTATCCCGCCGGTTCTTCCTTCCACAGACTCTTAAAAATATTTTTTTCTATAATGGAAACAGGTTTCCCGCTGACCGGCTCTACGAGGCTGTTGCCAGAATCCAGCAAAGCCGCTACCGTCATTTGATCCCCCTTTCGGATAAGTGTAGCCCGGCAGATGCTGCCGCTTTTTCTTCTGTCTCTGAAAAAGCGGGACAAAGCAAGAAATCCTGCCCCTCCGATTCCCATAATGCTGAAAATATTCATCAGCCCAAGGCGGAGCGCGGGAATACTACGAATTAGAAACAGCAAAATCCCGCCCATAAAAAAAGAGTAGATGACAAGCTTCCACAGAATTTTGAAGAAAGCCCCCATACTGCTTACCCGAAAAGTAATCCATATCATTCCTGCGCATCCCACAGCCGCCCCCAAAAACAACTTCAGCCAGGGCGGGCCGGGCAGAAAAAACGGCAGAAAATAGGATACCGCGCCGAACAGGGCTCCCAAAAGCAGTCTCCCAGGCGTGGCAGTGCACAGGGAGCTTCGGCTTACCAGCATCAAAAGATACAGATTCATTACAAAATTGATCAGCAGCAGACTGTCAACATAAAGCTCATATCGCATTTGTATCACCCTTTTCACAATTATTATAAGGTTCATAAGCCATGGAATTTGTCAAAAGAACGGTGAGACAGGATTTTTTTTCCTGATAGAATTCGACAAAAAAGCCCTGAGCGGGCTTTTCACAAAACACGGCTTACCATGTCCGGAATTTCCGCTCAGAGCTGATTGAAATTTGCTATTCTATTTTGTATTTAGATAAAATTAATCATAAAGATTCGGAGCAATATCGGGATCCTCCATGTTTTCAGCCGTATACCACTTGCATCCGGTGTCAACATCGGAAACCTCTTCTCCCCTGGCTGCCTTTACGCAGAGCTCAACGGTCTTATAGCCAATCTGAACAGGATCCTGGGTAACGGCTCCCGCAAGCTTGCCTTCCTGCACTGCGGCCTTGATCTGCGCGCCGGAATCAAAGGCCACGCCTACAACGTCATTGCCCAGTCTTCCGATATTTGCATCACCATTGATAAGTCCTTCGCCCGAAAACTGGTTGGAAGCATAAATACAAATAGTGTCCTGCTTATTCAGAAGATTCTGCGCGTCGATAGCGGAAAGAGATGCGTCCACGGAAGCAGGCACTACTACTTCTATAATGACATTGGCGCCATCCACAGGATTTGCCCACAGGTCATGTCCTTCCACCGATACGGTTTTTCCATCCGCTTCTATCAGGGATTTAATTTTGTCAATAAAGCCGCTTCCCCTGTTTACAATGGATTCAGCCGTTGCATCCTGGCTCATCACTCCGATTCTCACAGTGTCCGTGGCATTTGCAATGGTATCGCTGATCAGAGCGTAGGTCTCCTCGCCCGCAAGCTCTCCTGCCGCATAATTGTCGGTGGAAGCGTTTGCTACGATTGCTCCTTCCGGAGCGCCGGGCACACCGGAGTCAAAGCCTACAATGGGAATGCCGTTTGCCTGCGCCGTCTCAATACTCGCAAGACAGGATTCCGTGTCCAGGGCAGCCAAACCAATTACCTTAGGGTTGTTATTGATGGCATTGTTCAGCATCTGTACCTGCTGCGCATATGCAGACTCGTTGTCGGGACCCTGGAAATCTATTTCCACACCATACTCCGCCGCGGCCTCATTTGCTCCCTGATACACCGCCTGCCAGAACTGATGCTGGAATCCCTTGGATACCAGATAAATTGTCCCAATGTCACTGTTGTCTGCAGTTTCTCCTGCCGCCTCAGTAGCTGCCACTTCAGTGCCTTCTGCCGCAGCCTGAGTCGTTTCAGCCGGGGCGGAACTCTGCGTGGTTTCTCCTGACGTCTGCGCTGTTTCGCCGCCGCATCCGGTGAGCACAGCGGTGGTCATTGCCGCTGCCAGCAAGATACTAGTAAGTTTTTTCTTCATTGCGTACCTCCCTTGAGATAAATTATTTATTGTATATGGATTATCTCCTTATACCCTCTTTTTCTTATTACGGTTCCAAACATCTATGAACACTGCAAATACCAATACGATTCCCGTTGCTATCTGCTGATAATGGGTCTGCAGCCCGATGAAGGGAAGTCCGGTCTTGAGCACTGACATGATAAACACGCCGATCAGCGTACCGGAGATTGTTCCGAAGCCGCCGCTCATGGACGTTCCGCCGATGACTACTCCTGCAATGGCATCCAGCTCCATTCCTCCGCCTCCTCCCGGAAGGATTGTGGAATAAATCGCTGCATATGCCAGTCCTGCCACTCCCGACAGCATCCCGCTCAGTACATAAGCCAGAGTCCTGTATTTTGCAACATCCACTCCTGAAAGCCGGGTCGCCTCATAATTGCTTCCCAGGGATACAATGTACCGTCCGGGTCTGGTCTTATTCAGAAGTATCGCCGCCAGAACCGCAATCACTATGAGCAGGATAAAGCCTGTAGGAATAATAACGCCGTTTATGTTCATCTTAAAAATATTCCGAAACCATCCGTTTTCCGTTCCCGCCTGGGGCCAGGTAATGCTCTGGGCTCTTGTAAAAACGGAACCCACACCCTTGGAAAGCATCATGGTTCCCAGAGTTGCGATGAAAGGCGGCAACTTCATGTACGACACCAGCACCCCGTTTACAAGACCAAAAAGCGTTCCGATCAGGATACATACAACCAACGCAATCACCACCGGAACATTATATTTTGTCACCAGAGCCCCCGCCATCAGTGAGGAACACATCATTACCGTTCCGATGGACAGGTCAATGCCATCCGAGGTGATGGCGAAGGTAACGCCGATTGCCATCAATCCAATGTAATAGGACGCCTCAAAAATGTTAATCAAGGTAGAATAACTCCAAAAGGATCTGTTGATAAAGCCGAAAACCACATAGAGCGCAATCAGAGCCAAAAGCGCAATCAGCTTCTGTGTTCCCACCTTTTTCAACAAGCCATTTCCTGCAACGGCGCTCTTTTTGTTTTTTTCCGAATTAGCCACTTTTTTTCCTCCCTTTTCTAATCACGCAGAGTCGCCGCGTGCATAATTTTTTCCTGAGTAGCCTCCTCTATGGGAATTTCACCGGTTTTGCGGCCCTCGCACATCACCATGACCCGGTCGCTCATTCTCAGTATTTCCGTCATCTCCGAGGAAACCATTATAATGGATTTTCCCTGACTCACCAGCTCATTCATCAGATTGTAGATTTCACTTTTCGCTCCCACGTCGATTCCTCTGGTGGGTTCGTCAAAAATCAGTATGTCACAGTCTCTTGTAAGCCATTTTGCAATGACAACCTTCTGCTGATTTCCTCCCGAAAGGCTGACTACGGGCGTATCCACGCCCGGCGTTTTCGTCTTCAGCTTTTCCACGTATTCTCTGGACTTATCATCGCATTTCTTTCTGTCGATAAACAGCCCCTTTAGGTGTCTCTCCAGAGCAGCCAGACATGTATTGTCGGATACAGATTTCTCCAGCACAAGACCATATCGCTTCCGGTCTTCTGACAAATAGCCGATTCCTGCCTTTACTGCATCCCTGGGGGAGTGAATTTCCACCTTTTTCCCATTTACATAAATATCTCCGCTGTCAATGGGATCCGCTCCGAACAGGGCTCTGGCGGTTTCTGTTCTTCCCGCCCCCATAAGTCCCGCCAATCCCAGAATTTCCCCCTTTCTAAGCTCAAAGCTCACATCCTGCACCATTTTTCCCGCATTTAGATGCTCCACCTTCAGGACCACCGGCGCGCCGTCCTTCACGTTGCTCTTCTCCTTAGGGCTTTCAAAAATTGTCCGACCTACCATCATATTGATAATATCGTCCTTGGTGCACTGCTCCGTGATCAGCGTCCCAACATATTCCCCATCCCGCATAACCGTTACTCTGTCCGTGATCTGCTTAATTTCATCCATACGGTGAGAAATATAAACAATTCCCAGCTGCTTCTTTTTCAGATCCCGGATTATTTTAAACAGCTCTTCAATTTCAGTGTCTGTGAGCGCGGCCGTGGGCTCGTCGAAGATAATTACCTTCACCTCCCTGGAAATAGCCTTTGCAATCTCACACATCTGCTGTTTTCCTACTGTGAGATTATCTATCACCTCTGAGGGATCAATATCAATGTTCAGTCTTTGGAACAGCCTGGCCGCCTCTTCGTTCATCTTTTTATCATCTATGATTTTTCCATTCATGAACTCACGACCTATAAAAATATTTTGCGCCACTGTCAGCTGTCCCATCATATTGATCTCCTGGTGGACAATGGTAATGCCTGCGTCCTGAGCCTCCCTTGGACTCAAAAACTCCACGTTTTTTCCCTCGTATACAATTTCTCCTTCATCCTTTTGGTAGATCCCTGTAAGAACCTTCATGAGCGTTGACTTTCCCGCGCCGTTCTCCCCCATAAGCGCCAGAACCTCGCCCTTTCTGACTTCCAGGTCCACTCCGTTCAAGGCATGTACGCCGGGAAAAGATTTGTGGATTCCCTTCATGGTCAATATAACTTCACTCAACCTTATACCTCCCTGCCCGTTTCAGCGGACGTCATTCCATTTTTGAAAGGAACTTTCAAACCCTCCGCTTTCCTTCATTCTTTGAAAGCTCTTTTCTCTTTTATTTCATTATAATTTTTGCCCTGAATCCATTGAATAGAATTTCTTACCAAAAAAGGTTAAAAACTTACCGGCATAAGTTTTTAACCTTTTATACATGTGGACATATGGTTTTCAGTCCTCTGTAAACATAAACAATATTTTCTGATTTTCTTCCGAATACATTTCTTCCTTTGTGATCAGCTTGGAGCCGGAATTTACAAATTCCTCCGTCTCTGCCCCTTTTAGAATTCTGTCCGCCTGCTCCACCGCCATATAGCCCATGGTATAAGGATTCTGGATGACAATTCCCTCAAATACGCCTCGTTCCAACAGCCTGATTTCCTCCATGGAGCTGTCAAAACCTACCATATTCACCCGGTCTTCATATCCCTTATCCACCACGGCTCTTGCGGCTCCCACGGCGGCATATTCATTTAAGCCGGCGATCATATCAATCTGAGGATATTTTTCCAGAAGCTCCTGCGCAAGCTGGTATGCCTTGTCGTAATCTGAATCGCAGAATACCACCTCCACAATATTTTCCTCAAATTCTCCCAGCCCTTCTCTGAGGCCCTTTTCTCTGTCAGCGGCAGTGGACGCCCCCTTCACATAGCTGACAATGGCAATCTGAGATTCCTGAGTGAGAAATTTCTTCATAAATTCTCCCTGGATTTTCCCGGCCTCCACGTTATCCGTGGCCACTCTCGTAAGGCCCTCGGATCCGTTCACCGAGGAATCCACAAGCACTATGGGGATACCGCTTTCTCTGACTTTTTCCACCGCCGGAGCCGTATCTTCCTGACTGGATGGCATCAGAAGAATTGCATCCGGCCTCTCCTCGATAGCCCAGTATATCAGCTGATTCTGCTCTTCTATCGCAGTCTCCTGAGAGGCCGCCACTACCTCCAGCTCTATACCGTACTCCAAAGCCGCCATCTGAGCTCCCTCCAAAAGCTGTTCCCAGAAATCGTTGGTTTCATCCAAAACCTTAAGCACACAAATAATCCGTTTCGGCCCCCGTTCCTCCTTTTCCCTGGCATACCGGGCATAGAACAGAAAAGCAAGAAAAAAGGCCGCCAACAGAAGTACCGTTATCTGAAATAATCTTCTGACGCTTTCATTTTGTCCCGGAAGTTTCATATTCCCACCTCCTGCCTTCAGGTTTCTCCTGAGCATATCTGGCCAGTCTGATTTTTACCACGGTGCCCTCGCCCTCTTGGCTGAAAAATGTAAGGCCGTACTTTTCCCCATAGTAAAGTCTGATGCGCAGATGCACATTATAGATGCCCACCCCTCCGTTTTTCTTCTTTTCATGCTCTCTTGACATGTCAAAAATATGACGCACCACATCCTCTTTCATTCCCACGCCGTTGTCAGCCACCTCAAGGAGAATATCATCCTCCAGAAGGCGGCCTGTAATACGAATCATCCCCTTCCCGGCTTTATTCTTTATTCCGTGGTAAATGGCGTTCTCCACAATGGGCTGCAGAATCAGATTTACAATCCTCTCTTCCATAATTTCCGGACTTATTTCCATGGAAAATTCCAGCTTATCCTTATACCGCATCTTCTGAATGGTCAAATAGCTCTTTGTATACTCTATTTCCTTCCAGAGAGGAATCATTTCATCTTCGTTACTGATGCTCTGGCGCAGAAGCTTTGCCAGGGATGAGGTCATCATTACTACCTCTTTGTTTTTCCCTCCCTCAGCCATCCAAATTATAGAATCCAGCGTATTATACAAAAAATGTGGATTGATCTGATTGCGGAGCGCTTTCAGCTCGCTTTTTCTCTTTTGCTGCTGCTCCCGAATATTCTCATCCATAAGCTGGTGAATTCTGGAAATCATAATATTAAAGGAGTTGCCAAGGACTCCAATCTCATTTCCCGGGATATTTTGGATGCTTGCCTTCTCAAAATTTCCTCTCTCCACCTGGCGCATGGCATCGCATAATTCTCTGATGGGCTTTGTGATAGCTCCCGTCAGCAGCATGGCAAACAGAATCCCGAAAAGAATCAGCCCTCCCGCAAGCAGAAGATACATCAGCTGCGTCTCGTTCTGCAGGGGCATCAGCGAGGAAAAAGAGACAACTCCCACCACGCTCCAGCCCGTCTGCTCTGATTTGGAAATCGTGTAAAGTTGTCTCTCATTTCCTTCTCCCGCAATAAAGTATCCCTCTCCCCACTGCATCACTTCGTCGATTTTTTCCGTAGTCAGATTCCGCAAAAGCAGCTGCTGCTTGGGATGATAGATAATTCTTCCCTGGCCGTCAACGATAAATACGTAACTGTTCAGTCCAAGGCTGTTGTTATCGCAAAGATCCCGCAAAAGTCTGTAATTCAGATCAATGAAAAAAACGCCGTCAGGCTCCTCTCTGCCCTCCAGATAAACAGGATGACTCAGCGTAACCACCCATTTATAATTATTATCAATTACATACTGCACATGGGAAGACGACAGCAGATAGCCCTGTGCATTCAAAGCATCCTGAAACCACTCCACCTTTTCAAGATCCACATTGGGATTGATTCTATCGCTGCCCTGATTGATTACAGCTTTTCCCTCCTTGGAAATCACCGCAATATTGGCAATGTCGTCCCTGGTTTCTATTATGGTTCTGAACTGGGTCAATATCCTGTCCCGGTCCTCTGTCTCCTCCAGATCCACACCCCCGGCCAGGTAATCCTGAATATCATCATCCCGAATCATCATGGCGGAAATGTTCAACATATAATTGATATAAAAATCAATGTCACTGTTTACCTGATTTACCAGCTTTACTGAATAATCTATGGAATTTTCCAGCACGGCCTTTTCCGTATACTGAAGCGAGATCTGATAAAAAATAATCAGTGCCAGAAGAATCAGCGCCGAAAAACATATCATAAGGGATGCCTTGATTGTCTTAAAGGGGTTTGCCTTCATTCGCTTCTCCATTCTCTGGCGTACTCAGTGGGCGTCTTTCCCGTCATTTTTTTGAATGCGATGCTGAAATAATGTGGATCGCTAAACCCAACCTTTTCGGCAATCTCATAATTCTTTAACTCTGTGGAGGCCAAAAGCTCTCTTGCCTTTTCCATGCGCAGGCCGATCAGCACATCCATAAAGGTAGCCCCGAAGGTCTGCTTAAAGGCGCTGCTGAATCTTGTTGTGCTGACCCCCAGGTGTGTACAGATTTCCTGCAGGCTCAGTCCCCTTTCAGAATAATGCTGCTCAATGTATTCATAGGCCCTGTACGCACAGGAAGCTTTGTTTCCTCCGGTTTCTCTCTCCAGGCATTCCATTTGTTCTCTGGCATGTGCGTACAAAATCTCCATAGCTTCCTTGAGACCCGCAGCCCCCTTGATTTTTCCTTCTGCCTCCTTGGACGAAGGATTGTCCGGCTGAATGGCTCTTAATAGCCTATCCATGCTTTGCTTCACTGCAAGTAACTCTTCTACCGCCTTCTCCCGGCGGTATCCGCTTTTTCGCAGTCCTTCCTCCAACTGCGAAAAATCCTCCTGCAGCCCAAACACATTATATTCCTTCATATGCCGGATACAGTTCTCCCGAATTCTATGTATCTCCCTGGATGCCGCTTCTGCAGACAGACTTCCTCTCCCGTCCATCACCACATTGTCTCCCGCCGTGAACTTCCCAAGAAGAGCATCCTCCGCCTTCTCATAAGATTTATAAACGCTGCCCAGGGATTCTTCCCAGGAACCAAGCGCAATACATATTCCAAGCCCCATGCTTCTGTTAACCTGCTCTATGATTGCTCTGCAGGCAGTCCGGATTTTATCTTCCTCCCTGCAGGGATCGTCTGCGGCAAACAGCAGAAAAACCCGGTTATCCTTTCCCTGGCACACTTCCCCCACGCTGTGCTTTTTTACAATCTCCTGGCACAAATTATACACGATAAACGACATCAGCGCACTCTCTTTTCTGCACTTTTCGTTTAACGTGCGGCTGCCGGAATAGATACTCAGCTCCGCAATGCCCACCAGGTAATAGTTTTGGGCGATCTCTATCCCCGCAGCCCTTCTTTCCTTCTCACACTCTGTTTCTGTCTTTGTTCCGATGATGGTATGCAGCAGAGCGTCCGAACGCAGGAGCATCCGTCCTCTTCTGTATGCCGCGTATACCTCCTCCTGTCTGGTCCTACGGTCCTTTTCCTCATCCAGTTTCTTTTTCAGCTTCGTGAGGATGTCTCCCAGCTCAAAGGACGTGATGGGCTTTAACAGGTATTCCTCTATACCGTATTTTATTGCGCTCTGCGCATATTCAAATTCGTCATAGCCGCTTAAAATCAATACCTTTGTGTCCGCGTGTTCCTCATGAATATATTTGCTCAGAGCAATTCCATCCATAAAGGGCATACAGATATCCGTCAGAACCACGTCTACGTCCTGCTTTTGCAGAAACTCCCTGGCCTCTCTTCCATTCTCACATACTCCCGCCAGCTCATAACCCAACTCCTGCCACCTGATATTCTCGCTGATGCCTTCCCGGATCAGCGATTCATCATCCACAAACAGAATCTTGTACATACATCTTTACCTCAAAACTGTCGATCACACACCTTCTCGCCTCAGAAAGATTCTGAAAGCATCCCTCTCTGAGCATTTGACACAAAAGATTTCCCAGAGCCGTAGCCTCCGCAGGGCCTGCGCTGACTTGACAGCCGGCATATTTGGCCGTCAGCTTATTTAAGTATTCCGCATTTGAGCCTCCTCCGATAATGTAAATCCGTGGAAATTTCCGGTTCAAAAGAGACTCTATCTGCACCTTTGTTTCACCATAGCACCTGGCCAGACTATTATAAATCACACATGCCAGCTCGGAAATGGTAGCCGGCACCTGCTGCCTCGTCTCCCTGCAATATTCCTGTACAGCCTCAGTCATGCTTTTGGGACTTAAAAAGCGGTCATCGTTACAGTCCACCAATGAAGCGATCTTTTCTTCAGATGCCCTGCGGCAGATCTCATCAAAAGACTTCTGAGGAGCCATTTCCCTCCGCACAGACTGAATCATCCACAGTCCCATAATATTTTTCAGGTAGCGATACCTGTCCTGATAGCCTCCCTCATTTGTAAAGCCCGCTTCCCGGCTTTCCGTACTGCTGCTGCCCCTCTCGCTCTCGCAGCCCATGAGAGACCATGTGCCCGAGCTGATGTATAAGGTGTCCTTCTCCAGACTTGGAACAGCCATAACCGCCGATGCAGTATCATGAGAAGCGGTCAAAATCACTTTGCAGGAAAAGCCCACCTCCCGTTGAATTTCCGCCTTCAGCGGCCCTACCTCTGTACCGGGTTTTTCTATGGGAAGGAAAATGTTTTCCGGCAGACCAAGCTTTTTTATCACTTCAAAGTCCCATTCTCCCGATTCCATATTCACAAGCTGAGAGGTGGTAGCGATTGTATATTCCTGTTTCCTGATCCCTGTCAGCAGGAAATTAAAGTAATCGGGCGTCATCAGCATAGCATCCGCCATTCTGAGCTGCTCCGGATCCTCCTCCTTCAGGGCCAAAAGCTGATTCAGGGTATTGTAAGGCTGAAATTGAATTCCGGTTCTGTTGTAAAGCTCCTCTTGACCGATCAGGCGATCCACCTTTTCTCTGACGCCATCCGTACGGTGATCCCGATAGCCCACCGCTTGGCTTACAGCGCTGCCGTCCCCGTCTATCAGCACAAAGTCCACGCCCCAGGTATCAATTCCCATGCTTACAGGAATCTTTCCCATAGCCTTGCATCTTTTCAGACCATTTTTAATCTCCTCAAACAGCCGTTTCGTGTTCCAGCAAAGGTGTCCCTTTTCCTCTTCCATTCCATTTTCAAACCGATATACTTCCTCCAGCTTTATTTTACCGTTTTCCACAAACCCCAGTATGTGCCTTCCGCTGGAAGCTCCAATATCCACCGCCAGATAATACTCCATTTTTTCCTCCATTTCGAAGCATCGCAAATTCTTATTTTCCGAATGCCAAATACGACGGCTTTACAGCAAGCCGCCGTATTTCTTCTTTATTTTACTCCTGTCTTTCCTGACCGCCGTGTGCTATACCACGCCCTTCTGCAGCATAATATTGGCGTAAAGAGCGCCTTCCGATGTGGCCACGATGGCATAAGCCTTTCTGGCTTCCTCATAAAAGGCAAATCGTTCTATATGCCCCACCGCGCCAGCCCCTCTGCTGTCGTGCTTTTTCAATATTTCATTATAGGCGTCCCAGATAGGAGTTTCAACCGGATCCCCAGCCATAACAGCCATAAGCTGTACAGGCTTTTCAACATAAGTATCCAGGGGAAATACTGTCAGGACTGCGTCTAAAATCTCCGCAACCCCATGTCCATCGCACCGGAGTACAATGGAATCCTTTCCCATGGATTGAGCCGGAAAATTTCCATCCCCAATTACAATTCTGTCCCCATGGCCCATTTCACAGAGCACTTTCAAAAACTCCGGGGACAATATGGGAGGAATCCCTTTCAGCATAGCGGCACCTCCTATTTGTACAGAGGACCGTAAGCCGCGCAGGCCCTGTAATCCTGTCCTTCTTTATCCATTCCGAAAGCTGCCCAGGACGCGGGACGGAAAATATCCTTCTCAGGCACATTGTGCATTGCCACAGGAATCCTGAGCATGGAGCACATCGTAATCAAATCCGCACCGATATGCCCATAGCTGATGGCGCCATGGTTGGCTCCCCAATTGTTCATTACATGATATGCCGACTCGAAGGCTCCCTCTCCTGTCACTCTGGGTGCAAACCATGTGCAGGGCCAGGTGTAGTCGGTAACCTTCCAGAGCTGATCGGACACCTCCTGCGGAAGCTCTACTGTCCAGCCCTCACAGATCTGAAGCATGGGACCCAGACCTTTCACCAGATTCAGCCGGATCATGGTCACAGGCATCTCACACCTGGTTTCAAACCGGGAGGAATATCCTCCTCCTCTGAAATACCCAAAATCCGCAGGACACCACTGGGTAGCCTCCAAAATAGCCTTCTGATCCTCCTGTGTCACCTCATACCAGGGCTTCATGACAGGATTGCCCTTTTCATCCCTGGCTGCTCCGCTTCCATCAAGACATGCCGCGCCGGAATTAATCAAATGGATAATTCCTCCTGCCTCTCCAGCCACTCCCGACAGCTCATAGCCAGTCACCCGACGTACCGCCTGGGGGCTCCAATAAGTGCGCACATCTGCGAAAATCTGGGCACGGTGTGTCAAAAGCTTCATAAACATCATGCCAAGACCGTTGAGCACATCGTTTTCCGTCGCCAGTATGTAAGGTTCCCTTGCTCCGTTCCAGTCAAAGGTGGTGTTTAAAAGAGATTCCGGGAAATCACAGTTGGGATAAAAGTCCGTCCACTGTCTCTGTCCCTGGAAACCTGCCGCCAGAGCGTTATGTCCAAGTCTCTCCTCCTCACAGCCCGGGGGAAGGTCGGGGTTACCGTTCATAAGATCCTTGATGATGCACATCATCTTCACCACAAATTCCCAGTCCTTTTCCTTTTGTTCAGGTGATTTCTGCACCGCCTGAGGATTCTTGTCAAAGCCTTCCTTACAGTTTTCCTTGGTCCATGCCAGAGCCTTTTGGAACTCTGCCTCATCATAAATATTCTCGGACATTCTGCGAATAATTTCCACCTCATCTACGGACTCCACCCGCATTCCCAGATATTCCTGTATAAAGTTGGGATCGATAATGGAGCCTCCTATTCCCATACATATGGAGCCGATCTGGAGATAGGATTTTCCCCTCATGGTAGCCACCGCCACCGCGGCCCTGCCGAATCTCAGCAGCTTTTCCGACACATCCCCGGGAATTTCCTTTGCGTCCGCCGGCTGTACATCATGTCCGTAAATGCCGAAGGCCGGAAGCCCCTTCTGGGCATGAGTAGCAAGCACTGAAGCAAGATAAACCGCTCCTGGGCGTTCCGTACCGTTGAATCCCCACACTCCCTTGATTGTCTTCTCATCCATATCCATGGTCTCGGATCCATAGCACCAGCAGGGAGTTACCGTAAGCGTAATTTCCACTCCCGCTTTTTTAAATTTATCCGCACAGGCCGCGGCCTCTGCAACACGGCTGATGGTAGTATCCGCAATAATCACCTTTACCGGCTCTCCGTTGGAATACTTCAGATTTTTCTCAAACAGCTCCTTTGCCGCAAACGCCATTCCCATGGTCTGCTCCTCCAGACTGGAGCGCACGTCCAAATAGCCTCTTCTGCCATCGATGGTGGGCCGGATACCGATTACGGGATAATCTCCGATCAATCTGTTCTCTGCCATTGTTACCTCCTTTTTCATGTGACAAATTTTTTATATAAGCATTATACCTTTGAAAACACTTTATTTCTTGTGTTATAATTACTTGTAATAAAACAAAATTCACTTTTTACATAAAGAGGCGGCAAAGATGAAGTATCTGGATTATCAGGAGCACAGAAAACAGGGAACCTTTAATTTTCCCATTGCATTCTATCATGTGGAAAAAACGCATCCCCGCTATCACATGCCATATCACTGGCATACGGAATGCGAAATTATTCAAATTATCGGGGGAAATTTTTCTCTGACCATAGATGAAAGGACTTACCAATTAAAAGAAGGAGACATCGTATTTATACAGGATGGAATGCTCCACGGCGGAAGTCCTGAGAACTGTGTATATGAATGCCTTGTATTTGATATGAAACTTCTGCTCAAGGACAACCACATCTGCAGCAAGCAGGTGGAGGCCATAATCAGCCACGATCTGCAGATTTCCAATCTGCTTCCCGGAGGCGGCACTCCCATTGGGGCCGTGGCCAAAGAGCTTTTTTCTGCCATGCGAGAAAAATTCACAGGCTATGAATTCGCGGTACAGGGGTCCCTGTATCTGCTGGTAGGCCTCATCCTGCGGGACGGTCTCTATACCGCAGACGCCGGCCCCCAAAAGCATGCTCTATTCCGCCTGAAGCAGTTGAAGCGAGTTCTCCGATATATTGAAGAGCATTATGGAGAAGAAATTACCTTAGAGACACTGGCTTCCGTCGCGGGAATGAACCCAAAGTACTTCTGTCGCTTTTTCAGACAGATGACTCAGAAAACCCCCGTAGGATACTTGAATTATTACAGAATAGAATGCGCCAGGGAACAGCTTTCCACTACAAGCTGTACTATCACGGAAATCGCTTTAAACTGCGGCTTTAACGATGTAAGCTATTTCATAAAAACTTTCCGCAAATACATGGGAGTGACGCCCGGGCAGTTTGTCCGGCAACAATACTGACATACTGCCCAAAAGCCGATCTTATGTGCCCGACGCCTCCTTATACAGCGCCACATGATCGTAGATACATTTCCATGTGCCGTCCGCATCCGCAGTAACGCAAATGTATTCCCTTCCGTTCACATCCCTGCCGTAGCTGACCGCACAGCTCCCCGCTTCGTTCACATATCCGGTTTTGGCACAGATCACCTCACCTCCCGTGTCCTTGTCTTCAATACGGCGCAAAAACCAATTAGAAATCGTAATTCCTTCAGGGTGCTGCTCCGTGGAGGAGGTCGTATAAGTGTGGGCCGACAATACCTCCCGGCATAAATCATTATCCAAAGCCGCTTCCATAATCATGGCCATGTCATACACGGTGCAGTAATGATTCTCATCGTAGATTCCCACGCAGTTCGTCATATGCGCCGTATCCGAAAGCCCCAGCTCTTCCAGCTTCTCGTTCATCATGTCTACAAAGGCCTCTCTGGAGCCTGCCACATAGGCTGCCAAAGCCGCGGCCGCATCCCCTCCCGAGGGAAGTATGGTGCCATAAAAAAGATCCCGCACCGTCACAACCTCATTTTCCGCAAAACCCACGCTGCTGCAGTCATTTATATAGCTGTAGTCCGTTTCATTCAGCGTAATGGTAAAGGTATCATCCAAATTATTCACATGCTCCGCAGCCACCAGCACTGTCAGAACCTTTGTCATGGAAGCGGGATTGATAATGGCGTCCGCTGCTTTTTGCGCAAGAATATTCCCGGTCTCCAGATCAATCAATATGGCATGGCTGCTGTCAACCTCCGCGCCGATCTGCTTTGTGTCAAAAGTGGCCTGGGCGCTGTAGCTTCCCGCCAAAGTTCCGGCCTCTCCCTGGGCATCCTCAGGGGAATCGGCTCCTTCAGAATCCAAAGCCACTCCCCCAGCGCCCTCAGCGGACGCCGTAATCTCTGAAGAGGGGGAAGCAGACTGTCCCTCAACCGGCTGCCCGGTCTCCTGGCCGTTTTCCTCCGAAAAACTCTCCACTGTTTCCTGCTGCTCCTGTTTGGCCTGAACATTCGCCCCCGGACGCCGTACAATATTCACGCCTGCTGTTACCAGAGCTGCCGTCGCAAAAATTCCCGCGGCCAGGGGTCCAAATTTTCTGATATATCCGTAAATCAAACGCAGTCTGCGGCTTTTTCGCTTTCTCTCCTCAATGAGTTTTCTTCTTCGGGCTCTTCTTTTTTCTTCCTCTGTCTCATAATTCATTCAATAAACCACCTCTTTAAAAAAGGCATACAGGAAGGATATCCTTCTCATATGCCTTATTCTGTCCATATAAACGCCCGTCCATGCAGGGTATATCAAAAACTCTGTTATTTGCGCTGCAAAAAATCCGGTATCTTCAAAGACTTCTCTTCCACGGAACTTCTGATATCCGTAGGCCTGTGAATCCCCGCAAGAGGCTTCAGCGGCGCCTGCTGTCCTGAAGATTGTCCGGTTCCTGAGGATTGCTGAAGGTTCAGTCCCTTCAATGAATTGGGCGATGTAATATGGGAAACCGGCTGCCTGTAAGCGCTGCTGCTGTTGAGTCTGTTCTGCATCACGGTGTTGGCAGTATCCTCCAGACCCGTTGCGATGACTGTTATGGTACAGCTGTCGGATTTAGATGCGTCATACATGGCGCCGAAAATAATATTTACCTCATCCCCAGCCAGTTCCTGCACATACCCGGCGGCATCCGATGCGTCCGCCAGAGTAATGTCTCCGGATACATTGATAATAACATGAGTTGCCCCGGAAATCGTGGTCTCCAAAAGAGGGCTTTCCACCGCCATCTTGACTGCTTCCAGAGCCTTGTCATCTCCCTTCCCTTCTCCGATACCGATATGAGCAATGCCCTTATCCTTCATAACGGTCTGTACGTCTGCAAAATCCAGATTGATCACAGCGGGTACATTAATCAGATCCGTAATGCCCTGCACTGCCTGCTGAAGCACCTCATCCGCCTTCTTCAGAGCCTCCGGCATGGTAGTGCGCCTGTCCACAATCTCCAAAAGCTTATCATTTGGAATCACGATAAGCGTGTCCACATGCTCCTTAATCCTTTCAATACCGCTCAGTGCGTTGACCATTCGCGCCTTTGCCTCAAAACGAAAGGGCTTTGTCACCACGCCCACAGTCAGAATCCCCATTTCCTTGGCCAATCTGGCCACAACGGGAGCTGCTCCGGTGCCGGTGCCTCCGCCCATGCCGCAGGTGACGAAAACCATGTCCGCTCCCTTTAAAGCTGCGGATATTTCCTCCGTACTTTCCTCAGCGGCTTTTTCTCCTACTTCCGGCTTGGCTCCGGCTCCAAGTCCCTTGGTGAGCTTCTCTCCGATCTGCAGAAGCCTGGGCGCCTTGCACAGCTGCAGAGCCTGCTTGTCCGTATTTACTCCGATAAATTCCACTCCGTCAATTTTTTCATCAATCATTCTATTTACAGCATTATTACCTGCTCCGCCCACACCGACTACGATGATCTTGGCAGCAGATTCAGCGTCGTTCGTCTTAATCTCCAGCAAGGGTAAATCCTCCTCTTTCCATTGAACCAAGCAAAATGTCACTTTTGAATTCCATATAGACTATCATATAATTATTTCACAAATTAATCAATACATTTTTTAAGAAAATTCAGTCAGGATTGAACGTAAACCGCCCGTTTCCAGCGTCAAAATTTTCCATCTGAAGGGTGCCGCTTTTTCCCTCCAGCTCCTGCAGAAATTCCGGCAGAAGCATAATTTTGTCCTCCAAATTATCCCCCGTTTTTCCAAGGGATGCCTTCACTTCTCCGAAGTAAACGGTCACCTCGTCAGCGCTGTGGAAATATATCTTATCCGCCGTCAGCTCATACTTGTTTAAAAGCATGGTAATATTCAGAATATTGCCGAAAACCGTCTGGTCCTCCACCGGCAGAGGCTCCCCTAAGACAATATGGTCGAATTCAAGTCCCGTTATCTGGGGAACCCCCACCGTTTTTATACTGGAACTTTCCACCACATAGCCGTCCTTATCAAAATACATATAGGTATCCAGATATTTCACATAGCCGGCCAGGGCTTTCTCGTACACGGTAATCTTAATGGTATCGGGGGAAAGAATGCTTACGTCCATTACATCCACAAAGGGAATGTTCTCCACTCCCTTATTTTTGTATTTCAGGGATAAATACAGAGAATTATTTCCCAAAAAGCCCTCCATGACAAAGCTCTTGATCTGATCCTCCGTATAATGCACATTTCCCTCCACATACACAGTGTGTATTGTGTGGGATCGTATCACAAAAAAGACAGTTCCTGAAAGTCCCGCCAGCAAAACCGCCAGCGCCAGTATTTTGATGCCTGTTTTCCTTTTGCCGCTATACACTTACAATACGCGCTCCTAACTCTCTCAAATCCCTGCAGATATTTTCATATCCGCGGTAAATATACTGACATCCTCCGATAACGGTCTCCCCCTCAGCCATAAGTCCTGCGATCACCAAAGCCGCCCCGCCCCTGAGCTCCTTTGCTTCCACCTCTGCTCCCTGCAGTCTCTCCACGCCTCTTACTATGACGGCTCCGGCATCCCGAAATGCAATATCCGCTCCCATGGAATTTAAAGATTCCGCCACTCTGAAACGGTTCTCAAAAATAGTCTCTTCCACCGTGCAAAGGCCATCTGATTTTGTCATTACCGCCAGGGCCATGGACTGCAGATCCGTGGGAAAACCGGGGTAGGGGGCGGTGCTGATCAGAGCAAGCGCCTTGGGACGTCTGGGAGCCTGCACATAAATTCCCTCCTCCGCTACACAGAGCTTTCCGCCCATCTGCTCGGCCACCTTCAAAGGCGTCCCCATTTGAGCGGAGGGCGCATCCTCCAGAAAAACATTTCCTCCTGCTCCGATGCAGGCAAACAGGTAGGTTCCCGCCACAATCCTGTCGGAGCAGATCCGATAATCGGCTCCATAAAGAGTTTTTCCGCCGTGAATCACAATTCTGTCCGTGCCCGCCCCCTCTATCCGGGCGCCGCAGCGCTTCAGGTAACCTGCCAGCTCAGTTACCTCAGGTTCCATGGCCGCTCCGGTAATCCTTGTGTCTCCCTGAGCCATCACAGCCGCCAGCATAATGTTTTCCGTAGCCCCTACACTGGGAATAGGCAGACTGATGTCCGCCCCGTGGAGACTTTCCGCAGACGCTTTCAGCTTACCTGCCTCTTCCGTAAATCTTACCCCCATCCGGGAAAGAGCTTTCAGATGAAGGTCAATGGGCCTGACGCCGATGACGCAGCCTCCCGGATGCTCCATCACCACCTGACCGCATCTCCCCAGAAGGGCGCCCAAAAGGCAGAGCGAAGACCGCATTCCGGTAATCGCCTCCCCGCGCATATCCCGTCTGCATACCTCCGCGGAGTTAACGCGCAGTCCTCCATCCTCCCAGACCACATCGCAGCCCAGGCTTTTCAAAAGACTGACCATACGGTGTACATCCGCAATTCTGGGACAGTTGCCTATAAAGGAGGTCTCTTTGGTAAGCAGGGTCGCCGCCAAAACGGGCAGAGCCGCATTTTTGGACCCCTGGATGCGGACCTTTCCCTGGAGGGAGACCCCTCCCTGAATATGAATCAAGTTCATGCAACACCATCCGGTTCCAAAATTTAAGACCTGTTCCATCCTATGTAAGCAGAGCCGGCATGGTACCTTGTACTCGGATTTTTCCCTACAATTCTTTCAGCTGAATTCTTTTGGCTACGCTCAGCACCAGTCCAATCTCAATCATGAGAAACATAATGGATGATCCTCCGTAGCTGATAAACGGAAGAGAAATTCCGGTATTGGGAATGGTATTTGTCACAACGGCAATATTCAAAATCGCCTGTATTGCAATATGGCCGATTACTCCCACCACCAGCATTGCCCCGAAGAGATCGGGAGCGTTGTTGGCAATAATCATCATCCGCCACAACAGCAGTGTGAACATCAATATAATGCAGATAGCCCCGAAAAGCCCCAGCTCCTCGCAGATTATGGAAAAAATCATATCGTTCTGCGCCTCCGGCAGAAAGCTGAGCTTTTGCATGCTCTGTCCCAGCCCCTTGCCCCAGATGCCTCCGCTGCCGATGGCGTAAAGAGCCTGCACCGTCTGAAAGCCCTTATCCTGCGAATGCCCCTCCGGATCCAGCCAAGCCAAAATGCGCTCGCTTCTGAATCCCTCCACAGAATCCGCATTCACGATCAGGAATACCACCAGCGCAACAGCCGCCGCCCCGGCCAGACCCATAATGATAAATTTCTTATAATCAGGGCTGGCTACAAATACCATAAGCAGGGAAATGCCCATTATAATAATGGCGGAGCTTAGATTATCCGTAATCTTCCAGACCATAATCACGATGGGGAGCGGGATACAGACCATTAAAATAAATCCTTTCATGGTTCTCACACTTTTACCCATTTTGCACACCAGGGTGGCGAGAAAAAGAATCATACAGAGCTTTGCCACCTCTGCGGGCTGCAGGTTAAAGCCGATTCCCGGAAGTCTTATCCAACGCCTTGCCCCGTGGGACTCCACTCCAATGGGAGTAAGTACCAGTGGGATCATTCCTGCGGAAACCAAGTACCCCAGCACCGCAAAGCGTTCCCAGAAATGATACGGTATATTGGCTACAATGGTCATCAGCACCAGGCCCAAAATGCCGGCAACCAGCTGGCGTTTCAGATAATATGCCGCATCGTTGTATTCCTCATAGGCTTCATAGGAGCTTGCGGAATAAATCATAATCAGTCCGAAGCCCATCAAAAACAGTACGATGAACAGCAGGCTGTAATCAAAAAAGTATTCGGATTGTTCTTTTCTTTTACGCTTCCTGGTTCCTCTCTGAGACATACATACTCCTTTTTACGGCTCTTTCTCATCCTCCAGGCCGTTTACATACTCCTTGAATTTTTCCCCTCTCACCTCATAATTCGTAAACATTCCCCAGCTTGCGCAGGCCGGTGAAAGCAGCACGGCGTCTCCGCTTTCCGCCAGACCTGTGCACAGACCCAGGCACTCCTCAAAAGTATCTGCAAATTTCACATTGTTAAAGCCATGCGCTCTTGCACAGGCCGCAATCTTCTCTCTTGTCTGGCCGATCAGCACCAGCCACTTCACCTTTCCCCCAAAGCTTTCTATCCACCGATCATACTCATTCTGCTTATCATACCCTCCCGCAATAAGCACCGTAGGTCTGCTCATGGCTCTGATTCCCTGAATGGCCGCATCCGGATTGGTCGCCTTGGAATCGTTATAATAATCAACCCCTCTTTTATTTGCAACAAATTCTATTCTGTGCTCTACGGCCTGGAACTGACGAACCACGGAAAGAATGGTCTCCATAGGGACTCCCATTCCCTCCGCTATGGCCATGGCCGCCATCACATTTTCTACGTTGCACAGTCCCACCAGCTTCATATCCCTATGGATATCAAGAAGGGAGGTCTCCTTTCCCTCCGCGCTTCTTATAATCCTGTCCCCCTCCAGATAATAGCCCTCGGAAAGCCTTCTCGCTGAGGAAAACCATACCACACGGGCGGGGCATCTCTCTCCAAAATTTCTTGTATTCTTATCCTCATAATTCAGGACACAGATATTTTCCTTCGTCTGGTTTTTCGCCACAGCCTCCTTGGCCGCCACATACGCCTCCATGGTGTGATGACGGTTCAGATGATCCGGCGTTATATTCAGAATAGCCGACACTGTCGGGTGAAAGGTATGTACTGTCTCCAGCTGAAAGGAACTGATCTCACCCACTGTAACGGTTTCAGGAGAAGTCCTGGACGCCTCCATGGTGTAGGGATTCCCTATATTTCCCACAACAAAGACTCTCTCTCTGCCCAGATGCGCCCTCATAATCTCTCCCACCAAAGTGGTGGTGGTGGTTTTGCCGTTTGTACCCGTAATGGCTGCCACCCTTCCCTTTTCGGCCAAAAACCCCAGTTCAATTTCTCCCAAAATATATGCGCCCCTGTCCCTTAGCCGGTTTACCAGAGGAATATCAGTGGGAACACCGGGGCTGAGCACCACAATGTCCACACTCTCCTCCAGTTCCTCAGGCAGACTGCCGGCCACACAGACTATCCGGTCAGATAAATCCTTCAGCTTCTCTTCCAGCTCCCGTACCGTAATCTTTTCGCTGCTGTCAAACAATATGATTTCCGCACCGGAGCGGTTCAGAAGATGCGCCGCACCGATACCGCTGATACCGGAGCCTATTACAAGACACCTTTGTCCTTTAAACATGCTTATACCTCCCTGCCCGCTACAGAAGACCAGCTCCAAAAGCAGACTATAATCCCATAAGGCCCACCAGACACATCACTGCCGTAAAAACAGTAAATACCGCCACAATTCTTGTTTCGGGCCAGCCGCACAGCTCAAAATGGTGATGCAGGGGAGCCATGCGGAAAATTCTCCTTCCTCTGCTACACTTATAATATAGCACCTGTATGATTACGGAAAGAACCTCTATCAGATAGACGCTGCCTGCGACCGCAATATACAGCGGCATCTGCAGCATATAGCCGCAGGCAGCCACAAAGCCTCCCAGAGCCAGTGAGCCCGTATCTCCCATAAACACGGAGGCAGGATGAACATTGAACAAAAGAAATCCCATTAGGGCTCCTGCCACCGCACATGTGACAGGCTCAATGCCGCTTCCCCAGCCCACAGCCACCACAGTAAAAAATACCGCTATAATCACTGTCACGCTTCCTGCCAAGCCATCCAACCCATCCGTGAAATTAGCCCCGTTGACGGTTCCAAGCACCACAAAAAAGAGAATGGGCAGATTCCATATGCCAAAATCCATGTACTGTCCCCCCGTCCAGGGAATCCTCATTGCAAGACTTACATCCGTGTAATGCAGCAGGTAGTACGCAAAGATACCTGTGACAAGAAACTGTCCTGCCATCTTCTGCCACGGCGCAAGTCCCATGGAGCGCCTGCAGACAATCTTGATATAATCGTCAAGAAAACCCACCAGCCCAAAGCCCACAGTGAGAAATAAAATAGGGGCGGTCCGGGGATATTCTTCCAGATAAAAAAAGGTGGTGATAACAACACTTAAAAGTATGAGAATACCTCCCATGGTAGGAGTCCCATCCTTTTTCAGATGTGTGCTGGGACCATCATTTCTGACAGTCTGGCCGCATTTCAGCTTTCGTAGAAAGGGAATCACAATCGGTCCCGCCGCAGCGCTGATTACAAAAGAAATCAGAACCGGCATGATGCTTATATTGCCCATAACCTGATCCTTTCATTGATTATACCCCATTATCCCAAGATAAGGAAGAATATTTTCAAAAAGCTGCCGTACAATGGGGGCCGCCACCTGCCCTCCGTAGTATACCCCATGGGGGTTATTTACAATAGCCAGAGCCATCACCTCAGGGTCATCTGCAGGCGCAAAGCCGATGAAGGAAGCAATATAGCGGCCGCTGTCCCTTGGAAGGGTCTGGCTGGTGGCAGTTTTTCCTCCAATTCTAAAGCCCTCTATTTTGCCGTTTTTCCCAGAGCCTTCGGATACTACCATCTCCAGCATTTCCCTCATAATAGCGCTGGTCTCTTCGGATACTATCCCCTCCTGCACCGGATATTCCAAAATTTCTTTCACATTTCCCTCGCTGTCCAGAGTCTTTACTCCAAAATGAGGCGTCACCCTGTTTCCCCCATTGACAATGGATGCCGCCGTAGTCAGAAGCTGTATGGGAGTGATTTGGAAGGACTGGCCGAAGGATACTGTAGCCAGTTCTACATTGCCCATATCCTCCTTTTTGTGCATTATGGTTCCCGCCTCCCCGGGAAGATCAATTCCCGTTTTCTCCATCAGTCCGAACTGCTCAAAATATTCATAATAATTGTCCAAGCCCAGTCTGAGACCCACTGTGATAAAAACGGGATTGCATGAGTTCATCGTAGCCTGAACGAAGGTTTCGGCCCCGTGTCCCGCCACCTTATGACAACGTATTTTTCTGTCATCCACGATAATATACCCGGGACAGCTGAAAGTGCTGTCAGTGGCAACTACCCCTTCCTCCAAACCTGCGGCGGCAGTTATTATTTTAAAAGTGGATCCCGGTTCATAGGTATCGTTAATGCAGCCGTTTCTCCAGACACTGTTCAAAATTTCCTGCGTCTCCTCCTGGCTCAGTTCCTCCTGCGTCACGGATATTTCCGGGACTAAGCCGGCCTCCTGATCCGTTTCTTCTTTTGCTGTCACTCTCGGCAATGCTTCCTCCGGAATCTCATAAGGATTGTTTAAATCAAATTCCGGAACATTGACCATTGCCAGTATTTCGCCGTTTTTGGGGTTCATTACCAGAATGGATACGCTGTCGGCCTCCTTTGTGGCCATAGCCTGCTTTGCAAGCTGAGTGGCATAGGATTGAATATTTACATCCAAGCTGATGCTTAAGCTGTCCCCGCTTACCGGCTCTATCCTCCTTTCCCCCGATTCCTCCACTTCTATTCCCTTCGCATCCGTAACTGTCAAAATCGTTCCCGGCTCTCCCTGCAGAATTTCCTCATAGACCACCTCCAGTCCGATAATTCCCTGATTGTCTGCCCCTGTGAAGCCCAGCACCTTACTGGCCAGCTCCCCATAGGGATAATAGCGTTTGTAATCTTCGTCCACCTTCACGCCCGCCAGGTCATATTCGCGGATCTTATCCCCTACCGTTTTGTCCACATTGCTCTTGATACGCTCCATGGAAGAATATTTCTCCACTCTTTTTCTGACGTATTCCTCTGAAAGATCCAGCTCCCGGCTAAGTACCTCTATCACCTCCTCAGGATCCTCCACCTGATTATGTATCACGGAAATGGTGCACACTGTTTTATTATCCGCCAACACCGTTCCGTTGCGATCCAATATCCTGCCCCGGGCCGCCTTGATGCTGCGTTCTCTCTCATGCAGCTCATCCGCAAGCTGAGAATAATGATCTGCCCGCCACACCATAAGATACACCAGTCTGACAAACAGGAGCAAAAATACGGCTGTGCAGAGAAAAAATACGGCTGTTATCTTTTTCCTATGAAAAATTTTATTATTGTTTATAAGCACAGGAAACCTCATAAAAAGGGTATTAATACACTGTATTCCCCATTTTATGAGGTTATTCTTTCTTTCGTATTCTGCTTGAGCCCAACAGTCCTTTTACGGACCCTCGCTCTCCTGTCCGCTGTTGGCGTTCACGAGATTCTCATTCACAGGACCGTTCTCTCCCAACGCAGATTCATCCGGATCAATCAATTCTCCCGTCTGTGCGTCCAGCTCCTGTCCTGTCTCGGGATTCACTCTGTATCCGGTGTCGGGATCAATGGGATAGCTCATCCATGCGGGCTGATTTTCCCCCTCCCCTGCGCCGCCCTGCTCTGTTCCGTTTTCTCCCTGACCCTGCTGTCCTTCGCCTGCTTCCAGATCATCCAAGGCTTCATCCTCAGGCGTCTGGGCGTACTGCGTGGTAATTTCCAGCTGCTTCTCATTCAGTTCCTGGATTTCCGCTTCACTCAGCTCCTCGGTCATAAAAATATTCAGATAGGGCAGTACCTCCGTCAATATATTCCGCACAATTCTGGTGGCAAATTTGGCGTCATCCTGTTCCTCGGCATTTGCCCGGTCCACAACCACATAAATGGCAATCTGAGGATCATCCGCAGGGGCGTAACCGATAAAGGACACTACATATTCGTCGTCAGAACGTGTGTGAGTGTTTTCATCAATCGTTTCCGCTGTTCCCGTCTTGCCGCCAATGGCATAGCCGGCCGGCCGGGCAGTTTTACCGGTTCTCAGACTGCCGCCTTCCTCCATAACCACCGCCCTGCAGTACTGGCGTATGAGCTCAGAAGTGGATTCGGATATTACCTGCTTCAGTATGCGGGGCTCTATGTTTTCCACCGTAGCTCCGCTGGCATTGGTAATTTTGTCCACCATGTGAGGCTCATAATAGTAGCCCCCGTTGATCAGCGCGCAAAATCCAGTAATCATCTGAATCATGGTGACGTTAAAATTCTGTCCGAATGAATTGGTAGCCAGATCCGCGCTTCCCATATTGTCTGCAGTATATATCAGGCTTGCGGTTCTCGCCTCACCTGCCAGATCTACATTTGTCTTCAGTCCGAAATTAAAAATCTGCTGGAATCTGCAGAATTCATCCACCCCCATAGCCTGTCCGATTTTCATGAGAGCCACATTACAGGACCAGGCCACAGAATCCTGCAGAGTCACAACACCGTCCCCGCCCCTGGCGTAGCTGTGACATTTTATGGTATGCCCTCCCACCTCAAGCGCGCCGTTACACTCATATGTACTGCCCGCCGCAATGGAACCATCCTCCAGGGCAGCCGCCACCGTAAACGGTTTTACTGTGGAGCCCGGTTCATATGTGGTGGTGATACAGTAATTTTTCCATAGATTGTTCAGATTCAAATAAATCTGATCCTCATTCATGGAAGCCAGCACTTCTTCATTAATCACCGTGTCCGTTTTATGTATCTCAAAATATCCGTTTGCATTGGTGACCTGCTCCACCATAACGGAGCCCAGAAGGCCATCCGTATTCCTGACATCGTTTAAGTCAAAGGTGGGATAGCTTGCCATGGCCAGAACATTACCTGTGTCCACCTCCATAATGACACAACCCAGATTTTCGGCGCCGTTTCCCTCCCGAACTGCATCTTTATATTCTTCGTTAAATTGCTTCAGATATTTTTCCACAATACTTTGTATGTTGACATCAATAGTACTGTGAATGGTATTCCCGTCAACTGCGGCCCTGATGGTTCTCTCCAGATTCAGGTCTTCATTGAGATACCCGTATTCCCTGCCGTTGATCCCATTTAAAGTATCATTGTAATATTCCTCCAGCCCATAGGTTCCTGTGTTGTCAGCGTTGGTAAAGCCAATTACATCCGCAGCCAGCGAACCGTTGGGATAGACTCTCTTATACTCTTCCTCGAACCATACTCCTCTGATATTGGAATTCTCCAGAGCCGCCGCCTGAAAGCCGCTGATCTCTTCATAGGACAGCTGTCTTAAAGGCACATACCAGGACGAATTTTCATGTGTGGTTACATACTCTCGTATGGCGGTCATGTCCAGGTCAAAATTTTCTCCCAGAGCCTGAAGAGTGGGCTCCAGATATTCCTCTCTGTCCAGCATCACCTTGGCGTCGATCACAAGATTGTATACCTTCTCGCTGGTAGCCAGCTTTGTTCCCTTGGCATCCACAATATCCCCTCTTCGAAAGGGAATAGCGGTGGAATCATACCTCTGCTGTGAAAGCACATTTTTTTGGTATTCCGTTTCATTTTCTCTTGTAATCCAAATCAGTCTGGCGCTTAATCCCGCAAAAGCCAGTAGTACAAACAGAAATAGTACCACCAGCTTTTTTTGCATTTTTACGGAAAATTTTTGTGGTTTCTGCAAGTTCAGTTCCTTCACTGTACACCTCTAATTTTCATTTCCGGATACCCGACGCATATAATCGTTCCCCTCCACATTATAGGTAATGATCTGACCCTCCTTAGCGTAGGTCATGCCCAATTCCCCGATGGCCACCCTCTTTATCTCTTCCAGATCAATACTGCTGGTAATCCTGTTGTATTCCTCATCATTCGCCAACTTCAGGGAATTCAGTTCGCTTTCCAGAGAAGCAATATTGTTTATCCTGTTAGTCAGCTCCGCCTGCATCTGAACATAATTTACCAGAACAAATGCGGCCGCACACAATGCTCCCACAAGAAACACAACATATCCCAGGTTCATATGACGGGCCTTGTCCCTGTTTTTCCTCACCTCATTGCTGAGCTGTCTTTTGGGGCGCTCTTCCAGCTGCTTTCGTACATCGGGCTTATGTACGATTTCCGGCTTGCGCACGGCGTTTCCATATACATAAGCTTCCTGTATTCTTCTGCCGGTTCTTTTCTGATTTACTCTTTTGTCTGCAGGAATAGCGCTCGCTCTGCCTGTCCGTGCCATATACTTGCCTTCCTCCCGTCTGTTTTTTCATTCACATTTTTTGAAATACTCTCAGCTTTGCGCTTCTTGATCTATGGTTCCGGGAAAGCTCCTGTTCTCCCGGAAGAATGGGTTTTCTTGTGACCACCTTTCCTTTGGATACTGCCCCGCACACACATACCGGAAATTCCGGCGGGCAGGTGCAGGGATTTTCGTTCTTTCTGAATGTATTTTTTACGATTCGGTCCTCCAGGGAATGAAAGGTAATAATGCAAAACCTTCCCCCAGAATTCAGCATATCCGTCATATCGTCCAGGGATTCTTCCAGCGTTTCCAGTTCTCTGTTGCATTCTATCCGAAGAGCCTGAAAGGTTCTTTTGGAGGGATGTCCCTTCTGCCTGAGCTTTGCCGGAATGGCAGCCTTTATAACCTCATTGAGCTCAAAGGTGGTCTCCACCGGCTTATCCTGCCTTGCCCTCACAATATGTTTTGCAATATTCTTTGCAAAGGGATCCTCACCATACTCCCGGATGATTCGGTAAAGCTCTCCTTCCGAATAACCGTTTACAATGTCTTTTGCCGAAAGCGCCTGACGTCTGTCCATGCGCATATCCAGCGGAGCGTCAAACCGGTAGGAAAATCCCCTTTGGGATTCGTCGAACTGATGAGAAGAAACCCCCAGATCCAGCACAATGCCATCCACCTTTTCTACCCCCAGGGTCTCAAGGACGGCGCCTGCATTGCGGTAGTTATCTCTGATCACCGTAGCTTTGGAGCCAAAACAGGCCAGACGCTTTTTTGCCGCAGCAATGGCCGCATCATCCTGATCTATTCCATAGAGACGCCCTCCCGTAAGACGGCTGCAGATTTCGAAGGCATGTCCTGCTCCGCCCAGCGTACCATCCACATAAATTCCATTTGGTTTGATATTCAGCGCCGCAATGGTTTCCTCCAGCAAAACTGAATCATGGGAAAATTCCATGGGTGCCTCCTTTTCCTGTATCGCTTTAAATGGTCAGACCCAATCCCTCCATCGCGGCTGCTATGTCATCCATATCCGTATCGGAGTTGATGTCCTCCCACTTTTCCCTGCTCCATATTTCGATGCGGCTGCCCACTCCTACCAGCACCACATCCTTATCCAATCCGGCAAATTCTCTCAAAGAGGCCGGCAAGAGTATTCTGCCCTGCTTGTCCGCCTCCACCTGTGCGGCTCCTGCGAGGAAAAAACGCGCAAATTTTCTTGCTTCCTTATTAATCAAAGGCAGTGCGGTCAATTTCTGTTCAAAAGCATTCCAATCCTCGTTTGCATACACAAACAGGCAGCCATCCATTCCCTTGGAAACCACAAATTCGTCGCCGAGAGCTTCACGGAATTTGGAGGGAATAATCAAGCGGCCTTTGGGGTCTATGGTATGATTGTACTCGCTCATAAACATTGCCATCACCACCCATCAAAAAGCAGGTCTGCCACAGAAGATACCATTTACAAAGGGTCTGGTGAAAATAATGCGCAAACAGTTCACCACTTTATGACACTTTATACCACTTCCACCCACTTTTATAATGATTTTAATATAAATTTGGGTATTTTACAAGGGAAATCCATCAGAAAGTTTTGACACAAAACACGCAAAAAAGCGCCCTGCAAGCTTGTGCAAAGCGCTTTTACATCCAGGCAACACAATATATTGTGTGGTGGAGAGACTTCTCATACCATATATCCCATCCGGTTTTCAGGGATTCTTCTTAAGATTTCTTAAATATTTTTTAGCTTATCTTTCTTTTTTATACGATAGCGTATAATAATATCCGCAGAAACAGAAAAAATCACCGTACACAGCGCCAGAATCTGGGAAACCGCCAGCTGCGTTCCCGGTATCAGAAGCTGATCCGTGCGCAGACCCTCAACAAAGAATCTGCCGAGACCGTAGCCTCCCAGATAAAACAGACACATCTCTCCCTGAAATTTCTTATGCTTTCTGTAACAGAGCATCAAAACCAGAATCATGAGATTCCAAAGGCTCTCATAAAGGAAAGTGGGGTGCACCTGAATATAGTTGGTACCCTCCACAATGTGGGCGGCTATGTTTTCAGAGATGTAGCTGCTTCTTACCGCCTCTATGGGCAGCCTCATGGCAAACAGTGAATCAGTATACTCTCCAAAGGCCTCTCTGTTCATGAAATTTCCCCAGCGGCCGATGATCTGTCCCAGAATCAGTCCCATCACCCCGGTGTCCCCAATCTGAAAGGGATTTTGCTTTTTGATACGGCAGTAAATAAAAAGCGTAAGAAAAGCGCCGATTACACCGCCGTAAATAGCCATTCCTCCGTTTCTTGTGTTGAAAATGCTAAGCAGATCATCCTTGTAATTGTCCCATGCAAAAATCACATAATACAGACGGGCGCCGATCACCGAAAAAATCACAGCATATATGGCAAAATCCCAGTAAATATCAGGATTCTGTCCCGTAACCCTGGCCTCCCTGGCAGCCATAAGGATTCCCGCCAGGACGCCGATTCCAATAATCACTCCGTAAAAGGCTATGGAAAAGCCAAATATGCTGAAAGATTTCGGTACGTTTTCCAGATAAATCCCCAGATGGGGAAATGCAATGTCTCCCGCGTTCATATCTCAAACCTCTTTTCCCAGGACTTTTCTTTATACGTCCTATACATTGAACCGAAACAGGATTACATCCCCATCCTGCACCACATAATCCTTCCCCTCCATTCTCACAAGTCCCTTGTCCCGGGCTGCGGACAAGGAACCCTGCTCCAGAAGGTCTTTGTAGTTTACTACCTCCGCCTTGATAAATCCCCTCTCAAAGTCAGAATGTATTTTTCCCGCCGCTTGGGGCGCCCGTGTCCCAACTTTGATGGTCCAGGCCCGCGTCTCGTCCTCTCCTGCCGTCAGATAGCTGATCAGTCCGAGAATACGATAGCTTGCCTGAATCAGCTTTTCAAGGCCCGACTGCTTCAGTCCCAGCTCCTCCAGGAACATAGTTTTCTCTTCCTCGTCAAGCTCCGCAATTTCCTGCTCAATCTGAGCGCATATCACAAAAACTTCGCTGTTTTCCTCCGATGCAAGCTCCCGCACCTTCCCCACCATTTCATTGGAAACGCCATCATCAGAAAGATCCTCCTCCGCCACATTAGCTGCATAGATAACGGGCTTGTATGTAAGCAGATTATAGCTCCGAAGGAGCGCAAGCTCATCCTCATCCTCCGGGGCAAGCGTTTTTGCCATTCTGCCGCTCTCCAAATGCTGCCTGATACGCTCAATAAGCCCCTGCTCCTTTGCCAGCGTCTTATCCATTCTGGCGCCCTTAGCCACCTTTGCATACCGGCGCTCCAGAATTTCAAGATCGGAAAAAATCAGCTCCAGATTAATGGTTTCAATATCCCGCAGAGGATCCACGCTTCCGTCCACATGAATCACATTCCCGTCCTCAAAGCAGCGCACCACATGAATTATGGCGTCCACTTCCCGAATATTGCTCAAAAACTGGTTTCCCAATCCCTCGCCCTTAGAAGCGCCCTTTACCAATCCTGCAATATCCACAAATTCTATTACCGCAGGAGTCACCTTCCTGGACTGGTACATATCCCCTAAAAGCTTCAGCCTTTCATCAGGCACCGCCACAACACCCACGTTGGGATCTATGGTACAGAAAGGATAATTGGCTGATTCCGCCCCTGCTTTCGTCAGGGAGTTGAACAGTGTACTCTTTCCCACGTTGGGCAGACCTACGATTCCCAGTTTCATACTTCTTCTCAACCTCCATGCCCGCTCGCCTTTCCTTTATCCCTGGAAGCGGCGAGCGGCTTTCTTATTGTTTTTTAATTCCTCATATAAAAGGCGGTAGTTGTCATACCGTACCCTGCTGATTTTCCCCGCATCCACCGCATCCCGTACGCCGCAGACGGGCTCGCTTACATGAGAGCAGCCCCCAAAGCGGCAGTATTTTTCATACTTCGTAAATTCAGGATAATGGCGCGCCAACTCTTCCTTTTTCAGGTCAAACAGCTCAAGGGAGCTGAAGCCAGGCGTGTCCAGAATATAAGTGCTTTCTCCAACGGCAATTAATTCAGAATGTCTGGTGGTATGCTTTCCCCGCTCAATCTTTTCGCTGATGCTTCCCGTTTCCATGACAACCCCCGACTGGAGGCTGTTGACAAAGGAGGACTTCCCTACGCCGCTGGGACCTGCAACGGCAGTGGTCTTCCCCTTTAAAAGCGCCCCGACCTGTTCCAGTCCCCGTCTTTCCTTGACGCTCACGCACAAAACCCGACAGCCGCAGGAGCTGTAAACCTCTTCGCACTGTCTGCCTAGGTCTTCTTCATCTATATCCAGCTTGTTAAAGCAAAGGATACAGGGAAGTCCCCGCTGGCTCATCATAATCAGAAATCTGTCCAACAGATTGAAATTAGGCCGGGGCTGCACAATGGAAAAAATCACAAGAGCCTGATCCACATTGGCCACCGCCGGACGAATCAGATGACTTTTCCTGGGAAGGATTTCACGTATATTTCCGGAAAGTCCTTCCTCATCCAGCACGTCAAGCTCCACGTCATCCCCTACCAGCGGCTTTTTATGATCCTTTCTGAATACCCCTCTGGCCTTGCATTCATAGACGCCGCCACCCGGCACATGCACATAATAAAACCCTGCAATCCCCTTAATAATCTTACCCTGCATCCCTATCCTCTGTTTCCGCTTTATTCGGCGGTAAATTCCACTCTTCTGGTAAACGACCTGCTCTCGGTGGTTCCCGGCGTGCTAACCGTCTCGCCGGTCTCAGGATCCGTCGTAGTGCTTCCCTGAACGGTAACCGTGTAAGTCATGGTGATGGTGCCTCCAGAGGAAGTCAGACCATAGTAATTTGCCGACTGAGGAAAAGTGGTGACAGTTGTCTCCAAAAGCACCTGCCCATCGTCCGTTTCCAGACGTATCTGCACCTCGGAGCCCGACACATAATCAGGAGCCTCCGCCGCCGTTGGGGCGGTTATGCTGTCATTATATCTGTAGGTAACCTCCTGAGAGGGCTCCGGTCCCTGGCTTACCTTGATCTCAATAGATGTTCCCGGATCCACATATGACCCGTGAGAATAGCTCTGGTAACAGATATGACCTTCCTGTATCTCTTCATTGTACACATAGCTAACACTGCCGATCTCCAGTCCTGCCTCAATGGCCTCAAAGGTTCCGTCCTCCTCGGAAAGCCCTACCAGATTAGGCACCCTTACCTTTTCCTGCTCAGGCCCAAGACTCACCGTAACGGTAATGACGCTGCCTCTGGGTGCCTTGCCTCCGGAAGGATTCTGGGAAACCACAATTCCCTCCCCTATGGTATCGGAATAATTTTCCGTCTTATTCACTAAAAAGCCAAGACCGATCAGCTCACTGTTGGCTTCTTCAAAGGTTTTGCCCGTAACCACCGGCACCTCAATTCCCTCAGATCCGGCACTCACCGTAAGCGTCACCGTACTCCCTGCCTGAAGGGAGGCTCCCACGCTTACATCTGCGCTGATCACAATTCCCTCCTCATAGGAATCGGATTCTTCATAGATTATCTGCGGATTCAGTCCAAGCTCCGTCAGCATGCTTCTGGCTTCCTCTACATTGCGCCCGCTTACATCGGGCATTTCCACATAAGAAACCGTGGATTCCGTCTCCTCCGTTGTGATAATGGGGCTCTTCCTATCCTCATCGCTTCCCAATCCGCCGAAAATCCTGAGGGCGAGAAAAATAATGACAATACAGATCACAATTCCCACTACAATGGCCAGGATGGTAGTCACCTTTTCCATCTTGGGATTATAGTCATATTCATCTTCATCCTCTTCCTCCTCCCCATCCTCATAGGAGGCGGACACTTCGCTTCTCAGACGCATGGAATCCTGGCGCTCCAGATGCTCCGGACTTTCCTGGTATACGGACCGACGCTTGATCTGAGCCATGTCGTTGTCCGAAATCATACGGGTGCTGCCTGAGGAATCCGGATCATCCATCACCACGAAATTCTCTTCCGGGTTAACTAGAGACTGCTTTAAATCCGCAATCAGCTCCTGCATGCTCTGATACCTTCTGTCAGGAGATTTCTGACAGCACTTGAGCACAATATTCTCCACGCTTGCAGGAATCTCGGGCACAAACTCCTTGGGGGAAGGCATTTCTTCCTGTATATGCTTAATCGCTATGGCCACGGTGGTCTCCCCGTTGAAAGGAACTCTGCCCGTAAGCATTTCAAACATGGTAATGCCCAAAGAATAAATATCGCTCTTTTCGTCGCTGTATCCTCCCCTTGCCTGCTCCGGAGAGGTATAATGAACAGAGCCCATGACATTGGAGGTAATGGTATTGCTGGTAGCCGCCTTGGCAATTCCAAAATCCGTTACCTTCACCTTTCCATCCTTGGAAATGATAATATTCTGAGGTTTAATGTCCCTGTGGATAATATGGTTGTTGTGAGCGGCCTCTATTCCCATGCTCACCTGAATTGCGATGCTCACCGCTTCCTTGTAGGAGAGACGGGCCTTCTTCTCAATATATTTTTTGAGTGTAATGCCTTCCACCAGTTCCATCACAATATAATAGATACCATTCTCTTCACCCACATCATAAACGTTGACGATATTCGGGTGCATCAGTCCCGCTGCAGCCTGGGCTTCAATCCGGAATTTTGATACAAAGTTGGCATTTTCGCTGAATTCCTGCTTTAACACCTTGATCGCCACATAGCGGTTCAGCTTATGACATTTTGCCTTGTAAACATCGGACATACCGCCTGTTCCGATTTTTTCCAGAATCTCATAGCGGTCGCCAATCATCATTCCAATCTTGATCATACTTCCTCTCCAATCTCAATCCTATCCGTTTCCAAAGCTTTTCTCCGGCCGAATTTCCTGTATTGTCAGGCTTTCCGTTTATGCGGACTCAACCAATATCACGCTGATATTATCCCTGCCGCCTCTCTCGTTGGCAGCCTTCACCAGCTCCTGAGCCATTTCCACAATATCCCTTGCGCCGCTTATAATCATCCTGATTTCCTCATCCTCCAGCATATTTGTCAGACCGTCCGAACACAGCAGAACAATGTCGCCCTTTTCATAGGGCACGGAAAAAAAGTCAGGCTCCACCATCTCCGCCGCGCCCACCGCCCGGGTGATGATGTTTTTGTCGGGATGATTGCGGGCCTCCTCCCTGGGAATCCCTCCCATGCGCACCATCTCCTCCACAAGGGAATGATCTCTGGTAATTTGACGTATATCGCTGTTTACAATGTAAAGTCTGCTGTCACCCACATTCGCCACTTCCAAACGCCCCTCCAGGCATACTGCCGCAACAACCGTGGTTCCCATACCCTCCAGCTCCGGATTTTCTCCGGCCTTTTTTCGTATCCTGCCGTTGGCCGCCTTGATTGCGCTCTCAAGAATGCGCTCCGGATCTTTCTCCTGAGAAGCGGAAATTTCGTTCACCATGGTTTCCACCGCAGCCTTGGATGCAAAGTCCCCTGCATTATGTCCTCCCATACCATCCGCAACAATAAAAAGATTCGGAAGACTACCCACGGGCCTCTGCGATGTGTATACAAAATCCTGATTCATTTTTCTCTTCCTGCCGATGTCGGTTATGGAAAACGTTTTGAGCACGCTACTCTTCCTCCTGTGCGGGGTCTTTTTGCATATGCCTGCGGCGAAGCTGCCCGCAGGCGCCGTCGATATCTCTCCCCATTTCCCTTCTAATAGTAACATTTATTTTGTTTTTTTCAAGTTTATTTTTAAATGCCAGAACGGCAGTTTTGTCTGACTGTACGTAATTCCTCTCTTTTATGGGGTTTACAGGAATCAGATTAATGTGGCAGCGCATCGTTCCCGCAACAGCGGAAAGCTCTTCCGCATCCCGGCCCGTATCGTTTACTCCTGCCACCAGACTGTATTCAAAGGTGATTCGCCTTCCAGTCTGTTCAAAATAATATCTGCAGGCATCCATAAGTTCCTCAACGGAGTATCTTTCCGCCACAGGCATGAGCTTTCTTCGCTTTTCATCCGTAGCCGCATGCAAGGACAGAGCCAGCGTAATCTGAAGCCTCTCCTCCGCCAGCCGACGCATCCCCGGTACAATTCCGCAGGTGGATACCGTAATATTTCTCTGACTGATATGCAGACCGTTTTCATCAGTAAGCAGTTTCAAAAAACACAGCAGATTATCGTAATTATCCAAAGGCTCTCCCGTTCCCATGACCACCACATTGGAAACTCTCTCCCCGGTCAGACGTATGACGGCATAAACCTGCTCCAGCATTTCCGAGGCGGACAAATTCCTCTCCAGTCCATCCAAGGTGGAAGCGCAAAATCTGCAGCCCATCCGGCAACCCACCTGAGAGGAAATACATACGCTGTTGCCGTGTCTGTATTTCATCCAGACACTTTCCACCAAATTCCCATCGTAAAGACGGAACAGAAATTTCCTGGTTCCATCTTTTTTCGATTCCTGTACTTTCACCGCTTCCAGAGAAATATACCTGTAATTTTCCTTACATTTCTCCCTGAGGCCGGAGGAAAGATTTGTCATCTCATCAAACGAAGCCGCAAGCTTTCTGTGCATCCAGTCATACATCTGTCTTGCCCGGAAGGGCTTTTCCCCTAACTTGCCCATTTCCTTTTCCAGCTGGCAAAGAGTGAGGGATTTTATATCTTTTTTTTCTGTCATAGCGTACCTTTCAAAGCCCATCGCTTACTCCCCAGGCCGGGATCTGCGCCTGAGCCGGGCCATAAAAAACCCATCCGACTCCATATATCCCGGCATAAGCTGTATGCATGCCGCCCCTTCCTCTTCACTCAGGACCGGACGCCTCTGCTTTTTCAAAAGCTCCTCCAGAGCATCCCTTTCCCGAAGCAGTTTTTCAGGTAAATACGGGGCTATTGGATCCGGCTCAAAGGGGAAATGATCCAAAATATAACGGAACATATCCTGATTTTCCTGCCTGCGGATGGTGCATGTGCTGTAGAGCAGGATTCCTCCGGGCTTTACATAGCGCCAGCTTTGCTCCAGAATACGCTTCTGAAGCCCTTCCAGGCTTTTCAGCCCATCCGCATCCACATGATATTTTATATCCCGTTTTTTTCCCAAAACTCCAAGACCAGAGCAGGGCACATCCAAAAGAATCACGTCAGCCTTTTCGTGAAGCGAGCTGTCGGTGCGGCAGCCGTCAAAAACCTGAACCATCACATTTGCCGTTTTCATCCGATCCAGGTTTTCCCTGATCAACGCTGTCTTCCTGCCGGAAACATCCCTTGCCAAAACCCGGGCTCCCTTCTCCGCAGCCAAAAGCGTCTTTCCCCCTGGAGCCGCGCACACATCCAGAACGAAATCTTCTCTTTCAATCCCCGCGGCCTCCACTGCAAGGGCAGAGCTTACATCCTGTACCGTAAAGGCGCCTTCGCCAAATCCCGGCAGCGTCCTGATGCCTTCCGCATTTTTTACGGTATATACATAGGGAAGATAAGGGCTCTGCACCGCCTTGGCCTGCACAGTTCTGATTTTATCCAGCCAGCTCAATCTCTCTTCCTCAGAAAACCCGGTCCTGAAACGGATTGACACAGGCTGCGGTTCCAGCATCTTTCTTAAAAGTGTTTCCGTGATCTCCCTTCCATATTCATCCAGCCACATTTGCGTAATCAGCCGGGGCATAGAATATTTGACGGAAAAATATCCGGCCTCATCCTTCCCTCGGTCGGGAAGAGGCAGTCTTTCCTTGTTTCGGGCCAGATTCCGAAGCACTCCATTTACAAAGCCTTTCAGGTCTGCGAAGCCTCTCTTTGCAGCGATTTTACACGCCTCGTTGCATACGGCGCTGTCCGGCACTCCATCCATATACAAAAGCTGATAGAGGCTCATGCGCAGCAGCACCCGGATCAGAGGCTTCATTTTTCTTACGGGAACGGAGGAAAATTTTTCCAGATAGTAGTCGAGCTCAATCTTCCTCTCTGTGGTTCCCTCCGCAACTCTTTTGATAAACGCCTTATCCCTTCCATCCAGATAATCATATTTGTCCAAGACAGCCTTTATCAGATTATGGGAATATTCCTGGTCCCTTTCCAGCTCCAGAAGGGTATCCACAACGATCTGCCTGGTGTTTTCCCCCATAATCAGTCGTCCCTTCTTCTGTTGCCTCCAAACAGAAGCAGCAGCCTGAGAAGCTGTAGTATGGAGGAAGCAGCCGCAGCCACATAGGTCAGAGCTGCGGCTGTCAACACCTTTTTACAACCGGTATTTTCCTGGGCGGTAAGCAAGCCGTACTGCTCCACCTTCTGCACAGCTCTCCTGGAAGCGTTGAATTCCACGGGAAGAGTCACCAGCTGAAACAGCACAGCCAGCGCGAAAGCCCAGATGCCGATCTGAATCAGCGTCTGGTTCCAGCTTAACAGCACCCCGATTAAAATGAGCGGAATTCCCAGCATACTTCCGATATTCGCCACAGGCACCAAGGCGCTTCTAATGGAGAGAGGCGCATAGCCCTTGGCATGCTGTATGGCATGTCCACATTCGTGGGCCGCCACTCCTACCGCAGTGACAGATGCGCTGTTGTAATTGCCGTAGGAAAGCCGAACAGTATTGGTGCGGGGATCATAGTGATCTCCGCTGTCCTTTCTGAGACATTCGATCTGCACATTGTACAGCCCTTCGTTGTTGAGAATCCGCCGCGCCGCCTCGGCGCCTGTAACGCCGCTCATATTCCGCACTCTGCTGTACTTGCTCATGGTACTGTTCACCAAAGCGCTGGCTCCCAAACAGAGCACCATACCAATCATCACAAGAATATATGTGGGATCCCACATGATTCCGTAATAACCCATTCCATATCCAAACATAATATCAGCTCCTTTCCTCCCGGCCCAGCCTTTCTCCGGGAAGCATTCTCACGCCCAGAAGAAAATCCCGGGCATTCATCCTCTTTTTTCCTTCCAGCTGCATTTCATAAATATCCAAAAAGCCCTTTCCTGCTGCCGCCCTAATATGATCCTTTGCCACTGTGACGATTTCCCCAGGAGCATATGCGCCGGAAGCTTCACATATCGGCCGAGCCTTCCAGATTTTCAGCTGTTTTCCATGGTAGAAAGTATATGCGCTGGGCCAGGGAGTCATACCTCTGATCACCCTGTCCAGTTCCTCGGCGGTTTTCTGAAAATCTAAAAATCCCATTTCCTTTCTGATCAAAGGCGCATAGCAGCTCTCCTCCTGACATTGTTTTCGGGGAGTAAGCTCCCCCCTCTCAAAAAGGCAAAGAGCCTCCGTGACAGCCAAGCCTCCCAGCCTCATAAGCTTGTCCTGAAGGGTTTCGTAAGTGTCATCTTCCTCAATCTTCAGCTCCCTTTGGTAAAGAATATCACCGGTATCCAGCCCCGCATCCATCTGCATAATCGTGATGCCCGTGATCCTTTCCCCGCTTAATATGGCATGCTGGATGGGGGAAGCTCCCCTGTATTTGGGAAGAAGGGAGGCATGAATATTCAGGCATCCATACCGGGGCATATCCAATATTTCCTGGGAGAGAAGCTGTCCGAAGGCCGCTACCACAAAAACCTCCGCTTCAAATTCGCCAAGCGTTTCCATCGCTTGGGAACTCTTGATTTTTTCGGGCTGAAAAACCGGTATTCCATGGCGCAGCGCACAGTCCTTTACCGGCGGAGACTGCAGTCTTTTGCTCCTTCCCTTAGGTTTATCCGGCTGAGTGACCACAGCCGTAATCTCATGTCCGGCCCCTATAAGAGCCTCCAGAGCTTCCACCGCAAAATCCGGTGTTCCCATAAAAACAATTTTCATGCCAGCTTCTCCTTAATTTCCTCCATCCTCATATAACGTTTGCTCCTCTTCCTCATCATCCGCCACATCCTTCAACCCGCCTTGGGCCTTCTCCACGTAAAGGTGTCCATCCAGATGATCCAGCTCGTGACAGATGGCTCTGGCCAAAAGACCGGTGCCCTCCAGCTCAAACTCCTTCATGCCGGCGTCCAGAGCCACAGCCTTTACATAGCTGGGACGGGTGACGATCCCGTATTTTCCCGGAACGCTCAGGCATCCTTCCTGGCCGGTCTGTTCACCGCTGCTCTCCACAATTCTGGGATTGATCAGAATATACGGTTCCTCTCCCGTCACATCAATCACTACGATCCTTTTTAAAACCCCCACCTGGGGCGCCGCAAGTCCCACTCCGTTTGCCTCGTACATGGTTTCCAGCATGTCCTCAATCAGCTCCCTGGTCCGGGGCGTCATCTGCGTTACCTCCTTGCATCTTTTGGTAAGAACCTCTTCCCCGATCTCTCTGATATTTCTGATAGCCATTCATATACCTCCCTGCCCGCTTCAGCAAACTCTACAGCACATTCAGCGGATCAAAATCAAATTGAACCGTCTCTCCTTTCGGCTGCAGCCTTTTTATTTCTTTTTCCAAAACATCCTTTGTCTGTATCAGTTTATCATAATTTTGTTGTTTCACATAGAAAACAAATCTAAAAATATCATTAATTCTTCCAATGGAAGCCGCTGCCGGTCCGATTATCTGCAGATTCACAGGCGTCTTTTTGGCAGACTGCGCCAGGAGCTCTGCAAGCCTCATACCCTTATCTTCCTCTTTCGCATAAATCTGCACCGCCAGCATATGGGCTGCCGGAGGATAGCCCAGCATCTCCCGGTACAGAATTTCCTCCTCATAAAACCCTTCGTAATCCTGTCTTGCCGCCCGGACTATGGCGTAATGATCGGGCTGATAGGTCTGAATCACCATCTGCCCGGGCAGGCTTCCTCTTCCGGCCCTTCCTGCAGCCTGGGTAAGCAGCTGAAAGGTTCTCTCTCCGGCCCTGAAATCACCCGTGCACAAAGACAAGTCCGCCGCAATGGCTCCCACCAGGGTGACATTTGGAAAATCATGCCCCTTTACAATCATCTGAGTACCGATGAGCACATCGGCCTCCCCTGCCGCAAAGGCCGACAGAATTCTCTCATGGCTGTCCTTTGTTCTGGTGGTGTCCGCGTCCATACGAAGAGTTCTGACGCCGGGAAACATTTCCTTGAGCTTTTCCTCAATCTGCTGGGTTCCCGCCCGAAAACCCATAATATATTTAGAGCCGCACCGGGGACAGACCGGAGGCTTTGCCGTCTGAAATCCACAGTAGTGACACATCAGCATTCCGTTCCGATGCTCTGCGAGGGACACGTCACAGTGGGGACACTTCATCACATGGCCGCAGGCGCGGCAGGAAATAAAGCCGGAATACCCTCTCCTGTTGAGAAACAGCATGCTCTGCTCTCCCTTTTTTAATCTCTCCTCCAAAAGCTCCTGCAGCTTTCTGCTGAATATGGATCGGTTACCCGCACGGAGCTCTTCCCGAAGATCCACAATATGCACCTGAGGCAGCATTCCCCCGGTCAGTCTCTCCTTTAAGGTAAACAGCGTATATTCTCCTGCCCTGGCTCTGAAGTACGTCTCCAGGGAAGGCGTGGCCGAGCCCATCACCACGCTGGCTCCGTGCAGCCTTGCCACCTCCATGGCAGTCTCTCTGGCATGATATTTCGGCATGCTTTCGCTTTTATAGCTGCTCTCATGTTCTTCGTCTATTACAATCAGACCGATATTGGGAAAAGGAGTAAACAGAGCGGATCTGGGGCCGATCACCACATCAACTTCCCCGTTCCTGGCCCGGGCGCATTGGTCATATTTTTCTCCCTGGGACAGGGTGGAATTCATTACGCTTACCCGGTCACCGAATCGTCTGAAAAACCGAAGAAGAGTCTGATAGGTAAGCGCAATCTCCGGGATCAGCACAATGGCCTGCCTGCCCCGCTTAAGCGTCTCTCCAATCAGCCTCATATATACCTCTGTCTTTCCGCTGCCCGTAATTCCGTGAATCAGATAGGCGCCTCTTCGTCCCTGGTCAAAATCCGCGATAACGCTGTCTACAATCTTCTGCTGAGCAAAGCTCAGGACAGGCAGCATGGAGTCTCTTTCCGTGAACTTTACGGGGTTTCTGAACCGTCTTCGGCTGACCACTCTGACCGCTCCCTCCCGCTCCAGGCTTTTTACGGCAGAGGAGGAAACTCCCAGCTTTCCTGTAATCCATTCAAAGGGAATCTCCTCCTGTGAAACCAACTCCTGAAGCAGGCGGGCCTTCGCCCGCTGTTTTTTTCTAGTGCATTCTCCCAAAAGGGAAAGGATCTCTTCTTTTCCCATTATGCGCTGCAGGCTTTTATGCTCCAGCCTTCCCACCGCCTTCTTGGCAGGAAGCACCGTTTTCACCGCCTGGATCATGGTAGAGCCATAGTTTCTCCGCAGCCATCCTGCCAGAACCATGGTTTTGTCCTGAGCCGCAACGCCATCATCCGCAACTTTGGCGATCTCCTTGGTTTTCTCCGGATCAAATTTACAGCGGCTGCTGACTTCCATGACATAGCCCTTTATCAGCTTATTTCCGCTGCCGAAAGGAACCATGACGCACATTCCCGCCTCCAGAGAGCCTGCAAGGCTTTCAGGCACTCGGTATTGAAATGGTCTGTCTACTTTTTCATGGGAAATATCCACAATCACATCTGCGTACTGTTCCCTTGTCATTTTTCCTCCGTTCTCTAACGTCCGGCCAGAATATCGGCTATCAGCTTTCTTTCATCCATGGGGTATTTCACTCCCCTGATCTCCTGATAGTCCTCATGCCCCTTCCCTGCCAGAACAATAATATCCCCCGGTTCCCCATGAGCAATGGCATACGCGATCGCTTCCTTACGGTCGCAGATCTCCACATACTTTCCGTGTGTTCCGGAAATTCCTGTTTTTATATCATCGATGATGGCCTGAGGATCTTCAAACCTGGGATTATCCGATGTGATAATGGTAAGATCCGCCAGCCTCCCGCTGACCTCTCCCATTTCAAACCGGCGCTGTCTGGAACGATTTCCCCCGCAGCCGAACAGACATACAAGACGATGGGGTTCATATTCCCGAAGAGTGGTCAAAAGACTCTCCAGAGCCATGGCATTATGAGCGTAATCAATTAAAAGGGTGAACTGATCCGAAACCTTCACCATTTCAATGCGCCCTTTCACCCGCGCATTGAGCAGAGCCTTCCTGATATTATCCTCCGACACCTCAAAATGACGGCAGACCGCTATAGCCGCCAGAGCATTATATACACTAAAGCGTCCCGGTGTGGGAACCTCCACCTGAAAATCCATAAGCCCCTTTACCCAAAAGCTTACTCCCAGCTCTCCGGGCTTTTGCACCAGCTCAAGTCTCTGCGCCCTGAGCATACAGTCCTCTCTCATACCGTATTTCTCCAGTATACAGGTATGACCTTTCACAATGCTCTCCCAGTGTGCATCATCTGCGTTGACAATACCTGTTTTGCACTGTCTGAACAAAAGTCTCTTGCATCCCAGATAATCCTCAAAGCTGGAATGTTCGTTTGGCCCAATGTGATCCGGTTCCAGATTTGTAAAAACTCCATAGTCAAACACGAATCCCTGGGTTCTGTGAAGCATCAGCGCCTGAGAAGACACCTCCATGACCACTGCATCCAGACCCTCTTCCACCATCCTTGAAAAATACTGCTGAAGAAGATAGGATTCCGGCGTGGTGTTATCCGCATGAATATGTTCGTCACCTATAACGGTCTCTATGGTACCCACAAGCCCCACCTTAAATCCCGCACTTTCCAGAATGGATTTTATCAGATATGTGGTGGTGGTCTTTCCCTTTGTTCCCGTCACTCCGATCACCTTCAGGCGGTCGGCCGGATGCCCAAAATATGCCGCAGAAATAAAAGCCATTGCATAACGGGTATCTTCCACCAAAAGAACGGACACATCCTTATGTGCAAGCCCTTCAACCTTTTTTGACACCAGGAGGGCTCCCGCGCCTTTTTCCGCCGCTTCCCGTGCAAAGCTGTGTCCGTCAAAATTGGCGCCTTCTATACAGATAAAAAGACAGCCGGGACTTATTTTTCTGGAATCATAAACCACCTCTGTCACTTCTCTTTGGACGCTTCCCTGAATGCACTCATATTCGATTTCTCCCAGCAGATCCGTCAGCTTCATTTTTACCTCCGTTCCGAAGCGTTTTACCTTGAAAAACGCGAACAAAATATACTGTTTTATTTTACTCTATTTTTCCGTTTTCTACCACCCTTATTTTAATGTCTTTCCATTTTGCAGCAAAAAGAGTCGGCGGAGCCAGGCTTCTCTTCCAGCCCCTCATAAGAAAACGGAAGAGGCTTCGGCGTTGCCGAAGCCTCTTCCGTTTTCTTATGAGGGGGGGAGATAGTGAGTTCATCAACTATCTGTCTAATACAATAAAGGAAAAATGTGTTCAAAGTGTGTCTATTCTATAATCAAAGTCTAAAATAAATCTAAATAAAAAAGACAAGATACGGGCCCTCCTTATTGCCATGAAAAAATTCTTCCAACGCAGAAAAGCCCCGGCGGCGCCGGAGCTTTTCCACTTTTCTTATGAGGGGGGGGAGATAGTGAGTTCATCAACTATCCTCTTATAAGATAAAAGATAAATGTGTCCATTTTGTGTTCAAAATGTGAGAAAAGCATAAAAATAATCTAAAAACGAAGGTATATGCCCTTGCCGGACAGCTCTAAAGCAGCTCCAGGTACTGTTCCATGGATATACTGCCGCTTTCCCAGGTAAGCGTATTGGCTGCCGCCAGAGCCGCCGCTTTTCTCAAAGCGATCTGGGGCTCATCCCCCGCAATCTCGCTCATAGTCATGGAAGCCACCACGCAGTCGCCGCAGCCCACTGTATTCAGGGCCTTTACCTCTCTTGCCGGCTCAAAAATCATTTTTTCTCCCTCCACATAAAGAAGCCCCCTGCCGCCCATGGATACCACAACCCTGCGAATGCCGCTCTCCGCCAGCCTTTTTGCCTCCGTCTCCACGTCATTTCTGTCAGGAAGCCTCCTGCCCGCAAGAAACTCCAGCTCTTTCCAGTTGGGCTTTATCATATACGGCTTTGCCAAAACTCCCTCCCGCAAAGAGTCCCCCGAGGCATCCAATATGACTTTCCTGCCCTCCGCCCTGCATCTTTCGATCAGCTCTTTGTAAATATTCGCAGGCACTCCCTGGGGAATGCTTCCAGAGAGCACGACAATACTGCTTTGTTCCAGACAGTATTCAAATTCTTTTCTGAAGCTTCCCAGCTCCTTGGGAGCAATCCGCGGCCCCGGCTCCAATAGCTCCGTCACATCGCCGTCATCTCCCAGAATATTCATATTCGTTCTGGTTTCTCCCCTGATTTTTGTAAAATGACACTCCGCCCCCCGCTTCGTCAAAGCGTCTTCGATCATCTTTCCTCCGTAGCCTCCCAGAAATCCCATGGCCATAACCGGAAGGTGAAACTGCCTGAGAATCTTCGTCACATTGACTCCCTTTCCTCCGGCTGTGCTGAGGGTCTTTCTCATACGGTTGACCTGGCCGGGCAGCAGCCCTGTCGTCTGGCAGGTTTTGTCCACGGCAGGATTTAACGTCACTGTCAGTATCATGATTACCCATCCTTTCAGGCTCAGCAATAATGCTTCATAATAAACTGGAGCTCACGTCTGCCCCGATACACATTGATTCCCAGCTGATATACCACCGACACCCGAAAGGACGCCTCTTTCCGGTACAGCATTTCCTCTGCGTCCCGGCCATATTTTTCCCTCAAAAAGGCTCCGAAGCAGCTCAGATCCCCGAAAAAAATCAGGGAAATATGCTGTCCCTCCGGGGTCAGGACTCGAAATCTCGCCCATGTTTGATTAGCCCCCATTTTCCGTCCCTCCAAAAACAGGAGATCCTTCTGGGCAAACAAGGGCCTTGGATTTCCCACGCCAAAGGGCTCCAAAAGCTCCAGCTCCTCAGCCAGTCTTTCATCTGCATACGCGAAGGGCATGGGCACATCAATATGCACCCGGGGAATAAAGTCCTCTTCCTCCAGCCCGCTCCCCTCATTCAGAGCCTTTCTCAGGGGCTCTATATCCTCCTCCTTCATGGACAACCCCGCAGCCAGCCGGTGTCCGCCGAACCTGATAAAATAATCCTTTACCGCCGTCATGGCCTCAAACATATGATAGGCTTCTATGGACCGGCCCGATCCCTTCACGCCATCCCCCCTGCCGGTAAGAACAAAAACAGGATGGTTGTATTTTTCCCGGATGCGTCCCGCAATAATTCCTGCCAGACTTTCATGCACTGTGGGGAGATAAACCAAAAATACCTTATCTCTCTCTATACTCCTGTTCTCTATGTACCGCTCTGCTTCCTCCACCCCCTGAAGAGTCAGATTTTTGCGGTTGTCGTTGAGGTCCTTCAGCTCTCTTGCAGCTCCCATGGCTTCTCCCTTGTCGGAGCTCTGCAAAAGCTCCAAAGCCCGTACAGCGGTATCCAGCCTCCCCGTGGCGTTTAAACATGGACCTATGACAAATCCCAAATGATGTGCGTTGATCCGGCGGGGCTCTATACCGCTTACTTCAATCAGAGCCCTTAGTCCGGGATTCCGGGTATTGCGCAGCCTTTTTAACCCTTCCTTTACGAGAATCCTGTTTTCATCCCTCAGCTCCATAACATCACAGACAGTGGCCAGGGCTGCAAATTCCAGAAATTCATCCATGGCTTCAGAAAGGGCTTGGTCTTTCGTTTTTTCCAAAAGAGCCTGCATCAGCTTATAGACCACTGCCGCTCCGCAGATTCCCGGGAAAGGGTAGGAACATTCCCTTCTCTTTGGATCCACCACTGCCGCCGCCGGCGGCAGAATCTCTTTGCGCCCCCCTTTTTCCTGGATAAAGGGAACCTCATGGTGATCTGTTACAATCACCTGTATGCCCAGGGACAATGCCAATGCGATCTGGGACGCGGCCGCAATGCCGTTGTCACAGGTTGCGATCATTTCTATTCCATCCTGCTGCGCAAGCCGGATCAAATGATCATTCAGCCCATACCCATCGTGCACCCTATGAGGAATGGCTGTATCCGCTCTGGCCCCCAATATCTGCAGTCCCTTGGTGAAAATGTAAGAAGAGCATATGCCATCCACATCATAGTCCCCTATGACACGTATGGATTTTCCTGCTTGTGCAGCCTTCAGCAGAAGCTCCACAGCCTTGTCCATATCCTTTAACAGCCACGGAGAGTAACAGTCCTCCAGTCTTCCGTACAGAAATTTCTTTACCTGCTCTTCATCCGTAAGATCCCTGTTGCGCAATATCCTGGCCAGCACGGGACTGATTCTCAAATCCTCCGCCCATTTATGAAAATCCGCCTTTTTGGCAGCCACATACCACTTTTCCATTCTATACCTCTTTTCCCGCTTCAGCGGGCGTCGCCATCTTCCTTTGCGGAAGGAAATTTCATACGCAGCGCATACCACAAAGCTCCCGCAATACATACGGAGGAATATGCTCCGCACACAATGCCCACCATTAGCGGCAGCGCGAACTCCCGGATACTGGTGACTCCCAGCACATACAGGGCCCCCACCATAATATAAGTGGTCAAAGAGGTAAATATGCTCCTGGACAGTGTCTGAGTAATGCTTTTATTCACAATCTCCTTCAGATCATTCTTCTTTGTCATAACAGTCATATTTTCTCTTATTCTGTCAAAAATCACAATGGTGGCATTGATGGAATAGCCCACTATGGTCAGTATGCAGGCGATAAAAGTATTGCCCACCGACACTCTTGCAACCGCGTAAAAGGCCACTACAACAAGCACATCGTGAAGCAGAGCCACAATACTGCTGATTCCGAAACGAATATCTCTGAACCTGATACGAATATAGATCAGCATGCAGACAATGGAAAGAGCCACTGCAAGTATGGTATCCCTTTTCATTTCACCGCTGATGGTGGAGCTTATGGTCTCTGAAGTAATTGTGTCTTCTCCCAAATTAAAACTTTCCAGAAACATCTGATTCAAAGCCTCTCTTTGGTCAATATCCAGAGAATTGGTTTTGAAAATCACTTCGTTGGAATCCTGAACGGTCTGTATCTGTACCGGACTGTTCACAGTCTCTTCAATCAGGGGAACCACCCGCTCATTAATCTGCTCAAGAGTCATGCTCTCCTGAAAGGTAACCGTCGTAGCTGTTCCTCCCCTGAATTCCAGACTATAATTTAAGGCTTCTCCCGTATTTACCTGATAAGCGGCCATAACAATCAGTCCCGCGGCAACCACTGCAGCGGACGCACTGAAAAAGACGCCTCTTTTGGAGAGGAAGTCTATTGGCTTCTTCTCCCTCCCTACCCCATACCATTTTTCATCCTTAAATCCAATGGCATACAATGCCTGGAGCACATATCTGGTCACCACAAGGGCAGTAAACATAGACAATACAATCCCCAGAGCCAGCGTCTGCGCAAAGCCCCGAATGGTGCCCGGCCCCAAGAGCAGCAATATTCCAGCCGCAATTAATGTGGTGATATTTCCATCCACAATCGCGGACAGAGCCTTGTCAAACCCGATTTTCACCGCGCTTCGCACCGTCTTTCCGGTGGCGAGCTCCTCTCTGATGCGAGCAAACACAATAACGTTTGCATCCACCGCCATGCCGATGGAAAGAATTATGCCGGCGACTCCGGACAAGGTCAGCGTCATATCAAACCCATTGAGCAGAAGCACAATCAGAGCCACATACATTCCAAGGCCGATTGCCGAAGCCAGACCGGGAATAAAATATACGGCGATCATAAACAAAATCACAATCAATAGTCCGATGGCTCCCGCCTGCAGGCTGGTTTCTATGGCCTCTACTCCAAGCTGAGCTCCCACCACCTTAGAATGCAGCTCCTCCAATTCAAGGCTCAGTCCTCCAATGCGGATCGTAGAGGCAAGACTTTCCGCCTCCTCATAAGATTCCATGGGGGATATTTGCGCCGCGCCATCAGTGAACACACCGTTTACGGAGGGCACGCTGACAAAGCTTCCATCGTAATAGATTCCCAGGGTCTCGCCTTTGTCATAGGCATTTCGCGTGGCGTCCTCAAACTTTTTCGTTCCCTCCGCCGTCATGGTCAGATTTACCACATAGATTGTGTTTCCCATTGCATCCACAGCAGCACCCGCCCTGGCATCACTGACATCAGTTCCCACCAGAACTATGGATCCATCTTCCTCCAACTCCTCCAAAGACTCATTTAGCACATACTCATAAACCTCATCTCCATTTTCATCCGTCACCGGCTGAAGAGAATAATTTGCATGTCCCTCAGAATTCGTTTCCGAAATAAAATACAGAGAGCCGGGCTTGCCCAGCTCTTCCAGAATGGCGTTAGCGTCGTTAACACCAGGAATTTCAATATTGATTCTGTCTGTTCCCTCCTGATAGACAATGGCCTCCGTGCTGTAATTTTCAACACGCTGCTGAAGCTTGGCTATGGTATCCGCCATATCCGTGCTGTCCGGCTCCTCCTCTCCCACTACCTGATAGGTAATGCTCACGCCGCCGGCCAGATCCAGTCCCAGCTTAATATCCGAGGCGCTGGCAGTCCCTTCTCTGTCTATGCCGTAAATGTCCACATAGGAAACGCCTGCAAGAAGCAAAAGAACGCAGAGCAGGATCACAATAGCCTTACTTTTCTTCATTTCCGCTCCTCCCGCCCTTTTCGGATGACATTGTTTCCATTCGATCGCCCCATTCGGCCTCCGCTGCCTTTATCATAATGGCACATTCAACACGCTTTCTCTGGAGCTCGCAGCCGATGTCGTAGACGTCATTGATATTGCCGTGGAAATGATAGGAATTCGCTGCGCAGCCGCCGCTGCAGTAAAATTTCGCAAAGCACTTTCTGCATTTTTCCTTTGCATACACATTACAGCATTTGAACTCGTCCCTGATGTCCTGACGGACAATTCCCTTATCCACATTTCCCATAAGGAACTTTTCATTTCCTACAAACTGATGGCAGGGATAAAAATCTCCCCAGGGAGTTACCGCCAGGTATTCCGTCCCTGAACCGCAGCCGGAAAGCCTCTTTGCAACGCAGGGTCCGCCCTCCAGATCGATCATAAAATGGAAAAAGTGAAATCCTCTTCCATCTTTTCTGCGCTTCAGCATTTCCACAGCCAGTCTGTCATACTCCTCCTTCAGCACAGGAATGTCCTCTTCCCTAATTGCATAGGACTCTTCGGACGACGCAACAACCGGTTCCACGGATATCTGTTGAAAGCCCAGATCCGCCAGATGAAGAACATCTCTGGAAAAATCCAGATTTTCACGGGTAAAGGTCCCACGCACATAATAATTCATCTGTCCTCTGCTTTCCGCCACCTTCTGAAATTTGGGAACAATCATATCATAGCTTCCCCGGCCCCCTCTGAAGGGGCGCATGTTATCATGAATCTCTTTTCGTCCGTCAATGCTCAGAACTACATTGGCCATTTCCCGGTTCACAAATTCCAGAATTTCGTCATTCAGCAGAACCCCGTTAGTAGTCAGGGTAAACCGGAATTTTTTATTACAGGGTTTCTCCAGGCTTCTTCCATATTCCACCAGCTTTTTGACTACTTGCCAGTTCATCAGAGGCTCTCCCCCGAAAAAATCCACCTCCAGATTTCTGCGATTCCCAGAATTCTCAACCAGAAAATCGAGGGCTTTTTTTCCTACTTCAAAGCTCATCAGGGCTCTCCGGCCATGATATTCGCCCTCCTCCGCAAAACAGTATTTACACGCCAGATTGCAGTCATGGGCAATGTGAAGACACAGAGCTTTTACCACTGTCTGTCTGTTTTTGAAATCAAACACATAATTTTCATACACATCAGGAGCAAAAAGCAATCCCGCCTTCTCTAACTCCAGCACCTCGTCAACCGCTTCGGCAATCTCCTCCGCAGGATAAGGAATATGCGCCAGATTGAGAACGGCGGCCTTAATCGTATCCGCATCCTTAATTCCTTCGTTTACAAGGGGCTCAACCAGGGAAATCATATCGTAAACAATATCGTCCACCACATGAACGGATCCGCTGTTTACATCCATGACAATATTGTACCCGTTGTTTTTATATTGGTGTATCACAGATTTTATTCCTTTCTATTTTCATATCCGGGCGGCTGCGGACACTGGTGCGCCCTTTGCCCGTCTGCTGTCCGGGGCTTGCTCAGTAAATAAGCAGCGACCGAAATCGCTGCTCATGCTAGTCCCGCTTTATTTAATGATCTCGTGAATTATTTGATCTTTTCGCAGCTCTGGTTGCCTACGGTACAAGAGGTCTTGCAGGCTGACTGGCAGGAAGTCTGGCATTCTCCGCAGCCTCCCTTTTTCATGGACTCCTTCAGATCTCTTGTCGTCAATGTCTTTATATGCTTCATTTTTAAAACATCCTCCTTATGCAATAAATAAACAATGGACTAATAAACTTTTAGTAGTATATCACAAATATGAAATTTGTAAAAGGGGTTTTTGCAAAATAATGCCATAATGGCACAAAAGGCCACCGCGCTAGCTCATCATTCCCCCAAGCATTCCTCCCGCGGCGCATAAAACCAATGTGGTAAGAAAGGAATCCGTAAATTCTCCCACAGAATGATTGACTGCCAGGGATACCAACACCAGTACAAGAAAATAGGCGCTTCCCATCAAAAGCCCCCACAAAAATCTGCGGCTCTGCATTTTTTTCCCTGCCAGAAGCCCGGCAAAAAAAGTTGCCCCTACATAAATAGCTATTATTGCAATGGATACAATTTTTTCCGTAAGCCCCGCCTTATAAAGGAGAAATGCCAGCAAAAGCAGCAGCGCTGCAGTCAATATGTAAGAAAAAAGCAGGCATTTCAATAAAAAAATAACCGGTATCTTTTTCGGTGTCGAAACTCGTTCCATTCCATCCCTCCTGTGTCCCGTTGCGGAATTACAATCATCTGTTACTATTGTATTCCTCATAAGCCAAAAACTTGACACTGTGACACCGGCTTTTCCATAGAAATAAACGAAAAAAGGCTGATGCTCCGGCGTCAGCCTTTGTAAACCCCCTCAAAAGCAGCATAGGTTTTAGCCATACCTTCCGCCGGCTTGGTATAAATCACTCCCAGATCCCGGACACTTTTCTCATTGGAATATAACTCTGTCTCCTCACGGTATACGGGAAACGGCAGGGGAAAGCCGCGCTCCTGCGCTTGGGACACAGTCAGGGGAATTTCCTGAAGCTCTTCCCCGGCAGCCTTATTCAGCATATCCGCAAACAGCCCATAATTCCATATGGTTTCCTCACAGAGATTATACGCCTGCCCGTAGGCTTTTTCATTCAACAGACATTTCTCTATGGCCCGCGCCGCATCCTCTACATAGACAAGCTGGAAGCCTCCTTCCGCATCCGCAATACGGGGCAGAAGACGGTTTTGCACCGCCAGACGTATAAAAAGAGCTTCCCGCGGGGCGTAATTGTAGGGTCCGTAAAGTATAGCCGGACGAAGCGCCGTATAATGAACGTCTGTCCGTGCAAAAGCCTCTTTTAATTCCTCCTCCAACGCCACCTTGCCCTGGATATATTTTCCCGCGTCTCCGGGGAAGCTGCGCTTCTCAAAAGGAGCATCCTCCTTTTTCATTTCCCCCGTTCCTCTTCGATATACATCCACTGTGCTGATCAAAATATACTGCCCGGTCCTGCCCTTCATACGATTCAGCACGCCTTGAACGTCTCCCTTCTCATAGGCGCAGAAATCCACGATCACATCATAATCCCCCACACACTGTTTCCACAAAGCCTCATCCCTTCGGTCTCCGGTAATCTGTCTGACGCCGAATTGACTCATGGAATAAGTCCCACGATTCGCTACCGTGATATTATGTTCCCCTGCATACTTCATCACAAACACTCTTCCATAAAAATAGCTGCCGCCAATTACCAGTATTTTCATTTTTCCTCCTGTTTGCCATTCCTTTTTGCCGGCTGCAGACTCTTAAAGAAGTTCATGGTCTCTGTCCGGCCTGCCGGAATTCAAATCCGTATACATGTCGAGAAGCCCTACTGTTTCCACAGCCGGTCTTCCATAGCTGTTGCAGCATTTATGTGAGACCGTTTTCTCCACTCCACAGCTCTCATCAACGGTGACACTCATGCGCACCGCTCCCTTTTCCAGCTCACTGTCCAGATGCTTCAGTATTTCTTCCACCAGCTTGTCATCATTTTTCATTTTCACTTCCTCTTTCCGTCATCCTACAAACATTTGTTCTGAATTGAGAATAGCATATTTATGAGTTCTTTTCAAGCAGATTGTACTTTCCTTCATCTTTCCTGTACGTAACCTTGCATTCTGTTGCTTTTTGGAGTATTATATTTAAGTATGTCAGACAAATTTCATAAAAATACAAGAGAATCGAGGTCTAGAGATGAAAAAGTGTCAAAACAAATGGGTACGCGCCGCTATTCCGGCATTATTGATTCATTGCAGTATCGGCACTGTATACTGCTGGTCGCTTGTTAGCGAAACCATCGTAGAGCATTTCGGCGGAAGCGTTTCCAAGGGAACCATTGAATGGGCTTTCAGCCTGGCTATTTTCTTTTTGGGCATGTCCGCCGCCTTCCTTGGACCCTTCGTGGAAAGAGACATTCACAGATCTTCTCTGGTGGCGGCAATCTGCTTTGCGGCAGGCATGGCAGGCACAGGCTTTTCCATACAGCATAGATCGGTGGTCGGTATTTTTCTATTTTACGGGGTCATAATGGGCATTGGACTGGGAACGGGATATTTATCTCCCGTCAAGACTCTGATGCTGTGGTTCAGTGACCAGAAGGGACTGGCCACAGGCCTGGCAATTGCAGGCTTCGGTCTCGCCAAGGTAATCGCAAGCCCTTTGATCGAATTTCTTCAGAATCAGTTCGGAATCGTAGCCATGTTCTACATGCTTGCAGCATTTTATTTCCTGCTGATGTTCACCGGGCATCTGCTTTTGGCAAAGCCTGAGGGCTGGTCCGAACCTCATGAAAAAAGCTCGGAGAGCGTGCTCAGCATTCTGAAAAACAAAACCTTTATCGGTATCTGGCTGATGTTCTACATCAATATCACCTGCGGGCTTGCCTTGATCTCTCAGGAGAAAAGCATTGTGAAAGCCATCGGGCTTGTGGCCTTTGCCGGCGTTGTCAGCTCCATTACTGCTGTTTTCAATGCGGGAGGACGTCTTGGCTTTTCAGCCTGGGCCGATCATATGAAGGACAGAAATACCGTTTATAAAATGATTTTCGTATTGTCCATTATATTTACCGGACTGACGATTCTTACGGATGGAATCGGCAACGGCTATGCTTTTCTTGTCATTCCCCTTTTGTTCGTAATCAATGCCTGCTATGGCGGCGGCTTCAGCAATGTTCCTGCGCTTTTGTCCGATCATTTCGGAATGAAGTCCATAAGCCGGATACACGGACTCTGCCTGTCCGCCTGGGCTTTCGCCGGACTTACAGGCAATCAGATCGCAACCTATATTGTAAACCATACAGGAAGCTTCGTAACGGACGCTCACGGCAACAGCATCAATCCCGTGGGCTATCAGAATGTTTTGTATTTTACCTTCATCCTGTATATCATAGCGCTGTTTATCAGCTTTTTCCTCATTCCCAAAAACAAAAAGGAATCCATTTAAACCAGCATCAGGAACCTCCGTCAAATAGACAATTTGCCCTGAAACGGCCATATCCCGGCTGTTTCAGGGCTTTTTATGTTCATGCCGACAAAAACAGACAACAGCCGGCTTTCTTCTTTTATTTATTCTTTAAAAATCACCTGAATGGACGTTCCCTTTCCCAACTCGCTGTCAAGCTCCATCCCGGCGTTGTGCTGTGCAATAATATGCTTTACTATGGCAAGTCCAAGTCCCGTTCCGCCGGTGGATTTGGACCGGCTTTTATCCACTCTGTAAAACCGCTCGAATATTCTTTCCTGGTGCTCCTTTGGAATGCCGATTCCCGTATCCTTTACCATTAGAACCGTCTGTCCTTGCTTTGGATAAACCTCCACCTGCACACTGCCGCCTTCATTATTGTACCGTATGGCGTTATCGCACAGATTAAAGAGCAACTCTTCAATCATCTGTCTATTGCCTGTGATATAGCATTCCATACCTGTCAGCCGGATGGTCACTCCATGCTTTTCCGCATTCATTGCCAGCATCTCCACACAATTTCCTGCCAACTGGTACAGATTCAGCCGTTCAAAGGAAATCTCCTCTTCCGTTCCGTCCAGCTCCGACAATCTGATAATGTCGTTGATTAAAATCAAAAGACGGTTCGCGCTGCTGTGAATTCCATGCGCAAACCGCACCACATCTGTTTCCGACGCCATACCCGTCTCAATCAGCTCTGCATATCCCGATATGGAGGTCAGGGGAGTTTTCAGCTCATGAGTCACATTGGCTGTAAACTCCTGACGCATCCTGGCATTTTTGATAATATCGTCATGCTGCTTCTTTATCATACTGATAAAAGGAGTCAGCTCTTCGTAATCCGTTCTCTCCCCGTTCTCGTCAAGATTTTCCGCCAGACGCTCTATAGGAGCAATGATCCTGGCCGTCAGGTAGTGAGCAATCACCATGCACAGAACAATCAGCATGGCCAGCACCAGCCCCAGGCTGGGCAACGCCTTGAAAAAAATGCTGTAAATGCTTCCCGCATCCTTGGCTATGCGCAGCACGTCCCCGTCCTCCAAAAGCACGGCATAATAAAATGTATTTTCGGACAGAGTCTCGGAACGTCTCACCGCCTGACCCTCTCCCTGTTCCAGAGCCTCCGCCACCTCCGGTCTCTCACTGTGATTCTCCATATCGGAGCTGTCAGCCTCGCTGTCAAACTTTACTTCTCCATCCTCTCCAATGAGAGTGACCCTCATATTGTATTCTTCCAGCTCCCCGCTGATTTCCTGAATTTGCGAAGGCTGCCAGCCCTCCTTAAACATCATGGTGTACGCCCGCAGATCCTCAAAGACCTGACGGCGGAACAGGTCGTAATATACCGCCGTAATCAGCAGCATCGTGAGAAAAATGGCAAGCGTTGCGATCAGCACCAGCTTTCTGTTGATTTTTCTTTTCATGCTTTCCAGTCCCGTACCCCTTTTAAGTATTCATAATATATCCCACGTTTCTCACTGTTTTTATCAGGCTTCCCTCTTCCTTCAGCTTTTGGCGCAGGGTTTTTATGTGCATATCCAGTGTTCTGGATTCTCCTTCAAAATCAATTCCCCAAATCCGGTCCAAAATCACTTCCCGTGTAGTGACAATTCCCGCATTTGTCATCAATAACTTTAACAGCTCATATTCCTTGTAGGTCAGCTCGCAGGGCGTATCATTTACGTAAACCGCATGCTTCTCACTGTCCAAAACCACATTTCCCAGACGAAGTATTTTCTCTTTTTCCTCCGGGCGGGCGCTCCTTCTGAGCATGGCCTTCACCCGGGAAATCAGCTCCATTACTCCAAAAGGCTTTGTGATATAATCATCCGCCCCGATGTCCAGTCCTTTGACCTTGTCAAGCTCCGTTGTTTTTGCAGTAACCATAATGACCGGAACCGTAACCGTGTCCCTACGCATACGCAGCTTTTTTACAATACTCAGCCCGTCCTCATCCGGAAGCATCACATCCATCAGAATCAAATCAGGCAGCTCTCTGTCAATCGCCTCATAAAACTCCGATGCGCAGAGAAAGCCTTCCACCCGATAGCCCACGTTGGTCAGCGCAAAAGTCTCTATCTCCTGTATGCTTTTGTCGTCTTCCACCACATATATCAGCGCCATAATCTGCTTCTCTCCTCCTTTTATTTATATACCTTCCGGATCCAATCATCCCTGTACGGATGTTTCCTGAAGTCTGTACCTCTCTCTGTAGGCTGCCACCCTGCTTCTAAAGTCATCGTTGTCCTTAATTTTTCGCAGACAGGCGTGGGTGTCAAATTCATCCGAAGACGCCTGCAGAAGACACAGGGCAATATTGGAGCAATGATCAGAAACACGCTCGAAGTCCGTGAGTACGTCGGACAATATGAAGCCCAGCTCAACCGTACACTCTCCCCTGCGCAGCCGCTCTATATGTCTCTGCTTCATTTCCAGGTGCAGCCCATCAATAACCTCTTCCAGAGGTTCCACCTGCCTGGCCAGGCTCAGATCTTCCTCCGAAAAACTAAGCATTGAGATTTTCAGAATATCGTGTATGGCCCGTTCCATAACTCTAAGCTCATCCTGAGCGCTGCCGGAAAATTTCAGCTTTCCCCCATACAGTCTTTCGGCAGCCTCCTTGACGTTGAGCGCATGATCGGAGATCCTTTCAAAGTCCCCAATACAGTGCAAAATATCAGAGAGCGTGCGACTGTCCCTTTCCGCCAGATCTTTCGCGCTCAGCTTCACCAGATAGCTGCCCAGCTCATCCTCAAACCGATCCGACTCTCTTTCCAGTTCCGCCACTCTTTCAGCTTTTTTCTGATCGTAGTCAAAAAGAAGGCTCATGGAAATATTCATGGCTTCCTCAGCCATGCCGGCCATGGCGGCCGCCACACTGCGGCTCTGCTCCACCGCATAGGAAGGCATTTCAAGAAAACGGGGATCCAGCAAATGCAGAATCCTGTCTCCCGAGCTGACCTCCTCCTGTTTTTCCCCATCCTTTATAGTCAGACAGGCGAGTCTCACCAGTCCTTTTGAAAAGGGAAGCAGGCAGAGCGTCGCCGTAATATTAAAAATGCTGTGGACCGCCGCAATGCCAAAGGGCGTGGCAGAATCCTTCAAAAAGTCAAAGGAAAAGGCAGAATCTGCAGCGTAAAAAATAATCATAAACAAAAATGTTCCGATTACATTGAAATAAAGGTGTATCAAGGCTGCTCTTCTGGCATTCTTCGACGCACCTATTCCTGAAATCATAGCCGTTACGCATGTGCCGATATTCTGTCCCATAATTATGGGGACCGCCGCGCCGTAGCTTACGGCTCCTGTAGCGCACAGAGCCTGCAGAATACCCACCGAGGCGGAAGAAGACTGTATGACGGCAGTCAGTACAAGCCCGGCCAGCATCCCAAGAAGGGGCTGGGAAAATCTGGTGAGAATCCCTGTAAACTCCGGAACCTCCGCCAGAGGCTCCACCGCGCTGCTCATGGTATCCATGCCAAACATAAGCACCGAAAATCCGATCAGAATGGACGCAGTATTTCTTCGGGCTTCTTTGTGAGAAAACATTAGAATGGCCACGCCCACAATGGCCAGAATCGGAGAAAATGATGTGGGCTTCAGCATCCTGATCAGGAAGGAAGAGCTGTCAATTCCCGTCATTCCCAGGATCCAGGAGGTAATCGTGGTACCGATATTGGCTCCCATTATAATCCCAACCGCCTGCTCCAGCCTCATAATGCCGGAATTGACAAAACCAACTACCATGACCGTAGCAGCGGAAGAGGACTGAATCACTGCAGTTACGCCTGCCCCCACCAAAACCGCTTTCAGAGGACTGCTGGTAAGCTTTTCCAGGATCCGCTCCAGTCTACCTCCTGAAGCCTTTGACAGACCCTCTCCAAGCAGATTCATACCATACAAAAAGAGGGCCAGTCCCCCCGCCATTGTCAGAAAATCAAAAAAGCTCATGCTTTGTCCTCTCTTTTACATTTTTTACATTATAACACTGTTTTTTCCATCGTAAACGGCTCAGGTAAAATTTATAGTTATTTTATGTAAAATTTATGTAAATTATCAAGAAAGGAAAACAAAGCATTTGCTTTTGTGCACCGTCTCTTGCAGACTCAGCCCAATGCAGGGAATCGCACCACAGGCAGGGCAGTCTTTAATAGAGCTTTACTCCCTGCATATCGCCGGTCACCTGGAAAATGGCCCATTCGCCGATGTTTACCGCATGATCTCCTATTTTTTCAAGATATTTTGCAATCATCAGGTAATCCACTACCTTATCCGCATCCAGATCCTGTCCCCGAATGGAGCCCATAAGCTCTCCCTTGATCTGGTTAAAAAGATCATCCACGGTATCATCGCTCTCAATTACCTTACGGGCGGCTTTTTCATTTCCATCCACAAAAGCCTCCACCGCCTCATGCAGCATATTCTTGGCCTCTTCCATCATGACAATCAACTTACTTTCACAGGTTCCCTCCTGATTAAATTCCTGGGTCCGCAGGCAGAGCTCCGCAATGTCGGATACATGATCCCCCACCCGCTCTATATCCGTCACCACCTTGAGCGCGGAGGAAACCAGACGCAGATCTCTGGCCACAGGCTGCTGCCTGGTAAGAAGGGTCAGGCATTTGGCCTCAATGCTTCTCTGCATGTCAATCATCTGGCGGTCGTTATCCAAAAGCAGCTTCAGCGTTTCACGATCATTGCCTTTGACTGCATACACCAGACGGTCATAGCTGATTTCCGCCCTCTCTCCCATTTCTGTCACTTTATTCTTCAATAAATCCAGTTCCTGCTCAAAATATATTCTGGGCGCCATAATTCTCCTACCTTTCCGGTCATGCCGCCTGAAGCGGCACATACAGTTTATAAAAAATACTTCAGCCAAATCGGCCCGTAATATAATCCTCTGTCCGTTTATCCTTCGGTCTGGAAAAAATATTTTCGGTAGAATCAAATTCAACCACTTCCCCCACCAGAAAGAACGCCGTATCATCCGATACGCGGGCTGCCTGCTGCATATTATGCGTCACTATGGCAACCGTATACGTTTTTTTCAGAGATTCCATCAGCTCTTCTATCTTCAGTGTGGATATGGGATCTAAAGCGGAGGTGGGTTCATCCATAAGCAGCACCTCCGGTTCCACTGCAAGCGCTCTTGCAATGCAGAGTCTCTGCTGCTGTCCGCCGGATAACCCCAGAGCTGACTTTTTCAGACGATCCTTTACCTCTTCAAAAATAGCGGCTCCCCGCAGAGCGTTTTCCACAATTTCATCCAGTCTTGCTTTTTGTTTGACGCCGTGAAGCCTGGGACCATATGCGATATTATCATAAATGGACATGGGAAAGGGATTAGGTTGCTGGAATACCATGCCCACCTTTTTGCGAAGCAGCGTGGTGTCCACCCGCTTATCATAAATATCCTCCCCGTCCAGGAGAACCTGGCCCTCTATCCGGGCGCTCTCCACAAGATCATTCATGCGGTTGAGACATTTCAGAAAGGTTGATTTCCCGCATCCGCTGGGACCGATAAACGCCGTTATGGCATGGTCTTTTATCTCCATATTCACATCTTTAAGCGCATGATTATCTCCGTAATGGAGATTCAGATTCTTCACCGAAATTTTACTCTTTTCCATGTTTTTCACAATCCTCTTCTATTCTTGCCATGCTTACACGGGCCTGAGCTTATTTGCCGCAAGCTTTGTGAGCAGATTCAATATCAGTACAATAATGATCAGTACACAGCCAATTCCAAACGCCGTCTCATACTGGCCCTTCTGCATCTGAAGGTAAAGCTCAATGGTGAGGGTACCCCCGGACTCCGTGGTTTTTGTAAGCAGTCTTTCCACATTATCCGCAAATCCGCCGCTGAAACGGGGAAGTCTGTAATCGCTGCCTGCGGTAAACAGGAGTGCCGCGGATTCTCCAACAATTCGTCCCAACGCCAAAATAATGCCCGTCACGATCCCCGGCATAGAAGAAGGTAGAAGTATGGTGCGTATCATATGCCATTTTGTCGATCCCATTCCAAGCGCACCGCTTCTATAGCTTTCCGGCACTGTCCTTAAGGCTTCCTGGGTATTTCTGGTAATCAAAGGAAGCACCATCAGAGTCAGGGTGAAGGAGCCTGTCAGCAGAGAATACCCCAAGCCCAGGGACTCACCGAAGAAAACCATTCCAAACAGACCAAATATAATGGAAGGAATGCCCGAGAGCGTCTCCGTTGTAAACTCGATCATGGATACGATTCTTCCCGGCCTGGCATATTCATTCAGATAAATTGCAGATCCTACTCCCAGGGGAGTGGCGATCAGCAGCGTTATGATGATAATATACGCCGTATTCAAAAGATTTCCGGCAACTCCCACCGTTCCCTCCAGAGTGCTTGTAACAGAGGTCAAAAAGGACAGATTTACCGTTTGGATTCCCTTCACAAAAACATATCCTATCATTCCTAATAAAAGAAGCACTGAAACAGACGCCGATATGTATATAGCCGCCCTTAATATCATATCCAGAGGTCGCTTCCTCTTCCGCATAAGCGTATTATCGTTCATTTTCATTCGCTCCTTTTTTCAGTATCTTGTTCAGCACCACATTGATAATCATAATAAACACAAATAATACAAGTCCAATGGTAAAGAGCACTTGTCTGTGGGTTCCGGAGGAATATCCCATTTCACTTACAATGGCCGTGGTGAGGAACCGCACTGAATTAAATGGAAGCGGGATATTCACGCTGCTGCCGGACACCAGTGTGATTGCCATAGCCTCGCCAATGGCTCTGCCCACCCCAAGGACAATAGCCGTCACGATACCGGATTTTGCAGCTGGCAGCATTGTCTTGAATATGGTCTGAATATGGGAAGCTCCCAGCGCAAGAGAAGCGGCCTTTAAGCTGGGATGAACGGCTTTTATGGAGGTTTCCGAAATATTAATCACAGTGGGCAGAATCATAATTGCCAGAACAATCACGGCCGACAGAAGATTCGCTCCTCCTGTAAATTGATGCGTGGCAGAGCCTTCAAACACCGCAAGCTCTATTTTATACATCAACGGATTCAGCAGATAAACGCCCAGCAGACCGTAAATAACGGAAGGAATTCCGGCAAGAAGCTCCACTGCAGGCTTTACGATCATGGCAAGTTTTTTCGGCGCCACCTCAGCCAGAAATACTGCTGTCAGCACACCGATGGGCACGCCGATTAAAATAGCCATGGAAGTACCAATGATGGAGGTCAATATAACGTATAAAATACCGAATTGGGGATCTTCAGCGGCAGGTCTCCAGACTGTGCCGAACAGAATTTCCGTCAGCCCCACCTCAAAAATCGCAGGGGTGCCGCTGATAATCATATACAGAGTAATGGAAACCACTGCCAGGACAGCGAAGAAGGCACAAATAGTAAAGATTATTTGTGCCGCAGTTTCCACCACCGCTTTATTCTTTCTGTTTCCGAGAATTGTGGATTCCCTTACGGAAGCGTGTGTCTGACTATTCATCGCATTATCCTTTTTATTATTCTACAGTAATTAATCCTACACTTGTGGCAATTTCCTGTCCCTCTGCGCCAAGCACAAAATCAAACCATGCCTGAACCAAATCGCTCTGTTGGGAGATCTCTCCGTTGGTAGCCATTACAAAAGGTCTGCTGAGGAAATAGCTTCCGGACTTGATATTGTCAACAGTGGGCTCCACGCCGTCAAGAGCAAGCGCCACAACGCTGTCATTCAATACATCCAGAGACACATAGCCTATGGCTCCAGGAGTGGACGCCACTCTTGCCATAACAGCCCCTGTGCTGTCCAGCTCATTGGCATATACGCAGGCATCCTCAAGACCAAGCAGCTCTTCAAAGGCTCCTCTGGTTCCGCTTCCCGCCTCGCGTCCAATCACAATGATCGGGGTGTCAGAGCCTCCTACCTCGCTCCAGTTGGTAATGGTTCCGTTGTAAATATTGGTAAGCTGATCCTTGGTCAGTCCCGTTACGGTGTTCGCCGGGTCAACACAGACCGCAATTCCATCAATGGCCACGATGTTTTCTACTGCGCCTGCTTCGAGCTCCTCTGCCTCCAGGTTTCTGGAAGAATTTCCAACATCCGCCGTTCCGTTGATAACAGCCTCAATACCAGCTCCCGATCCTACAAACTCAGCGGTTACATTGACATCAGGATAGGTCACTGCAAACGCCTCAATCAAAGCATTCGCAAACCTTTCCATAGATGTGCTTCCCACCATTTGAATAGATCCGGATAAAGCCGCCGCTTCAGCGCTGCCTGCCACGGAAGATGTCTGATCTGCGCCGCTCTCCGCCGCAGAAGAAGTCTGGGCCGCGCCGGTGGAAGGCGCGCTCGTCTCCTCTGCTCCGCAGGCGGCGAGTCCGCCCACTGCCAGAATACATGCTCCCGCAAGAGCCAACACTCTGCTACGTCTGTTTTTCATAATAGTGCTCCTCCATTTTTCATTTTCAATTCTCTGTTTTTCTCTTGATTACGATGTACATAATAACATGAAAGGAGTTCACAAAATATCACGCTTGAGTAATTTGTATGTAATTTTTATGTAAAAAAAACTTTCAAAAAACTAACGAATAAAATTATAGGGAAGCTACACAATAAAGAAAAAAGAAAGGGAAGCGTAATGGAGTCAATCTGGAACCAAAATGAAAAGCCGCCTGTCTTTCCTACTCTTTCTCAGGACATTCAGACGGAAGCCGTTATAATCGGCGGTGGAATCTGCGGCGTTCTCACCGCTTATTTTCTTCAAAGGGAAGGATTTCAGGTTGTCCTTTTGGAGGCCAACAAAATTTGCAGCGGACAGACTCATCTGACCACAGCAAAAATCACCTGTCAGCATGGACTGATTTACCACAGGCTTGTGAAGCAGCAGGGCTTTTTACAGGCTAAATGTTATGCAGACGCCAACAGGCAGGCAGTCTCCGCATATGAAGAGCTGATACAGGATCTTTCCATCCCCTGCTTTTTTGAAAGGCTCCCCTCTTATCTCTATACCTCTTCCGATGAGGGCAGGAAAAAACTGCTGGAGGAAAAGAACGCCCTTCTTTCCCTTGGCGTAGACTGCAGCATGCACACCCGTCAGGAATACACGGCCCTGCGCATTGACCAACAGGCTCAGTTTCATCCCCTGATGTTTTTATACTCGCTGGCCTCCCAACTGCAGGTATATGAGCATACCAGGGTCATGAGAGTAAAAGGCAATGTTGTATACACAGAGACTCATAAAGTTATGGCAAAGCACATTATCTTTGCCTGTCATTTTCCTTTTCCGGTTTTTCCAGGCGGTTATTTTCTGAAAATGCACCAGGACCGTTCCTATGTGGTCGCCGTCAAGGGAAAACACGACCTCCCTCCCGGTATGTTTTACGGCATTGATGCAGGCACACCCTCGTTGCGTAGCTTCCAGGACATTCTATTGGTGGGAGGAGAAGGACACAGAACCGGCAAAAAACACGCCCTCTGCCGCTATGAAAGCCTGAAAGCCATTGCGGAAAAACGCTTTCCCGGAACCATTCCCATAGCACAATGGTCTGCCCAGGACTGCATGACCCTGGACGGCCTGCCCTATATAGGTCGGTTTTCCCCGCTGGAGCCCGACTGGTACGTGGCATCCGGATTTCAGAAATGGGGCATGAGCCTGTCTATGGCCGGGGCACAACTTCTCACCGACCTGTTATGTAGGCGTTCATCTCCCTGTGAAAGTCTGTTTTCCCCAAAAAGACATTGGAATACCGCTGCCTGGAAAGCGTTTCTTGGCGAAATGAAGCAGGCCTCCCTGTCTCTCTCCGCAAGCTTTCTGCTTCCGGGACAAAAAATACAGGCGGAAGAGCTCCCTCACGAAACCGGCTGCATTGCCCGGTTAGATAGCAGAAAAACAGGGATTTACAAAGACGCGGACAATCAGCTGCATTTTACAGCTCCACGATGCCCGCACCTGGGCTGTCAGCTTAACTGGAACCCTGAGGACAAGACATGGGACTGCCCCTGCCACGGTTCCCGCTTTCACCGGACAGGGGAAATCATCGATGGTCCTGCGCAGAATGGAATAGGACGCCCCCGTTAACTCCAGATGGTCTGCAGTATACCGTCTGCAATCGCTCTGGCAATATCGTCAAACCGTTCGTCAAACAGCTCATTGTCTTCATCATTATTGATGAATCCCACTTCTATCAGCACCGCCGGCATCTGGGTGCTGTTAAGCACCACCAGATTTGGTCTTTCATTTACGCCCTGGTTGACGAAGCCGACCTCCTCCAACTGGGCGTTTATATTGTACGCCATTCTCGCCGCCTCTCCGTATCTGTTGTAAACCAATGTCTCAACTCCTGTATACTGGTTGGGATATGGACTGGAATTCCGATGGATGGAAACAAAATAATCCGCCCCCACTTGATTCCCCTCCGTTGCTTTCTGATAAGGCGATTCATAAATATCCGTTGTCCTGGTAAAATACACATCCACACCGTTTTCCTCCAGGATATTCCCTACCGCAAGTGAAAGAGCCAGTACATCGTCCTTTTCCTGCCTCCCGTTATACACGGCTCCTGGGTTGGCTCCGCCATGATATAAAATAGGGCAATGTTTTCATTGCCCTATTTTATATCATATCTATTGTAATACTAAGAGAAATCGAACTGTTAAATCGTATGATTTGTGCTACTTTCACCGATCATGTCTCCTTAATTGTGTTTTTATCACTCCTTATTATTTAGCTTTTCTTTCTTCAGCCCATACTTTTAATTTACTTTGATGCAACTGTCTATTTTAGATCTGGCTACGCTTATTAGAACATATTGTCAATTCCTGTTTATGCTAATTTTTAATCTTCAGTTTGTTCATCCTCAAGCCTCTGTATGTATTCTTTAAATGCTTTCTTTGCAGTTTCTTCCGTTATTTCCTCAATCGATTGTTCAAAATTGCACAATTCAATTACGTCGGGCATCCCGTCACAAAGAGTCGCATAAAACCGTCCGCTTTCATCTTTGTAAAGAAAATAATCCGCCCCCCAAGACATTCCTATTCTTTCGATCTCTTCAGCATTAATTCATCGCCCAGCAAACAATAATTTTCTCATACCTTTTCCTACCTTTTTAAAATATACTATTTTTACGGTTGGGGCGGTAGCAAGCCGCCCTTTCTGTCTTATTCCATTCAGTCTTCTAAGCTGCTTTGGAGATTTTCAAGAATTTTGTCCAGCTTTTTATCTTTGTTTTCTCCTTTTTCTTCTCTTGCATCTTCCAGCGCATCAATTAGAAATCTTACAAAAGCCTTGAATTGGCTATCAGTCATTCCCATCTCTTTCATACTCTATCCTTTCCCCTAAAGGCTTTGCTTGCCCTCTGCCTGTCGGTTATTGTCACTTGGCTTTCCCTCCTGACAATTATACTATACACTATTTTTTATATTTTGTCAACATTATTGTATACTATTTTTTATATTTTTTCCGTTTTTATTATATAAAGTATAATAAATTTTATATAATAGGTTTGCCTGTTGCTTTGTCAATAAATTGAATCTTCAGTTCTGCATCTAAAGCTTCTGCAACCTTTTCCAATTCTGATACTTTAAATGTATTTCTCTTATATTTATTGTTCATGTTCTGTGGACTCTGTCCAGTTCTCCTCGCCAATTCGGCCCCGGACATATTCCCCCGTTTTACTCTACACAAATTTATATATTCTAAAATATCCATTGCATACACCTCCTTTCCTAATTATAGGATACATTATAATTTATATTTTGTCAATTTATATATTTAATATATATAATGTTTTTTACAATAGATAGTGACACTATTTGACACTCCGGGGTTAATAGTAAGCTGAGAGTCCCGTTTGTAGTCCAAGAATCTCTTTTTGTAATTTAAAATCTTGTTTTGTAAGCGAGATTCCCACTTTGTAAATGAAAGTCCCGTTTTGCAAGCAAGATCCCCGGATTTTCATTCGTACATGGATATATTATAAGCAAAATCTTGACAAGAACGTGAGGTTTGGTAAAGAAAATCAAAATGACTATTTCTTAATAATTAAAGAAAACGTGGAAAGAGCCAAACTCTTCCGTCTCAATTTGAGACAAGAAATTTTCAATATCTCCTTGACAATTATGCGCATAATACGTATAATGTAAGCATAAGGAGGTTGCGAGATGAAATTCCGGGAAATAGAAAAAATAATCTTAGCCGATGGATGGCGGTTTAAAAAGGCAAGAGGTTCTCATTACTCTTATACCCACTCCACCAAACCCGGCAAGGTCACAATACCGAATCATCCCGGTGATCTTGACCCCCGAACAATTAAATCTATTTTAAAGCAGGCCGGGCTATAAATCCCGGCGCTGCCAATAATAAAGGAGGCATTTATGAAATTAACTTATCCGGCTTGTTTTTATCCTTGTGAACAAAAAAAAGGCGGTTATACTGTAGAAGTTCCCGATCTGCCAGGATGCGTTAGCGAGGGCGATACTCTGGCTGATGCTATTCTAATGGCCACTGACGCCGCTTCTGGCTGGGTTTTGGATGAATTAGAGGATGGAAAAGCAATCCCACCCTCAAGTCCTTTGGAAAGCATCATTCCTGCTTCTGATGGTTTTGTAAGCATGTTAGTTTTGGATATGGATGCCTATATTGAAAAACATGGAGAAAAGGCAGTGCGAAAAAATCTCACCATCCCTGCATGGCTCAACACCTTTGCAGAAAAAAATCACATAAACTTTTCCCAGGTGCTCCAGGATTCTTTAACGGCCATTTACCAGCAAAAACAAAAAGCTTAATTGGACAAAAAACTTTTCCTTCCCAGAATTTCCCGTCTCAAATTGAGACGGGAAATTCTTAGACGCTCTGATCTGAGTCGCTCATTTCCTTCATATACTGAGAGACACTGATCACTTTATCTTTGTTATGGATAGTATCTTTTTTTCTTTCAGAATCACTCATGATTTCTTTGGTTTTCGCCCTTACCGTTGTCCTATTCGTGCTTTCTCTGTTTTTTTGTCCGGTAGTTTCCGATTCCTCATATGCAAATCTAGGCCTCGCCGCATCCCCTTTAAAACCGTCTTCATGACCTTTTATATCTATTTTTTCAGAGGATTTTGTACTTTTTCTTTCCTCTTTTCCATCCGGCCCTTTCATGGTTATAGTGATCTCTTTTGCTTTCTCTGCCCTCCCTTCCCGCTCTCGCTTTTCATTCATAAACGTTGGTCGTTTTGAGTCACCACTTCCATTCCTTTCTTTCATACTTTCTTCCCTGATCGTATCCTCTGCACTCTCAATAATAGACGCAAGGTGGCTGACGTTTCTGGATATTTCGTCCGCAAGCTCCTTTAAAGACTCTCCATTTCCCGGCCTTTCATTACGCGTTGCAATTTCAGCCTCTTTAACGACAGCCGCCACCGGCCTTGGAATACTCCCCCTGCCTGCTGCCGTTAAACCTATCGTATGCGCCATACCATTTCCAGACGAAACTTTTTTATATCTTCTCTCCTTTCCGTCTACAATACCCTTTGCTCCAGCTTCCCTTGCTTTATTTCCCATTTCTTCCGTATCCGCCTGCGCTCTCTGAGATATTATAAATGGATTAATAGTCCATTTTACCGGCTTGTTCAGCTTGTTCACACTCTCTCCAGCCCATTTTACCGCATTTTTCGTTGCGCCGCTCATTGCCCTGCCTGTTTTATGGGCTGCCCTTTTTAATGGGCGCGCCACTCCTGGAGCCGCCTGATATACATTACCCGCAAGCTTCATTCTATTTCTCAGATACCCTGGATTGGATACCCCTCTTTGCACATGTGAAAGCGCTGTTAGCAGTCTGTTCCTGTTCATGTACAAAGCCACGGAAATCGCTATCTGTACCGCCAACGCCACCATCCATCCATATTGGTTTTGAGCCGCCCAATCAAATATCATTTCATCAAACTTTACCAAGATTCCAATAATGAGAGATATGATTAGTATACTGATCTGAGCTTCGATTATTTTTCGGAACCAGGTTCCTAATATTCCTTCGTAACTCGGAAAGAGGGATATGATAAGCACCAATGGAGCCATAAACGTATACAATATAGACAGCAACTGAAAAACCAGCTGGACAAACGCAACCAAGATATAAACAACACATTTGACGATGCAGGGAATTAAATAAAAAAAGGTGTAAGCCAGTCGGTCCCCCGCTCTGGAATATACAAAGCACCCTCTCTCATCATCCTCTATCAACGCCTTTCTCTCTTCACTCCCTGGAGCCATTGACAAGATTTGATCTACTTCCCCCTCCCTGATCAGGGAGGTGTCGCCGAATTGCATACTCAGCCAAGGCTCGTGCACTAAGTTTCGCCATAATATCCCCGCTGACTCAGCAGCAAAGTCTGAAACATCCTGAGAATATCCATTGGCTGTATTTACTCCTACCAATATTTCCAGGCTGATTTCCTTTGTAATATTATTGCACGCAGTCAACATAGTATCAGACTTTGTAAATACCAATACAGACAGCATTACAACAGCTATAATTTTAACGATCTGTCCAATAGCGCCGGCCAGATCCTGTTTTAGCATCCTTCCAATTAATGCACAGAACGCGGCCGCACATCCAATCAAAAAAAGAGGAAGAAATATACTATTATTCAGAGCTTGTTGTATTGCATTTACCTGAGGCCCAAACAAATCAGCAAGATTTAGATTAAAGCACATATAAAAGATGACCACCGTTAAATAAGATAGAAGGGATTCTATTTTAAACAAAACATTTGCCAGAGCATTTAACGCGTTCTGGATCTGGTTTCCCATATATCCCAGAAAATCATCCGAAAAACTCACTTCTTTCATATCCAAAGAATAATTATCTTTATATGGATCTCCTAAATATTTCTGTTCGCCCTCCAAATAATTAAAACTTTCTACATTCCCGATCGCATCAGACGAGGCATGGACCGCTTGCATTGGAACCAAAAACGCTATTAAAAATATTGCGGCAAAGCATAAAAATTTTTTGATAATTCCCATCTTCCCACCTACCCTTCATCATTCACAAAAGAAAAATTCGGTCGCCGGAAATATCTGAAATTACAAGGTTTCATGGCCGGCTCAAACGTGGTTCCCGTTACGCAATTATAATTATTAGATCCCCCGGTTCTTTTGGAGATCCCCACTCTCCCTGTTGGCAGATCATTTGTGCCATAGCTGCGTCCAGCGCAATGGATAAAATATTTCTCCCCATCTACTTCTCCAATATAGATACCTACGTGGTTAATTTTTCCTGACTGTAGAGTAGCCGGATCATACAAAAAGGCAAGATCTCCGATCTGCATTTCACTTTCGGCAATAGGAGTAGACGCATACCACTGCAGGGCGGTACCTGACACGGCGACCCCTTCCGGAATTTTTCCGCTGCTTACCCCTACGCCAAAACACTGTATGTAAACCCAATCTACATATCCGCTGCAGTCCAAAGGACCGGACGGCGATCCTGGGCCTGGGGATTTCCCTCCCAGCATGTAAGGGTGATTCATTAAGGTCACTGCCACTCCGGCCAGCTCATTTCTTGTGACGTTTCCCACTACGAGTTCCGGAAGCTCTATTTCATCAAAAACATAAAGATAACCATACAGGGAAGCAAGATAATGTACCTTATGCAGCTGCAACACAGCCTGGCAGCTTGCCTCTGTTAATCCTACAAAATCCATTAGAACTTTTTCAAAATCATCGTTTACAAAAAGCACCGTACGATATTTTTCTTCCTCTGTTTCTTTTCCTTTTCGGATCTCCTCTAGCTTTACTGCGACATCATTTATGGTTTTCTCTTCCAGCCAACTTTTATCCTCCCCAAGGTATTCCAAAACTCCTTCCAGTCCATAGTAAGACACACTTTCCTCATCCTCCCACCGGACATCATAAACCGCTTCCCCTTTTTCACTAACCTCACCTGTCGCTTCAACAATTCGCACTGATTTTGTTTCTTCTATGACGCAGAACTGAAGAGATGTGAAAACAGGATCTACAGCACCTGAAAAATTCTCCCTGTTCTGATCTGCCAAAAACACATCAGCTAATAAGGCCAAATCCCAGGGTACGCCGATCTCTGCCCCAACATACTGGTATTGATATGCCTGTTCCTCGGTCGCTAATATAGGGATTCCCCCTACGCTTCCGCCTCCTCCGCCTCCGATAAGAAGAGTTAAGAGAAGGACAATGAAAAAAAGCAAAAAATATCCCCCGCCAACTGCCAGCCCTATTTTGAAAAATTTTCCCTTTTTCTTCATACAGTCTCCTTTGCCAGCAGTTCTTCTAAACTGAAATCAAAAAGCAGTTCTTCTTCCTCTTTCTCGCGCTCTTTCTCCAACAAAGCTTCCTCAACCTCATTTTCTTGCAGCACTTCCTGTGTTTCCTGATCTTTTGTTTTTGGCGTGGTTGAAAATATATCGATAACATCCTGAAACACAGCATCAAAACGCAGTTTTCCAATATGCTTGTCTAAATCCTGAAAAAGACATTCCCCATTGCCCAAATTCTTTAATATATCCTTGTTTTCCTGCGTGGGCTCCATGTCCATATACTCGCACATTCTTGCTGCTTCGCTGTCATTATTCGTCTGAAAACAAAACTTATATGAAATCGTATTTTTAATCCCCTCGCTCGGAATATCTGTTACTGAGTGCCCGTTAAAGATACAGCCCGTATATAGAGATCTTCCCATACGTGAAAGAAAATCAAAAAGCTTTACTCCCTCTGCTGTTTTTCCCAGCATCCAAGATTCATCAAAAAGCACTATGCTGAAAACATTTCTCTTTTCCAGCGCAAATTTTTTCGCAAAATGTGATGCTGTTGCCATAAGCACCATGGAAAGAACCTCTTCATTGCTATATTCCTCTTTGGTTGCATTGGGACTGGGCATCTTGAGGTTTTCAATCTGCAGGATGCTAAGGCGTTTGTCTAATGTGATAGCCTCCTCAGAACCATTTCCAAACAAGAGCTTTGACATACCGCTTTGTGCCTGCAGACTCAAGCGCCTGGCCAAAAATTTTGCACATTTGCATAGTTCATCTGTTTTTGGAAAGTTCTTTAGTATTTCTATCAGTTTCATCATTGAAGGAACCTTTTCCTTCCTCATAATCCTCTGTGCTTCCAAAATTGCCGTGTATTCCATGGACGCCGGGGCAATCTTTAGTAGTTCAGATACCACGTTCAGCGCAAGCTCATCCGCTTCATCCAGATTGTCATGGTACATATTATATGGATCCAGCTTCCCCTTATTTTCCGGATCTGACGACAAGGTTACAACCGAGATCATTCCTTTTAAAATATCAAATTGGTTTATCCAATGCCCCCGCTCTCCTTTCGGATCAAAAACAAGGCCAAAACCGCCATATAAAACCGTTAAAAATAACAACAGATTGGCATTGAACGACTTCCCTACTCCCAAGTTTCCATAAAAGGTAGCCGATGCAGATTTATTTAACAAGCATGCCCGTCCCATGTCCAGGAACACCTGCTTTCCTTCGGCTCCGGTGGTTCCAATATAGGGGCCTACATGGTCGCCCAACTCATGGGTGGCCCCTAAAATACCACTGGAGAGCATCATAGGCGTAAGCGGCATTACATAATCCTTCAGCAGCAATCCCATACTTGGTATGCACTGCATGAAAAGTTTCAGCTGATCAGCCAGCGGCCTCTCCACACCAAACGATAAATCTTCATAAATCCCTCTGATGGTCACCGCTTTCTTCTCCATTTCTTCCAAATTATCTGCCGATATGCAAATAATGACCGATGTTTCTAAAAGCGGAGCCCTCTGACTTTTGATTTCCGCTTCCAGAATATCTGCATATTCCTTCCCCTCTGCCAGATCGTCTGGTATATCTGCATTCGCTTCTGTGATATGCTCTATCTGGCTATCTATTTCCATTTTCTTGTTTTCTACTTTTCGGATCGCTTCTCGGTACTCCTTTGCTCTGATATGGATGCAGACCTCAGCTTGCTGGTTTAACTGCTGCAGCATATACAACCATTCATTTCCCGGATGCTCTAAAACTTCCGGGATATGTGTAAACACCAAAAACGTCTGGTACGAAACTCTTCCTTTTTCATGCACGATTTTTAAATGTCTTTTGCCTTGATGTATGCTGCCGGAAAACAAATTGACAATATCTTTTCCTGCCGGCTTATATATGGTATCTCCATTCCCGGCATATACAGCGTCTGCGGCAGGCATCCATGTACTTTTATCCGTATCCGCATAAAAAAGGTGGTTTTGCTGAGAGATACCGCGGTACGCCGCCCGCTTGATCAGCCATTGCAGCTCTTCCTTCTCCACCGGACTTAGCTTCAGCTTTTTGTTCTGTGCAAAATACCACTTTTCAGCCATTTCCCGACAATGATTCAAGCGGCTTTCCAATATGTCTTTTGTGTCGAGATTCATGAACACATTGATTGCATTCACAGGATCTTTCAAAAAATACTGCAGCCCCTGCTGCAATCCCGAAAAAAGCTCATACTCATTACTCTCTGCCAGTTTTACCAAAATATAAGTCGCATAGTCGTTGGCGTTTCCCCTATCCCTGATAAACCGCTCCAGATATTTTTCTGTTTCTGTTGCATGGTAGCACGCGCTTTCATACAAAGGATCCTCTTTATCCATCCTTTTCCTTAAGGCATTAAAGTGCTCTCTGTTATCCTGTTCAATAGGAAGAATCAATATCTGGGCATCTGACATGATACCGCTTAAAAACCTCGCGGTTTTGTATAAAATTTTTAACTTTGCCTCATCATCCAAAAAATCATAATCAAACCCCGTTATTTTATAAACAGCCCAAGCAGTTTTATCAAAATTGAAAATCAAATTTTCTGTAAAAAATGTGATTGGACACTGATACATCTTTTCCCTCCATTTGCGAAAACAGGGAGGTCTGCCCTCCCTGTTCATTAACCTTTACTGCAAAACCAATTTAGCTTTACTTTTTCTGCTTCTCTCCGATAAGCTCTGAAATGCTCTATGTAACATTTTTTGTGAAACAAATACGGAATCAAGCCGCAAAAATATTTTACCGGATTCTTTCCATCTAATTTAAGTTTCATCAGGTACTTTACAGTGACATAGGGCAGGACTGCATACCTTAAAACCACAGGAACATTTTCAACTACCGGCACCATTCTGCTAAGCAGCAACACAACTCCCACCACAACCAAAAATTCCAAAACTTCGTAGGGATTTACTGGGAAAGGCAGCGTAATGTTTTGTATGGCATATATTTTCTTTTCCACAAACCAGACCTTTCGGTATGAGTATAATGTTATGCTTCTGTTCCCTTCTTCAGACATATTGCGCCTCCTACCTTAAGACTGTCGACATAATGGCGTTTCCTATCTCTTCCAGCGTCTTAGGATTTCTTATAAAGTACACCACTACAGCGCCGATAATCCCTGTAGTAAGCGCCGCAGTAAAATTTCTTTTGGCCGCCAAGGTAAGTACTACTACAATGACTGCCACAAGAGCTATCCAGAACAACTGATCTAAAAACCAACTGGCGGCATTGCCGGCATAATCCGTGCCCGCTGCAAAAGCAACAAGCCCGTTGCTAAAAATCAGCATGCTCGTTAATGGTATCAGTAAAAATTTTCTGCAACTGTTGTTTTTGCTCTTAAAGCTTTGCTTTCTCATTTTATCGCTCCTCCATGAATGATTTATCCTGTGATCCTGGGAGTGATCGCTTTTACATAGTATCTATTATCACTTCCCTTTACCACATCCAGCCGCAGCTTTTGCTGCAGTTTGGCTTCATTTATTGAATCAGTTATCTTATAATCTGCAATGCAAACGATGATAGATTCTCCCGGTTCCTGATAGCATTTCAGGCTGTTCATTTTATAAAAAATATATTTGCCGCCCAGCCCCGTAAACTGCTCCCTGTCTGCATCCTGGGACAGGTAATATTCTATTGCCGTCTCATTTTGCCCGTAATACGCCTCCAGAAAATTTGTTACTGCCGTTGTCACCGCTCCTGTTGTTTGCTCGTCAACCGGAGTTCCGCTATATTCTGCCGCATTGTAGCTTTCCAGCAATACGCTGTCATTTAAAAACATTGGCAGGGACTCAACTATCATCCCTTCCTCATTTGCAAGCACCGGAACTTTTAAACAGGTTTCCTGCTGGCTGATCTGTTCATCCTGCCCAGTAAGAGTAACGTATTCCACCGCAGCCAATACATATACATCCCACTTCTGGGGCGAATACTGTTCCATCCTATATGCTTGGACATATTCCGCGCTCGCCTCGCCCCTGTAAATTTCCATTCCATCCAGGCTTCCGGAATTGGCTATATAACTGCTTAAACGTTTTTTATATTCTTCCTCTTTCCCCGCTTCATATGTCAGATACTCCCTGACAAAATTCTGAGCGAAGGCCGAGATTTCCTGGTTTATTTTTTTGCTTTCCTCAAGCTGCCCATTAAAATCCTCGATCAATGTTCGGGCCTCAGTTAATGTATCCGGACGGAAAGTATTAAAAAGTCCTTTTACAAAGAAAAATACCAAAATCACCCATAAAGCAATTCTACCCGCCTTTAAGAATGTATTTTTCTTTAATACCGCGTCTTTCCTGCTCTTTTTTCTTGAGCCAGTCTTTTCCTTTTGTATATTCTCCTTTTTCCAAAAAAGCTCCTTTACACGGAAAGCTCTTTTTTCTTTTTTCTCCACAGCATCACCTTCCCTTACTCTCAAAAATCTCCAAAATTCAAGTTTAAATCTTCTTCATCCATCTGCCTTATTTTCGCCTCCAGCTCTTTCTGGTCAAGATCCGCAAGATAATCCTCTTGCGTGTTACCTTGCAGTTCCCGTATCACTTGGGTCTTTTCCTTTCGGGGCGAAAAAGTCCTTTTTTTATCTGCCTCCTCTCCCGCTTTCCTCTCAGGCTGCCCCTTTCCTGTATTTGCTTTTTCTGACATATACCCATACACAGGTACTTCTGTCAACATATCTCCCTGCTCTATGTATACCTCCCGCAGCATCTTCTCATCATCGAAAAAAAAGCTCTGAAACTCTATGGTCTCATTTCCGACTTTATAAAGGAATCTTCCCTTAATATCCGGAAGATTTACCGCATCTGTATTTCCAAGGACAATTTCACTGGCTGTCTTGTCCGCAAAGCGTCCTGAAATTCTTACAGGTATATTGTTCTTTATTTGCCCGGTCAGAACATTTGCATCCGGCCTCTGTACTCCCATAAACAAGTTGATCCCCGTTGCGCGGGATAGTCTGGCTAAAGTTGACAATCTTCCCTCTATTTGCTCGTAAAGGGCTTTTTCTTCCTTTGCAATACCCTTTTTATCCAGCATTTCTGCAAGTTCATCCGTAAAGACGCCAATTCGGCTAAGGTTCTGTCTGGTTTTCCTGTTATATTCATCCAGATTTTTCACTTCAAGATCCCTGAATATACGCAGCCTGTAGTCATTTTCCTTTACTAGGAACTCAAAGACCTCAAGGGCACGCTCCCGCTGCGTAATCACCTCGCCATATTTCTCATATTGCTTTCCAAATTCAACACCTCCCTTAAAATCTATCATATACACCCTTGCCCCTTGTAGGATCATCTGCCAGAGGAGGCATCTCAGTATTACGGATTTGCCAGAGCCCGTCTCCCCTGCAACCAGCACATGAGGCACACGATTTAAGTCAAACTGCACCTTATGAATGGCGCTTATCCCTACCGACAGTACCCCTCTTTTATTGTTTAGATACTCCTCCTTCCATTCAACCATAGCCGGTATCTGATAATCAGATGGCAATGTCGTAAGTTTTACCAGCCTTTTGTTTTTGCCATTTTCTATCTTGTAGATATTGCAGTCTAAAGCCGTTTCCAACCGCTCCCTGGAAGCTTTCCAATCTGACAACGGGATCGTAGACTGAAACAGCAGGATAATTTTCCGTCCCTCTTTACTTTTCCCGCAAAAAACAGGGTATTTCCCATCTTTTCCCTTAAATGCGATTTCCGCGAAACGATCTTCATAATTATCACGCTTCCCGGATTGTCCAAGAGCCCATAGAAGCAAAAGCGGAAAAACCAAAAGACTGAAATAGACTATCTGCCTGATATACCCCGGCATCTCTTGTGGGAACAGTGAGAACAGAATATCTTTTCCAAGCACCGCACCGACCGGAAGCAACAAAGAAGGCAGAAACCATAATACTTTCTTTAAAGTATTCAGTTTCCGCAGTCCTCTCCAGATCCCTTTTGCAAGGCTCTTCAGAAACGCTCCGGCCAGTCCTAATATACTGCCTATCAAATTATCAATTTCCTGATTTCCGTTGCTCATCCCTGCCCCCAAAGTCCATTTTTAATTTGCGGTTATACAAGTATCTTTTCGTTGTGGAGAACCTCACATGTCTCATATTCTGCTGTACCATCCTGTCGGCTTCTTTTGCAGGTATCTGCTTTCTCAGCTCTTTCCTGGTCATGATGGCATATATCCTTCTGAGATCATGGCATTCAAATCCCAAACGCCATGCCTCCCTCCGCATTTTTGCTTCTCCGTAAAATAATTTCTGCTCCGGCTCTTTTCCGTCTGCAAAAGCAACAAGCCGTTCATATAAATAGGGATCGTCCCTGCACTTTATCGTTCCACCATGTCCACCTTTTCCCCTTCTTACTGTTACAATGATTTTTCCCTCCGTAAATGCAAGATCCCGTTTTTCCAAGTCTGCCAGCTCCGAGACCCGCAGCCCTGATACCAAGGCCAGCCGGTAAGCATATTTCAGCTTTTCATTTTTTAACTGATTTATTTTCCTGAGGGTCGGCTCCAGGTAAATTATCTTCCCTGGCTTTTTGGTGTAGTTCCTCTTTTTTACACTGCTGCTTTCAAAAAAGCTTTTATCCGGGATCCTCAGCTGCGGATAAAAATCCGCCAGATGCTTCAAGGCATTTTTGGCAGCACTAAACTCATTCCGTGTTTTAAAGCGTAACAAAATCTCTTTCTCCAGATATTCCAGAGAGATCATCTCTATCTTACTCACATTTATCCCATCCAGCAGTTTTGCAATAGCTGAATAATACTTTCTCGCCGTATTTTTGCTCAGACTGCCATACAGGTAATCTTTGAACGGCTCCAACAAATCATATTTCACAGTCTCGCTCTCCTTTACAAAACTCCTCTTCTTTTCATCTGTCTTTTTTGCATCCCGGTCCTGCTATTCTCTTCTATCTTTACTCAAACAGAAAAATCAAAAAGATTTTCCTGTTTGCCTGCTCAGCATACGCTTCGCAATCACAGCTATATCACTCCGTCATATAGCCTGAAGCTTACACATATACGTCTTGACAGACGTCCATGTTACGTTCCATATATGCCAACAATGACTGTCATATATTCCACTCAGCTTCATGCTATATAACTACGTTATATAGCCTATTATCGTGACGTACATAAAAACCCCCTTTACCCGCATTTTCGCTGTTTTATCGCGTGTACATTTTCCTCCTATTATTTTCACCCATATGTACATTGCTTTTTCGATGATTTTAGCTGTTTCCATCCAGCCATTTCAGGCATTCATATCGCCTCATATCAATTTTTACATAAGGCCGATACTTCCCCGTTTCCCCTTCATAAATTCTTTTAGTCAGCCTTTTTTCCTCTGCATCAATCCAGCCAAGTTCTTTCCAGCATTTTAATTTATTGTGAGATGTTTCATATTTGTTTTTGTCGAGCAGGTCGCAGACTTGTTCTTTATCAATTAGCAGATACCCTTTGTGAATCCTGGTCTGTTTCCTTATTAAGTAATCGCATATAGCCAAAAATTCTTTGATCAATATATTCAACATCTTTACACCGCCTATAACCGGAAACTCATTTGTGGAAACAGAATGATTGAATCCGCTTGACGTGTCAAGTTTTTTCCTGATTTTTTTGCGTTTTTAAACAGTTTTTTATGTACATACTTTTCTTTTCATCCCTGTCATTGCGCAGAAAATCTTTGTACATAAACCTCACAATTTTTTGTACAAAAAACAGGCCTTAAGGTAAAAATTAATCGCCTTAAAGCCTGAAATCTCACTGATCATTGCTTACATCCTGCTTCCAGATATGCTACATTGATATTACAAAAGGGAAAGCCAGAGGAGCGGCCTATCCCTGCAACCTACAAACTATACCCTCTGAAAAAGGGTTAGCCGTCACTATTGGGAGTAGTGGCGGCTATTTTCTGCCCTGGAAGATTGTATAGCACAATCCCACAAGGGCTACAATGAACATTAAAAGCTGAAGCAAATCAGCATATGTAGCATACATCAGCATCTCCCTCCTTTCTCTTTCGTCTGGAGGGTTGCCCCTCCGATCAATAGAGGGTAAGCTGCCTTGACTCTCTGGTTTCCCATGCGCAAAGATAATCTGTTTCATACAGCAATCTCCTTTAATGAATTTACCGTTAAATATTCGTGCAAAGTATTGTTTTCTTCGTGCAAATGGCATATACTAAAGGTACCAGAAGAAAGGGGTTGATGATATGGCTGGAAATACCACAAACATCAGTATCCGCATGGACGCGGATTTGAAGGCACAGGC